>NZ_NWUW01000013.1 GCF_002746455.1 Bacillus fungorum | reverse complement strand
CAGGAGCAACAGGAGCAACAGGAGCAACAGGAGCAACAGGAGCAACAGGAGCAACAGGAGCAACAGGAGCAACAGGAGCAACAGGAGCAACAGGAGCAACAGGAGCAACAGGAGCAACAGGAGCAACGGGAGCAACAGGAGCAACAGGAGCATCCGGTCCACTTATTACTGCTAATAATGCTCAAATGATTAATAGTGGACAGGTGACTGTTAATAATAATGCTGCTGTCCCTTTAACTACTAATGTTGTTATAAATGGAACCGCAATTACTCATGTGCCAGGATCAACTGATATTATATTAGCACCTAATCAAACTTATTGGGTTTTTTATGAAGCATCATCAGGTGTAGGAACTGGGACTGCACAATTAGAGTTTCAATTGAATGGAGCTATTGTATCTGGAACACAATCTAGAGCAACGAGCCAGCCTTCTGGTTCTATGACAGTATTAACATCAGGAGCAATATTAACAACAGGTGCAGATCCTAATGTATTAACATTGGTTAATACTGCAGGGGGAGCTAGAAATATACTGGGAGCGAATGTTAATATAATAAAACTTCAATAACCTATAAAAAAGTAAAATGAATATTAAAATTCTGTTTAAGGCATGGGGCGGTTTACCAGTTTCGTACCTTAGAGGATATTAAGAGAATCCTAAGTTTTTAGGATTCTTTTTTAGTTTCTATAAATATTATTTTAATTAGATGTGGAAAGTGATTTATGAATGTTAGAATAGCAAAAATTATCTTATTGTTAATGATTTGAATTCGGTTTGTATTTTGTATGAAGTAATAATTGGTGAGTTGATACAAAAGATAGGGATAAATGTATAAGGGGAATTATGAAACTTAATATTTTTCCATTTAAATAAATACTGCTATTTTGAAGTTATTTCCTAATTGCTTCTTCTCGTTAAAAGAAGCAATTAACATTTGCTAGCTACTTTTAGATTTTATTCAACAATTTTATGCATGTTACATATAATAATTTGGGATCTTCACTTATTTATAACTCGTCGCTAAAAAAGCGAAAATTTAAAGTTTAAAAAAATCACTTTTAAGGCGCTCTTTTTATTTAATTAAATAAAAAAGTTATACCAATGGATAACAAAATCCATAAATTATATAATGCAGCTGTTAAATGTTATTAAAGATGTTTAGATGAAAATCAAGGCATCATTGAAGATGTTATTCAATTATGTTTAAAGAGAGATGAATGTTATTTAGAACTAAAAAATGAGTAAAACCCAATTTGTTTTTTTCTATATTTATACATGAAATATCTAAATTAGAGGATTTTTAACATTTATGATTTTGTTTTTTGAAATATGAAAACTAAAATGGAGTATATTAGTGTCATGTAGCGACAAGATAATAAATTCCCTGTTTATACAAAATGCCTGTTATGCATGAGAATTACACATTCATTGGTTTGTGATAAATAAATAAATAAATAAATAAATAAATAAATAAAGGAACAAGAAAAAGCTAGTTCTTGTAATGAATAGGTAGCACGATTCATCCTAAATTCCCCCTAATATTAAAAGTAATAGAAAATGTTTTAATGTGATATTAAAAGCATAGCTTAGTGAAATAGGGGGTTGCATTCGATAATATCATGGTTGCTGAAAGGGGAAGGGTTTCATGCTTACAAGTATAATTATATTAACGCATAATCAATTAAAATATACGAAAGAATGTATTGATAGTATTAGAAAATATACGGATCAACAAGAGTATGAATTAATAGTAGTTGATAATGCCTCAACTGACGGGACTGTTCAATGGTTACAACAACAACAGGATATTTTAATGATTGAAAATGCAGAGAATATGGGCTTTCCAAAGGGATGTAATCAAGGGATTAGAAAAGCAAAAGGCGAAAATATACTGTTATTGAATAATGACGTAGTGGTAACGAAAAATTGGTTAAAAAACTTAATTAACTGTTTGTATGCAGAAAAGGATACTGCAGCAGTTGGACCGGTAACTAATAGTGCCTCTTATTATAGTGCAATTCCGACCTTTTATACGAATATGCAAGAAATGCAGGAATTTGCAAGTGAGGTTAATCAAAGCAATAGTGAGAAATGGGAGGAGCGTATGAAATTAATAGGATTTTGTATGCTTATCAAAAAAACAGTATTAGATGAAATCGGGTTGTTAGATGAACGTTTTACCCCTGGGAACTACGAAGATGATGATATATCACTTCGAATATATCAAAAAGGTTATAAATTATTTTTATGCAGGGACACGTTTATTCATCATTATGGAAGTGCTTCATGGAAAGAGGATAATATTCATTTTTCTATAGTTTTAAATAAAAATAGTAAAAAGTTTTATGAGAAATGGGGTTTTTCTGAAGAAAATCTCTTTATACATTACGACCTACTAGAAATTGCAGATCGCGTTGTAGCAGACGTCCCCCAAGAAGGAATGAATATTCTGTATATTGGCGCGGGATGTGGCGCAACTTTATTAGAAATAAAAAGAAGATATCCAGAAGCTTCTATATCCGGAGTGGAAAGTAATGAAAAAGCTGCAGTTTTTGCGAATAAAATAGCCCCTACAATATGTATTGATTATAACAAATTAAATGAAGTATTAGATAAGAAAAAGTTTCAAATTGTATTTTTATCATCCCCTATTGAGCCAGATCAATTAATGAATGTGATACAATCAATTTCTCAAAAATTAGCTCCAACAGGAAATATTATCATGTCAAAATTTAATTTTCATAATTACAATATATCGCAGAGTGAAATGTAATTACAGATAACTAGGTTCATTTAATTTTAAGAAAACGTAATTACTAAAATCATATTTTTGTAATCACCCGCTGGAAATTTCCTTCCTCAAATTGTGAAGGTTTGAAATGAAAATTTCAGATGTAGAGTAGTGTTGGTAGGTATAAGCCTACTTTTTTAATATGATTGATATAGCATCATATATTATGAAAGAAGGCAATTATGTTTATTTATATATGAAAACGATTGTCTATTTTAATTATATATAACTAAAATGATGTAATTAATTGAATAGGATATAACGAGACAAGTGCTTAATTAGCTTGTGATGAGGAGCAATAAATTTTGGAAATGTTCTTAATAAAAATAGTACAGTTTTTGGTACCTTTCTCAATCAATATGCATTGTATGTTATAGGCTATTGAATGGGAGAGGTGATTATATGAGTATCTGGAAAGAAAAACATGGAGAGTTATTTTTTGGTAATAAAAGATGTTGTATACCAAATACAACATCGATTCAAATTTCTCCATCTCAATTAAAAGAGTTTATACATTTCTTAAAGAGCTTTAAAAAAAATTTAGAACGAGTATTTTCGGAAACCTCATCTTCTTATACTAAGGATTTAAAAAAAATGATTCAAATATCACAAGAGTTTTTTGTTTATTTAAATTTATCCAAAGAACAAAGAAGGTTTTTTAATCAGAGGACTCGGAAATTGATGAAACTTTTAAATAATTCTTTCTTTTCTCAGGGTATGATTTTCAATGAATTGGAACAATTATTGTTATTTTTATTTAGCATAGTAAAATCGTTTGAAGTTAGTAACCATATTTTAGAGGGATTAATTGGATTACTTAGAAGAATAGAAATTATATTAATTAGATTAAGAACTAAAAATAATAAATATTTTTCAATGGATCTGAACAAGAAAAAGGACATTATGAAAGCAAGCAAAGAACCAGAGGAGATTGAAGCAAGCAAAGAACCAGAGGAGATTGAAGCAAGCAAAGAACCAGAGGAGATTGAAGCAAGCAAAGAACCAGAGGAGATTGAAGCAAGCAAAGAACCAGAGGAGATTGAAGCAAGCAAAGAACCAGAGGAGATTGAAGTAAGCAAAGAACCAGAGGAGATTGAAGCAAGCAAAGAACCAGAGGAGATTGAAGCAAGCAAAGAACCAGAGGAGATTGAAGTAAGTGAAGAACCAGGGGGAATTGAAGTAAGCAAAGAACCAGGGGGAATTGAAGTAAGCAAAGAACCAGGGGGGATTGAAGTAAGTGAAGAACCAGGGGGGATTGAAGTAAGTGAAGAATCAGAGGAGATTGAAGTAAGTGAAGAATCAGAGGAGATTGAAGTAAGTGAAGAATCAGAGGAGATTGAAGTAAGTGAAGAATCAGAGGAAACGGAAGTAAGTGAAGAATCAGAGGAGATTGAAGTAAGTGAAGAATCAGAGGAAACGGAAGTAAGTGAAGAACCAGAGGAAACGGAAGTAAGTGAAGAACCAGAGGAAACGGAAGTAAGCAAAGAACCAGGGGAGATTGAAGTAAGTGAAGAACCAGAGGAAACGGAAGTAAGCGAAGAACCAGGGGAGATTGAAGTAAGTGAAGAATCAGAGGGAACAGAAATAAGTGAAGTCACAATAGTGGCATTAATAACAACTAAACTCCTTTATGTTACAACGGCTAATACAGAGGGTTTAAATGATGATTTTCCGTTTCCCACAACAGAGAATTTGATGCTGTGTAATATGCTTAGTGATGACGTTTAACTTATTCTTAGTGGTAAAACTGTACCAAGTGTAGATCTTTTTTCTAATCCTACTTTTTTCTATTAGTAAATGTAAACAAAGCAGGAAGTATTTTAGTAAGTAGAAATGTGGGTTTGACGGGGGCGTTTTAGTATCAGGGAGTTTAACGATATCAACTTAAATGGTATTAATAAAAGTAAGATAGTTAAAATGAATTGGAAGCAAGGTATAAAAAGATGGTATTAGTAAAATGCCATCTTTTTATTATATTTTAATGAATGATTCGAAAAGGATTCGCTTCTTCAAGCATAGCCCAAAGGTAGATGGGAGATGCATTTTAGTTTGCCTAGCCAAATAGTACGTAACTTTCTTTTTTCGTGTGTTTAGTTTGTATACAATAAAATACTTGCTAATAGAATCAAATTTTATCAAGATTCACAAGATAAACCTGGTAGACCTATCAAATATCCTACTCCTGCATAATATGAGGTTAATTTTGTATTTCTAAAAGAAATAAATAGCCTTGAGTTTGCCAATGCACAAATGAATTTGAACAAAGCGTATGATAACTTTTTTCGTGATAAATCCGTTGATTCCCTAAATTTATAAGCAAGAAAGATAACCATTGTAGTTATATAACAAATAATCAAAATGACACAGTTTCTCTCTAGATATTTCTTAAAATCCAGTTATTTTTTGGGAATTTTAAAAGAATATAAAACAGTATCTTGCAATAAACAATACTGAATGATATTATGTAATCATAAATAGTAAATATTTCCTTGTAAAAATAAGGGATATATTGAATCGATGATGAAAGGAGAGTTCTTATAAGGTCAATAACACATAATTTACTAAGTAAAATAATTCAAGAAGAAAAATGAATTATATAGGAGGATTAATTATGAATCAAAGATGTATACTGTTAGAAGTTTCTCAGATCTGTAAATCTTTTCGGAATGTACAAGTGGTAGAAGATATGAGTTTTAAGGTTTATGAAGGGGACGTCGTAGGGTTTATTGGGCCAAATGGTGCAGGAAAAACAACAATAATCCGTATGATTTTAAATTTGATTCATCGTGATGGTGGAACCGTAAAAATTGGTGGTTACAATATTGATCATGAATTTAGTCAAGCGATGAAGAAGGTAGGAGCTATCGTAGAGACCCCGAGCTTTCATGTAAATCTTTCTGGATATAAAAATTTAAAACTAGTAGCGAATTTAAACAATGTAACAGAGCAGCGGATTTGGGAAGTTCTCAACCTCGTACAATTACAAGCGAGGGCTAAAGATAAGGTGAAAGAATATTCATTGGGAATGAAGCAGCGTCTTGGAATTGCAATATCCTTATTAAAAAAACCTGAGTTGTTAATTTTAGATGAGCCAACAAATGGATTGGATCCACAAGGAATACGAGATATGAGAACAATGATTAAAGAGTTAGCGGAAAAAGAGAAAATAGGACTTCTTATATCAAGTCATATTTTGCATGAACTTGAACAAGTATGTACACGATTTCTTATTTTGAATAAAGGGAAATTACTACTAGATTGTAATCGAGAAAATCTTGATCAAGAAATAGATTCATTAGAAGATTTATTCTTTGACACAATAGGAGGGACGATGGTTTATGCTTAAAATGGTTAGGAATGAATTGGTGAAAATGTTTTCTGGAAAAAGAATGTATGTGTTTATTGCAATCTCTCTTCTTGTTGTCATTGGTACGCTCGCTTCTACGAAGCATATGATGGAGAATATGAGCACGATTAAAGAAAATATTCCTGCAAATTTAAATGTACCACCTGTTCCTGAAATTGCATTAAATGGATTTTCAGCAAGTGCTATTACGTTAGATGCAATATCAAGTTTTTTAGTGGTCGTATATATTATCGTATTAGCGGCGAGTAGTATAACAGATGAGTATAGAGAAGGAACGCTGAAACTCCCCTTACTACAGGGTATGAACAGAAGTTCTCTCATTTTTAGTAAATTGATTGCATTAAGTATAATTATTATCTTCTTTTTATTATTTAATTTTATTGTTTCTATTGTAAGTGGTTCTTACTTATTTGGACTTGGAGAAAAATTCATGTTGCAACATCCTAGCTACGGAAAAGTAGAACTATCAATATTTGAAGGATTAGGAGTTCTTCTTCAAATGAACGGGGCAACATTTTTATTTTTACTTGCTGTCGCAGCAATTACGATGTATATATCTATAAAAATGAATAGTACAGCGAATGCAATTGGGATTGGTGTTGGCCTTTTAATAGCGATGCATGTTATCGGAAGTTTAGGATTATCCATTAACTCTTATTCAATCTTTGGCTATATAAAGTTTCATGAGAAAATTTTGAATCATGATGGTGTGTGGTTGGGAATTGGGGTTTTATTAGTTCACTTTTCACTTTTTCTTATATTAAGTTTGTATGATTTTAAAAAGAAAGATCTGGTGCATTGATTTAAAAAAGACATTCTTTATTATTTTTATTAAACAAGGGGGTATAAATGAGTAAAATAATGAAAGTATCGTTGATTTTGTTTTTTGGTACAGCAATCGATATTTAAACAGGCTGTAAAATTACGGCTTACCTCAATAACGACAAAGAAGCGTAAATGATTAATTGTGTCAAAGGTGAAGAAATCAGTGGATATATGTTGAGTAAATGGAAAGAGGGCGTAAAAGGTAAATTATACCAAAAATTAAACCGGAGCAAACAAAAGAATATCTTTTAAAACAGGTAAAAGATGAATTAAATAAATAATTTAATATAGTTATAGAGCGAGAAATCGCTCTATTCTTTACTTTCAGAGGTACCGCTTTATCTCCAACATCTTAAAATTTTAATAGTGTTCCTAGAACAACATTTTGTATTAACTTGTAACAAATAAGCACATTTTTTCGTTTTTGGTTTGCTTGCTTAACTTGATGGCTATATTGTTGATCCCTTAAAAAAAAATAGAGAATGTTATTAAAAACAGTACCTTGCAATGAATAATAGCAAATGGTATATTATGGTTAAGGTAATTACCTTGTATGGAGTATTACTAATTAAAGAGGAGGAGTATTTTTGAACGTCCAGTTTAAAAAAGGTGTGTTAGAACTTTGTGTGCTGGCGCTTGTCAAACGAAAAGATTGCTACGGCTATGAACTTGTTCAGCAAATTTCAAATAAATTTTTAATATCAGAAGGGTCAGTATATCCGTTATTACGTCGTTTAACAAAAGAGGGTTATTTTCACACGTATTTAAAAGAATCAACCGAAGGACCACCGCGTAAATATTATCAATTAACAAATCAAGGCGAAGAGCAACTTCAATTACTTGTAACAGAGTGGTGTGACTTTGCTAAAGGGGTACAAGAAATTATTGAAGAGGTGTAATGAGATGAACAAAGAGCAGTTTCTTCGAGAATTATCGGGACATCTTAGAAAGCTACCAGAAGAAGAAAGACAAGATATTTTATATGATTATGAGGAACATTTTCAGTTTGGATTAGAGGAAGGGAAGAAAGAATTTGAAATTGTAAATGGGCTGGGTTCACCAAAAGCAATAGCAAAAGAAATGTTGGCATTATATTGTTTTGATGAGATGAAAAAAGATCCGTCTGCTTCAAATATTACAAGAGCTGTAATAGCAGCAATTGGTCTTAGTTTATTAAACTTTATTATTGCGTTAGGACCTTTAGTTCTAATTGTAAGTTTTATCATTTCAATTTGGATTGGAGGCATTTCCTCAATTGTGGCTCCGCTGTTAGTAGTAATTAAAGTGCTAACAGGTACTTTCTTATGGATTGATCTGTTTGTTTCAATTGCATTTGTCGGAGTGGGATTATTGTTATGTATAGTGGCTTATTACTGTACAAAAGGGTTCAAAAATTTATGTTTAGGTTATGTCAATTGGAATCTCAAAATGATTAAAGGGGAATAGGTGAGATGAAAAAAATAGTATTAATAGCTATCGCTTGTATTATCATTGGGATTATTGGAATATCGCAAACATATACAAAAGCAGTGGATGCGGCGGAAGGAGGAGAGAAAGAAAAAGTTATTAATAATGAAAAAATTAAAAAATTAGAAATTGATTTGGATGCTGGGGATGTTACAATTCAGCAGGGACATGATTCTTCTTTTTATATAAAACAAACAGGGAATGTTGAGAAACAAAAAATGAGTATTGATGAACAGGGAGATATATTAAAAGTTCAAGGGAAGATAAAAAAAGGAATTTCTTTAGATTTTTCATTTTTATCTTTTGGATTTAAAACACCAGGAATAACAATTATTGTTCCAGAACGTCTTTATCATGAAATAAAAGTAAGTTCTTCGGCAGGTGAGATAGAGGTAAATAATGTGAAAAGTGAACGTGTAGAAGCAGCAACGCTAGGTGGAGATGTAGAAATAGAGAGAGTAACAGCGAAGAAAGTTGAAGGGTCTACAAAAGCAGGCAAAGTTAAAATGAAAAAAGTAACTGGTAAAGTTGTTGCGAAAACAACAAGTGGAGATGTAGATGTTATTGATCACGACTCCAAATATGATTTAGAAGCAAGTTCAATTGCAGGTGCCATTGATATCCGTTTACTCGAGAAGCCTCAAGATGCGACTGTTAGCGGGAAAACATTTGCAGGTGAAGTTAGTATTTTTAAGGAGAAAAATAGCGATGTAGTAATTGGCAATGGTAGTGTGAAAATTAGCGGGAAAACATCTGCTGGAGATGTAACAATTGAATTGAATTAAAAATAGACCAGTTTTGTTGAGGCCACTGAAAAAGTCCACATAATAAGAAAAAGGAGTCCATCACCTACTATATACAGGTGATGGACTCCTTTTGTTTTTCTATATATTGATAAAATACACGTTATTTTTTCAAAGCAATCACTTTTTCAGTGCCTTCGTTTTGTTGATCTATTTTATAACACACATACATTTGCCAGGTAGTGAGGTAACAATTTATGTATGTCGAAAAATGAAGATTGCTTCTTGCCATCTCATGTCCGAAGCTAATTCATCTTCCACCTACTTACTTTTCGTTCCTTGAGGAAGGAGTCTTCTTCGTTAAAATGATAAATGTATTGCAAATGTAAGAAAAAATCACTTAGGAAATTCTCATTTCAAATAGCTAATTAGGACATTAATTGATGAAAAGTCCAATTAAAACAACTAAATAGTTGAGTTAATTAAAAATTAAATTGAAGCGCTAATTCAGAGGATTCGAACTTATGAAACCAATATTATCCATGTGTAATATTTAGGTTTTTATTTAAATATTATGAAAATGGGTGTTTTTTCTATATCTTTTTAATAAGTATAAGCATAAATTGGTATAGGATTAGTTATAAGAACTTTCCTAAACTTCTTTCTAATGTGAATGAAACTCGAGTACTTGCGGAAACAAGTACTCTTTTTATTATGTAATACATAACTTCGAGGTGAAGAAATACAAATAAGATATTTACCTCCATTACTAATTTTTATACATACTTAAGTTAAACGTTATATATAAATGTTGTAATTTTCATCTCAATCTGTAGCTGAAACAAAAGATGGCGGTATTATAAAGTGTTTTGAAGCTCATTAATAATGAGGGAATTGCACCTAATAAATCATAATAAAATTATATATTGTTTAATAATTGTATGATGAAAATTAATATGTTGATACACAATTTAATTTAAAAATTATGAGTGAGAGACAGGATAGAGGACGATAGTTAGTGTGAATTATTTATGGATAGGCTATAAAACAAACCCTTGTCTTATTAGAGCATATAATATTCTAAGCTTTGGTTATCAGGGGGGGATAAAAATGTGTAGGAACTGTGGCAATCGTAAACATCATTGTGAATGTTTTAATGACCATAAGCATACGGGTTGTAGAAATAGACACAAATGTTGTAAAAGAAAACACAAGTGCTGTAAAAGAAGATGTGAAGAATCTTGCTGTAAACGTATTGTAATTTGTTGTTGTTGCCACCAGAATAACTGGTGATAATTTTGATTTGTTAAATTAATTAAAATGAAATAATTCTATTTTAATCCTAAAATAGAAGACGTTTTGTACTCTCATATCAAAATAATAGTAGTAAATGCTTGTTCGAATTATATCTTTTTAGTAAAACGAACATATTGGATAAACTTAGATAGGACTTTTATTGATTTAAGTAGCTTCCTTTTTAAAAGTGAAAATAAGAAATACATTTTTATCCATTATACTACAATCTGTACAAGAAATTGAGAAGTTCATGTTATAAACAAATGTAAAAAAGTAGCAGTAAACAACAAGAGGAAGCAATAGGAGAATTTGTCCTCATCCACAATTTACGGATAGAACGAAAAAATAATCTCCTTGAAGGAAGTATTTAGGTTTATCCATTATAAATTTTGTAGAGTATTCCTTTGGTGAAAGTGAAGTGTTAGTGTATTGAAATCGGATGCTATTCCTCAACCGTATGAGAGGTGTAGCCCAACGGTAGGTGGGGGATGAGTTTCGGTTTAGTTTAGCCCAAAAAACTTAACTATTTATTTTATAAGTATAATTAGTTCTAATAAACGACTCAACCATCGAAATTCGATGTTCTATCGGATCTCGATGGTTGAGTCGTTTTTAATACTATCTATTTAATAGGAAGAAAGGCAGAACAAGGTCTTTTTTATGTGCTTACAAAAGAATCACTTTTAGGTTAATAGTTTTTTCTTTTAAATGGTATATTATTTTGGTAACTGTTTAGTGATTTTATGAAGAAAGGTGATTTCTTTGCTATTATTTAAAATCAAGTGAAATTAATTCTAATTGTTTTATGTTTTCATTAAACAATTTCTTGCATGTAAAATTATTAAATTCAATGTTTTTCAAATCGGCAAGTGTAGCAGGAGATATAGAAGATTTTATTCTATTATTTATATTAAGATTAGACATGTCTAAAGTGTTCATTAATGTAGCACATAGAGCTAATTTTCTTTTTATTACATGTGTTCTATTTAATAATAAATTTGAAAGTAGAGTTAAATTGTGTTCAAATACTATTGTGTTTTGAGATGGGTGTGCGTTGTGGTGATCGATTAGTTTAATACATAGTATAATAATTTGTTCAATATATAAATTTTGTTTTTCTATTTCTTGAATTAAACTCTTAAGATTCATTTTAATCATTCCCGTATAAAATAGTGTCTATAGATTATTGATTCAAAAGTATCTAGAAATAATGTATTTGAATTACAGATACACGTCATTAAACTTACAATGTTATTTTGAACTTTTACAATATCATTTGATTGATTTTCAGTATCTAATAACGAACTTAACATATTCAATTCAGCTTCTAAAAGTTTGTTTAATGCAGATTCCCTTTGGTACATACATTCGATGCAATTCATTAATAATTCACTAGTATAACCCATTTTTAAATCCTGCTCCTTTTAAATGATTTTTATGTACCAATAAGTCACCTTATGTGATATATATTTGTTTACGTTATTTTTTAGAAATTCAATCGCAATCCTCACAATCCTCACAATCGCAATCCTCACAATCGCAATCACAATCATCACAGTCCAAGGTTGGGATTTTCAGTACATCTTCTAGTTTAAACTGCAGTAGCATCTGGGTTTTAATAATATTTCTTAATATTTTTTCTACACTTTCTTGAGTAACAATGGCTTCTTTTACAGACAGACAGTCTTTACTTATTATTTTTTGGATTTTTTCAGCTTCTGCATTTATTAAATGGGAAAGTCCTATCTCTTCCATTGCAATGGAAGATAAAAGAAGGTTAATTACTTCTTCTCGAGTTAATGTTATGTGGGGCTCTATATCCGGAATGTTGGGCAAAGACATATTTTTTTCCTCCTTTAAACGCTTATGTTAAGAGTGCAGTGTATTTATAGCATAATAATGCTATGTTGATACTTATGCACACACAGACAAAAGTTGAATACATTATGATTAGGCGGAATACTTAATATGATTACAGTTAGGAGTCTAGTGCTATGACTAATTTTTGGGATGATTTAATTTTTGGACCGAACAGAATGGGAAAGAATTATAAGAAATTACCAGATGAATATCCAAATACTGACCCATATAATTTATCACCTAATCTACAAAAGACTGTAAACAAAATAAAAGATTATAATTTATTCGGAAATTACGAAAATAAAAAACGAAACAATAAACATCATAAGTTTAAGAGAAAAAAGAGATAATATTAAAATGAATACGATATAAGTAGCTGTTTTTCCCTCGAATACTTATATCGTATTCTTAAATTAGTGTCCTAATTACTAATGATTCATTTTTTGTTATTATTTTTTTTTGAATTATTTATTTGAATGTGTCACAGGCGCTTAAATTTAAATAATCGGACGACTACAAGTTATAAAAGCGTATTATTCATCAATCAAAGTTAAGATATTTTCTAATTTAAATTGTAAAAGCATTTCTTGCTTAATAGCAGATTGTAATGTTTGTTGAACACTATGATTTATTGTAAGCAAATTTGACAATGTTACTGGGGGAGGAGTAATACCATTATTTAGTGTTCCTAATACAAATTGAATTTTCTCCGCCTCACTATTAATAATGTGTGCCAGTGCTAATTCTTCGAGTGCGATAGATGCCAGAAGTAAAGAAATTGATTGCCCGGCAGTAATCGATATCGTTGGAGTTATATTAGGGATATTCGCTTGAGACATGTTTTGCCTCCTCTCATTTTTTTTAGTATCTGTACATTCTATGCCTCTTTACAATGTTTATAGCTTATCCATTTATATATTTTTGGGCTTCTGTAGTAAAAATGTAATTTGATATTAAGGTAATAAACGTTTTGTATGCTTTGTTTAGGCTATTTAATTTTGCTAAATAAGCCCTTTATAATAGTTTAATATTATAAAGGGCTTATACAGGTGGATATTATAATGTTTTAATTAAAGGTTTTTAGGTGGAATTGTGTGAAGGATATAGGCAATTGAACATTACTAAATGAAGGCTAATTTATACTGTGAAAACAATACTATAGACCTAAATCGAAAAAAATTTTTTTATTGAAGTTTTATGATATTAATATTGGCTCCTTCCACATCTAAAGCGTGCCCTGAAGCATTGACTAACGTTAATATATTAGTTCCTGATCCGGTATTAAATACTGCACCTGAACTAAGTGATAATCTGGTGAAATCTGGAGGGAAGTTTGTAGCTGTTTGTGATAAATTAACCTCACTTTGTGATCCGTTTAGTAATATTCCATTTAGTTCCAATTGTAAAATTGCAGTTCCTTGATTTTGAAATCCTAAATTTGAGGAGGCTTCATAAAAAGCATAGTAGGTTTGATTAGGAGCTAACGTAATATCTGTTGATCCAGGTGTGTGAGAGATTGCAGTTCCATTAATAACAGAGTTAAAGGTAAATGCAACTGCGGCGCCATCCGCAACTTGTTGGATAGCAGGATCAATAATACGAGCGTTATTAGCAGTTATTAGAGGACCAGTAGCGCCAGTAGCACCAGATGAACCAGTAGCACCAGTTGGTCCTGTTAATACAGGTGTTTTTATTACACTATCCAACTTATTTTGTAACAACATCTGTGTTTTAAGTGCATTTTGTATCGTTTGATTCACACTTTCATTGACTGCTAAAATTTCATCTAACGTAGCAGCTGGTGATAATCCAGACAATGTTCCAATTGCATATTGAATCTTTTCTGCTTCTGCATTAATAATATGAGTTAAACCTAATTCTTCTAAAGCGATAGAAGCTAAAATTAAATTAATGGATTCTTCCCTAGTTAAAGAAATGCTAGGAGTTATATTTGGTATGTTAGCTTGTGACATAGTAATAAGTTCTCCTCTCTGTTTCAGTTGTATTTTATAAATCTCAAAAACAGATTTATTATTTATTTTATTCATAAATATTTAAGAGGGATAAGTCATTAGCTTAGTTTATTGATAATTTTTTCTATTAAGTAAGTGATTTGTAATGATTTATAAATCGCAAACTGTTTCACTTGTTTTTGTTTTCTTATTATTAATATAACGTAATTTTTTTATTGTTGAAGGTTGTGTAATACTAAATCTTGCCTAAGTGAAGGGAAATATTGGTATGCATATTATTATAAGTATTGAACCTGATAATTTAAGCTAAGCAGTATAAGTCTTAAAAACAGTGAATTGTCATTGAACTTTGTAATTAGTAAGTTGAGATTATATCCAAAATAGTCGCTTCTAATCAGTTTTGATTAAATTATGGTTGTTAAAGAAAATTAATTTGGATCTTGTGACTTAAAAAGTAATGATGCTCTTCTTAAAATATATATCACGATAGGAATATTAGTGGAGAGTTGAATTTCCTTCATCACAAGTTTAAAAAGTTAGGTATTCATTTTTGAAAAATTGATATTGATAATAGTTGGAGAAAGTTTGCTTTTTTAGGGATTTATAAAATGCATGAATAAAGCAAACAACTTATACAAATAGAAAAATGGTTTCCTTTCACAAAAATATACAGTAGTTGCGGGTACGTGAAAGATACGCCCTTTTCTAAACGAGTCTATTTTTGTAACTGTATTATCAATTTGGGTAGAGGTTATAACTTAGCTATCAATAGCAAAAACGAAGCTATACGCATAGTGGAATTTGTATCAAAAGCAACAAAAAATTAAAAAAAGAGAGTTAACTTGTTTATTTTTGGGTGCATTTGTTAGCTATCAAAAATAATAACTGAACGAAAAATGCCCACTTCAAGTAAATTCGCGGGAGCAAATAAGTGGCGGATATTTCTAATGAAAAATAATTGGAATATCTTTATAAGAAAATTATGTGAATTTCAGTGAAAATTAAACTACCTATTCTTTAGGGAATAGGTAGTCGTTTGGAATTACTACTTATTTTAAGGATTCATTGTAAGTTAGTTGTTTTTTAGAGTTATTCTATTTTTACTATGTTAATATTAGTACCTTCAACATTTAATGCGTGACCTGAAGCATTTACTAATGTTAATATGCCTGGAACTGCACCTGTAGTAATTACTGCATCTGAACTTTGTGATACTCTAGTTGCAACTGGGAAATTTGCACTTAACCCTGCTAAGTTGAATTCGCTTTGTGTTCCACCAACTAAAGATCCGTCCAATTCAAATTGTAATATCGATGTTCCTTGGTCAGCGAATCCTAAATTTGTTGAAGCTTCATAAGAAATGAAATAAGTTTGATTTGGATCTAATGTAATAAAAGGTGATCCTGGTACATGTGTAATTGCTGTGCCATTAATAAGGTTATTAGTAGATAAAGGAACTGCAGCTCCAGCAGCTACTTGCACAATTGCTGGGTTTGTTATACGTGCGTTATTAGCGGTTACAAGAGGCCCGGTAGGTCCAGTAACACCAGCAGATCCGGTAGCGCCAGTAGGTCCAGTAGCACCAGTAGGTCCAGTAGCACCAGTAGGTCCGGTAGCACCAGCAGGTCCAGTAGCACCGGTAGCACCAGTAGGTCCAGTAGGTCCAGTAGGCCCTGGAGTAGCATTAATTAACTGAACTAATAAATTTAGAAGAAGTTGTAAAGATGCTGGATCAATGATTAAAGCAAAAAAGAAAGGCGCAAGGGCACTGTAAAATTGTTGAAGTAGTACAGCCAATTGACTTAGATTAGGTGCGGGTGATTGTAGGATTGTTAGAATGCTTTGAATTAACTGTTTTAGATAATTTCCTTCTGGTGAAGGTATTAACGAGTTTAATAAATCTAAAAATTGATTAAATAAATTGATTAATATCAGTCTATTAGTTTCACTTGGATCTGCAAAAAAGCTAGCAATTGCTGTTACTAAAGAATTTAATAACGTTATTAATTGATTTAATTGCTGTCCTGTAATAGGAATTGTTTGTGGGTTGTTGCAACATTCTGCTGTGAAGAATACAGGATTGCAATGTTTTTTATCGTGACTCATGATATTCCTCCTTTAAACTTTTATATGAATATGTTATGTGAGGAGAAAAAAAATGATTGAGGTAAACAACCATTCAAAATAATAAAACTTGTAACGGATTAAAAAATAGGTTTTCAATCAGCAGGAATAATAGTTTTTGAGAAAAAATAAAGATTATAAATCTAGAGCGAAATGACAGATTGGCTGCTTTTATATACGATTGGGATTATGTCATCATCTAGATCTTGAGATGTTAAGTAATACGATTGTAGAACTGTAACACATGTCGATCAAGTTAGACTTAAATGAGTTCAACTTCTTGTGCAAATGTTTCTTTATGTAAAAAAACAGTTTCAGTTCTATTAATATTTGTATACTGAAAATTCATGAAACGTGATAGTGTAGAAAATCTGTATACAACATTTTCGCTTTTTATCGGATAAAAAATCAATATTAATTCTTAGGTTTCTGTTTTGTAAGGTTCACTGACTGGGAAGATGTATTGAAAAATGGCTTTTATCTTCTTTTAAGTATTGTTGTTACCTGTTAAATACTTTGTATTTATAATGCTATACAAGGATTTATAGATTAATATTGTTACACAATGAAATCCAAAGAAATATAATTTCCCTCCTATCCTACACATATATATGTCATAGGATAGGAGGGAAATTATATGGAAAAAAGTTCAATCACTATCAGTTTGTGTATGATTGTAAAAAATGAAGAACAAACTATTTCAAGATGTTTAGATTCTGTTAAAGGAATAGTTGATGAAATTATTATTGTGGATACAGGTTCAACAGATGCCACAAAAGAAATTGTAAAAAGGTATAAGTCAAAAATTTATGACTTTAAATGGATTGATGATTTTTCGGCAGCACGAAATTTTGCGTTCTCTAAGGCCACTAAAAAATATATCCTTTGGCTTGATGCAGATGACGAGATTGCAGATGAAGATAAAAAGAAATTCCTTCACTTAAAGCGTACATTAGATGCAAATATTGATGCGGTATCTATGAACTATTATTTGAGTTTTGATGTAGAAGGAAATCCAACATTTCAGCTGAGGAGATACCGTTTAGTAAAGAGAAATAGGAATTTTAAATGGCATGGTTTTGTCCATGAATATTTGGAGGTATATGGAAATCTGATGGACAGTGACATAGGTGTAACACATAAAAAAGAAAAGGCGTATAGTGACCGGAATTTAAGGTTATATGAAAAACATATTGCAGATGGAAAAGAGCTAAGTCCGCGAGATGTATATTATTATGCGAACGAATGCAAGGATCATCAATTATATGATGTAGCAATTAAGTGGTACTCAAAATTTTTAGATGAAGGGCAAGGATGGTTTGAAGATAATATTCAAGCTTGTCTGAAAAGAGCTGAATGTTATTGGGAATTAGGTAATTGGAAAGAATCTGTTCATTCTTGTCTAGATTCATTTATGTATGATACACCTAGAGGAGAAATTTGTTGTCATTTAGGCTATCTATTTTTACAAAAAAATGACTATCAAAAGGCTATTTATTGGTATCGCTCAGCAATTGAAGGACCAAGGCCTGATAATTCTTATTTTATTCGTGAAGCATGTTATACATGGTTACCGCATATTCAATTGTGTATTTGTTATGATCGTATAAAAGAGTATGAAAAAGCAATTTATCATAATGAAAAAGCTGCACAATTTATTCCTAATGATCCAAGTATTCATCACAATAGGGAATATTTTAATAATTTGTTAAAAAAATGATTCTGGAATAAAACATTAGTTGATTCAAGATACCCTTATCTTGGGTAGTGAGAATAGATTGTTTTTGTTATAACTATAATTAGATTAATTACAGTAAATGAAAGAATATATCCTTAATATATAGAACTACTCATTACTTAATATTCTAGTGATTTGAAGGAGAGATTCCTAAGTAATGGCTAGGAGATGAATTATTTTATTTCAAAGATTCCTCTTTAGCCCCCTATGGAACTTGGACACTTACTAAGAGTGGTTTTATACTTGAGGGAGCCAAATAGGGGGCATTTATTATGCAAAGAAGAAAACATTCTATTGGGGATAGCGCCATATCGCTATCAAGCTAAGCTTATACAAATTCAAATTTAGGGGAGCTGGTTTCTTTTTTCTAAAGAGCAAGTGTAAGTGATTGCAAGATTTGCTTGAGCTGAGACTTTATAGAGACCTAAAAACAAAAAAGTGTATATTTTCACCTAGGATAAAAATAAAACTATAATGGACAAATTAGACACCTAAAAAGAAATTGGGTATAAGCACATTATTTTAAGAGACACATATTATATATCATGAAGAACAAAGAAGTTTTTCAAATGACGAACAATATGATGTGAACGAAACTCACAGAAATAGTTACATAAAAAGTTCACCTTAATGGGTGGATTTTTTATTTTGAATAAAGAATTTTTATTTAGTAAAGTCATTATTGTATGGCGAATAAATAAAAGAACCCGTTAGTAATAAACGGATTCTTCTCTCAAAGTGTGCAAGGAAAGCAAGGTACTAGTCCAGAGAACCCTGTGGAATTCCTTATGATAATAATGGTATGTCAACACGAAACTAGACAATTTTTTTTAGGGGTTCCTGCCTGTACTGAACAGGACTCAAATAGCCCAGTGTTCCATGGATTTTAACATTGTTAAACCAGTTTACGTAGTCGTTCAATTCTTCTAAACTTGTGAAATGACGACCGCGAACGAACTCTGTTTTAAAGATTTTGTAGGTTGCTTCCGCTACCGCATTATCGTATGGACAGCTTTTCGCACTTAATGAACGTTTGATTTTGATTCATCCATCGATCCAATGATGATGGTGTTAATCCATATTCCTTAATGATATCTTTCCTTGGCTTACCATTCTGATACAGCTGAACCATTTGGTGCTTAAATTCCGCTGTAAAGGTTCTTCTTTCTCTTTTATTTTTCGTCATAGTAGATTCTCCTCAAATAGATCAGTTGTAGTCTACTTGACCTTAATTTTTTGTCTAGTTCAGTGTAGCCTATCCAAGGTACTTACTTAGTGGCGGTGTGGTGCTACCAAAGTTTAAGGGGGCATTTCCAAGTTTTTAGTTTATATGCTTGGATTATCTAAAATCACAAAAAATTATTGGATTCTTACTATGTTGATGTTAGTCCCCGTGAGTGTTCTAACTCCACCAGAATTATTAACTAATGTTAATATATTAGGTGCTGCACCAGTAGAAAGAACTGCTCCTGACGATAAAGATACTGTACTCCCGCTCGTTTGATTTGTTGCTCTAGACTGTGTTCCACTTACTATAGTTCCATTTAATTGGAATTCTAACTCTGCAGTACCAGTTCCTACACCAGATTCAGACTCGAAAAAAATCCAGTATGTTTGATTGGGAGATAGTGAAATATCAGTAGATCCTGCTGTATGTGTAATTGCTGTGCCATTAATTACAGCATTAGTTGCCAGGGGAACTGCTGCTCCATCAGCGACATTTTGTGAGGCGGAATTAATTATACGAGCATTATCAGCAGTGATGAGAGGACCCGTAGATCCAGTGTCGCCCGTAGGTCCAGTGTTGCCCGTAAGCCCAGTGCCGCCCGTAGGCCCAGTGTTGCCAGTAGGCCCAGTGTTGCCAGTAGGCCCAGTGTTGCCAGTAGGCCCAGTGTTGCCAGTAGGCCCAGTGTTGCCAGTAGGCCCAGTGTTTCCGGTAGGTCCAGTGTTGCCCGTAAGCCCAGTGCCGCCGGTAGGCCCAGTGTTGCCAGTAGGCCCAGTGTTTCCGGTAGGTCCAGTGTTGCCCGTAAGCCCAGTGCCGCCGGTAGGCCCAGTGTTGCCAGTAGGCCCAGTGTTTCCGGTAGGTCCAGTATCCCCCGTAGGCCCAGTGTCTCCAGTAGGTCCAGTGTCTCCAGTAGGCCCAGTGTCTCCAGTAGGCCCAGTGTTGCCAGTAGGCCCAGTGTTTCCGGTAGGTCCAGTATCCCCCGTAGGCCCAGTGCTGCCCGTAGGTCCAGTATTTCCAGTAGGCCCAGTGTTGCCAGTAGGCCCAGTGTTTCCGGTAGGTCCAGTATCCCCCGTAGGTCCAGTATTTCCAGTAGGCCCAGTGTCTCCAGTAGGTCCAGTATCCCCCGTAGGTCCAGTGCCGCCCGTAGGTCCAGTGTCGCCAGTAGGCCCAGTGTTTCCGGTAGGTCCAGTATCCCCCGTAGGTCCAGTGTCGCCAGTAGATCCAGTGTTTCCGGTAGGTCCAGTATCCCCCGTAGGTCCAGTGCCGCCGGTAGGTCCAGTGTTTCCGGTAGGCCCAGTGTTTCCGGTAGGCCCAGTGTTTCCGGTAGGTCCAGTGTCGCCGGTAGGTCCAGTGCCGCCGGTAGGTCCAGTGCCGCCGGTAGGTCCAGTGTTTCCGGTAGGCCCAGTGTCTCCAGTAGGCCCAGTGTTTCCAGTAGGTCCAGTGTTTCCGGTAGGTCCAGTGTTGCCGGTAGGCCCAGTGCCGCCGGTAGGCCCAGTGTTTCCGGTAGGTCCAGTGCCGCCGGTAGGCCCAGTGTTTCCAGTAGGTCCAGTGTTTCCGGTAGGTCCAGTGCCGCCGGTAGGTCCAGTGTTTCCGGTAGGCCCAGTAGGTAGTGTAAATGGTGAAATTGGTGGGAATGTAGGTCCTACAACACTAGAATCAAGTGATGGAGCAAATAATAATTTATAGGAATCTAACCATTTTGAATTATGTTCACTTTTATTTGACATGTATTTGCATCCTCCTTATAAATTTCGTTATATATAGCGTCTATTTTAAAATAATAAATATTAAAAATTAATATGGAAGGGAGGGAGTATAATGATGGGTTTAATCATAGGGGGAATAGTTGGTGAAACAGGAGTAGGAGGGGCTACATTATTAACTCCATTCCTCCTAGCATTAGGTATAAATCCTTCTATAGCTGTTGGAACTGATCTGGTATACAATACTATCACTAAAATGTTTGGAATATCCCAACACTGGAAACAAAAAACTATTAATTTTAGATTAGTAAAATATTCATCTATGGGAGTATACCTAGTGCAATTATCACGATAGTTACAATTCAATCCTTACTGATTCTTCATTAAAATCGTGAAGGGATTATAAAATATAAGATTTTTATGATGTTCACTTAAAATTCCGGTAGCTTGCTCTTCATCAATTTTATCTCTATGAACAAGAAAAAGTATAGATTCCTGCATTGGACGCCAATTAAATATATATGTAACATCTACCAAACATTCTAAAAGTGATTTCCATATAGGGAATGTTAAACAGATTCTAGGATCTTTTAGCCCCTGTATTGGTTTAGTTTGTTTATAAAAAATTCTGAATATTGCAATATATCGATGGTGTATTTAATGTTTTTTCTTATAGGTGGATTATCCGAAGTAGCGTTAACTGAATTTAGAATTCGGTCATTTAAATTTACAAAATCAATATTTTTAAAATAGCCTTTTGGATTGGTGACAGAGGGTTTTAATAAATAATCTCCCATAGGTATTCCTAAAGTATAAAAAACTCCA
This sequence comes from Bacillus fungorum, assembly GCF_002746455.1. GTDB lineage: Bacteria > Bacillota > Bacilli > Bacillales > Bacillaceae_G > Bacillus_A > Bacillus_A fungorum. Next base: position 119,847 of record NZ_NWUW01000013.1, on the reverse strand, counting down.
GCTGTCGCACTGGATCCAGTGCGATGAGCAGATAATATTAAAAATAATTTGCTTTTTTTGGTGCTGTTCAAAATAGCTCCCCCTTTTGTTATCGCTAGTCCAGGAATCATGTTTTGAAATAATTATTTTTCAACATTCCTTATCTGTTTTATATTACATATATGCAAGTATTGAAAGGGATAGAAGTTCAAACGAAAAAGCTATCTTTTTATTGTTTTTTCTAAGTTTCATTTCTAATATATGTGAAGTCAAGATAGCATAAAATTTCAAAATAAAATTAATTAAAATCAATAAAGAAGCGTCTTTTTATTTTAATTAGATTGTAAAAAAAATATGGGCGCTGTAAGACAGGATACAATTTCTTTAAAAAATCATACAGTGTATGGAATTTAAAAAAAGAGAGGAAGATGAGTATGTCTCAAGCGAATATTCCAAATATAACTCCGACAATAGCAGTTACGCCAGGTCAATCCATTTCTTTAATAGTAGCTTCTATTGCTCTTGAAGAACTGGCATTAGCTCATATTATTAATAGTGAAGCAGAAAAAATTCAATTTTTATTAGGGACTTTAAACACTGGTGTTACACCTCCACCAGTGACGTTGCCGAATCTGTTAATATTAAATAATAGTGTAAGGCAAACGTTGCAAACGGTTATTAAGCAAGAAATGCTTTTGCAATTCAAGTTAGAAAATGTATTAGATTTAGTTAGTAGCCCAATTACTAGTCCTATAAGTTCAGTTCAAAATGATGAGAATTATTTCGAGTAAAATAGCATTTTTCTTGGTATAAAATTATAATTTATTACGGTAATAAAAGACTCATTATTATTTTTATTTATGGAGACATGAAAAAGGAAAAATAAAGATTATGTATATGTGAAGTAAACTGAAAAAGTGAAGTGACCCCTAAAAGTTAGACACGGTTATTTCATTAGGCTACTTGATTCAAATGAGTCCGGTATTGTACCGGGCTCATTTTTAATTTTGCCTTAATCCGTTTCTTATTATAATAATCTATATATTTTTCTAATTCTATTTTAAAATGCTCTACACTTTCAAATTCTTTTATGTAGAGGAATTCCGACTTCATGATCCCAAAGAAATTCTCCATTACTGCATTGCACCTTCTTGTGATTCACTTTCTGACTACGATTCCTTAACTCATCACGAATGCGACGGTAGCAATAGAAAAACTGCACCTCCAATTGTTAGATTATGTGTCTAACAATTAGGATGCAGTTAAGTGAAGAAAGCTCTTTTTCTAATAGTATAAAGAAATAAACTCCTTATTTCACTTGCAATAGTACTATATATAATATTTTAAGTTAATATGAACAATAAAGCTAAAGAAAGAGTATTTCCGGTTGGATGGAGAAATACTCTTTCTTTATATAAAATAACTGATGGCATCAGCATTGTTAGTATATGAAGAAGGTAAACAATATAGAACCGAAAAATAATAAAGACACCTTGGCTACACTCCAAAGTGTCTTTACGTTTGAAGTGTTTTCGAGGACAGTATTAATATTTGGTAGCGTATTTTTAAAAATAAAATATCAAGCATGCAGGCAACGCGAACGGAGTTTATAGGAAATCCAATCTCCCTAATGATTGTACATGAATTTGTCCACAGACTAATACACGTTCTAAATGAAGGGGCGTTTAGAAAATATAAGAGAATATCTTCAATTGGACGATAAACAATAAAAAAACAAACAGATTCCGTAAAACATTAGTATAGAAAAACAAGATAGGAAGCTGTATATGGTGAGGGGATTTAGGAAAATGTTTATAAAAATTATTTTATAAGAACTGGCATTCCCTCTATTCAAATAAAGATTTGTACAAAATTTGGGGCGGAAGTGGGAGTTAGAAAGATATTACCATGATTTTTTTATTCTATGGAAAAAATTATGGTAAGTATTTATAAGAAATAAAGAGGAATGAAATGGTAGGGAACTCTCTCTGAAACAGTATGCTTATTCCCTGTAATATTCTGAAAAAAATTAAAATGAGTTATTTAGCCAAGAACGACTTTGTCCACTTGTACATATTCTAATAAAAAACCGTTTGTTTTTTTACTGAAAGGAGGATAAAAAATTGTCGCAAGCAAATATGCCAAATATTACACCTGAAATTATGATCACACGAGAGGACGCAAAAAACTTATTGTTAGCTTCAATTGCTTTAGAAGAGTTAGCACTAAGTCATTTAATAAATTCAGAAGCAGAGAAAATTCAGTATGCATTAGGAACTCTACCAGGGCTAAGTACTCCTGTAACTATCAATGATTTGTTGGAAATTAACACGAGTGTTAGAGACATGTTAAACCTTGCTATAAAAAAAGAGATGTTATTAGATGCTAAGTTGAACAATGTAGTGAACTCTCAAGTGACAATAGGAGCAACGGGGGTAACTGGTGCAACAGGTATAACGGGAGAAATGGGAGCAACCGGAGCAATAGGGATAACTGGTGCGACGGGTGTAACAGGGGTGACTGGAACAACAGGAGTAACTGGTGCAACGGGAACAACAGGAGTGACCGGAGCAGCAGGATTAGCAGGTATAACGGGAGCAACAGGAGTGACTGGAGCAACTGGGTCAACAGGTGTAACAGGAGTGACTGGAGCAACCGGAGTAACAGGTGTAACGGGAACAACAGGAGTGACCGGAGCAACAGGATTAACAGGTGTAACGGGGCCTTGTCCGACTTGCCCGCCAGGTCCTACAGGTCCAACGGGCCCTACAGGAGGTGGTGTAACGGGAACGACAGGAGCAGCAGGGGCAACAGGAGCAACTGGTGAAACAGGAACAACAGGAGCGACGGGAGCAACAGGAGCAACAGGAGCAACAGGAGTAACCGGTTTAGCCATTACAACGAATAATGCAAATTTCGTTACAACAGAGACGCAAACTGTCGCAGATGGTGCACCACTTAATTTAGTCACGAATCAAACAGTAAACGGAACGTTAATTACGCATACACCTTCTACGCCTACCATTACTTTGGCTCCGAATCATACGTATTTGATTGATTATGAAACACAAGCCACAACAGCCTCAACGACAGCTTCAACAACCTTACAACTTAATGGGGTGGACATTACTGGTACAACTGCTATGTATAATACAGTTGCTGGTGTACAAGTAGAACTATCTTCTCATACGATTGTTGTAACAACAGGAAACACACCGAGTACTTTGGAGCTTATTAATACATCTGGTGTTGCAACTGATTTTACGGATGTTTCCCTTTCGGTTATAGCAATTATGTAGTTTTATTCATTTGCAAACTTATTTACAAATAAACCAAAGTTATTACAGTTAGGAGTGATACAATGTCACAAGCGAATATCCCTAACATTACACCCTCAATAGTAGTCACTAGAGATCAATTGATTCCATTGTTGCTTTCTTCTATTGCAATTGAAGAATTGGGATTGAGTCATATTCTTAATGCAGAAGGGGAAAAAATTCAATTTGCTCTAAGTAGCTTGTCACAGCTAGGTGAACGGGTAACTATTGATGAATTGCTTCAAATTAATAATAGTGTCGCTGGTACTTTGAAAGTTGTTACCAGTCAGGAAATGCTTTTAGAAATGAAATTGTCTGGCATTTTAAGTACAGATGTTTCCACTGGAGCATCCGGACCAACTGGGCCGACAGGGGCGACGGGAGTAATAGGAGCGACGGGTGCAACGGGAACAACGGGAGCAACGGGAGCAACTGGCTTGATAGGAGTAACGGGAGCAACGGGAACAATGGGAGCGACAGGACAAACGGGAACGACTGGGCCGACCGGAGCGACGGGTGCAACGGGAACAACAGGAGCGATAGGAGCGACGGGTGCAGTGGGAGCAACAGGAGCGACAGGAGCGACAGGACAAACGGGAACGACTGGCCCGACCGGAGCACTTGGCCCGACTGGCCCGACAGGTGTATGTCCAACAGGTTGCCCAACAGGCCCGACAGGGGCAACAGGCCCGACAGGTGTTGGAGCAACAGGAGCAATTGGTACAACAGGAGCAACAGGGGCAACGGGTGTAACCGGAGCAACGGGAGCAACGGGAGTAACAGGAACAACAGGTGGAACAGGTCCAGTTGCTGCACCAAGTCCAAGTTATGCAAGTATTATTACTGAAGGTAGTGCGGGTGGTCCGGGGTTTTTAACTTTTGCAACGAATAGGTTACTTGTTGGTACACTTATTTCGAATACCCCTGGAGGGAGTACGATTACATTGGAGCCTGGTCATACGTATTATATAGCAGCTCAAGTGGATATGGACGCATTTCAACCAAGTTCAGGCATAGACTGGGGCTTAACCTTTAATGGTACTACAGTTCTTGATATCTATATGTCTAATGAAGCAGGGAATTTACAAACCTTAAAAGGAAGTGTTGTTGTAACTGCTCCAGCTGGAGCACCTTCTACAATAATGATGTTTTCAAGGTCAAGTGATAATCAGAATGTGAATATTAGTATAGTTGCTCTTGATTAATAGTAACAAATAATTTTGTAAGGGAGTGAAAGAGATGTCACAAGCGAATATCCCTAATATTACACCAACTATCACTATCGGATTGGAAGACGCTATTAACTTATTATTAGTTTCTGTTGCACTTGAGGAGTTAGGTGTAAGTCATATCATTAACGCAGAAGCGGAAAAACTTCAATATACACTTGGAACGATACCTGGAATAAGTACACCTGCTACGATAAGTGATTTGCTTGCAATAAATAGTAGTATTAAAGATACAATTGTAGAATCTATAAAATTAGAAATCGTTTTAGAGAAGAAATTAGAAGCAGTATTAAATACCCCATTAAAAGGAGCAACGGGAGCAACTGGGGCAACCGGGACAACAGGAGAGACGGGTGCAACGGGAGCGACAGGAGTAACAGGGGTGAGTGGAGCAACGGGAGCAACGGGAGCAACGGGAGCAACGGGAGCAACGGGAGTAACAGGAGCAACGGGAGCAACGGGAGCAACGGGAGCAGCAGGAGCAACAGGAGCAACGGGAGCAACGGGAGTAACAGGAGCAACAGGAGCGACAGGAGCAACGGGAGTAACGGGAGTAACAGGAGTAACAGGAGTGATAGGAACAACGGGAGCAATAGGTCCAACCGGAGTATGTCCTTGTGTAACGGGGCCAACGGGCTCAACGGGTGTAACAGGTGTCGGAGCAACGGGAGCGACGGGAGCAACGGGAGCAACGGGAGCGGCTGGAGCAACGGGAGCAACAGGAGCAACAGGAGTAACGGGAGCAACGGGAGTAACTGGAGCGACAGGTGTACAAGTAACTTTCAATAATGCTTTTTTCCGAACACCAGGTACTACTTTGGTAGATTCTGGAGCACCGATTCCTTTTGCTGAGAATTTTACGCTAAATGGAAATGCGATTACTCATCAAGCAGGATCTCCAGATATTTTACTTGCACCAAATCAAACCTATTACATCACATATCGTACAAAAGACGAATTGTTAACACCAGGGTCTATTACTGGTCACGTACAATTACAATTGAATGGTGTGCCAATTCCTGGTACAGATTCACTCATGGATTCTTTACCGGGAGCACCACAAGCGATTACATCGCTCATTTCAAATACAATTATTAATACGACTGGTAATACACCAAGTGTGTTAAACTTAGTAAATCTAGATCCGACAGCACAAAGCTTTGATCAAACTACTTTAACAGTCGTTAAATTACAATAAATTTTATGTTGATTACAAGACAATTTTTTAGATAGAAAGGTGAGAATTATTATGGCAAGTAATGCTGATTTTGGATGTGCTGGAGGTTGTGGCTCTATAGCCTCAGGTGGATCACCAGCAATACTTTCTACGATTGTAAGGAATGGAACAACGATTAGTTTGCAGGGGGGATCAAATATTTTACTCGCCCCAAATCATACCTATTTTGTGGAGTACAATGCTGAGTTTGGTTTGCCAGCCCCAAATCAAGTCGTGTCTGTATCACTCCGCTTAAATGGAAGGACTGTTCCAGGGTCTCAAACAACGTCCTTCCCGTCAGAAACAGGTAATCTTGTAACGGGTGTGTCTGGTGGTGCTATATTTAATACCCCTGCTAGTTCTAATCCTAGCATCATGCAGCTTTTTGTATTTCCCCCCTCTGGTGTAAACGGTGTGAACTTTAATAGTGCTAATATTCGAATCTCGGATTTAAGTGATATAGGAAATCTTCCAATTACAAAAAACAACGCTGCTGTAGCTGGTTATGGATATGTAAACGTTGAATTTGATAAACCTGTTCCTTTTGTAGAGGATGAAGTAAATAATGGTAGTGGTATTATTTTCTCTTCAGTTAACCCCACTTATATTGAATTAGCCCCTAATGCCACTTATTTTGCCTCCTATAATTTTATTGAATGCCCATTGGAAGCTAATTTACCTGTTTTAGTACAATTAACCTTAAATGATGTGCCTTTAGAGCAAAGTTTATCAGTCGCGCCTCCTCTTACGGATGGTACATCTAGATCCGGTGGTGCTGGATCTGCTGTGTTTAATACAGGAACTGGTCCTAATTATTTAAAATTAGTAAATAAAACACTAAAGGAAATCAAATTTGTTGCGGCAAACATTAATATTATGCAGATTGGGTAAAGAGCGGTCTGGTTAAAAATGGATAAGGAAGAGTGAGGAAATAGAGAATATATATTGGATATGGAAGATTAACTTTCGAACTAAGAGTAACAGTAAATTATGAAGCCGAGGAAATTGTTTAAAAAATAAACGTAACCGCTCAGCCACCTTATGAAAACGAAAGGTAACTATATGTACCTGCTACTAAACTGCTAAATTAAGGGTATGGCTGAGTAGTTACAAAAATTTAAGGTAAAGATAATATTTATTTGTATTATTGAGTGCAGTACCTAAAGACAAAACAAAAAAGCCCACCTCGATTCGTGTAAAATAGAAGTTACCACACAACCTTTTACAAGGAGGATAAGTATGAGCTAATTCCATTTTACTACTTTTGAACGTGGACAAATAGATAACTAGTAACCACTTGAATCTGAATAATGTAAACTTTTACAACATACAATTGTTAAAGTTCGATTACTTTTCACAGTTTGATCAAGGCAAAAGGTAACTTCTGCTGTATTCGAAATAAAACACTAGTTACCTACATCTTTAACATTGAATTGAACGGTACGAGTTTCACTAACAGCGAGTGTTTCAATGTCTATTCTCGCATTTGGGTCGGCTCCCGGCTGTAATATACCACCAACAAAGACATTCGGAATCCCAGGTTCACCACGATTTAATATTCCATTACCGTTGAAATCATTAAATACAGTTCCTGATATGGAAGCTGGCATATTCTCACTCCTTTTTTGTATGAAATCATAAACGAATAACAAAATATACATATGGTGTTGTATGAAGAGGCGAGTATCTTAATCTGTTAGGTAGTATTAGGATATTAGTAGTATGTTGGACAGCACTTTAAAAGATATGTTCCTTGCGTAAAAATATCTCCTTCTTGTTTTATAATAATTCTGGTCATATTTTCAAGAACACGTGTGACTGTGTTTCCAGGGGGAACGATAAATTCAATAGGTGGGCATTCATGTCTCGTAAATCCCTCTGTTATTTTTTAATCATAATTAGCGAAAGCGATTTAAGAAGTTATCTTGGTCACAATTCAGAACGATGCTTGTGTACAAGGGACAGTGATATAGGAAAAAGTGGTCGTGGTGTCCAAAACCTTCGCTAGCTCTCAACTTTGTTCACAATGGGGCAATAAAAATAAAGACGTGAAAAATCTGGACCTCTGTGAATAGAAGTCCTCTTCTTGTGGTATGTATTATGATAGAGATGTGAATGCAGGGGGAGATTTGAGAAAAGAGGCCTTAAGGCTTCTAACCCTAGGGGCTACGGAAATTGCCTACTTATAAAGCTGAGGAATGCTTCGGTCTTTCTCCAACTTTAAACAGTTCGTTAGCATGTTAAGTGGGGGGAGCTCAAATCTAGCTTTAATAAAATCTGTTAGTAATTAATACAATAATAGAAGTTAGCTTCAAATGAACTTGAACAAAATGTAGCAGGAGTATCTCCTAAGCAATTATACTAAATGAGCTAGACATTATTTGCAGCTACAGCGATAGAACAATTCGGTGAAATGGTATATGGGAGTAAGGTTCCTCGCTCATCTGTTACAAATAAGTTTATGGTACATGTTGCACTTATATTAATAAATTTTTATATATTAAAATCTCATGTGATTATATATTTTAATTATGTATGGGTTCCATCATAAGAGTTCTACAAATTTTTAAATGTAGATAAAAGCTTTTCTATTCTCTAAGATTTTAATTCTCTTTTACTCCTCACAAAAGCAATAAATTCGATTATTTCATCAGTTGAAAGTGACTCCCCGTCTATTGAGAGTGTTTTGTCTGGATTTTTCATGAGTTCTGTAATCTCGATAATATCCTTACTCCGTGCATCATCAGTCCGACCTAAAATATAATCTACCGATGTATCAAATAAATCTGCTATCTTTGACAAAGATTGTAATGAAGGCCACCTGTAACCAGTTTCATATCCAGCATAGGTACTTTTGGCAATCCCAAGTTGATCTGCTGTATCTTGTAAGGACCACTTTTGATTTTTTCTTAATTCAGATAATCGTTCCAACATTTGTCTCATACCCCATCTTTTTTATTGAATTAATTATAACATAGAGAAATAGATAAGAATAGGTAAAAGAGTACGCGTATTGAATACAAAACCTTGATTATTATAAATTTAGTTCTATAATAATTAATATAAATACGCATTTAGCGAATGAAAGTCGAGTATGCACTGTATGGAGGTGTTGTGAATGAAGGACTTGTTCCGGGGTTATCTGCTGAAGAATTATTACATTATTTCCCTAAGTCATCCCTAAATATAGAAATAGATTGCAAAATTTTAATGAATATGGACAGTACTAATATGCAGCCTGAGCACTGGATAGAAATGGCTAATGCAGTTTTTAATCATTATGATAAATATGATGGCTTTGTAATTACACATGGTACAGATACCTTGGCTTATACATCTGCCGCGCTGTCCTATATGCTACAAGGTCTAAGTAAGCCAGTTGTTTTAACAGGATCCCAAGTTCCTATCAGTTTTAAAAAAACGGACGCAAAGAAAAATGTAGCTGATGCCCTTAGGTTTTCTTGTGAGGATATTGGTGGTGTGTTTATTGTTTTTGATGGACGGGTCATAATTGGGACAAGAGCCGTTAAAATGCGAACAAAAAGTTATGACGCGTTCGAAAGTGTGAACTCGCCATATGTTGCTGAAGTAAATGAAAATGAAGTTAAATATCATTGGAAGCCAATGTCTACTAGTGATAAACTTTCAATAAATACTAGCTTATGTACAGATGTTTTTCTTCTGAAATTGTTTCCAGGTACAAAGCCAGAGATATTTGATTGTCTAAAAGGTTTGTATAAAGGGATCATTATTGAAAGCTTTGGTAATGGCGGATTACCTTTTGAAGGAAGGAACTTGCTTTCTAAGATGCAAGAGCTGACTGAAGAGGGAATTGCTGTAGTAATTACTACTCAATGCTTGGAGGAGGGGGAAGATATACTTCTTTATGAAGTGGGACGGAAAGTGGCGCAGCATCAAGTCATATTATCAGGTGATATGAATACGGAAGCCATCATGGCTAAACTGATGTGGACACTTGGACAAACCAATAAATTAAAAGAAATCAAAGAAATTATTGAAACTCCTTTAGCAAGTGATTTAACGATTCTATCTGATAAGGATAGGTAGAAAAAAAGTGTGGGGTTCGTTAAAGAGGTTAATCTTTATATTGAATAGGAACTTACTGTTAGAATTGCCAGAGGAGCAATTCTGAATAAGCTTCGATAAGAGAACGGTTCCTAAAATATAATTTGTTAACTGAGTAGGCGTTAGTTTTATTTTAGACTCATACGTAATCCTACAGGTTGCGGATAGAGTTCAATAACATATAAGAATAATATTGAAACGATGAATCAATTTAAGTGTCTGCAAAATTACATTCCTATATGTAAAAGTATAAAATCTTGTTTTAAATTCAAAACATTTATATTATACTAAAATAATACTTAATACATCAAGGAGATAACATAATGGATTTAGAAGAAAAAAACAAAATTATTCAGAGTATTCCACAAAAAGGATTTTTAGGCCATCCTAAAGGTTTATTTACTTTATTTTTCACAGAATTTTGGGAGAGATTTTCTCATTATGGAATGAGAGCCCTTTTACTTTACTATATGTATTATTCGATCTCAAAAGGTGGATTAGGCATTGATCAAGCTACTGCCACTTCAATTATGGCAATTTACGGATCCTTGTTATTTATGTCCAGTGTTATTGGAGGTTGGATATCAGATCGTCTACTTGGTGCAAGTAAAACCGTATTTTGGGGTGGAGTTTTAATTATGATTGGCCACCTGATTCTAGCGTTACCTGGTAGTATTATTACTTTATTTATTTCTATGTTATTTTTAATACTCGGAACAGGTTTATTAAAACCAAATATCTCAAGCATGGTTGGGAATTTATATAGTGAGTCAGACACGCGTCGAGACTCTGGATTTAGTCTTTTCTATATGGGTATTAATTTAGGTGCGCTTGTGGCTCCTTTGGTTGTCGGTACATTAGGTCAAGAATATAATTTCCATCTTGGTTTTGGAGTCGCGGCAATTGGTATGATAATAGGTTTAACGTTATTTGTTTTTACGAAAAAAAAGAATCTTGGTTTAGTTGGTACCCAAGTACCGAATCCTTTAACGGATATCGAAAGAAAAAAAACTGTTAAACTTTTTAGCATAAGTTTAGCCGTAATAATTATTTTATGTGCTATTACAATACCGACAGGTTTATTGACTATTAATCGTTTCACTTTTTTAATTAGTATCTTAGGAATTATTATTCCTACTTGTTACTTCATTTACATGTATCGTAGCCCAAAAACTACTAAAGTTGAACGTTCTCGTCTTCTTGCTTATATCCCGTTATTTATTGCAGCTACCATATTTTGGGCTATACAAGAACAAGGTGCAATTATTTTGGCAACTTATGCTGATCAAAGGACTCAATTGCAATTTGCAGGATTTAAGATACATTCTGCATGGTTCCAATCATTAAGCCCTATATTCATAGTTACACTTGCACCAATATTTGCATGGATTTGGGTAAAGCTGAATAAAAATCAACCTTCTACTACTAAAAAATTTGCTATTGGATTATTATTTGCTGGATTCTCGTTTTTAATTATGATTTTACCGGCTTATATAAATGGCACGGATTCTCTTGTGAGCCCTATTTGGTTAGTTCTTAGCTTTTTATTAATAGTAATTGGTGAAGTTTGTTTATCACCTGCAGGGTTATCCATAACAACAAAATTAGCTCCGGCTGCTTTTTCAGCACAAACAATAAGTTTATGGTTTTTATCTACTGCATCTGCACAAGCTATAAATGCACAGGTTGTGAAATTATACGATCCTGCTACAGAAATAATTTATTTTGGCGTTATTGGAACTTTATCTATATTAGTAAGTATAGTCTTATTTATGCTATCAACAAAAATTCAAAGTTTTATGAAAGGACTTCAGTAAGAAGTTTTTACGAAATTCTGGTAGTGTCAATCTAAAAAAGATGTTTATTTTATAAAAAGCAAGAAGCTTGTATTATGAAGTGACCCTGTCAAGTAGACAGTATTAAAAAAGCGCAACTAAGCAACCTGAGTTCTATACTTACATGGACTCAGGTTATTTAATTTAAAGGGACAAGTAGTGTGTGTTTCATAAGAAAATAAGCTTATGTCAAAAAATCTTGAATTATATATTCTTGTTATGTTGTTCCAAAGAATTATTATTTTGATGGGCGTTTTTTAAAAATTTTATTATTATATTTATCAATCCAATTTCGATCTTTGTTCTCCACAAATTGGAGTAATTCATCAGCTGATTTTTTCATATTTTGTTTAGGCCACATTAGGTCACCATAAGCACTTTGAGTACCTTGAGTAATAGCGATTCCTCCATCAACAAGAGGAAGAAGAGTTACTTGACCAAAATGCTGTGGCGGAGGAGTCTGGGGGCAACTGCAGTTGGTACAGGCTTAAATGCAGATCCAGAATATATTGAAGCCGTTGTAACACATTTTAGCTACAATTAGTGGATTACCGCTTGTTGGTGCAGAAGATTTAGTAGATGCGACGCAAAATACGGATGCTTATACAGAAGTATCAGCAGCACTTAAAGTATGTATGATGAATATGTCTAAAATTGCGAATGACCTTCGCTTAATGGCATCAGGTCCACGTGTTGGTTTAGCAGAAATTATGTTGCCAGCTCGTCAACCAGGTTCGTCTATTATGCCAGGGAAAGTAACCCCTGTTATGCCAAAAGTTGAAGAGTTACGTAATATCTCGGAAATGGTTGCAATTGAAGTAGCGAAAGTTGCCGTTGCAGAAGGTGTTGCAAGAGAGAACTTAAATGATCACGATATTATGTACGATGGCAGTGAAAGAAGCGATGTGGAAGCCGGAGTATCGCCAAATAAAAGCGATAGAGAAGGTTAGAATAAAAAATAAAGCCCGTTTATAATTATAAGCGGGTTTTCATTTATACTATTGAAAAAATGCATAGGAAGTGGCAACTTTGAATTGGAATCAATTATGGAAGAATGATATGTCCCTTTTAATTATATTAATGGTCGTTGTTCCGATTGCTGGAGAGCTTAATTTTCATCCTTTTAACGACACGTTTCGTGTTAGCTTTGGGACACCGCTATTTTTCTTTTTATTACTATTTTTAAGAAGAGTACCAGCAGCAGCTGCAGGTATTCTTATTGGTATATCAGTAGTCTTATTCCGAGTATGTCTTGACTGGGTATTGCAAGGTTCATTCCATATGACAGAATCATTTTATTTGCGTTATCCTGTATTCTTTTATTATTTTATTTATGGAACTCTTTTTTCGCTTTGTAGGGTAAATAAATTTCACCAGAAGCCAATAGTCGTTGGATGTCTTGGAATTTCAATTGAAATTATCGCAAGTATGTCAGAGCTAACGTTTTATCATATGTTAGTCCTTGGGACAACGATAACAGTTTCTGAAGTAAATAAATTAATTATTATTGCTATTTTTCGCAGTTTCTTTGCACTTGGATTTTTAAATATGATGAACTTATATGAAACAAAATTAAAAGAATCCCAAGTTCGAAAAGAAAATGAAAATATGTTAATGCATCTTTCTAATTTATATGTAGAATCTGTTCATTTGAAAAAAACGTTACAAAATGCGGAATTAATTACACAAGAAGCGTATCAATTATATCGGAATTTACAAGTAATCGATGATTTGAATGGTAAATCAGCATTGAAAATAGCAGGGGAAGTACATGAAATAAAAAAAGATAATCAAAGAATTTTTGCAGGGTTGTCCAAATTATTATTAGATAAAAATGTGGCTGAGTACGTAGAAGGACATGAGCTTACGGAAATGATTGTGAGAATTAATGAGAAGTATGCTGGAATGTTAGAAAAAGATATACGATTTTCTAAATATATAGAAGGTGAGCACGCTGCATATCACGTCTATACAGTCTTATCAATCTTTAATAACTTAGTTGCCAATGCAGTTGAAGCAATTGAGGATAGAGGTCTCATTAATATTAAGTTATATAAACGAGATCAACATGTAATCTTTGAAGTAATTGACGATGGCCCTGGTATTACACAAAAGTATAAGAAATTAGTGTTTAAGCCCGGATTTACTTCAAAGTATGATCAAACGGGAACACCGTCCACAGGAATTGGACTTTCTTACATACACGAAATGGTAACAGAGCTCGGCGGAGAAGTAAGATTAGAAGACAATGAAACTGGAAAAGGGTGTAAGTTTATCGTTTGTTTACCGGAGTGCAGTTTAAAGCGGGAAGGGGAATAGGTTTGTTTTATTATATCGTAGATGATGATGAAGTTTTCCGTTCGATGCTTTCGCAAATTATCGAGGGTGGCGATCTTGGGGAAGTAATTGGAGAATCAGAAGATGGAGCGTTTATTGAAGCAGAACAGTTAAATTATAAAAAAGTGGATATATTATTTATTGATTTATTAATGCCGATGAGAGACGGCATTGAAACAGTTCGTCATATAGCGTCTTCATTTACTGGGAAAATTATTATGATTTCCCAAGTTGAATCGAAACAACTCATTGGTGAGGCGTATACACTTGGTGTGGAGTATTATATTACGAAACCATTAAACAAAATTGAAGTTGTATCTGTCGTACGAAAAGTAATGGAACGGATTCGCTTAGAGCGTTCCATACATGATATTCAAAAATCATTGAACAACGTATTTCAGTGGGAGCAACCGCAAATGCGCAATGAGCCAGTGAAAGAAGGAAAAAAGATATTAGATTCAGGACGCTTCTTACTATCAGAACTAGGTATTGCGGGAGAGAACGGAAGTAAAGATTTACTTAGTATGCTGGAATATTTATATGGGCAAGAAAAGGTGCAAACATTTGAATTTGGATTTCCTGCGTTAAAAGATATCTTTCACCAAATTACACTGAAAAAATTAGGTGATATAGCTTCAGATGCAGATATAGATAAGGAGAGAAAAGCGTCTGAACAACGTGTAAGAAGAGCGATTTATCAATCATTGAATCATTTAGCTTCCCTCGGACTAACAGACTTTTCAAATCCGAAATTTGAAAGCTATGCTCCGAAGTTTTTTGATTTCACTGTAGTTAGAAAACGGATGACAGAAATGACAAAGGATGAAATAGCAACTTCTGGTCATATACGAATTAATACGAAGAAATTTATTCAAGTGTTGTATTTTGAGGCGAAACGGCTGATGGAGATAGAGTGAAAAGGTGCTTACAAATAAGCATCTTTTTTTGTTAAATCTACATTTTATATTTTCTTGTAGAGCATGTAAAATGTTAGTTAAGAGAAACTGGTTTTAAATTAAGGAAGTGTAAAAAATGGGTTTTGCATTAAATAAATCGATTATAAAAGAAGTATGCGGAGAGACCTCATATAAAAGAGGAGAAGCTTATTATAAAGCAAATAAAGTAATCGTGAATCATTATGATGAAACTAAAGAAATTTGTGAGGCGACGGTAAAAGGAAATGAAGATTTTCATGTTACAGTAGAAAAAGCTAAAAAAGGTGATGTTGTTGCGAGATGTAGTTGTCCTTCATTAGCATCTTTTCAAACGTACTGTCAACATGTTGCGGCCGTACTTATACAAATAAATTATAATCAGCAAACGAGCGGCATGCTCCCTGCTAGTAGTGAAAATATGGGCGAAAATGATCCATTAACGAGCGGGATGTTTCAGTTGTTTGCAGAAAAACCACTGCGACCCAAAAGTAAACAACACCGTTTTGATACACGTGAAATATTAGATATTGCGTTTATATGTTCACCAGTAGCGACGAAAAGCGGCGGTGCCCTTCTTGGAATTCAGTTAAAACTTGCGAAAACATATTTTATAAATCATATTAGAGAATTTCTTTCTAAAGTGGAGAAAAGAGAGGCTTTTCATTGTTCTAATGAATTTACATACACACCAGATATACATAGCTTCAGGCAAGAAACGGATGCGGTTATTCAACAGCTTATTAAAATGTATCATAATGAAAAAATGTATGAAGATGCGTTAGAAGTACATGCGAAACAAGATGAAAGTATGATATTCATACCGCCAGCTTCGTGGGAAGATATGCTCTCTTCACTTTCTAGAGCCGAGTATGTACAGCTGAAACAAAATGAGCAACTGTTTCATGGGTTACAAATGTCAAAAGGTTTATTGCCATTACATTTTGAGTTTACGAAAGGAAATAATGGTGGGTTTACACTTCATATAGACGGCCTAAATCGTGTTCAAGTTATGGAAATGTATAACAACGCTCTTTACGATGGGAAATTATATCATTTACCTATGGAAGATTGTATGAGACTTATTGAACTACAAAAGATGATGAGTCGCTCAAATAGTAATCAGTTTTATATTCCTGAAAATAAGATGGAACATTTCGTAGCGAAAGTTGTACCAGGATTAATGAAACTTGGAACTGTTCGCATTGATGATATAATATCAGATCGTGTTGAAACGCCGTCGCTAAAAGCGAAATTGTATTTAGATCGCGTGAAAAATCGTTTGTTAGCAGGTCTCGAATTCCATTATGGAAACGTCGTGATTAATCCGCTAGAAGAAGATGGGCAGCCGTCTGTTTTTAATCGTGATGAAAAAAAGGAGAAAGAAATTTTAGACATTATGAGTGAAAGTGCCTTCGCGAAAACAGAAGGTGGTTACTTTATGCATAATGAAAAGGCTGAGTATAATTTTTTATATCATGTCGTTCCAACGTTAAAAGGCTTAGTCGATATTTATGCGACGACAGCAATTAAATTACGCATTCATAAAGGGGATACAGCGCCTCTTATTAGAGTAAGAAGAAAAGAAAGAATTGATTGGTTGTCATTTCGTTTTGATATAAAAGGAATACCGGAAGCGGAAATTAAAGGTGTATTAGTGGCTCTTGAAGAGAAACGTAAATATTACCGATTAGCGAATGGTTCTTTATTATCACTAGAGAGCAAAGAGTTTAATGAAATTAATCAGTTTGTAAAAGAATCAGGTATTCGAAAAGAATTTTTACATGGGGAAGAAGTAAATGTTCCGCTTATCCGGAGTGTGAAATGGATGAACGGACTTCACGAAGGTAATGTTTTAAGTTTAGATGAGTCTGTTCAAGATTTAGTTGAAAGCATTCAAAACCCGAAGAAATTAAAGTTTACAGTGCCGCAAACTTTAAATGCTGTAATGAGAGAGTATCAAGTATACGGATTCGAGTGGATGAAAACACTCGCCTATTACCGTTTTGGCGGTATTTTAGCAGATGATATGGGACTTGGAAAAACGCTGCAAAGCATCGCTTTTATAGATTCTGTTTTGCCTGAAATTAGAGAGAAGAAAATGCCTATATTAGTCGTTTCACCGTCCTCGCTTGTTTATAATTGGTTTAGTGAATTGAAAAAATTCGCCCCGCATATTAGAGCGGTTATTGCAGATGGAAATCAAATAGAGCGCCGAAAAATCTTAAAAGACGTAGCGGAATTTGATGTCGTAATTACGTCATATCCATTACTGAGGAGAGATATAAGATCGTATGCGAGGCCATTTCATACACTATTTCTTGATGAAGCACAGGCGTTTAAAAATCCTACAACGCAAACTGCAAGAGCAGTGAAAACAATTCAAGCTGAATATCGTTTCGGACTAACGGGAACGCCTGTAGAAAATTCATTAGAAGAGCTATGGTCTATATTTCATGTCGTATTTCCAGAATTATTACCAGGAAGAAAAGAATTCGGTGATTTAAGGCGTGAAGATATTGCGAAGCGCGTAAAACCTTTCGTATTAAGACGATTAAAAGGGGACGTATTACAGGAGCTTCCAGATAAAATAGAGCACTTACAGTCATCGGAATTATTACCAGATCAAAAGAGACTATATGCTGCTTATTTAGCGAAGTTAAGGGAAGAAACGCTAAAGCATTTAGATAAAGATACGTTACGTAAAAATAAAATTAGAATATTAGCTGGCTTAACGAGATTGCGACAAATTTGTAATCATCCCGCTTTATTCGTTGATGATTACAAGGGGAGTTCGGCTAAATTTGAGCAACTGCTAGAGATACTAGAGGAATGTAGAAGTACTGGTAAGAGAATTTTAATCTTTTCTCAATTTACGAAGATGCTGTCCATTATTGGTCGTGAGTTAAATCGTCAAGCGATTCCATACTTTTATTTAGACGGAAATACACCTTCTCAAGAACGAGTAGAGCTATGTAATCGGTTTAACGAAGGAGAAGGGGATCTATTTCTTATTTCTTTAAAAGCTGGTGGTACGGGTCTTAACTTAACAGGGGCCGATACGGTTATATTATACGATTTATGGTGGAATCCAGCTGTTGAACAACAAGCAGCCGATAGGGCATATCGAATGGGACAAAAAAATACGGTACAAGTTATTAAGTTAGTGGCTCACGGAACAATTGAGGAAAAAATGCATGAACTGCAAGAGAGTAAGAAAAATTTAATCGCTGAAGTGATTGAGCCGGGAGAAGAGAAATTATCATCCATCACGGAGGAAGAAATTCGAGATATTTTAATGATCTAATATAAAGTGAAACTTTAATCAGTGGGGGATTCATCCCCCACTGATTATTAGTTGAACCAATCGGGCTTTTACGGACAGTTGATCCCCCATCTAACTTCTTTGCTCTCGCTGAATTTTGAGGTGGGGGTCTTACTGCCCGTTAATGCGGGATAAAAAAGCTATGCCTTCAAATGTATGAGGGCATAGCTTTCTTGTTGTAATAATTATATTTTGTTTTGTACAGAGTAAAGAAATCAAATATTATTTAGATTATTTCTTTGTACCTTTACTTTTGTATGGCTTTGCAGCTTTCTTTTTCTTTGCACTTGATTGCCAACGGTTCCACCCTTTACTTCCTGTACCTTGTCCTACACCTTTTTTCGGTTTTGCTTTCGTTTTACTCATATGATCACTCCGTTATATAAAAATCTAATTTGATAATAGTCAATGATTTAGAAAATACTCTTTATAAATGACTATGTTTGCTTTAAGGAAAAACAAACTGCTTGAATGCTATAGTATATCATGAATTTGCAAGTAAACTGAAAGGAATTACAAAGAAAATGAAAATAATACGAAATACTGCCGATTCTATATTTCGAACGATTACATTAATTATTGTTTATACGTTAGTTTCGATTAGTGAAACGTTTTTTGGATTGACGAGGCAAAAGAAGTGAAGATGTTATATTGAAAACAATCAATTAAGCCGAAAAATAAAGAATTGAAAAATATTTTAAAACTTTTTGTTGACTTTCTTTATTTTTTGTATAGAATAATCATTAATAAAATGTTTCAGAGATGTGACAACAAAACGACTATGAAAGGACGAGTAGTAGTAGGACGTAGTCTAAGCGAGTCAGGGGTGGTGTGAGCCTGATACGAAGCCTATTATGAAGAACCTCCTGGAGTTGCTAACCGAAATCCTTTACAGGAAAGTAGACTTAGCCGGGAACTTCGCCGTTACAAGAAGAACAGTATCGAGATATTTCATCTCCGTACTGTATAAGTGAGCAACCTCTGTTGCTAATTTGGGTGGTACCGCGGAACCAAAGCCTTTCGTCCCAGTTTTTTGGGGAAGAAGGGCTTTTTTTGTTGGCTTCTTTTCACAACATCCAAACATTTTAGGAGGAAACCACCATGTATCAATCATTAATGACAGTAAGAGAGACTCAAATCGCAATTAAGGAAGTTAAAACATTTTTCGAGGATCAATTAGCAAAACGCCTTGAACTATTCCGCGTATCCGCACCATTATTCGTAACAAAAAAATCAGGATTAAACGATCACCTAAACGGTGTAGAACGTCCAATTGAATTTGATATGTTACATTCAGGAGAAGAATTAGAAATTGTTCATTCACTAGCGAAGTGGAAACGATTTGCACTGCATGAATATGGATATGAAGCTGGTGAAGGTTTATATACAAACATGAACGCGATCCGTCGTGATGAAGAACTTGATGCAACACATTCCATTTACGTTGACCAATGGGATTGGGAAAAAATTGTTCAAAAAGAATGGCGTACTGTAGATTACTTACAAAATACAGTACAAACAATTTATGGAATATTCAAAGATTTAGAAGATCACTTATTTGAAAAATATCCATTTCTCGGAAAATATTTACCAGAAGAAATCGTGTTCATTACTTCTCAAGAACTAGAAGATAAATATCCAGAATTAACGCCGAAAGATCGTGAACACGCAATTGCGAAAGAACACGGTGCAGTCTTCATTATCGGAATTGGTGATGCACTTCGTTCAGGTGAAAAGCATGATGGACGCGCAGCTGATTATGATGATTGGAAATTAAACGGTGATATTTTATTCTGGCACCCAGTACTACAATCTTCATTTGAATTATCATCAATGGGAATTCGTGTTGATAGTAAATCACTTGATGACCAGTTAACGAAAACAGGTGAGGACTTCAAACGTGAGTATGATTTCCATAAAGGCATTTTAGAAGACGTACTACCATTGACAATTGGCGGTGGTATCGGACAATCGAGAATGTGCATGTACTTCTTACGTAAAGCACATATTGGTGAAGTTCAATCTTCTGTATGGCCTGATGATTTACGTGAAGCTTGCAAGAAAGAAAACATTCATCTGTTTTAATAGAAGTAAGAGAGGATAACTCAAAGAGTTATCCTCTCTTTTTATTGTGTAAACGAGTGGTTTACAGCGGGTTTTACCAATAGTTTCTTTCTTTTTCATCTCCCATTATCTCATAATTTGTTAAAGGAGGGGATGTTATGAGCTTAGGAGAGCAGTTAAAAACTAAGAGAGTCAAAGGGATTTTCACAAGAGGATGTTGCTAAAAAGATTGGTGTGACGAGGCAGGCGGTATATAAATGGGAAAATGATAAAAGTTATCCTGATATTGATAATTTAATTTTACTGAGCGAAATGTATAATGTTACGCTAGATGAGTTGATAAAAGGGAATCAAGATTTCAAAAAGAAAATACATAGTGATGCAGAAGATGAGGATTTTGAGAAAGGAAATGAATTTGGTTTTTATATTGGATGTGGTTTGCTAGTTTTAAGTGCTTTCGTTGATTATGAAGGAATGCAAGAAATCTTATTAGGAATAGCGCTATTCATGATAGTCTTTTACTCTGACTTGAAGAAAGTTATTTTGAATGAGTTCAGATCGTTTTTTAAAAGAAAAGATATATATGATAAGAAGTGAGAAGAATCAGTTATATTTCCTAGGAAAGAGTAAAAGAAGTAATTGAATTGTTTTATAATGATTTAAGGATATTGATAGTGTGTTAAAAAGTTCAAACAAGCATAACCCCGTTCTCAAGCTAGGACGGGGTTCAAAATCTAAGTTTTATGAAGCGAGAATTTCTTTCAAATATTTTTACTTTAGTAAAGACTTCTTATAAAACATTACTTATTTATTACCGAGTTCTTCCGCTAAACCGATTAAAATGCCTTCGGTTCCTCGAATGTAGCAGAGCCGGTATGAGTTCTCGTACTGAACTACTTCGCCAACGAGCTCTGCACCATGCTTAGTCAGCCTGGACACCATTTCGTCAACGTCTTCAACGGTGAACATGACGCGCAAATAACCGAGTGTGTTTACAGGAGCTGTCCGGTGATCTGCTATAGTAGGTGGGGTGAGAAATCGCGAAAGTTCAATTCGGCTATGGCCATCTGGCGTAACCATCATAGCAATCTCTACGCACTGAGAACCGAGTCCGGTTACGCGACCAGCCCATTCACCTTCGACAGTGGCTCTCCCTTCGAGTTTCAAACCAATCTCTTCGAAGAAAGAGATTGCGTCATCAAGGGATTCTACAACGATGCTGACATTGTCCATTCTGAGTAATTTGTTTTTTGTCATTGTCTGTATCTCCTTATATGTAAAAGTGTGTTTTCTAATTATCTCCATAATTATACTATTAAAAGGTTACAAACTCCTTCTAAATAAAAAACAGCTTGTCACAGTATAGGGAAATGTGACAAGCTGTTTTTAAGTATGTCATATAGTATCTTGTTAACAAACAATACTGGGACTTCCCCACAAAATATTTCTACCTTGTAAGTCATTAAATGGTCCGATTGTTGAATAGAATGACTTATATTTTTTAAATGACTTTATTTTAATGTAAATAACTTTCTTGTCATACAATGCAAACAGCTTTCTATTTATATAGGAAGGAAATAGAT
This sequence comes from Bacillus fungorum, assembly GCF_002746455.1. GTDB lineage: Bacteria > Bacillota > Bacilli > Bacillales > Bacillaceae_G > Bacillus_A > Bacillus_A fungorum. Next base: position 97,944 of record NZ_NWUW01000013.1, on the reverse strand, counting down.
TCATATAATTTGTTTAAAGTTTTACCGGTGAAAATTAACTCATTTGTACTAAAGGCACAACTTTCGCCATAAATGATTGATGCAGCGCCTCAACACCTGTTACTAAATGAAGGCGGTCAATAACGACAGACACTTTAATTTCTGATGTACTTACCATTTTAATATGAATATCTTCTTCTTTTAAAGTAGTGAACATATTCGCAGCGACACCAGGATTAGATACCATACCAGATCCTACGATTGATACTTTTGCTAAGTGATTTTCATGTTCTACAGATTCATAGAGAAGTGCTTCTTGATTTTGCTCTAATACTTCTAAAGTTTCTCTTAAATCATTTGAGTGAATCGAGAAGCAGAGGTGAACAGTTCCTTCATTTGTAATACTTTGAATGATAATATCTACATTAATATGTGCCGCTGCTAATGTAGAGAAAACAGTTGAAAGTGAGCCTTGTTCCAATCCTTTCACTGTGATGCGTGTAATATTATCTTCAAATGCAATACCTTTAACGATTGATTGTTTTTCCATGTTACATTCTCCTTTTACACTTGTTCCATTTTCTTGTTCCATACTTGAGCGAACTTCTAAAATGACATTATGATTTTTAGCAAACTCAACAGCACGCGGGTGTAATACACCAGCACCGAGGTTTGCAAGTTCTAACATTTCGTCATAAGAAATTTCATCTAATTTATAAGCATCTTTTACAACTCGTGGATCCGTCGTATATACGCCTGTCACATCTGTGTAAATATCACATTTTTTAGCTTTCAGTGCAGCAGCTAATGCAACCGCAGTTGTATCAGAACCGCCTCGTCCAAGCGTTGTAATTTCAAGATCTTTACTGACTCCTTGGAAACCAGCTACAATAACAATGGTACCTTTAGTAAGGTAAGACTGAATTCGATCCGTATGAATGTCAGTAATCCGTGCACTATTATGTACAGATTCTGTCGTAATACCAGCTTGCCATCCTGTTAATGAAATCGCGTTATAACCTTTTGCTTGTAATGCCATCGTTAATAATGAAATAGTCACTTGCTCTCCTGTTGATAGAAGCATATCCATTTCACGTTTACTCGGATTTTCTGTAATAGCGTTAGCAAGTGCTACAAGTTCATCTGTACTTTTTCCCATTGCCGAAACGACAGTGACGATACTATGTCCTCGTTCATATTCTTCAATAATTAAATTTGCTACATGTTGAATACGCTCAACACTTCCGACAGAAGTGCCACCAAATTTTTGTACAATCGTTTCCATTACGAATTCCTTCTTTCATCCATTTTTAAGAATAGATTAGGACATATATAAATCCCAATATTCCTGTAGCTACCAGAGAAAAACAAAAAACACCATCTCAAATAAGTGAGGATGGTGCTGTTACAGGAAAAGGGAAACAGAAAACGGAGCTAATAAAAAAACCGCCAAAAAAGGAATACCATAAAAATGGTATCTCTTTTTTGTAGATAGCTCTTCATACATACACGTCTGTACATATGACAGTTCTGTTTCTATTCGAAAACAGCCCCAATCGATACATACAGAGAAATATATCGATTTCGGCAATACTTCCTTTCATCTAATTTCATAGACATCTCTGTGTCTCCATTAGAATACTCATAAGTATCGCAACCTCTATCTCACGTTTTAGGCGAGAGTGTTTGATTTATGAAGTTGTTGGTAACATTTGTTTTATAATAATTTAAATTTTTCGGGGAATCAAGTGTTTTATATATATTTTAAAAATTCTTTCTTTTTCTTAGAAAGTTTGTGAAAAATGTAGCAAAATAAATCCAATGCATGTACATTAAACTTATAATGCATTGGAGGTGGAAGAATGAAGGGGAAAAAGCCTATTTATGTTTCGACAGAAATGAACACAACAATGGAGAAATTATGGGAATACACGCAAGAACCACATATACATACAGAATGGGATGCTCGCTTTACTGAAATTTCGTATTTAGAGAAAAAAGAAGGAGAACCACAGAAGTTTTTATATAAAACAAAGATTGGATTTGGACTTGAAATAGCTGGGGAAGGGGAATCGATAGGTGAAATAAGAAAAGAAACAGGAGAACGGATTTCTTCTTTGAAATTTTGGACGGATAATACATTATCTCTTATTCAAATAGGGCGTGGTTATTGGAAGTATACACCCCGTAAAGAACACATTCATTTTGAGACGCAATATGATTATGATACGAGGTTTGGTCGTATAGGGAATGTAATAGATTTCTATATTTTTCGGCCTTTATTAGGCTCTGCGACTGCTTGGAGTTTTGATGCTTTAAAATTATGGTTAGAAAAGGGGCTTCATCCTAGGTTGCTAATGAGAAGAACAATGACATATTGGCTCGTATGTTTTTTATTCGCTTTTGTATGGCTATATCAAGGGATTGTACCGAAAATAATCTTTACCCATCCAGAAGAAGTGAAAATGCTTTCGGTCATAATTGGTTCAACTGAAAATAGTATTTTTATTCTTAAAATAATTGGGCTGTTAGAAGTGATTTTTGGAGTCGTATGGTTACTTCCATTTCCAAAACGAAAAGTATTTATAGTACATGTTTTTATGTTAATAGCCTTAACGATAGCGGCAGAATTTACGAATATCACAAGTTTTACAGAGCCGTTTAATCCAATTACATTAAACATTCTACTAATGGGGTTATCGATTGTCGGTTATATAAATAGCACTAATTTGCCAAGCGCAAAAAATTGCAAGAGGAAGAGAAAGGGATAATGTATGACTAATATTTATGAAAGACTATTAGGGGATTCTTATAAAAAACTACATCCAAAATTACAGAAACGCTATGAGATTACAGAAGAAACTAGCTTTATTGGAGAAGGAAAGATGGATGAAATTTACGGTGGCTCTTTTCTTGTTAAATTGATTTTAAAGATTGCATCGAAGTTTCGTATGTTTTTCTCTGAGCGGGGGAAGGAAGTACCATTTACAATACATAATACCGCTGAGCGAGATGAACATGGAAATGAACTTGTGCGGTGGAATCGTACTTTTTATTTTCATGATAAGGAAAGATATTTTAATGCGGTAATGAAACTTGATAAAAATGAAATTGTAGATTATTTTGGTGAACCACATTTACTTGTCTCTACATTAAATTTTCATATTGATGAGATGGGAGCAATGCATATTTCTTCGAAGAAACAATGGTTTTATATGTTTAGAATAAAAGTACCGTTACCTAGGTTTTTATATGGGGAAGCAAAAATTGTTGAAAGTTATGATGAGGAACTACAATGTTTTCGAATTCATGTACAAGTACGAAATCCGTTAATGGGTTCGCTATTTTCATATAAGGGAACGTTTGTGGAAAGGAAATAAACGATATGAGAAATATAATATTTGGTCTTGCTTGTTATATTGTTTTTCTAATATGTGAGTGGCCCGATGTAAATCCTGTTGAAGCAATTATATTATTATCTATTTTGTTATGTATACCAATGTCTTTTTGTATTATTGATAAAAGAGCAAGAAATGGATCATATGTATTATTTTATAAATCCGTATCGTTTTTATATCCAATAGCAGCGATTTGTGCAATGTTAGCTTTTGTAACAAATCAATATATCTTTGCGATAATTTGGTTTGTATATACGGGGGTCGTTGCGTTATTTGGTATAAATAGATTACTAGAAAGAGGATGGAAACCGTTAGAAGAAACGGCTATTGATAGTGCGTTTATTTATTTGTTTTTAGGTGGATTCTGGTTTTTTGCTTCTGTAGCAAAGATTTCGATTATGCAGTTTACTTCTGACATTGTTTTACTCACAGCTGCACACTTTCATTATTCGGCGTTTCTATTGCCATTATCAGCTGGTTTAATAGGGCGGAAGAGAGAAAAGAGCAGTAAAGTATATGATGCAATTATGTTTATTATAGTCATTTCACCGATGACAGTTGCGATTGGAATTACGTACTCAAGGGTATTTGAATTTTTTGCAGTGTTCCTATATTTATGCGCTATTTATGGTTATGGGATTTATGTTTGGCGCACGAAATTTAATGCTATCAGCGCAAAGATTCTCCTGATCATATCGTCTAGTACACTCATGGTAACAATTATGTTTTCACTTATATATTCGTATGGGAATTTGAAATATGTAATGACGATTACAATTGCCCAAATGGTTTGGATTCACGGTGTTGTTAATGGAATTGGAGTAGCGTTACCGGCATTTGTCGGTTGGATGATTGAAAAGAGTGTTCCGAACTATAAATATTACGGCAAACCAATGAGTAGATTAAGAGGAAAGGCGACAGTTGGTGAAGCATTTTTACATAACAGAAATGTAATAGATAGCAAGGAGTACAACGGTTTAGTTGATAAAATGAATGATTTTCATAGTGAGGCATTTGATACGGCGAAGATTCCTGTAAGCATTATTCGTTTTTATGAAAATACAACAGCGTATAAGTTACAATCGCATATTAAATGGACTCGTTGGTTCCGCCCGTTCGCATTTTGTTATGAGAAAATGAGTAAGCGTGTAGGACAAATACATTTAGGAATGGGCGGCAAGTGGGAAACAATGCATGGCTCTATCATAGGGGTAATGGATGAGAAGGATGGAAGAGAGAATGTAAGGGCTTGGCTAAGAAAAAATGAAACAGGGGAGTCTATTTTTTTAGCCTTGTATTCAATGCATACATATAAGAGCGATACATATATGAATATCGCATTGCCTTTACCATATTCGAATATGACGGGGATTTTGAAATTATGTAATAAGAGTAATAATTTAATTATTACTAGTAAGATGAGAAGAAATGGTAAGGGAGATGAGGGGATCTATTTACATACTCGTTTCTTTACAATCCGTTTACCGTTAGCTGAGACGTTTATTATTAAAGAGGGTGCAAATCAAATGTTAGAAGCTAACCATAAAATGTGGATATTCGGAGTTAAGTTTTTAGAAATTGATTATGAGATTAAGAAAATAGAGGAGAAGTAAGAAAAGCTTGGAGAGATTCCAAGCTTTTTTACGTATGGGTAATAGTCATAGCAACTTGTTTATCTAAGTCATTGTCCCAAATACGTTGAATTTCAAACGTACCTTTTTCAAAAAATAATGGAAATCTTTCTTTAAACCAATCTTGCATAGGGAGATGTAGTGCTGTATCGATTGGTACCCATAATAATTCACCTTCAGGAGGGTTCATAAGAAGCTCACCTTCAAATGAATCTGTCCAATAGTTGAAAACCATATAGCGAACATTTTCTTTCGGATTTACGTATTCATCTAATCCCTTAAAAGTTAAATTTGAAACAAGTAATCCAGTTTCTTCTTTTACTTCTCGTTTAGCAGCTTGAACGATACTTTCTGGAAAATCTACTTTACCGCCAGGAGCGATGTAACCAGGGAAGCCTAGATGATCGGGGCGCTGTATTAGCAATACTTCGTTATTCCGCTGAATCATACACATTGTATACATACGATGTTCTATATCTTTCCAATTCTTGCTCATACGAATCTCTCCTCTTATAAAGTGAAACTTTAATCAGTGGGGGGTTCTTCATCCCCACTGATTATTAGTTGAACCAATCGGGCTTTTACGGGCAGTTGATCCCCTATCTAACTTCTTTGCTTTCGCTGAATTTTGAGGTGGGGGTCTTACTGCCCGTTAATGCGGGGTAAAATAAGAATCTTATAGTTTTTAACTATAGTTGTTTATGCCAAAAAATACAATAATAATACAAAATTATACAAAAACCAATTGACTATTATTAATTTTCAGAACTATAATTAGTCTGTTACATAAAAACATTGTACTTGAGAGGGGAATATATTCTATGAAAAATAGAATAATCGCAGCAGGAGTAATTGCAGCTAGTATATTATCTTATTCATCTAGTAGTTTCGCACAAACAAAAAAGTTTCCAGATGTTCCGATTAAATACTGGGCAGAAGATTCTATTAACTATTTAGCAGATAAAGGCGCAGTTACAGGTAACGAGAAAGGAATGTTCGAGCCTGGAAAAGAAATCACTCGTGCAGAAGCAGCTACAATGATGGCTAAAATCTTAAACTTACCATTCGATAAAGATGCTAAACCATCTTTCGGTGATTCTCAAAACCAATGGTATACTCCATTCATCGCAGCTGTAGAAAAAGCTGGCGTTGTTAAGGGTAAAGGTGAAGGCGTATTCGATCCAAATGGAAAAATCGACCGTGTTTCAATGGCATCTCTTCTTGTAGAAGCTTACAAATTAGAGTCTAAAGTAAGTGGTACTCCAGCAACTAAATTCAAGGATTTAGAAACATTAAACTGGGGTAAAGAAAAAGCTAACATTCTAGTTGAATTAGGGATTTCTGTTGGGACTGGTGACAAATGGGAGCCGAAAAAAATTCTAACTAAAGCAGAAGCAGCGCAGTTTATTGCAAAGGCGGACTCACTTAAAGTAGGTAACCCTTTAGTAGAACAGGTGATTATTATTGATCCTGGTCATGGAGGAACAGATCCTGGGAAGGCAACACAAGGGTTACATGAAAGTGATATTGTATTAGATACATCTAAAAGATTACAAAGTTTACTAGAGAAAAATACTCCATTCCGTGTGATGTTAACGCGTGAAACAGATATCCGTCTTGGTGAAAAGCAAGGTGAAGACCTTAAAAATCGTGTGGATTTCGCGAAAGAACATAATGGAGATATTTTTGTAAGTATCCATGCAAATGCTTCTCAAAATCATGATGGATACGGAACAGAAACTTATTATTATAAAGGATCTGAAAAGAAAGAATTAACTGAGCGTGAAAAAGATAGTTATATGTTAGCCAATAAAATACAAAAGAGATTAGTTAAAGCTCTAGATACAAGAGATCGTGGTGTGAAACCAGAAGACTTTTATGTACTAAGAGAAAATGAGATGCCTGCAGTATTAACTGAACTAGCATTCTTAGATAACAGCACGGATTATGAGAAGTTAGCTTCAGAATCTGGAAGACAAATTGCTGCTGAGGCAATTTATGCGGGTATTTTAGATTATTATGAGTGGAAAGGCTTTGATGTTTCAAAATCTCGTTTAACGAAATAACAATGTTGATTGCTAAGTCCATCATCTATATAGAGGTGGGCTTTTTTTGTAAGTTTGTGTAATTTTGTATCGGAATAAAAAGATATATCGTATTATGCTGATTATGAATAAAATAATGGTAGATTAGTTTATTTTTATCACGTATACTTTTACTGTTGACTAATTAAGAGTTTGTTAGTTTAATAGGGAAAATTATACGATAAAGGGAGGCAAGTTAACACGGGACAAACATATACATAACGTGTTAAAAAATTTATGAAAAAAGTTATTTCTAATGTGTTAGCAGTGACAGTCGCACTTCAAGTAGTGATGGCTCCAGCAACTTCGTTTGCATCTACAAAAGAATTTCCAGACGTTCCGAAAAATCATTGGTCACTTGAAGCGATTACTGATTTAACGTCAAAAGGGGTTATTGCAGGGTACGATAATGGTAAATTTGGCTTTGGAGATGTTGTAACTCGTGAGCAAGTAGCAGCATTAATGTATCGTGCGTTAAAACCAGAAGCAAAAAACGCTTATAAAAATCCATATTCTGATATTAGTGCAGGAACGACAATGTTCCAAGAAGAAATTTTGGCACTAACAGATATGGGGATTTTCGTAGGTGATGGTAAAGGGACGTTTAGACCGAAAGAGTCGTTAACTCGCGCTGAGATGTCTGTTATTTTGCAAAAAGCATTTAAATTAGAAGTGAAGGCACCACATACATTTAATGATATAGATGCAACACATTGGTGGGCAAAAGAAGCAATTAGTGCATTGCAATCTAATGGTGTAGCGGCAGGGAATAACCTTGGAGGATTTGACCCATCAGGTGTATTAACACGCGAAAGTTATGCTCAACTATTATATAAAGCGATGCAAATAAAAAATGATGTTCCTGTTGAACAGCCATCGTATATTAATCTAGATGTGACATTACCATCTAACATAACGGCACTAGAGATTGATAATTTCATAAAAAAATCTCACCCTGACAGTCCTCTTATTGGAACTGGAAAAGATTTTATTCAAGCACAAAATGAGTACGGTGTGAGCGCACTATATTTAGCTGCTCATGCAATCTTAGAATCTGGTTACGGTAAATCAGAAATTGCATATCGTAAACATAATCTATTTGGGCTAAAGGCATTTGATTGGGATCCATTTGCATATGCAAAATATTTACCATCGTACGGGCAAAGTATTTCGTACAATGCTGATTATGTAAGAAAGAACTATTTAGAAGAAGGTGCTAATCATTTCAATGGTTACACATTACCTGCTATGAATATTAAGTATGCAACAGATAAAGAATGGGCTGGCAAAATAGCTAATATTATGGAGCGTATTAAGCCGTTTAACAAGAAAGATTATGAAAATGTAAAACGATTACCGAAAAATCCTAATACATTAAATGTAAATACATTAGGCGAAGCGATTCCATATAAAGATTATGCAAAAGATGCAACAGCTACTGTTCAATTAGTAGGCTCTTACTATCAAGTGCCATATCCATTTGGCTATACAATTAAGAGTGTACCAAATGTTACACAAAATGAAGTTGGAAAATTAGAAAATGGTAAGAAAGTAAATGTATATCGTGAAGATCCAAACGGCTTTGTAGAATTTTCATTTGAAAATGCTCAAGAAAAGTATTGGACATTGAAGAAGAACTTAAAATTATAAATAAAAAAGGTGTTTTCATTTATGAAAACACCTTTTTTATTTATATTCATCACGTAATATTCCGTAGTATGTAATATCCATAGATTCACCAGATTTTACAACATGTTGTTTAAACGTTCCTTCATGTTTCATTCCGATTTTCTCCATAATTCTCCATGAACCAGGGTTATTTGAAAAAGCTGCTGCGAATATTTTATTTAAATGTAGCTCGTTGAATCCATAGTGTAGTAGTGCTTTCGCCGCTTCAGTACCAAATCCATTTCCCCAATAAGGTCTTCCAATCCAATAGGCCAGTTCGCCACGTTTATGGATAGGATCTAAATTTAAATTAATCACACCTAATAATTCTTTATTATTCTTACCTAATATAGAAAAAATTACAACTTTTTTATCAGTTTCTGCTTGTAGCATGTGCGTAATAAAATCTTTTGCAGAGCCTTTTGGATATGGGTGTGGAATAGATAGGGTTGTTTTAGCGACATCATAATCGCCAGCTAATTTTTCGATTACTAGAGCGTCGTCTAATTGTAATGAGCGTAGTATGAGTCTATCTGTCTCAATTGTTTTCATATAATGTCTCCTTTGTGTTTTTGATAATATTACCATAAATTTAATGATTTCATATATAATTAAATGGAAAATTATTAAAATTCAAAGATTTATTTTAGATGATTTAGCTATTTGAAAAGAGGTGAGAGACATGCAAGGAGAATTACAAAAGGAGAAAAGTCTAGGTTATATCGGTAAATTATTATTACCAGTGAAAGTATCACCACACTTTAAGTTTTTATGGATTGGACAATTACTCTCGACTTTAGGTAGTTCGATAACGATGGTGATACTGCCAGTCGTTGTGTATTCATTAACTGGTTCAACAGTTGTAATGGGGATGACTATGGCGATGTACATGCTTCCTAATATTCTTGCGTTACCGTTTGCTGGATTAGTCGTAGATCGAATTGATCGGGTGAAAGTAATGTTATTTACAGATATAATTCGTTGCATAATAACGCTATTACTTGCAACACTTATATTTATGGACGTTTTAACAATTCCACTTCTATATGTACTCGTAGCATTATATGGGTTTATGGAAGGGATATTTCAGCCGGCATATGCGGCTGTAAGAGCGAAAGTATTTGTACCGGAAATTCGAAATGCAGCTAATGCATTAACTCAAATGAGTAATCAAGGTATACGACTAATTGGACCGGCTCTTGGAGGATTGATTGTTTCAGTTGCATCTGCTGGAATAGGGTTTGGACTGGATGCAGTAACGTATTTGCTATCATTTTTATGTTTATTATTTTTAAGAGAAATAAAGTTTAAAAAAGTAAAACCTATTGAAAAGAGTAAGGTCGATTATAAACAAGAGTTTATGGAAGGGGTTTTAGTTCTAAAAAGTCATCCGTGGTTATGGATTACAATTTTAGTCTTTTCTTTCATAAATATTTGTTATGCAGGAATTATTGTTGTATTAATTCCATGGTTGTTTAATGTTCATCATCATTTTGAAGCTTACGTGTATGGACTAGGTATGGCATCTTCTGGTGGTGGAGCTGTAATTGCCGCGCTAATATTTGGCGGGAAAGAGCGGTGGCGTAAGCGGGGATTACTTGCCTATGGTTGAGTTTTAATAAGTGGCTGTGCGCTTTTAATGATGCCGTTTATTACTTGGGCGCCTGCTTTAATTGCATTAATGGCAATCGAAGGGTTTGGTATGATGATATTTGGACTCATTTGGGAAACAAGTTTGCAAGAACTTGTACCGGAAGAAGCCTTTGGGAGGGTAGCAAGCCTTGATATGTTAGGTTCATTCGCTTTATTACCATTAGGATATGTAGTTGTTGGCTGGTTAGCAAATGTAATAGGTGGTGAGGTAACAATAATTACACTAGCAATTTTAGTAATCTTAACAATTGGAGTAGCATTGTCTGTACCGAGTATTCGACGATTGGATTGATGATATGAGGAGAAAGAGGACGATTTATATGACTATAGAAAACTTGAAACATATAGTAGTAAAGGAATTGGAAAACCAATACACTTTGAAAGAAAAAGTCTTTGAAGCGAGAAACTTTACAGTCTATATTGCTACCCCTAGAGAAAACAAGCTCACATATAATCAACTAGTATTAATAAAACATCTTTATAATGAAAAGCCTTTTGTACATATTTGGCACAAGAAAATTAGTATGGCAGCAACAGAACTGGAAATCACAAAAGAAGTGACAGAAGCGATACAAGCTGGTTTCAAAAGGAAAGAGTAAGCCCTAATCAAATTAGGCCTTACTCTTCATTAAACACAAATGTTTGTTTCATTTTTTTACTTTCATTTACTGGATGACCGTTGTAAGAGAAATTCTTTTCTTCCCAAGTAATGACGACTTTGAAATTATGGCTATTAAAGTCTAATGGAAATACCATGTAGTCCAAGCTTGTATGATTTTTTGAAACGTTGTTATTTAATGTAGTAGGATTAAAAGTAGCTTTAGATGTAGGAGTGTTATCAAGTATTTCCACAGCTACGTTTGATACATCATTACCGATGTTTTTTACGAGTAACCTATATGTATCATATACACCCTGTTGTGACTGCACTGCTTGCTTGTTTGCGTTATGAAATTTGTTAATTTCGATATACCACTGTTTAGACTTTGACGCAATTGGTAGTGATTGAAATGTGTATGCACTAGCTTGTATTGGTAGTGCTAAACATATTAGTGCAAAGAGAGAAAATATTTTTCGTTTCATCTTTAAAGTACTCCCATTCTGTAACGGATTTATTTATTATTATCTTCTCTTTACGTTAGGATATACCATATAATGTAAGGTGATATGTATGACACTCATGAATGTAATTTACATTTTAAATGCAAAAATTGGTTTTAATATTCCGTTGAACACATCTTATATTGTAGGTGCGGTTATTACGGTTATATTAACCGCTGTATTCTTTATGAAAGCTGTGAAAAATAAAAATGAGAATATTAAAGTAGATGTGCAATTAGAGAAGGAAGCTGTGTAGAGATTTTTCTACACAGTTTTTTAAATAGGAAATTTTTCCAATGATATGTTAAAATAGCATTGTCAGACAACAAGGGGGATTTGTTTTATGGAAAATGGACATCTTGCTAAAGTAGATGTAACAAAAAGAATTGAATCGAAATCTAAGTACAATAAGAAACTTGAAAAATATCAAAGGCGCTTATTAGCGTTGCAGCAAATTGTAAAAGAAGAAAAAATCGCAGTTATGCTCGTTATGGAAGGTTGGGATGCGGCTGGAAAAGGCGGAGCGATTAAACGAGTGACGGAACACCTTGATCCGCGTGGTTTTCAAGTAAATCCAATTGGAGCACCAGCGCCTCATGAAAAACGGTACCATTACTTGCAACGTTTCTGGCGGAAACTTCCTCAGTACGGGCAAATTACTATTTTTGATCGCTCATGGTACGGCCGTGTGTTAGTTGAGCGTGTTGAAGGTTTTGCTACAAAGGAAGAGTGGACGAGAGCGTATGATGAGATTAATGACTTTGAAAAACTATTAACAGATGACCATTATATAATTGGGAAGTTTTTCTATCATATTAGTAAAGATGAACAGTTAAAGAGGTTTAAAGATAGAGAGAAAAATCCTTTGAAAAAATGGAAAATTACAGACGAAGACTGGCGTAATCGTGAAAAATGGGACGAGTATGTTGAAGCAATGGAGGAAATGTTTGAAAAAACGAATAAACCAAATGCGAAATGGCAAATTATCGCAAGTAACGATAAATTATACGCTCGTTTGAAAACGTTGAAAGTGATTATTTCATTAATTGAGGATTACCTTTTAGAACATAATATAGAATTACCTTCGTACTATTATGAAATAAAAGAGGGAAATACAGAAGCCTTTGAAACTAATCAAGATGTGGTTGTAAAATAGTACGAAACTTGCATATGAAATATAAAGTAGAGCCACCCTGTAATTTTGAACAACAAAATTACAGGGTGTTTTTTATTTAGAAACATTTTACAATTAACGGAATAAAGTATATAATCAATAATCATATTAACATTGTTAATATGATTATTGATTATATACTATGTGGGGGTCTTATTTTGAAGGGAAGAGATGTTGTTTTAGGTTTATTGATGGAAAAAGAATTGTCTGGTTATGATATTAAAATTGTGTTCGAAGACGTATTTACTCATTTTTTTGATGGGAGTTTTGGAATGATTTATCCAACGTTACGACAGTTGGAAAAAGAGGGGAAGATAAAGAAAGAGGTTATTATGCAAGAAGGGAAACCGAATAAGAAAATGTACTTTATTACAGATGAAGGGCGTGAAGAGTTTTATCAATACATGCAAACGGATGTAGAGAAAGATGTTTTACGTTCAGATTTTTTAATGAGGATGTATTTTGGTAATTATAGCGATGACAAGGCGATAAAAAAATGGATTGAGGACGAAATTGAAAGGAAAGAGGTATACATTGCGGATCTTCGTTTGAAATATGAAAAGTGGAGAGAAGGTATTACTTTTGTTGAGGAAATTTCACTCGATGTAGGAATCGCATCGTATAGTGCTCAAGTAGAGACGTTGAAAAGAAAACTAGAGCAACTAGAAGCAAAAGAACACAATAAAATGGAAGAATGAAAAACCCGTTCATAATAAATAAATAAATAAAGGGGGAGATGAACATGGAGCAATCAAAGGGTATTAAGATTGTCTTTTTAATGTGTCTAGGCATCTTTCTTTGTATGATTGATACGACAATTATGAATATAGCTTTACCGGCAATACAATCGAGTGTAAATACTTCATTAGAAAAGATGTCTTGGGTATTAAATGTATATACGATGACGATTGCAGTACTTGCCATTCCGTTAGGACGGATAGCTGATATTTTTGGAAAAGCAAAGATGTATATTTGGGGTCTGGTGATTTTTGGTGGTGGATCAGTATTTTGTGCTTTTGCTAATACAGGAGATTTTCTCATTTTTTCTCGTTTTATACAAAGTATTGGGGCGGCAATTTTATTTCCAACAAGTATGGTAATTGGTGTATCAGCTATGCCATTAGCTAAGAGGCATGTTGCACTTGCGATTTTAGGAGTAACACAGGGATTGTCAGCTGCGATAGGACCGGTAATAGGCGGAATTATTACGCAAAATTTAGGTTGGAGATGGGTGTTCTTCGTTAATGTTCCAATTTGTATTCTTGGAATCATATTATGCTGTATTATGCTACAAATAAAAAATGAAGAACGTATTATCTCAAAAATAGATTGGGTAGGACTACTATTAAGTAGCACAGCAATTTTTTCTTTTACTCTCATATTAGTAAAAGGAAATACATGGGGATGGCAAAGTAATATAGCTTTGTCTTGTTATGCAATTAGCACTATTTCTCTTATTCTATTTGTTCTAGTGGAACGAAAGATTCATAATCCGATGGTGAATTTAAATTTATTTAAAGATCGAATGTTTGTTGGAGCATCTATCGTTGTAATATTAAGTAATTTATTTTTAATTGGAGTAACTGTATTACTTCCAACGTTTTTGACGAAAATACAAGGTCGAACAGAAATTGAAGCAGCTTTTTTAGTGACACCTATTTCAGCAATGATATTTTTTGTCTCACCAGTTGCAGCAACATTAATTAAAAAGCTTGGCAAAGTAACTATTATTTTGTCAGGATTTCTTGTTATGGGTCTATCCTATTATTGGTTGCAAATGATTGATGTTAATTCAACAAATATAGAAATTATTATCCCATGTATGATATTAGGTGTTGGGTATGGTTTAGTAGTAGGACCAATTACGGTTTTAAGTGCTTCTTCATTTGAAGGGGAATTATTAACTGCTTCTCAAAGTGTTGTCTCGATGTTACGGCAAGTAGGAATTGTATTAGCAGTTGCAATATTTGTATCTAACTTAACGCACAATTTAGCTGTAAATAAAGAGAATGTATATCGTTATGCAGAAGGAAAAGTGCGTAATATTCATGTGAGTGGTGCCCAGCAAGCGGAGATATTACAAATAACAAAAGGAAAAATAGAGAATAAAAGTATAGAAACAAATGTAGAAAAACATAAAAATGAAACATTTGTAGAGTTAAATAAAGAAAAAAAAGATGCATTAATTCACCAAAAAGTGGATGAAGTATTAAGAGAAATTCCAGTAGAATATAGAGATATAAAAAGAGAAGAAGTTATGAATCAAGTGACAAAAGAAGTTGAAAAACAAGAGGAAAGTATAAAGAAAGAGGTACTCGCATTTTCGAATGATGTGAATCACTATGCTCAAAATCAAATGGCTATGAGTTTTACAGATTTATATAAAGCAAGTGTGCCGATTATATTAATTTGTGCTGTAGTAAGTTTGTTGTTTTTGGAAGGAAAGACGTTGAGTAAAAAGAGAAGGGAAAGAGTAGTAGAGGAAGTGTAAAAAATAGGCTAATAGCAGCCTGTTTTTTTATTGTTTTCCCCCTGCATATTGTGAATAGTAGTATTTTTAATATAGCATGGGAGAAGACGAGTATTGTTAGAAAGTTTTTTAGAATGAAAGATATGAATGGAAATGCCATTGAATATGTAATGTGAAACATAGTACATTAACAAGGGGATTTCATTTCAAAGGGAGGATGAGGAATTGTTAGATGGGGCGGGGGCTTTAAAAAGTAATCGTATATATACAGAAGAACAACAAAAAAAATTATACAAACGAACATTGATAATCGTAAGCATTTCACAAATGTTCGGCGGGGCAGGGTTAGCTGCTGGAATTACAGTAGGGGCACTTCTTGCGCAGCAAATGCTTGGAACAGATGCATATGCAGGATTGCCGGCTGCTATGTTTACAATGGGATCTGCGGTAGCGGCTTTCTTTGTTGGGAAGTTGTCGCAAAAATATGGTCGCCGCATAGGGCTTGCAGGAGGTTTTATAGTAGGTGGACTAGGGGCTATTGGAGTTGTGGTGGCAGCTTTAACAAATAGTATTATTCTTTTACTAGTTTCTTTACTTATATATGGCGCGGGCACAGCTACGAATTTACAAGCGCGTTATGCTGGAACGGATTTAGCGAATAAGAAGCAAAGAGCAACTGCTATTAGTATTACGATGGTAATGACGACTTTTGGTGCAGTCGCAGGTCCAAATTTAGTAGGTGTAATGGGAAGGTTTGCTCATTCAATTGGAATTCCTGAACTTGCTGGTCCGTTCATATTATCGGCAGCAGCATTTATACTTGCGGGTATTGTCTTATTTGTTATGCTTCGTCCAGATCCGTTACTTATTGCTAATATGATAGAAACATATAAACAAGAGCATACATATAAAGGGCAAGCAGTAACAGAAGAAGCGACAGAAAATAAACGAGGTATTACTGTTGGAGCTATTGTAATGATACTTACACAAATCGTGATGGTTGCGATTATGACGATGACGCCAGTTCATATGGGGCATCACGGTCATGGATTAAGTGCAGTAGGACTTGTGATTGGTTTTCATGTAGGTGCAATGTATCTTCCATCTCTCGTTACAGGAATGTTAATTGATAAAATTGGAAGAACTACGATGAGTATAGCTGGCGGAGTAATTTTACTAGCAGCAGGTGTCATAGCTGCAATAGCGCCGAGTGATTCTTTAATACTATTAATTGTTGCTTTATCTTTACTTGGATTAGGATGGAACCTCGGTTTAATAAGTGGAACGGCTCAAATTGTTGATGCAACTATACCTTCCACACGTGCAAAAACACAAGGGAAGATAGATGTGTTTATTGCGTTAGCTGGAGCTTCAGGTGGAGCGATGTCAGGAATGGTAGTGGCGAATTCGAGTTATGCGGCATTGTCATTAGCTGGAGGGGTGTTAGCTTTCATGCTGATTCCTGTTGTTATATGGTCTCGGACAGGTAAATGAAATTAAGATAAAAGAAGCTGCGTTCAAAGGGAGGTAATCAATCTTTGAATGCAGCTTTTTTGTAGTTAAGTAATCGTTCATATGATTTCATTTACCGTAATGTTAGTTTAATTCCCACTCCACAATAAGCCTTAAATGAGTAAGACCACCACCAAACCCATACAGTAAAAGTGTGTCTCCATTATTTAATTTTTCTGCTTTTCTAGCTCAGTCTAGAGTAAGTGGAATAGAGACGGCAGATGTATTCCCCATATATTCCACGCTCGTTAATGTTTTTTGTATTGGAATTTGAGATTTTTCACAAATAGATTCGATCATTCGTAAGTTAGCACTATGAGGAATGAACCAGTCTATATCATCTATTTGCATATTTGCGGTATGTAATAGTTCTTTTATACCTGCTGGTACTGTACGTGTTGCCCATTTATATACCTCTCTCCCATTTTGAACGATTTTTTCATTTGTTTGCAGTGGTGTGCCATTCATAGTAGCTATTGTGGTTTTTATCGTGAGAAGAACTCGCAAAAAATAGCGATTAAAGTAAATATATAAAGAATTTCTTTCTGTTTCTATAGGTGGTTTAATCTTGTGAAAGCGAATTACTTATGCTACACTTTATGTAACTTAAAATGAACGGAGGGGCTTCCTTTGATCTTAATCAGATTACGTCTCAACACTTTGTGCCAATAATTGAATAGCGCTCAAAGGCTCTGTCTGTGTGCAGAGTGAACGGGATTGGTCTGCCTATTTTAAAGGAACCCTTTATTAAGCTTATATGTGAAAAAGAGGGAGGGACGAATACGCCCTCTTTTTGTTTTGCCTTTAT
Source organism: Bacillus fungorum (assembly GCF_002746455.1). GTDB lineage: Bacteria > Bacillota > Bacilli > Bacillales > Bacillaceae_G > Bacillus_A > Bacillus_A fungorum. The sequence goes on along the minus strand of NZ_NWUW01000013.1, from coordinate 80,466 downwards.
AAATAGAATGGGATCGTATAGGTGAACACTTATTGTGGATACGTATACGATCTTGGGACTTTTTGACTATGAGATAGGATGAAAGCACAGCTTTCTTCTATTTCTTTGGTGAACCCTTATCCGTTTACGAAAACACAGGCAGCGACCTGTGTTTTTTATTTTACGTAATCGAAATGGAGGAATAAATATATGGAAGAATTATTACAAAGAGCAGTTTTAGTTGGAGTAAATTTAGGTAACGAAGATGATTTTGCATATTCAATGGAAGAGTTAACGAATCTTGCAGAAGCTTGTGATGTAGAGGTAATTGGGCAAGTGACGCAAAATTTACAACGAGTAAATCCGTCACATTATATTGGAAAAGGAAAGATTGAAGAAGTAGCAGCTTATGTAAATGAAGTAGATGCGAATATGGTAATCTTTAATGACGAATTATCTCCTTCACAAATTCGAAATTTAGAAGCGGATTTAGATTGTAAAGTAATTGATCGTACGATATTAATTTTAGATATTTTTGCGCAACGTGCGAAAACGAAAGAAGCACAGTTGCAAGTAGAAGTAGCCCATCTTCAGTATATGATGCCTCGTTTAATCGGTCTTCGTGAATCGTTAGGAAGACAGAGTGGCGGCGTTGGTACGAAAAATAAAGGTGTCGGTGAGAAGAAATTAGAGTTAGATCGTCGTAAAATTGAAGAGCAGATTTCAGTTTTAAATAAAGACCTAGAAGCACTTGTTGCGCAGCGCCAAACGCAGCGAAAGCAACGTAAGAAAAATGAAATTCCTGTTGTTGCACTAGTAGGTTATACGAACGCAGGAAAGTCAACGACGATGAATGCAATGCTTGAAATTTACAATGGTACAGAAGAAAAACAAGTATTTGAAAAAGATATGTTATTTGCGACGCTAGAAACATCGGTTCGAAATATTGATTTGCCAGATAATAAATCATTTTTATTAACGGATACTGTTGGATTTGTAAGTAAATTACCACATCATCTTGTGAAAGCGTTCCGTTCAACGTTAGAAGAAGTAGCGGAAGCAGATTTACTTATTCACGTTGTAGATTACGCAAATCCAAATTATGAACAGTTAATTGATATTACAAATGAAACGTTAAAGAAAATTGGGGTGGAAAATATCCCAATCATTTATGCTTATAATAAATCAGATATGGTAGAAGTTGAAATTCCGAAAGTACAAGAAAATCGCGTTTATTTATCAGCGAAGAAACATATTGGAATAGAAGAGCTTGTCGAAATGATTCGCTCACACATCTATAAAGAGTATACGAAGTGTGAAATGTTAATTCCATATGATCAAGGACAGGTAGTTTCTTATTTCAATAATCATGCGCACGTTTTATCTACGAGTTATGAAAACGAAGGTACGAAACTAGAAGTAGAATGTAAGACGAGCGATTACGAAAAATATAAGCGTTTTGCAATTTAATAAAAAAGGCGATCCTAATATGTTTTAGGATCGCCTTTTTCTTATTCTGTAATAGAGGCCCACTTATAAGAATAAATTCCTGCAAATGGACGAACAACAACATCTTTTACTGTTGGACGTTCTAAATATACAAGTCCTGATTGGAAGATTGGAGCGATAGCTGCATCATCTTCAAGTAAGATTTTCTCGGCATCTTGGAACGCTTTCCAACGTGCTGGTAAGTCAGTTACTAAAGTAGAGCTCGTTTTCTCGATTAATTCGTCGTATTGTTTGTTAGAATAATTCATTTTATTAAACGGTCCGTCTGTGACGAACATATTTAAGAATGTTGTGGGATCAGGATAATCTGGTCCCCATGTGGAAAGTGAAATTTCAAAATCGCCACTTCCTTCACGATCTAAAAATGCTTTTACTGGAAGTGGTTGTAATGTGATTTTTAATCCAGGTAAATTTTTCTCCAGTTCACCTTTTAAAAACTCACTAATTTTTTTATCGTTAGATTCATCAGTTGTTATAATTGAAAGAGAAGCATTTTGTAAGTTTGTTTCTTTTTTCGCAGTTTCCCATAGTGTTTTAGCTTCTTTCACATTTGTTTCTACTTTTACATTACTTGTACTGCGAAAATCTTTATTGTCAGGTCCTTTTACGAATCCTTTCGGAACGAATGCATTCGCAGGTATAGAACCATTATTTAAAATCGTTGTTGCGATTCCTTGTTTATCAAAAGCAATCGAAATAGCTTTACGAGCATTTTTGTTTGCTAATAAAGGATTCTTTTGACTAAATCGGAAAAACGTCACAGAAGGACGTTCCATTTTTTTTAAGCTCGGATCTTTTTGATATTTATCAACAAACTCTGAATTTATCGTAATACGGTCTACTTGTTTACTTTCAAATAAATTAACAGCTGTTGAAGTATCTTTTACGATATTTACATTAATTTCATTTAATTTCACATTTTTATTATCCCAGTAGTTCGGGTTTTTCTTCATTTTGTAACTTGTATCATGTTTCCATTCACTTAATTGGAACGGCCCATTATAAACTACATTTGCAGCTTCAAGTCCGTAATTTTTCCCTTGTGTTTCTACAACCTTTTGGTTTTGAGGATAAAATGTTGCAAATCCCATTAAACCTAAAAAGTATGGAACAGGGTGTTCTAACTGTACTTCAAGGGTTTTATTATCAATCGCCTTTACACCAAATGAATCAATTGGTAATTCTTTTTTATTTATTTTTTCAGCGTTTTTAATATCGAACATAATATGTGCGTATTCAGAAGCAGTTTCTGGATTAACGGCACGTTTCCATGCATATTCAAAATCATGGGCGGTAACTGGATCACCATTTGACCATTTTGAATCGTGTAATGTAAATGTATATGTTTTTCCGTCTTCGCTCAGTTTGTATGATTCAGCTGCCGCAGGAACAGGCTTGTTATCAGGACCAGGCATATATAATCCTTCCATTACGTTGTTTAAAGCAGCGTAAGAAAACCCATCGGTTGCGATAGATGAATCAAGTGTAGAAATTTCCCCAGCTTCTACAATGTTTAATACTTGTTTTGAAGATTCTTTTTTCTTTTCTTCGGTAGTTGTTGACTCTTGCTTTTGACCACAGGCTGTTAAAAACATAGATAATGTGATTGAGAGTGCAACGATTCCTTTTGTTTTTTTCTTCATAGTTGTCATCCTTTCCTTCATCTCTGTCCTAGTATAAAAGAAAATATAGAAAATTTCTATAAATAAACCCGATAAAACATATAGAAAAAATATATTATGTAAGAAGTGATATTTCTGGAAAAAGAAATGAAACCAGTATAGAATAGAAATGTTTCAAAAGTCAGAATTTATTAGGGTTGAAGTTTTACTTTATTACACTAACTGTAATAAATATATATTTTGTACAGGAAGGAGAAATACATATATGCAGGCAGTTTCGCAAAAAAACACAGTAGAAACACCGACGATATATCGAATACTATTTGCGATTAGTTTCGGTCATTTTTTAAATGATTCGATGCAAGCAGTTGTGCCCGCGTTGTTTCCTATTTTGGAAAAAACGATGAATTTATCCTATATGCAAGTAGGGTGGATTGCGTTTGCGTTAAATATGACATCATCGATTATGCAACCGGTTTTTGGTATGTATTCGGATAAGAAACCGTCACCATTTTTATTACCGCTCGGTATGTTTTCGAGTATGCTTGGGATGATTGGACTCGCGTTTGCACCGAACTTTATTATTGTTATCATTTCTGTTTTATTTATCGGCTTAGGCTCCGCAGTCTTTCATCCAGAAGGTGCCCGTGTTGCTTATATGGCGTCCGGTGCAAAGCGAGGTTTAGCGCAAGCGATTTATCAAGTAGGAGGAAATACAGGGAACTCCTTAGCTCCTATTTTTACAGCGTTAATTTTCGTTCCGCTCGGCCAAATTGGTTCTTTAGGTTTTACCGCATTTGCAGCGGTAGGAATTGTGTTATTAATTTTCGTATCAAATTGGTATAGGAATGAATTAGCAACTGGCGCTGTGAGAAGAAAAAAGAGGGCTGCGCTTGAGGCAGAAAATGCGATTGTCAGTACACATATTAAATTTGTTATTATACTTCTTGTTTTCCTTACTTTTGTACGATCTTGGTACGGTGCTGGTATCGGGAATTTCTATCAATTTTACTTAATTGAGCATTACGGTTTATCTATAAAAAATGCCCAGTATTTCGTATTCGCATTTATGATTGCTGGTGTATTAGGAACTTTCTTTGGTGGTCCACTAGCAGATCGATTTGGAAAGAAAACAATTATTGTATTTTCGATGCTAGGTTCGGCACCACTTGCACTTTTGCTACCTCACGTGTCGCTCGTGTGGGTTGTACCGTTATTTTTATGTATCGGTTTTATTAGTTCAAGTAGTTTTAGTGTAATTGTTGTTTATGCGCAAGAGCTTGTTCCTGGAAAAGTAGGAATGGTATCTGGATTAATTGTAGGGCTTGCGTTTGGACTCGGAGCTTTAGGATCTGTAGTCCTTGGGAAATTGGCTGATATATATAGTCTACAATTCATTATGTTACTATGTAGTTGTCTACCATTAATTGGACTTACTTCTTGGTTATTACCAAGTGATAAGAAAACGATAGAATAGGGGATGCGCTATGAAATTATGTGAAAACGTAACAGAATTAATAGGGGATACACCTGTCGTCCGATTATCTAAATTTATTCCAGAAGACGCAGCAGATGTGTATGTAAAACTGGAAATGTTTAATCCGTCACGCAGTGTGAAAGACCGTGCTGCCTATAATTTACTGCACGTTGCAGAAGAGAATGGTCTCATCAAACCAGGAGATACAATTATTGAACCGACAAGTGGAAATACAGGAATAGGCTTAGCGATGAATGCAGCTGCTAAAGGGTATAAAGCGATTTTAATTATGCCAGATAATATGTCAAAAGAGCGTATAAATTTATTGAAAGCATACGGAGCAGAAGTAGTTTTAACACCAGCAGAACAAAGAATGCCAGGAGCGATTGCGAAGGCATTAGAACTGCAAAAGCAAATTCCAAATAGTTTTATTCCGCAACAATTTGAAAACCCAGCAAACCCGAATATTCATCGTTATACGACTGCGCTTGAAATTTATGAACAAATGGATGGAGAGCTTGATGCATTCGTAGCAACGGCGGGAACAGGCGGAACTATTACCGGGACTGGTGAAACGTTAAAAGAGAAACTACCAAACTTATATATTGCAGTAGTAGAACCGAAAGGATCTCCCGTTTTATCAGGTGGTATTCCAGGTCCTCATAAACTAGTAGGAACAAGTCCAGGATTTATTCCAAAAAACTTAAATACAGAAGTGTATAACGAAATTATTCAAATTGCAGACGAAGAGGCTTTAACGACAATGAGAAACTTAGCTAGGCAAGAAGGTTTATTAGTAGGGCCGTCTTCTGGAGCTTCTGTTTATGCAGCGATTATGATTGCAAAACGATTAGGCGCTGGTAAAAAAGTTTTATGTATTGCACCTGATACAGGTGAGCGTTATTTAAGTATGGGATTATTTGAATGAAAATGATAGAAACACCTTAATCGTGAAATTGTCACGATTAAGGTGTTTGTTTTAGGTTGGAGAGAGGGGAGAATGACAATGAAACTATTAAAACCAACAAATGAATATAGTGAACAAATTTTGGAGTACCGGGAGGCATTTTTACATACGGATGAACAACCACACGGTAGTAGTTCTTTACAAAATTTTGATTCTCTCGATGAATGGTTTGAAAAAGTGAGTATACAAGAAGTGGGAGAAAACTTACAAGCTAATCGAGTACCATCTAGCCAATTTTTAAGTTTTGAAAAAGGGGAACTTATAGGTTTTGTGAATATTAGACATCGATTAAACGAAGAATTATTGCGGGAAAGTGGTCATATTGGATATAGTGTCCATCCGAATAAGCGTCGCCAAGGTTACGCGACAAAACAATTAAAACTCGCATTAGATGAAGCGCAAAAGTTAGGGCGCAGAAAGTGTTAATAACTTGTGATAAAGTTAATATCGCATCGGCTAAAACGATTCAAAAGGTTGGCGGTGTGTTAGAAGATGAAGTGGTTTCTTCTCATACAGGTGAAATTGTTCAGCGTTATTGGGTAGAAATATGATTTAGCAGGAATTTGAAAAGGTAATATCAAAATAGATAAATGAAAAAGTAATGATGTACTGCAATTTTAGGGGGAAATGAAGTGGGATTAAAAGAAAAAGCAATAGAAATGTCGGAGATTTATAGGCAAAATCCTAAAGTGGAGGCTATTATTTTAGCGGGCTCAGTAGCTAGAAAGCTAGAAGATGAACATTCAGATATTGAGTTACATATTTTATGGTCAGCGCCACTAGAGGATGAGGATCGAAAAGGGCCTATTAACCATATTGGTGGAACAATTTTGTCATATCATCCTTACGAGGACGAAGAATGGTCGGAAACGTATTTGACGAAAGAAGGAATTAAATTAGAGATTAGTAACTTTTTAACAGAAACAGTAGAGAAAGTTATTTCTGATGTGGTGGATCAATATGATATAAGTTATGAAAAACAATGTATCGTATCATCCGTTCATGACGGTGTTAGTTTGTATGGAGAAGAGAAAGTACATGAATTAAAAGATAAAGTGGTAGCATATCCAGAAGATCTAGCGAAACGGATGATTTCAGAAAACCTTTGGTTAAGCAATCGTTGGCATAATCGGGAGGCTCTTTTAAAACGAAAAGATTGGCTTATGCTATATGATGTTATTTGTGAAGTACAAAGAAATATATTTGGGGTCTTATTTGGTCTAAACCGAATGTATGTACATCATCCTGCATTTAAATGGATGCCGCATAATGTGGAACGAATGAATATTAAGCCTGAAAACTTATATGAGCGTATGGCGAATACATTAATAGGGAAACCGGAGTATAGTGTACAGGAGTTAGAAGTGTTAATCGAAGAACTATTACATTTAGTAGAACACCATGTTCCAGAATTACATATTGCTGAACAACAAAAGCGTATTCAATATGCGAAGTAAAAAGAAGGGATGTAACAATGAGTTACATCCCTTCTTTCTTTCTTTTTATTTAATTAATTTACCTAGTACGGGTAATCGTTGAATTCTATCACCGAGAATATGTGAAGCAAGTCCGCTCGTTAGGACGAATAAAAGGTAAACAATTCCTCCTACAGCGCCACATATAACAACAATGAGAAGCGATTCCATATAAGATTGTCCAGGAATAACCCATTTTAAAATCGCCTTTAAAGCAATTACAACAGCAGACATTGCTGCGGAGTAAATCGTAATAAGAAGTACTGTTTTTGCAGTCTCGCCAATTTTAAATTTCGCAAACTTAATGATGCAGTACAACATAATAACATTGGAAACGAGGTATCCAAGAATTGTTCCAAGTACAGCACCGTGCCCGCCAAATAAATGTAAGAGCGGTGTATTTACTAAAACTTTAACGAGAATCCCGGCTGAGAATGCAATCATCGTTTTTTTTTGATAATCAATTCCTTGTAATATAGCTGCTGAAACTGTGAAAATCGCACTTAATATAGCAGACGGTGCAAATGAAATTAAATATTGTGATCCACCAAGTGCAATTTCAGGATTTACATAAACCATGCGGAATGCATCGTAAGCGATGCTAGCAAGACCGAATGCAGCTGGGATGGTGAAGAATAACAATACTTGAAATATCTTTGAAATTTGTTCTTGTAATTCTTCTAGTTTCCCGCTTGTATAAGATTTCGTTATAGCAGGAATGATCGTTAAGGAGAATCCAGTTGCAAGTGAAGCTGGAATCATAATTAACTTTTGTGCATAGTTCGTTATATAAGCGAACACTGCATTCGCTGTTTCTAAAGGTTCTCCCATCGCTCTAAGGACATCAGCTACAGTATATTGATCTACTAACGTATAGAGCGGAATTGCAATGCCAACAAATACAATTGGGATTGCATATCGAAGTAATTCTATATAAATATTTTTTAATGGAATATTCGATGCTCTTGACTTTAATTCGCCTTCGGGAGGTTTTAACCCATTATATTTTTTCCAGTACATCATTAAAATAGAGACGCTGGCAAGTGCTCCGATAACAGCCCCAAACGTAGCAACCGCAACAGAGGAAGCTACTGAACCCCCTAATAGTTTTGAGACGATAAAACTACCAACTAAAATGAAAACAACGCGTGCAATTTGTTCTACCACTTGAGAAACAGCACTTGGTTTCATATGTTGAAATCCTTGGAAATAACCACGTGTAACGCTCATAGCTGGTACGATAATAAGCGCGAAACTTAATGCTCGCATCGTAAGTGTTACATCGGCGATAAATTGTGGATCTGGCGTTTTCGAGCGAATAATAAATTGTGATATGTATGGTGCTCCAATAAATAAAATTAAAAATCCTAAAAAGCCCATAAACAACATTAATTTTACGCTAGAGTTGTATAACTTTTTGCTTGTACTATAATCACCAAGTGCATTATGTTTTGCAACAAATTTGGAAACGGCAATAGGAATACCGGCAGTTGAAAAGCTTAATAAAATACCGTACCAAGAGTATGCATATCCATATAAAGCGACCCCTTGTGTTCCGACTAATAGTTGAAAAGGGAAGAAGTATATAAAACCTAATATACGTGAAATCATTGTCGCACCGCTTAATAAAGCAGTACCTTTTAAAACTTTTGAAGTAGACAAAATTCTTTCCTCCTACTCGTGCTGTCTTGCATTCATCGTATACTACTATAAACCGGTTAACGAAGTTAATACAGTATAAACCGTAAATGTTCTAATACTATTCATTTAAAAGTCATATTTCGAATTTTTTTTAAAAAGTAATACATAAAAATTCAAAATATAAGTTGACACTATTTTTAATGTGTGATAAAAATGATAGTAATCAATTCGGAAAATAATATTTGGGCAATGAAAGGGTATAGTAGTGAATATCTCCCTATTTCAGAGAGCTGGTGGTTGGTGTGAATCAGCATATAGATTATTCATGAAGTTCGTCCTGGAGCATCTTTCATAAATCTCACATTGTGAGGAAATGAAAGACGGTAGTTTATACCGTTATCAAATAAAGTGGTGAAGATTGTTTCACAACTAGGGTGGTACCGCGATATTTATCGTCCCTACGTATTTACGTAGGGATGTTTTTTATTTAGGTCCTAACTTTGTTGTGGCTTCATAACTAGGGTGGTACCGCGATATTTTATCGTCCCTACGTATTTGCGTAGGGGCGTTTTTTTATTTAGGTCCTAACTTTGTTGTATCTTCATAACTAGGGTGGTACCGCGATATTTTTGTCGTCCCTACGTATTTGCGTAGGGGCGTTTTTTTATTATTAGGGAGGACGTGAGCGTATTAGAAAAGAGTTTGGATAGAACAATATAAATACTGAATTGTAAAACAGAAAAAGATAAAGAGAGGAGATTAACAGATGAATTCACAGCAATGGACATCGAAATTAGGTTTCGTATTAGCCGCAGCAGGTTCAGCAATTGGTCTAGGGGCGATTTGGAAATTCCCATATATGGCCGGAATTGGAGGGGGCGGTGCATTCTTTCTTATTTTCATCGGTTTCACATTATTAATTGGTTTACCGCTATTATTAGCTGAATTTGTTATCGGAAGAAGTACACAAAAAGAGGCCGTTGATGCATATAGAGAAATCGCACCAAAAACATTATGGCCGTGGTTAGGGAAATTAGGGATTGTAACATGTTTCATATTACTTTCTTTCTACAGCGTTGTAGGAGGATGGATTATATTATATTTATGGAATGCAATTACAGGTCGACTCTGGGAAGGAAATGGGGCATACGAAGCTACGTTTGGTGAAATCATTTCCAATCCGTATTTAGCAGTTGGATCACAGTTATTATTCATCCTTATTACTATTTTCATCGTAAGTAAAGGTGTACAAAATGGTGTTGAAAAAGTAAATAAATATTTCATGCCAGCATTATTTGTTTTATTCTTTGTTTTAATCGTTCGTGCACTTACATTAGACGGTGCTGGAGAAGGCGTTCGTTTCTTCTTACAACCTGATTTCTCACATGTAACATCAGAAATCATATTATATGCAATGGGACAATCGTTCTTCTCACTATCTGTCGGTGTAGCAGTAATGGTAACGTATAGTTCATACTTACCGAAAGAGGAAAGTTTACCGCGTTCAGCATTTTCTATCGTAGCTTTAACGCTTGTAATTACATTACTTGCAGGGCTAGCGATTTTCCCAGTAGTGTTCGCATTTGGAATGGAACCATCTCAAGGACCAGGGCTATTATTTATCGTACTACCAGCTATTTTCAGTAAAATGGCATTCGGAAAATTATTCTTCATCGTTTTCTTATTACTATTCTTTTTTGCGACAATTACATCAGCGATTTCAATGTTAGAAATTAGTGTTGCATCTTTAACTGCAAAAGGTAAAGGGAAACGTGAAAAAATGGCGTTAATCGTCGGATTATTAATCTTCGTTGTTGGAGTGCCATCAGCATTATCATTTGGTATATTAAGTGATCTGAAGATTTTCGGAAAGACAGTCTTTGATTTAGCAGATTATGCAGTTAGTAACGTACTAATGCCACTTGGTGTTCTATTAGTTTCCATCTTTGTTCCTTTAAAAATGAAGAAAGATGTATTAATGAAAGAGTTTGGTGTAAGTAAAAATAAAGGCTATAAACTGTTCGTATTATGGTTATTCTTACTTCGCTTTATCGCACCAATTGCGATTATTATCGTATTCTTAAATGTACTTGGCATTATTTAAAAAGAAAGTAGCTTTCGCATTGTATTTATCTAGTAGTGGTAATATTTGTTTTACATTGTTCGTGGGACCGTCATCAAAAGTTAAAGCAACCACTTTTTCATTTGTTTCTACGCGATTTGTTAAATCTCTAAATAATTGAAAGCTTCTTGCGTTCATCAATTTATACGTTCCGAATAACGCTACAGTAATAATGAATAATGTAACGATTATAATGATTATTTTCTTTTTCATAATGCAACCTCACTATACTTTTTGATTAGACTAAAAAGTATTATATCAAACTAAGTAATTTCATACTTTAAAAAGGATGTGGATGCAAGGGGAAGGAATTTATCATATAATAAAATACAAAAGGTATATTAGGAGGTGTTTATATGGCGATTATAATTCAATTGCCAGACACTGCAACGTCTCATGCAAAGCCAAGTATGGAAATGGCGATACTTTGCGTGAGGTAGACAAGTAATATACAATCGCCTACATGAGCTCGTATCATTTTTTATATTTGGCTTTGCACCTTATTGAAATGAACCATAAAAAATAAGGGGCGAGCAGAAATGAAATACGTAAAAGCTGCGGCAGTTTTACCAGAAAGTTTAATTACTGAAATTCAAAAGTATATACAAGGTGAAACAATTTACATTCCAAAACAAGAAACGAAACATTATAAATGGGGGACACGATCTGGAGGAAGAAAACAATTAGATGAAAGAAACAAAGCTATTAAAGAAGCGTTTAAAAGCGGAATTTCCATTCATCAACTTGCAGAAGAATATTTTCTTTCCGGAGAAACGATTAAAAAGATTGTGTACTCTAAATGAAAATAAAAGAGTCTAGTTCAATTATTCAATTGAACTAGACTCTTTTTGCTTTGTATCTATTGGGTATGAATGGGCATGATAATAGCAATATTGTGCCGTTTTTTTACTAAATAGGCTACATAGCATTTGAGTGAAAGGCAGAAAGGTGAGCATCTATGAATCATATTGGACAAATAACGATAGAGCTTTTAATTGGTTTCTTTGTTCTATTAATTGCTACGAAAATATTAGGGAAAACACAAATATCTCAGCTCACGCCATTTGATTTTATTTCTGCTATCGTTCTTGGTGAGCTTGTTGGAAATTCAATATATGATCCTAAAATTAAAGTGTGGTCTATTTTATATTCAGTATTTGTATGGGTAATTTTAATTTATTCTATAGAAGTGATAACGCAAAAAATAAGAGGAACAAGAAGGTTTTTTGAAGGGTATCCTTCTATTATTATCCGTAATGGAAAGATTGATCGTGAACAATTAAGTGTAAATCATTTGGACATTAACCAATTACAACAAATGCTTAGGCAACAAAAAGATATATTTTCAATCCGAGAAGTTGAATATATGATTTTGGAACCTAATGGGAACATAAGCGTTTTGAAAAAAAGTAAATACGAATCTCCTACTATAAATGATTTAAGTTTAAAACATAAGCCTGTATACTTACCAATTTCATTAATTAGTGATGGAAAAGTAGTTAAGGATAATTTGAGGGAAGCGGGCTTTGATGAAGGGTGGTTGTATAAGCAAATTAAGCAAAAAGGGATTACTAAATTTGAAGACGTATTATATGCAGAATGGAAAACAGATGATGGTTTCTTTTGTCAGGAAATGAAGCGATAGAATATAATCGATGTATGTAATATTCTTTTCTAAGTTATCTTTTACATATCAAAAAGCTGAATCATTGTATACAATAAGACTAGATCAACAATTTGTATGGAGTGATAAAGATGGAAGCTTTTATTAGAAGTGATCAATATAATTTTATAAAATCACAAGCTTATATTTTAGCAAATGGGCACGCAACGGCAAATGATAGAGGTGTAATTCAAGCGTTAAAATCACTAGCGATTGAAAAGATAATACATGTATTTGAGAATTTAACGGATGAACAGAAAGCGTTAATCGATACGGTATTAACAGTTCAAAATAGAGAAGACGCAGAATCGTTCTTAATGAAAATAAATCCGTATGTCATTCCGTTTCAGGAGGTTACAGCACAAACGTTAAAAAAATTATTTCCTAAAGCGAAAAAATTAAAACTGCCTGATATGGAAGAAATGGACATGAAAGAAATATCCTATTTAAGCTGGATTGATAAAGGATCAAGCAGGAAATTTATTATAGCGAAAAATGATAAAAATAAGTTTGTTGGTTTGCAAGGAACGTTCCAAAGTTTAAATAAAAAAAGTATTTGTTCATTATGTCATGGACATGAAGAAGTTGGGATGTTTTTAGTTGAAATTAAAGGTGATGTACCAGGTACTTTCGTTAAAAAAGGGAACTATATTTGTAAAGACGGTATAGCTTGTAATCAGAATATGAAATCACTTGATAAATTGCAGGATTTTATTGAGAGATTAAAGAAATAAAATGGAAGACCTCTAGTGCTTAAACTGGAGGTTTTTATTTTTTGAAAAAGTAATAATGGGCTGCATAATGAAATTTGATAAAAACATTTATTTAGATATAGTTGCTTATATGCAAGGAGGTAAAACATGACTTACATTTCACCGAAAGAAGCGGTGTTAAAAGTGAAACGGTGGCCTAAAAATACGATAGCGGCGGGTCGTGGTCATACCGTAGCTCTTAAATCAGATGGCACCGTTGTGGCAGTAGGTGATAATACATACGGTCAATGCAATGTAAGTAGTTGGCACAACATCCGATTGCCCGGTAATTAGTTTTTAATAACGATTTGTTGATGTGGAATGAAAATGGTTGCTTTACAATAAATCACTAGTAATAATATTTTATTTTAGGAGTAATTATGGAATAGGATGTGTAGAAAATAATCAAACTTACATCTGTTGAATAAGAATTCCTTTTTAAAAAGGGATTCTTATTCTTTTTCCGTAAAATGAGTGTCTGAATGGAATTTTTGAACAAGCTTTATTTCAAAGCTACAGTAGAAGAGATAAATAAAGCATAGGAGAGCTGAAGAAATGTTTAAAAGGTTTTTACTTTTTTTACCGGACCTTTCACTTGTGTGTATCGTTCTCTATATAACATACACAACTTCTCTTAATTTTGGACAGATGTTAGTAATTTCAATTGCAATCGGAATAATAGGTGGCGTTATTTTAAGAATATATAAGGATTTATTTACTTTTATTAAGTGGACAATTAAACAACGGAAGTCTTGACTATGTTTAATTGCTACTAGGAGGAGATGAAATGACTAAGAAAAAGAGTAGAGTGAAAAATGAAATAGCGCTTTGGGTATTAACAGCGGTTGTTCTCATCATTGTATGGCACTTTTACCAAAAATAAAAACGCATCGTACTAAAAAGCACGATGCGTTTTTATTATTTCTTTTGCCAATTTTCTTTTATAAAGTCTTCACGGCCAGATTCTTTTTGCTCAGTAGCATATTTCTCTGGGTTCTTTTTATAGAAATGTTGATGGTATTCCTCTGCTTCATAAAAAGGTGCAGCCGGGCGAATTTCAGTTACGATTGGCTCTTTAAACATACCGCTTTCTGCAAGAGCTTGTTTTGATTTTTCAGCAAGCTCTTTTTGCGTTTCAGTATGATAAAAAATAGCAGTGCGATAAGATGGACCACGGTCAAAAAATTGTCCGCCATCATCAGTTGGATCGATTTGTGGCCAATATAAATCTAGTAATTTTTCATATGGAAAAATAGAAGGGTCGAATGTGATTTGTACAACTTCTAAATGTCCTGATGTTCCAGCTTTTACTTGTTCATATGTTGGGTTTTCTACATGACCACCTGCATAGCCAGAAAGTACTTTATGAATTCCAGGTAGTTCATCAAATGGCTTTACCATGCACCAAAAGCAACCGCCTGCGAAGGTTGCGAGTTCGTATGTTTTTTCAGACATTACTGTAATCCTCCTAAATGTATATGTTTTATATAGTATTATACAAAAAGTTTTATTGCGCAATAAAAAAGATTCGAAAATATATGTATTATTAAAAATAAATTCTGAAAATATATTGACAATGAAAAGAACAACGTCCTATAATACGTTTAACAAATGAAAGTTAATTAAGAATTTTCGAACTTTATATGTTGTATATGCAAAGAAGAGGAAAGTAGATGATTATGATCGTTTCAGAGAGCTGCTCCAAGGCTGTGAGAGTAGTAACAATCGAATCATTGAAAATCACCTCAGAGCATCGCTTGCGAAAGGGAAACTGAGTAGAGGGCGGCGGCATCGTCTCCGGTAAAAGGACGGGGGTCTAATTGGACCTACAGAGCTTATATTTCGCGAGAAATATAAGGAAGCTGAGTGGTACCGCGAAACTCTCGCCTCAGCAATCAAAGCTACTAAATTGTAGTAGTTGATTGCTGAGGCGAGAGTTTTTATTTTAAAAAATAGAATAAGAGAATGCGTAGAAGAGGAGAGTAAATGATAGGCATTGTTTCAGAGAGCTGCCCCAAGGCTGTGAGGGTGGTAACAATCGAGTCTTTGAAAATCACCTTGGAGTACTACTTTTGAAACTAGTAAAAAGTAGCGGAGTTGTTTCCGATAGAAAAACAAAAGTCTAATTGGACTTGCAGAGCTTATATTTCGTGAGAAGTATAAGGAAGCTGAGTGGTACCGCGATTCCCTCGTCTCAGTAATGGATTGCTACAAGTATGTAAGTAATCGATTGTTGAGACGAGTATATTTTAAAAATTTATATACTGAATATTCTGTTAAAATACTCATCTCAGCAATCGATATAGAAATAGATTGCAAAAATAGAGAGAAAAAGAGGAGCGATGTGAGATGGGAAATCAGTACATTTATATGAATGGGGAATTTGTAGAAAAAGAAAAGGCAGTTGTTTCAGTATATGATCACGGTTTTTTATACGGAGACGGTGTATTTGAAGGGATTCGTAGTTACGGTGGAAATGTATTTTGTTTAAAAGAACATGTAAAACGATTATATGAATCGGCAAAATCTATTTTACTTACAATCCCGCTGACGGTTGAAGAAATGGAAGAAGCAGTTTTACAGACACTTCGAAAAAATGAGTATGCTGATTCCTACATTCGCTTAATTGTTTCAAGAGGAAAAGGTGACTTAGGACTTGATCCGAGAAGTTGTGTGAAATCGAGCGTTATTATCATTGCAGAACAATTAAAGTTATTCCCGCAGGAATTTTACGATAATGGATTAAGCGTTGTATCTGTTGCATCAAGACGTAACACGCCAGATGCATTAGATCCACGCATTAAGTCAATGAACTACTTAAATAACGTCCTTGTAAAAATAGAAGCGGCACAAGCAGGAGTGCTAGAGGCCCTTATGCTAAATCAACAAGGGTATGTTTGTGAAGGTTCTGGAGATAATGTTTTTGTTGTAAAAGATGGAAAGGTGTTAACACCTCCTTCTTATTTAGGAGCGCTAGAAGGTATTACGAGAAATAGTGTTATCGAGCTATGTGAGCGACTTAATATTCCGTGTGAGGAAAGGCCATTTACTCGCCATGATGTATATGTAGCAGATGAAGTATTTTTAACAGGAACGGCAGCAGAATTAATTCCAGTTGTAAAAGTTGATTCAAGAGAAATTGGAGATGGGAAACCAGGAAGTGTAACGAAACAATTGACAGAGGAATTTAAAAAGTTAACGAGAGAAAGAGGAGTACGTGTTCCAGGATTGGCGGAAAGCTTACGGTAGGTAGGGAGAGGAGTTAATTAAAATGAAGCAGCATACAACACGTGAGAAATTACAGTGTGAAGAAGTGACAGGTGCCGGACACGTTATTCAATGTTTAAAGAAATTAGGCGTAACGACTGTTTTCGGATATCCGGGCGGAGCGATTTTGCCAGTATATGATGCGCTATATGAAAGTGGATTAAAGCACATTTTAACTCGTCATGAACAAGCTGCTATTCATGCGGCAGAAGGATATGCGAGAGCTTCTGGAAAGGTCGGGGTAGTCTTTGCTACCTCTGGCCCAGGGGCGACAAATTTAGTTACGGGCTTAGCGGATGCTTATATGGATTCGATTCCTTTAGTTGTCATTACAGGGCAAGTTGCAACACCACTCATCGGAAAAGACGGGTTTCAAGAAGCGGATGTTGTTGGAATTACAGTACCTGTAACGAAGCATAATTACCAAGTTCGTGAGGTGAATCATTTATCACGCATTGTACAAGAAGCTTTTTATATCGCCGAAAGCGGGCGGCCGGGACCAGTATTAATTGATATTCCAAAAGATGTTCAAAATGAAAATGTAACAAGTTTTTATAATGAAGTAATTGAGATTCCAGGATACAAACTAGAACCTATGCCAGACAGTATGAAGGTTAGAGAGGTGGCTAAAGAAATTTCAAAAGCGAAACGCCCACTTCTTTATATTGGAGGAGGTGTCATTCATTCGGGTGGATCTGATGAACTCATCAAATTTGCGAGGGAGAATCGCATTCCTGTCGTTTCCACTTTAATGGGGCTGGGTGCGTATCCGCCGGGAGATTCGTTATTTTTAGGAATGCTCGGCATGCATGGAACGTATGCTGCAAACATGGCAGTAACAGAATGTGATCTACTACTCGCTTTAGGTGTTCGCTTTGATGATCGTGTAACAGGAAAATTGGAACTCTTTTCTCCGCATTCGAAAAAGGTACATATTGATATCGATTCTTCGGAATTTCATAAAAATGTAACTGTGGAATATCCGGTTGTTGGTGATGTGAAAAAAGCGTTACACAAGCTGTTACATATGCCGATTTGTACACAAACAGATGAATGGCTTACGAAAATTGAGGAATGGAAAGCGGAATACCCTCTTTCCTACAATCAAAAAGAAAGTGAGTTAAAACCACAGCATGTTATTAGCCTAGTAAGTGAATTAACGAATGGTGAAGCGATTGTTACGACAGAAGTAGGACAGCATCAAATGTGGGCTGCGCATTTTTATAAAGCGAAAAACCCGCGGACTTTTCTAACATCTGGTGGATTAGGAACGATGGGATTTGGCTTCCCGGCGGCAGTTGGTGCTCAGCTTGCAAAAGAAGAAGAACTTGTTATTTGTATTGCAGGTGATGCTTCTTTTCAAATGAACATTCAAGAACTACAAACAATTGCTGAAAATAACATCCCTGTAAAAGTATTTATTATAAATAACAAATTTTTAGGGATGGTAAGGCAATGGCAAGAAATGTTTTATGAAAATCGTTTATCAGAGTCGAAAATTGGATCGCCAGATTTTGTGAAAGTGGCAGAAGCTTATGGAGTGAAGGGATTAAGGGCGACAAATTCAACAGAGGCGAAACAAGTGATGTTAGAAGCATTTGCTCATGAAGGTCCTGTCGTAGTTGATTTTTGTGTAGAAGAAGGTGAAAACGTATTTCCGATGGTTCCGCCACACAAAGGAAATAACGAAATGATTATGAAGAGGTGGGAAGAATGAGTCATACTTTTTCACTCGTTATTCATAACGAGCCAAGCGTCTTATTACGTATAAGTGGAATTTTTGCTCGGCGTGGTTATTATATTTCTTCTTTACATTTAAATGAAAGAGATACTAATGGTGTTTCTGAAATGAAACTCACAGCAGTTTGTACTGAAAATGAAGCGACATTACTTGTTAGTCAGTTGAAAAAATTAATTGATGTTTTGCAAGTAAATAAATTATGAGGAGTGTATGGAATATGAAAACGTATTATGAGAAAGATGCAAATTTAGAGTTATTACAAGGGAAAACAGTTGCAGTAATTGGTTATGGATCTCAAGGTCATGCGCAGGCACAAAATTTACGTGATTCTGGTGTGGAAGTTGTAGTTGGTGTTCGACCTGGTAAGTCTTTTGAAGTAGCAAAAGCAGATGGATTTGAAGTGATGTCTGTTTCAGAAGCAGTTCGAACCGCACAAGTTGTACAAATGTTATTGCCAGATGAACAGCAAGCGCATGTGTATAAAGCAGAAGTAGAAGAGAATCTCCGTGAAGGACAAATGTTACTTTTCTCACATGGATTTAATATTCACTTCGGACAGGTTAATCCGCCAAGTTACGTAGATGTAGCAATGGTCGCTCCCAAAAGTCCAGGTCATCTCGTTCGCCGTGTATTCCAAGAAGGGAATGGTGTTCCGGCATTAATCGCAGTACATCAAGATGCAACAGGCACAGCACTAAGTGTAGCACTTGCGTATGCAAAAGGTGTAGGTTGTACACGTGCAGGTGTAATTGAAACGACATTCCAAGAAGAAACGGAGACAGATTTATTCGGAGAGCAAGCAGTACTTTGCGGCGGAGTAACTGCACTTGTGAAAGCTGGTTTTGAAACATTAACAGAAGGCGGATATCGACCTGAAATTGCATACTTTGAATGTTTACATGAATTAAAGTTAATTGTTGATTTAATGTACGAAGGTGGATTAACGAACATGCGCCACTCTATTTCAGATACGGCAGAGTTTGGAGATTATGTAACAGGATCGAGAATTGTTACAGATGAGACGAAGAAGGAAATGAAGCGTGTTCTGACAGAAATCCAGCAAGGAGAATTTGCTAAGAAATGGATTTTAGAAAATCAAGCTGGGCGTCCAACGTATGATGCAATGAAAAAAGCAGAGCAAAATCATCAGTTGGAAAAAGTAGGAGCAGAGCTACGTGAAATGATGAGCTGGATTCAAGCGCCGAAAGAATTAGTAAAGAAATAGAGTATGAGAGTATAAATGACAAATACGTAAGAGGGGATTTGACAAGATGAGAAGTGACATGATTAAAAAAGGTTTTGATAAAGCTCCGCATCGTAGTTTATTAAAAGCAACTGGTTTAAAAGATGAAGATTTTGATAAACCGTTTATAGCGATCTGTAATTCTTTTATTGAAATTATTCCAGGGCATAAGCACCTGAACGAGTTTGGGAAACTTGTAAAAGAAGCTGTTCGTGCGGCCGGTATGGTACCGTTTGAATTCAATACAATTGGAGTAGACGATGGGATTGCGATGGGTCATATCGGTATGCGATATTCGCTTCCAAGCCGTGAAATTATTGCAGATTCAGTAGAAACTGTTGTAAATGCACATTGGTTTGACGGCATGATTTGTATTCCAAACTGTGACAAAATCACACCCGGTATGATGATGGCTGCACTTCGTATTAACATTCCAACTGTATTTGTTTCAGGTGGACCGATGGCGGCTGGAAAAACGTCAAAAGGGGACGTTGTCGATTTAAGTTCTGTTTTTGAAGGCGTAGGAGCTTATCAATCTGGGAAAATTTCAGAAGAAGAATTAAAGGATATTGAAGATCATGGCTGTCCATCTTGTGGTTCTTGTTCTGGTATGTTTACAGCGAACTCTATGAACTGTTTATGTGAAGTGTTAGGTTTAGCTCTTCCTGGTAACGGAAGTATTTTAGCCATCGACCCAAGACGCGAGGAATTAATTAAACAAGCAGCCGAAAAATTAAAAATTTTAATTGAAAGAGATATTAAACCACGAGACATTGTAACGGAAGAAGCAATTGATGATGCGTTCGCGCTTGATATGGCGATGGGCGGTTCAACAAATACAGTGTTGCACACATTAGCACTCGCACATGAGGCAGGACTAGATTATGATATGAGCCGTATTGACGCAGTTTCAAGACGTGTACCACATTTATGTAAAGTAAGCCCTGCGTCCAATTGGCATATGGAAGATATTGATCGTGCAGGCGGAATTAGTGCAATTTTGAAAGAGATGAGCCGGAAAGAGGGAGTACTTCATTTAGACCGTATTACTGCTACAGGGCAGACGTTAAGAGAGAACATTGCTGAGGCAGAGATTAAAGATAAGGAAGTTATTCATTCTCTTGAAAACCCTCATAGTGAAGAAGGTGGATTACGTATATTAAAAGGAAACCTTGCGAAAGATGGGGCAGTTATTAAAAGCGGGGCAACTGAAGTAAAACGATTTGAAGGACCTTGCGTTATTTTTAATTCACAAGATGAGGCACTTGCGGGCATTATGCTTGGTAAGGTTAAGAAAGGGGATGTAGTTGTTATTCGCTATGAAGGACCAAGAGGTGGCCCTGGTATGCCAGAAATGTTAGCACCAACGTCAGCGATTGCTGGTATGGGATTAGGTGCAGATGTTGCGCTATTAACGGATGGGCGTTTCTCAGGTGCTTCACGTGGTATTTCGGTAGGGCATATTTCACCAGAAGCAGCTGCGGGCGGAACGATTGCACTTCTTGAACAAGGGGATATTGTTTGTATCGATGTTGAGGAAAGATTGTTAGAAGTAAGAGTTAGTGAAGAAGAATTAGATAAGCGTAAAAAAGAATGGAAACGACCAGAACCGAAAGTGAAAACTGGCTGGCTTGGACGTTATGCGCAGATGGTAACATCGGCGAATACAGGTGCAGTCCTAAAAATCCCGGATTTTGATTGAGCCAATTTAAAAGAGATAAGGATGATATATAATGGTGCAGAAGGTAAAGGAGAGAGTGAAAATTGAAGATATCTTAATGGCTCATAATTGCATGAAAGATATCGTTATTAAAACACCGTTACAACGTGATACAGTTCTATCTGAGAAATATGATTGTGACGTTTATGTAAAACGAGAAGACTTACAATTGATTCGCTCTTTCAAAATTCGTGGTGCGTACAATTTAATTCAAAGTTTATCAAAAGAACAATTACAAAACGGTGTTGTTTGTGCAAGTGCTGGTAATCATGCACAAGGAGTTGCTTATACGTGTAATTTATTGAAGATTCCTTCAAAAATCTTCATGCCGACAACGACACCCAAACAAAAAGTATCGCAAGTACAATTTTTCGGTGGTGATTTTGCAGAAATTGTATTAGTTGGTGATACATTCGATAGCTCTTTCCAAGAAGCACAGCGCTATTGTGAAGAAAATAGGATGACGTTTGTTCATCCGTTTGATGATCCGTATGTAGTCGCCGGTCAAGGGACAGTTGCAGTTGAAATTATGCATGATATGGAGAAACCAGTGGATTATATCTTTACAGCAATTGGCGGCGGTGGGTTAGCATCAGGTGTTGGTACATATGTAAAAGGTGTTAGTCCTACTACAAAGGTCATTGGTGTAGAGCCAATGGGAGCTGCATCTATGAAAGAGGCCTTTCTTCAAAATGAAAATGTCGCATTGGAGAAAATAGATAGTTTTGTTGATGGAGCAGCTGTTAAAAAGGTAGGGAAGTTAACATTTGAAACGTGTAAAGATGTAATTGATGACATTATTTTAGTACCAGAGGGGAAGGTTTGTACGACGATTTTAGAACTGTATAAGAAAAATGCAATTGTAGCTGAACCTGCTGGAGCACTCTCTATTGCAGCGCTTGATTTATATAGAGATGAAATTAAAGGGAAAATAGTTGTGTGTACGCTAAGTGGTGGAAATAATGATATTGATAGAATGCAAGAAATGAAAGAACGTTCTCTCATTTATGAAGGATTAAAGCATTACTTCATCATTGAATTCCCGCAGCGTTCAGGTGCGTTAAGAGAATTTCTTGATAAAGGATTAGGGCCAGAAGATGATATTACACGATTTGAGTATATTAAGAAACATAATAAGGAAAATGGCCCAGCACTAGTCGGTGTAGAATTAAAACATAAAGAAGATTATGAGCAATTAATTACTCGCTTTAAAGAAAATAATATTCAATTTGTGGAACTTAATAAAAATCCTGTTTTGTTTGATTTGCTTATTTAATAGAAGGAAAGAGTTAGTATCCAAATAAAAAAGATAGATACAAGTGGGGAAATATAACGCTTGTTCTATCTTTTTATAGTTAAACTAGATACTCATTAAATTCAAGAAGAATAAAGCTAGCTAACCAAAAAAATATTGCAATACGAATGATTACATACATA
This sequence comes from Bacillus fungorum, assembly GCF_002746455.1. Classification (GTDB taxonomy): domain Bacteria; phylum Bacillota; class Bacilli; order Bacillales; family Bacillaceae_G; genus Bacillus_A; species Bacillus_A fungorum. Next base: position 57,851 of record NZ_NWUW01000013.1, on the reverse strand, counting down.
GTAAATTCAAAGGTAGTAAGTTTTCGTTCTCGTTTTAGTTTTTTTAGAAGTCTAACAGAGAAAAGTGAACATAAAAGTAGAACGGCTATAGAAACTTTATAAATGTTCTCTAACAAACTTACATTTTCTAATAAGTCTTTCAGCATGTTCATCACCTATTCTGTAAAATATGTTACAGAGAAATTGATCTTGTTCTATCTAGCTTCGTTTATTTTTTATTTTCCCAGTATCATCAATTTCTACATCAGTTGAAATTGTTTGTAAATATTGTAGAGCTTTTCTCTTTTCCTCTTCATTTACAGGGGAAACTTGGTTGTTACGAATGATGTAAGGATTGAATGACATTTGGACATCCTTTCCTTTAAAAGTTAAAGTTAGTACGCCAGTTTCAGCACTTTTTCCGTTCACATAACTTGGGAATAAAAAGTTTCCTAATGAGTAAGCGACAGGAACATTATTATAATATTCAAACCCTTGTAACCAATGTGGATGACTTCCGACTATCGCGTCGGCTCCTGCTGTAACCATTTTATTTACATATTGTTTTTGGTAATCTACAGGACGATTTGATTTTTCAACACCCCAATGCATATAGACAATTAAATAGTCTGCATCTTTCTTTTGTTCTTTAATTGTTTTTGTTACAAGATTTAAATCATATCCATTCGCAACGCCGGGTTTATTGTCATCAGCTACCCAAGTAAAATCAGGCATAAATCGGACGAAGGAAAGGAATTTGAATTTTTTTCCTTTTACAGTCATTTCTCGTGCGGTATATGCATCTTTTGCATTTTTTCCGGCGCCAATGTAAGGGAACTTTAATTTTTCTACGTGAGAGATTGTATCTAATAATCCCTCTTGACCATAATCAAGTGTATGATTATTCCCAATATTTACGATGTCATATCCGGTATTTTTTATAGCTTGAAGAGTGGATGGATCACTTTTAATCCAAAACAGTTGTCCAGGTGCTTTCTTTTCTTTCGTTGTAAATGCTGACTCTAAATTAACGAAAGAAATATCAGCTTTTGTTATTTCTTCTTTTACATGTTGGAATGGGTAGTCAGCCCCGTTTTTTTCGATTACCGGACGTAATTGCCAATCGAACATTGTATCACCAGAGAAGGTGAGTGTAATTTCAGGATCTTCTATTTTCTTGTCGCTTTTTGAAGCAGTTTTGCTAGATTTGTTTTGGAAATCGGGTTTGTCTTTCGCCTTTGAAGTAAAAGAGTGGTTAATTAATACAACAATTGGTGTAATGCAAAAGGCTATTAACAAAAATCGTTTTAGTAAAGTTTTCATAAATACCTTCCCTTTTGAGTTTATCCCGCAATTAAATTAGCAATGAGTCTACAAAAAGTAATTGGTTTATGTACAGATACAAAAATGCGGTTTATGTAGTGAAAAAACATTTGTTAATATTCTCAATATTAAGTTAACATATAGATAACCTGTAAATCAATGTATAAACCAAAATATAGAAATAAAGAATTCGAAGGGTGAAGAACGAGAGATGGTTATATTAGGAGCAGTTGTAAATGGGGTTTGTATTATATTCGGTACTTTACTAGGTAAATTATTTAGTAGGATTCCAGAAAGTATGAAGGGAACAATTATGCATGCAATCGGTTTAGCGGTTACTGTGCTTGGACTTCAAATGGCATTGAAAAGTGAAAATTTTCTTGTTGTCATTTTAAGTTTAGTGATTGGTACTGTCATCGGGGAATGGCTACAATTAGAGGAAAAGTTAAAACTGTTAGGAGATTGGCTAGAAAATAAAGTTGGGTCGAAAGGGAAAGGGAGCATATCAGAGGGTTTTGTAACAGCTACTTTAATTTTTGCAATTGGTGCGATGGGGATACTTGGTGCACTTGACAGTGGTATTCGCGGAAATCATGATATTTTATTTACAAAAGCGATTATCGATGGATTTATTTCTATTATATTAACGACAACTTTAGGAATTGGTGTAGTATTTTCGGCGATTCCAGTTATTTTATACGAAGGAGGTATTGCGGTTTTTGCAACACAAATTAATAGTGTTGTCCCAAAAGTATTAATGAATCAATTTATAGTAGAAATGACAGCTACAGGTGGTATTATGATAGCAGCTATTGGATTGAACTTACTTGGGGTTATTAAAATTAAGGTGGCAAATTTACTGCCAGGCATATTAGTAGTTGGAATCATCGTTTCACTTATTTATAGTTACGGTTTAATAGTAAAGTAGTAGGGGATGGAGATACATATGGAGGAACTTCAATTTACAAAACGTGTGCATAACATATTGAAGATTGCAACAGAAGAGGCAGAATGTAATATTATTCAACCAGTTCATCTGTTTATTGGTATGTGTAAAGAAGGTACTGGAGTCTGCAGCGAGTTGTATATGTATTTGTTTCGTAGCGTGGGTTCGGATTTTTTAGAAAAACTGTCGTTACGAAAACGATTTGATACACATAATCAAGAGTATAAAAAAATAGGGCAATATAAACTATCTTATAAGGCGATAGAAATTTTACAAATAGCGAAGAAACGTATGGAACGTTTTCAGCAAGTATTAATGAATGAAGGACATGTTATATATGCACTCTTTCGCGCGGATACGTTTATTGAAAATTCACAAATACAAAAAGATATATTACGTATTATAGCTGAGCCAAGAGATTTAGCGGTCGACTTGAAATGTTTTGTTCCCACTTATAATCATTTAACTTGTCATGTTAGAAAGGCTAGCTCTTCAGATTTTGAAAAATTAGCAAGCTTTGTTAATGAGGAATTTGGTGAACGTTGGTTACATTCGATAGAGTACGGATTTCGTACATATAAAGAAAATTTACCTATTTATATAGCAGAACAAGAAAGAGTGATAGTAGGTTTCGCTTGTTATGACGTAGTGAGAGGAAAGAAAGGTTTGTTTGGTCCAATGGGCACAGCAAAACAAAAGCGTGTGAAAGGTGTAGGGAAGCAATTGTTACATTGTAGTCTGCATAGTATGAAGCAAGAGGGATATGAATACGCAATTATTGGACAAGCGGGTCCAGTTGAGTTTTATGAGCGATGTTGTAATGCAAAAATTATACTAGTTGAAAATAGAAATCCCACGCAAAAATGAGGGGGATTTCTTTATGATAAAACTATTATTTAACAAGACGGTATGAAGAAATATTATGACTTTTCCAAGCGTAATAATCTAAAATTCCTTCGTAAATCGCTTCTGCTGCAATCTGTCTGCCATGTTCAGTAGATAATTTACTATAATCAATTTCATTATCTATAAAGGCAAGCTCAGTTAATACTGCAGGCATTTCATTTTCACGAATTACGTGAAGATCCCCGTGTTTGACACCTCTATTAGGTGTTTTGAGAGCCTCTACTAAACGCTTTTGAATTTTTTTCGCTAAAACACGACTTTCCTTAACGTGAGGATTTGTTGTTTCAGATTTAGAAGAGTTATAGTAATATGTTTCGGTTCCTTTTACATTACCATTATAAGCATTTGCGTGAATGCTTATAAAAATATCACCTTGGTTTTGTTTTGCAAATTTAACACGTTCTTGTAAAGAACTTTTTTGATCATGTCCTGGTCTAATATCAGACTGACGAGTTAGTAAAACTGTAAATGGTGTATGTTTTTCGAGTAATTGTTGTAGGCGAATAGAAGTGTCTAGTACGATTTTACTTTCAGGTAATCCTTTTGTAGATTTTCCAGGATCTTCACCTCCATGTCCAGGATCAATAATGATTGTTTTGTTTTCTAATGGTTTTTTTGGACTATGTTGAAGCATATCTGTTTTTGCGGTTAGTTGTGCGGCTTCAGCACGTGTGATAAATTTATTTGGTTGCCAACCATTATCAGTACCAGCAGAAATTTTTAAATCAATTAAAATATTAGCGGATTTTTCACCCCAATGTCCTTTTAAATCTTCAAATTTGCTTTGTCCATTGTTAGTACTCGTATGTTGTAGTTTATATGCATTCACTAGCATGGTAGCCATGGCAGCACGTGTAACTTTTCCAGAAGGATTGAATACTCCATTTCCCTCGCCTTTAATTATTCCTGCTTTTTCAGCGGTAGCAATATAGGGCGTACCCCAATGGTTTTGTGAATCTGTGAAGGATGGTTTTGCATTGAAATCAACTTGTATGCCTAGAGCTTTTGTCATAATGGTTGCTGCAGAAGCTCTGTCTAATGTATCATTTGAACCAAAAGTCCCACCGGGATAACCATTTAATACTTGTTTATCAACTAAATAATTAACAGATTGTTCAGCCCACGCAGGAACATCTGGAAATTTGTGAGTATCTGCAAAAATACTAGCAGAATAAGATAGTAGAGCTCCTGTGAGAATTCCTGTTGCGATCAATTTGTGTTTCATAAAAAAATATGCACCTCTAACATTCTATTGTATTTATCAAATCGGTTTATATATATCTATTTAAAATTTACATGTTAATAATGAGGGATTTCAATTTTATTAACATGTAACGAATTTGATGTAACTATTATAGTTACATGTTTATGTACACGTCAATAGAAATAACCTTACAAAATTGTAAGGTTATTTCTATTAAAAAATGTAATGTAACGATTTATCAAAAGTTTTTGGAATAAATGGATTTAAAATAGAGAAATGCCTATTTTTGTCGTAGATTGTTGTAATGTTTATTCATAAAGCATATTGCTAAACTTTTTACATAAAAGGGTGTAGAATGGGTATCTAAAGAAAGAAGGTGTGAAAATGGCCAGCTGGAAACGAAATTTAATGATTTGTTGGCTAGGTTGTTTTACCACTGCAGCCGGTATGAGTTTAGTAATTCCTTTTTTATCTTTTTATATTGAGGAATTAGGTGTGACTGGCACTTCTAGTATTGCACAGTGGTCGGGACTTACATTTGGTATAACATTTTTAATGGGTGCGATCGTATCACCGATATGGGGAAAGCTTGGTGATATACATGGACGGAAATTGATGCTTATTCGTGCGAGCCTAGGTATGGCGATTATTATGACGCTTATGGGGTTTGTAACGGATGTATATCAATTAGTCGCACTACGATTTTTAATGGGAGCAGTATCTGGTTTCCTTTCAACGGCGATGACATTTATTGCAGCAGAAACTCCGAAAGAACATTCAGGTTGGGCAATTTCCACAATTTCAACTGGTGGCGTGAGCGGTTCGTTACTTGGCCCATTACTTGGTGGTTATTTGTCTGAGTTAATTGGAATGCGCCATGTCTTTCTTGTTACAGGAGCTTTTTTATTCCTTTCCTTTCTCATCGTTTTTTTCTGCTTACATGAAGAAAATCACTCTGCTCAAGCAAAAAAAGTACAAACGAAAAAAGTATGGACGATGGTTCCAGCCAAGCATTTAATTATTAGTTTATTTGTAACAACATTTATTATTCAACTTGCTAATATGTCTGTTCAGCCAATTGTTACATTATACGTGAAAAATTTAGTAGGTCCTCAAACTGCGCATATTGAAACAATTGCGGGTGCCGTTATGTCAGCGACAGGATTAGCAGTTATTTTGGCAGCACCAAGACTAGGAAGATTATCAGATCAAATCGGTCCTCAAAAAACGTTAGTTGTAGCGTTGTTTGCTGCAGGAATTATTTTTATCCCGCAAGCATTTGTAACCTCAGCTTGGCAACTATTAATTCTTCGATTTTTATTAGGTATCGCACAAGCAGGATTATTACCTTCCGTACAAACTCTACTAAAACAACATACACCAACCCATGTTACAGGACGAATATTTGGGTATAATCAATCGTTTCAGTTTTTAGGAAATATGATTGGACCAGTACTTGGTGGACAAATTGCAGCGCATGCAGGCTTCCAATATGTTTTCTTCTCTACATCATCACTATTGTTTATTGCGTGCATTTGGGTTTATTTTCATAATAAGAACGAAGAGGTATCAGAGAAACGACATTTGGAAGTTAGTTAACTAAGTGAATGAAAAAAGGATGAAGCAATGAATGCTTCATCCTTTTCTTTAAAATTGGAGACAAAGATAGCTTAATGTACCAAGCTCATAACTACGGTGAATGACTTCACCGCTATTTTCACCACTTCCCATAGCGATAAATAAAGGAACAAAATGCTCTGCTCTTGGTACTGCTAATTGTGCATGAGGCGCCTTGTTTTCCCAATTAAACAAGGCATCTTTATCGTTAGTCTGCATATGTTTTATAATCCAATCATCAAATTCAATTGCCCATTGTTCGGGTGTAGTTTGATTCCATTGTAGTGCTCGTAAGTTATGAACGGTAACACCGCTACCGATTACTAAAATATCTTCTTGTCCAAGTCCTTTTAATGCTTCTCCAATCTTAAATTGTTCTTTTGCAGAAAGGAATGGATTGACTGATATTTGTACTACAGGAATATTTGCTTCTGGATACATGCGATGCAAGAGTGTCCATGAGCCATGATCTAAACCTCTCGTCATATTATGATGAACTGGAATACCTTTATTTTTAAATTTTGTTTTTAACATGGATGCAATGCTAGAAGAACCTTTTGCACGATATTTAATTTCGTATAACTCTGGGGGAAAACCTCCAAAATCATAAATTGTTTCATATTCGTTATCTGATGAGGAAATCGTTAATACTTCACTTTCCCAGTGAGCAGTGAAAATAACAATTGCTTTCGGTTTATATGTTTCTCCAAGTGTTTTTAAAAAACTTGTATAATCTGTATCTTGAATAGCGAGCATTGGTGAACCATGTGCTAAAAATAGTGATGGCATCATAGTAAAAACCTCCTAAAAATATAATAATTACTTTATGTAAGTAACTATATAATTTTATGGTGTTTTCGTCAACATAAAAAGTTTGACAGCTAATCGGAAAAGGAAGGCATTTGTCATAATGAAAGCAATTGCATATAATACATAATAAGAATAATGAATGGATATTCATTTTTGAGATACATAATAGAGTTGGGGGCTGACGAAATGAACGTACAGGAAAGTTTCGTTACGGCATTGGATGAATCAGAAATTTATTTACGCAAGTGGTTACCAGAATATGAACCGAAAGGGATTATTCAAATTGCACATGGTATGACAGAACATGCAGGTGTTTATACAGACTTTATTGATGCGTTATTAGAAGCAGGGTATGGTGTTTATGCGCATGATCATAAAGGTCATGGGAAAACAGTAAAAAGAGAAGAAGACTATGGTCATTTTGAACCGGATATAGGGTGGAATCAGGCTGTGTCTGATGTAATCTTTGTTTCGGAAATGATAAAAGAAGAGCAGTCATGTCCATTATTTTTACTTGGTCATAGTATGGGATCTTTCCTATCAAGACGAGCTGTGCAACTTAGAGGCGAATTATATGATGGATTTCTTATTTCAGGAACTGGTGGGAATCCAGGATTTTTAGGAGTCATTGGTCATAAAGTAGCGACAATTGAGATGAAATTGCGTGGGGCAAAAACGAAAAGTCCGATGCTAAACTTTTTATCTTTCGGAAATTTCAATTCGAACTTTAAGCCAAATCGTACAAATTTTGATTGGTTATCTTCAGATAATAATCAAGTTGATAAATATATTGCGGATCCGTTATGTGGATTCATTTGTACGACGAGTTTTTATCGAGAATTATTTTCTGGTGTATTAGAAGTGAATAAATTAGAAGAATACAAGAAGACGCCAAGCAATCTTCCGATACATATATTCTCTGGAGACCGTGATCCTGTTGGAGATATGGGAAAAGGTGTAAAAGAAGTATATGAAAATTATAAGAAATGTGGTGTGAAAGATGTAACGCTGCGTCTATATGAAAATGGAAGACATGAAATGTTCCATGAAGTGAATAGAGACGAAGTATTTAAAGATTTAATTTCGTGGTTAGATGCGCATAATAAATGAGAAAGATAAGCCCAAACTGTTTGTAGTTTGGGCTTATCTATTTTACAGAAATAGGGACAATAAATTCTTAAATTCACTTTACTTAATAAAAAATAAATCTTATTAATCGTTTTAAAAGTTATTTTCTATATAAGAAGCTATTTCATTAGCAAGAGTCGATGTTAATAGTGTAGATACATTACTTAAAATGATGATCGTAGCCTCTTTTTCAATTAATCGTAAATAAGAGGATGTAAAGCCGTTAATTCCACCATGATGGAATATGAGTTTATTGTTTTTTTCAGTCCTAGCAATATGCCAACCGTAACCATATCCGCAAGATTCTGCAGTAAACATACGAGAGGTGATCTTACTTGATAATAAAAGATTTTCTTTTAGCGCTTGATCAAATCTATATAAATCTTCGGCCGTAGAAAATAATCCGCCAGCTGAATATGAGTTTGACATATGAATAAAAGGTGCATTTTGTAGGCCATAATTTGGATGTAACTCATATCCAGTTGCTTTATGTTTTTGAATGTTGTGATTCAAATCAATACCTGTGTTTATTATAGAGATTGGATAGAATATTTTCTTTTTAAGAAATTCTTCATAAGACATCCCGCTTATAACTTCAATAATTTTTCCTAATATAATATAACCTGAATTTGAATAAATGAATTTTTCACCAGGGCTAGATTCAAAGGGACACGCAATAATCCATTGTATTAATTCATCCAGTGTTCGAGGTTGATAAGATTGCAATAAAAAGTCATGTTGTGCAGTAATATTACCAACTCCAGCAGTATGATTTAATAAATGCTTGATCATAATTTGATTTCCTTTTGGGAAATTTGGAATGAATTTATCTAAAGTATCATGTAGTTGTAATTTTTTTTCTTCTACAAGCATTAAAATTGAAACTGCTGTGAAAATTTTAGTTATTGATCCGATACGAAACTTTGTTGTAGAGGTATTAGGTATATCCCAATTATAATTAGCTTTTCCAAATGATTGCTTATAAAGAGTCTCTTCTTTATGGGCTATTAAAATTGTTCCGTTGAATTTCTCGATATTTTTATATAAAAATGAATTAATGTATGAATTTAGCAAATTTCAGGCACTCCTTTAAATGTTGGATTATTCGTTACCTGAAATGTAATCCAACGGCATAGGCAATTCCCCCTTAAATGAAATGTTTTTTAGAATACTTTTCTATTTTATAATGCAAGATATATAAGAAGCAAGTGGATTTAAAGTCTATGAAAGTAAGAAAATCGATAGTAATTGAAGCAGGTGAACTAAGTAAAGTTGCACTACATTTAAAAGTAATTTGGAATTATAGTGAAGAATCTATCCCACATCAACTGTGCATAAAAAATTGATTGGTTTAATTGATAATTAGTTGGGATGGAAAAAAACACTGATTAAGGTTTCATTTTATAAAGTAACAAATGCTTGTTCATAATAGTAGTATAATAGTGAATGAGGTGTTAATAGAATGGAAGATAAAACATTAGGTTTACTATTAGATGTTGTTGGGGAATTATTTTCAGATGAAATTTCAATTGCTGTATCGAATACGAAAGAATATATATACTATCGGCCAAGTAAACGAATTGATTTAAAGATTAGCGCCGGGGATTCTATAAAGGAAGGAACGATTGCTCATAAAGCAATGGTGACGAACCAAAAAACCTCTGAGTTTATTAATCGGGATGTTTTTGGTATTCCTTATCATGGTATGGCCGTACCATTTTCAAACAATGGAAAGCTTGAAGGCTGCGTGACAGCTATTTATCCAGCTTTAACGGATGGAAAATCAGTCGTTACTTTAAAAACAACGGACAGCTGGATTCCGGTTCCTTTTTCAAAGGTCATGTATTTAGAGGCGAAAGATAAAAAGACGTATGTGAATGCAGAAGAGTTAACAGGAACACATAAATACTCTCTACAAGAATTCGAATACTTACTTCCGAAAGATGCATTTATTAGATGCCACCGTTCATTTATTGTAAACGTTAATCATATTAAAGCGATTTATCCTGATACGCATTCTACTTTTTTACTTTCTATGGATAATGGTAAAAGGGTACCAGTTAGTCAATCATACGCTAGTTATTTTCGTAAGCTTCTAGGATTCTAAAATTTTCTGCTTTAGAAGCTAGATTTGCTGTTTTGTCTGAATTTTCGGCGTTGTGTAAGAAATTCCCTATTTGGATACTGTTAAAGTGTAAAATAATTATGAATATTCACAAGGAGAGGGATTACATATGGAGAATAATTTGGATAGAATTAGGGATCAACGTCTGAAAGATCGCGTAGTTACACCTGAAGAAGCAGCTTCATGGATTGAAAGTGGAATGACTTTAGGATTAAGTGGGTTTACACGTGCAGGTGATGTAAAAGCAGTCCCATTTGCGCTTGTAAACCGAGTGAAGAATGATAAATCTTTTAAAGTAAATGTATTTACTGGTGCCTCTTTAGGTTCTGATGTAGATAAATTATTTGCGGAAGCAGGAATTTTAGGGAAAAGATTGCCTTTCCAAGCTGATGCGACTATGCGCAAAGGAATTAATAACGGAGACTTTTTATTTGTGGATCAGCACTTATCTCATACAGCAGAGTTACTTCGTGCTGACGTTATGGATATAGATTTCGCTATTTTAGAAGCGGTTGCGATTACTGAAGACGGAATGATTATTCCAACCACTTCAATTGGAAATTCCTTAGCATTTTCCTTAAATGCTAAGTCTATTATTATTGAAATGAATATGGCTCAATCCGAGCAATTAGAAGGGCTACATGATTTATATGAACCAGGTAAACAAGGGGAAAGACTTCCGATTCCGCTTGTGAAAACGGATGACCGAATTGGAACAATCGGTATTCCAATCGACCCTGAAAAAGTGAAGGGGATTGTGTTTACGAACCAACTGGATTCGCCATCGACAATTGTTCCTCCGGATGAAGAAACTGTTATTATGGCACAGCATTTAATAGAATTCCTTCGAGAAGAAGTCAAAGTAGGCCGATTAACAAATCGTTTAGCGCCGTTACAATCAGGAATTGGTTCAGTGGCCAATGCAGTTCTTCATGGCATGTTAGATTCCGAGTTTGAAGATTTAGAAGTGTATTCTGAAGTTTTACAGGATGCGGTCTTTGATCTTATGGATGCTGGAAAAGTCAATTTTGCATCCTGCTGCTCGATCACGCTCTCAGAAGAGAAAATGCAAAAAGTATTTTCTAACTTTGAAAAATATCGTGACAAATTAATGATGCGCCCGCAAGAGATTTCTAATCATCCTGAAATCATTCGTCGCCTTGGGTTAATTTCGATTAATACTGCTCTAGAATTAGATATATATGGAAATGTAAACTCTACTCACGTTTTAGGTACAAAAATGATGAATGGAATTGGTGGTTCTGGTGATTTTGCAAGAAATGCCCGCTTAGCTATCTTTGTTACTAAATCGATTGCGAAAGGTGGTAACATATCAAGTATCGTTCCTTTCATTTCTCATGTAGACCATACGGAACACGATGTAGATGTTATCGTCACTGAACAAGGGTATGCGGACCTAAGAGGACTAGCGCCAAGAGAAAGAGTGGAACTCATTATTGAGAACTGCGCACATCCAATGTATCGTGATCAACTACGTGCTTATTACGAAGAAGCAAAAACAAGAGGTGGACAAACTCCTCATGTTTTAGAAAAAGCTTTTTCTTGGCATACGAATTATGCTAAAAATGGAACGATGCTTGAAGCGGTAGTAGAAACTGTGTAGGTGTGTATCGTAAGAAATAGAAAAACGAAAGACTGAGTTTGAAGAAGAAATTTTAGAAAAAGAGAACGCCAACTTTCAGAGAGGGCGTTCTTTTTCTTTGAAAAAATTGTTAAAAATCGTACTGATTATAATAAAGATTTATAAAAGTAATCTCTAATTTATGAAAATAAAAGGTTTTTTGAAGTGTTTTCCGAATCAATTTGGTAGTTTACATATCGAAAGTGAGGAGAAAGAATCATGAAGATAAGAGAAGCATTATTAAGTGAAGCAAACGAATTAAGTGAACTCGCATTACATTCAAAAGCAACGTGGGATTATAGCGAAGAATTTATACTTGCTTGTAAGGAAGATTTAACAATTACAGAAGAGTACATAAAAAATAACTTTGTATATGTTTTAGAAAACGATAATATGAAGATTGGTTTTTTCTCATTTTTACGTAATGATAAAGCTCTCGATTTCCTGTACATTCATCCTCGTTACAAAGGGAAAGGCTACGGGAAAATACTTTGGGAGTATGTAATAGAACAAGCAAATGAACTAGGTTTAAAAAGTTTTACGATTGATAGTGATCCGAATGCAAAAGGATATTACTTGAAAATGGGAGCAAAGTTAATAGGAGAGACACAATCAACGGTTTTTAAAGATCGTTTATTGCCTCTTTTGAAATATGATGTGTAAAACTATTAATAGTAGGAGAAGCTGAGAATGGATCATATAAAGGGAAAAAGAATATATGAAGCACTAATAAAATCGTGGTCGACTGAAACAAGTTCAAAGTGGACAAATGAAAATCCAGCAAAGGGACAGTGTGGTGTAACGGCTCTAGTCGTTCAAGATATATGCGGAGGGAAAATTAAAAAGACAAAAGTTGGAGAGGAGTGGCACTTTTATAACTGTATAGATGGACAGAGGTTTGATTTTACAGAGACTCAATTCAATGAAAAACTGAATTATATGGATGTGGAATCAAATCGAGAAGAAGCATTTGCAGATACAAATGAAAAGCAATATAGCATTTTGAAGGGAAAAATAATGAAAGAATTCAAATTATCTTTTGACTCTTAATGTTTAATAAGTTACTATAATGGTGGTAACTTATTAAAGGGAACTTCATAGAGTTGAAAGGGGAAATACTTTTGAAAACAACTTATGTAAACGCTACAATCGTAACGATGAATGAACAAAATGAAGTGATAGAAAATGGATATATCATTGTAGAAAATGATCAAATTATAGATGTAAAGAGCGGAGAATTCGCTAGTGATTTTGAAGTAGATGAAGTAATTGACATGAAAGGAAAGTGGGTTTTACCAGGGCTTGTAAATACACATACACACGTTGTAATGAGTCTCTTAAGAGGTATTGGCGATGATATGTTATTACAACCATGGCTTGAGACAAGAATTTGGCCACTTGAAAGTCAATTTACTCCAGAACTTGCGGTTGCTAGTACGGAACTAGGATTACTTGAAATGGTGAAAAGTGGTACAACATCATTCTCTGATATGTTTAATCCAATTGGAGTAGATCAAGATGCCATTATGGAAACGGTATCAAGGAGCGGGATGCGAGCTGCTGTTTCAAGAACTTTATTTAGCTTTGGAACGAGAGAAGATGAAAAGAAAGCAATTGAAGAAGCTGAGAAATATGTGAAGCGTTACTATAACGAAAGTGGCATGTTAACTACGATGGTTGCACCGCATAGTCCATATACATGCAGTACAGAACTGTTAGAAGAGTGTGCACGTATTGCAGTAGAAAATCAAACGATGGTTCATATTCACCTTTCGGAAACAGAGCGTGAAGTACGTGATATTGAAGCACAGTACGGAAAACGTCCAGTAGAATATGCAGCAAGTTGCGGATTGTTTAAACGACCGACAGTTATTGCACACGGTGTAGTATTAAATGACAATGAGCGTGCATTTTTAGCAGAACATGACGTTCGAGTAGCTCATAATCCGAATAGTAATTTAAAACTAGGTTCTGGTATAGCGAATGTAAAAGCGATGCTAGAAGCGGGAGTGAAAGTAGGAATTGCAACAGATAGTGTGGCATCTAACAATAATTTAGATATGTTTGAAGAAATGCGCATAGCGACTTTACTACAAAAAGGCATTCATCAAGATGCAACAGCGTTACCAGTTGAAACAGCACTTACACTTGCGACTAAAGGAGCTGCTGAAGTAATTGGGATGAAACAAACAGGATCACTTGAGGTTGGAAAGTGTGCCGATTTTATTACGATTGACCCATCTAATAAGCCGCATTTACAACCAGCAGATGAAGTGTTATCACATCTTGTGTATGCTGCTAGTGGAAAAGATATAAGCGATGTAATCATTAACGGAAAACGTGTCGTTTGGAATAGCGAATGTAAAACGTTAGATGAAGAGCGTATTATATTTGAAGCAAGTCGATATAAACGAGGTTTGCAAAGATAGGTATTTTCAGGATGTGGAGAAGGTCTTCTCCACATCCTGTTTTTGTGTCTGACCCTTTTTTTGTGCCAACATTGATAAAAAGAGGGAAAGGATAGATTTTTTATCAGTGTTGATTAATAAAACAGAAGAGAATGATTTAGATAAAATCACTAGTTTCAAAAAATCCTTCACGTAATAATGATTATATGAAGGATTTTGATGTTTCTTATTTTTTTGTCTCGTTGACCCATTTAATAATGTCCCGGATGACATACTCAGGAACATTAGCAGGGATTTCATATTCACTAGGAAGACTTAATTCCCCATCACCCTCCGTGAAGAAATGATTCAATTTTGGGTATTCATTGAACTGAACATTCCTGCGGTTTGAAAGCCCTTCCTGCCATTTTGTATATTCATTTTTTACTGTTACTTGATAATCCCGTGTTCCTTGCAGAATCAGTAAAGGCTCTTTTCGTGATCTTGCCTCTTCAACTGGACGCCACCTAGAAACATCATACATAAAATGAGGCGACCCAAAATTGTAGCCAGCTGGAGGATGGTCAGGATTGAAAGTAGGATCTTGGATAAAAGCGACCTGTCTTTTTAGTTCATCGATTACTTCCTCTGGCGCCCCTAGGTATTGATTCTGATCAATGGCAATGTCAGTCAATGGGCGTGCAGGTGGTGCGAGTAAGATACTTCCTCTAACAAGTGAGGAAGGTGATTTGCTCAGTATACGCGGCATTGCGCCAGCTCCTAGACTATGTCCAAGAATGAAAATATTATTTGGATCAATGCCTTCCTGCTGCGCTGCTGATTTTGCTGCATATATGGCATCATCTGTAGTATCACGGTCTAACGTCACAGGTTCTGCACTCATCTTTAATGCGTGTTCTAAGGTGCGTTTTTCATAGCGCAACACTGCAATTCCGTTCGACGAAAGGCCTACCGCAAGGTCTCGTAAGATTTTTGTTCCCAGATA
Source organism: Bacillus fungorum (assembly GCF_002746455.1). Lineage (GTDB taxonomy): Bacteria > Bacillota > Bacilli > Bacillales > Bacillaceae_G > Bacillus_A > Bacillus_A fungorum. Next base: position 42,778 of record NZ_NWUW01000013.1, on the reverse strand, counting down.
TGTACTATCACGATCATGGATGCCAGCACCATGAACAAGAACAACTACGGGTACCTTTTCACCAGACTTATGTCTCGGAACGGTTAATGTGGCTGGTAACGGATAGGTAGAATTTCCAATGACGATTTCACGTTCTTGATAGGAAGCAGGCTGATCATATCTAGGATGCGGGATAATATAAGATTCCGGAGGCGTCTTTATCCCAATTTCATCTACTTTCCCACCAGGTGTGAATTTAAGGAGTAACGGTATGGTAGTTCCTTCAATAGTTCCTGAAATTTCCACCGTCTGATGGACCAAGTTTCGTTCTTTTATCATGGGGGTTCCCATGCTTTTTATCCCGCTCCAGCCACTTTGTGTCCACCAGTTTTGTAATGTGTTTGCTGTAAACTTGGATTGAAAAGCAGCAGACATCAACTGAAGTGCCTCTGCATACTTACCTTGCTGGAGATATTCAAGGAATAATGATGTACGCTCTGTTAAAGAGACTCGTTTCTTTTCTACAGGTGGTTTCTCACGTGTATCTGCGTGAATAGCTGTTGTAAGCGGAAAAGATGAAATGCCTAAAGAAAAGAGTAGGGTAAAGGAAAGTACTGATTTTTGTATTTTCTTTTTTTTATTCATGTTTTAACCTCCGATATGTGATGGTAAAAAACAGGTATGATAAATTAAGGTTCTGTTGTAACAACGTCTAAATCATTGATATGTTCATCTAAAACAACAGTTCTGGTTTTGTCGTAATCGCTCTGGCAACTCCTAACCTCTCTTTCTTCCTTCACTTTATATTTTGACTATACGAAACAAAGTTCTCGTTTTTCTTACTTGATCCTTACAAAATCCTTAAGTGTATAAGATTTGTAAAATATCACTTTCTACTTGACCTGGATTCCAAAAAGCAAAGTGACATTGCTGAATGGAGATACGAAGATATCCCAACCAAACTGTACCCTATACGCCTATTAAGTTAGTTATGGGGGAATTTACATGAAACAGAAGAAAAGTTAAAACAAAAAGGGGGGGGATGCAATAAGAGATTTTTTATAAACACTTGAGCGAACAGCGCAGATTATACATTCAATCTTTAGCTATCCTTTTTAAAAGGGGAGCTTTTTTTTTGAACGAATAAATATTCAAAAGAATGTCGCATCTTTCTGTTAGTATTTCTGCTATAATATATTACGCTTTATAACATTTTATATGTAAGGAGAACAATTCATGAAGTTAAAAAAGAGCCATTTAATGGTAATGGCACTTGTTACATCTTTATTATTAATAGCTTGTAATAATAAGGCAAATAAAAGTGATACAGAGGCAAAAAAACAAGTATTAAATGTAACAGTATCAGAAGAAATTCCTTCTCTTGATACTGCGAAAACGATGGATGGTACATCAGCGCACGTTATGCAAAACATATTTGAAGGATTGTATGTATTAGATGCTCAAGATCAGCCGATTCCAGCAGTAGCAAAATCGCTTACAAGAAGTGAAGATGGTAAAAAATATACATTTGATTTGCGTAAAGATGCAAAATGGTCAAATGGAGAGAGTGTGACAGCAAATGATTTTATGTTTGCATGGAAACGTGCAATTAACCCTGAAACAGCGTCTCAATATGCATATATGCTCTTTTACGTGAAAAATGCGAAAGAGATAAATAAGGGAACAATGCCTCTTGATGCACTTGGGGTTAAAGTTATAAATGATTATAAGTTAGAAGTGGAACTAGAACAGCCGATTCCATACTTCTTACAACTATTAGCTTTACCTATTTACTTACCACAGAATGAATCATTTTTGAAAGAGCAAGAAAAAAATTATGCATTGGAACCTAGTAATCTCATATATAACGGCCCATTTGTATTAGAGAAATGGAAGCATGAACAAGAGTTTCAATTAAAGAAGAATGCTACATATTGGGATAAAAAGAAAGTGAAATTAGACGAAATAAACTTTCAAATTGTAAAGGATACAATGACGGTTGTTAATTTATACGAAGCTGGTGATTTGGACCGGGTGCCTATTAATTCTCAATTTGTAGATAAGTATAAAGGAAGTAAGGAATTACATATGTCGAGCGAACCTGGAATTGCTATGCTACGTTTTAATGAAAAAAATAATGCATTAGCAAATAAAAAGGTACGTCAATCTATCTCATTCGCGTTAAATAAAGAAGATTTCGTTACTCACTTTATTAATAACGGGGCAAAATCTGCAGGCGGACTTGTACCAGTTGGTCATGTAAACGAAGAGACGGGTAAAGATTTTAGAAAAGAAAACGGAAATCTTTCTTCATATGATTTGCAAAATGCGAAAAAAATTTGGGAAGAAGCGAAAAAAGAGCTTGGAGTAGAGCAAGTAAACCTCGAGTTTTTAACGTTTGAACAAGATAATGCAAAACGTATGGCTGAATATGTAAAAGGTGATTTAGAAAAGAATTTGCATGGATTAACGATACAAATTAAACAACAGCCATTTAAGCAAAAATTACAGTTAGAACAAACAGGTGATTACGATATAACTATGGCAAATTGGGGACCCGATTATAAAGACCCAATTAGTTATTTAGAACTATTTACGACGGGTAATCCGAATAATAAAATGAGTTACTCTAATCTTCGTTATGATGAATTAATAAAGAAAGCGAAAAATGAGCTAGTACTAGATTCGGAAAAACGATGGAAAGTGTTGCGAGAAGCTGAGCAGGTCTTATTAGAAGATGCAGCTGTTGCACCGCTTTATCATATTGGCTCAGCTTATGTACAAAAGGAGTACGTAAAAGGAATTGAAAAGCATCAATTTGGTGGTATTTATACTTATAAGAATGCTTATATTACTAATGAATAAATACAAAAAACCTTACTTTTAAAAAGTAAGGTTTTTTACGCATAACTTCTATTAAAACGATTTTAATAAAGAATAAAAATTCGTATCATATGGAATATCATCTTGATACATATAATTTTTTAGAACTCCTTCTTTTTCAAAACCTAATTTTAATAGAACTTTATTGGAAGCTTCATTTTCAAGAAATACAATTGCCCCGATACGTTTTAAATGAAGGGTGTGGAAACCGTATGATATAACTTCAGAAACCGTTTCAGTCGCATACCCATTTCCCCAGTGTTCAGGGAGAAAGGCATAACTTATATTGGCTCGTTTATGCTCAGAGAGCCAGTCGTGAAAACCAATGGTACCAATGAGTTCTTTCTTGTCTTTTAATTCGATTCCCCATTTTATACCGCTTCTTGCATTGTAACTCAGTTTAAAGTTATGAATGATTTGTTTTACTTGATCAATATCCTGTAATGGCTTTTGCCCATAATAGCGCAGTACGTCAGTATTAGAGAAGCATTGTAGTATACTCGGTGCATCTTCTTCGGTAAGTTCTCTTAAAATGAGTCGGTCGGTTTTCAATATAGGAAACATGCTTTCACTCCATTTCTTTTGAAACTAGAATGTGTTGTTATTATATAATTTAGTCTGAAAATAAAGATTATTCAAGAGGGAAGTATGGTTTTAATTTATGATAAAATTGATTGTGGAATATATTTCAAAAAGAGGTTTGTATATGGAGAAAAATTCAATTTTAATTGTAGATGATGATCAAGATATTGTTAGATTTATGAAAGTGAATTTAATGCAAGAAGGTTTTAAAGTTTTTAGTGCTCATAACGGAGAAGAGGCTTTAGAAATAATAAATAATAATAGTATTCAACTTGCTATTTTGGATATTATGATGCCACAAATGGATGGGATAGAATTGTGTAGAAGAATTAGAGAGAAACATAGTTTGCCAATTATGTTTTTAAGTGCAAAATCATCGGATGTAGATAAAGTAATTGGATTTAGTACTGGGGCAGATGATTATATTGTGAAGCCGTTTAGTACAATTGAATTTATAGCGAGAGTGAAAGCTCAATTAAGAAGGTATACATATTTCAATCAAAATGCTGTCCAAGTAATAGAAAAGAAAATAAGTATTAGAGGTTTAGAAATAGATGAAGTGTCGAGAACAGTAATGTTATATGGAGAAACAATCAATCTTACGAAAACTGAATATGATATTTTGTACTTAATGGTGGCTGCGAAGAATCGTGTTTTTACTATTGAAGAAATATATGAAAGCGTTTGGAAAGAAAGAGCCTATGAAAGCAATAATACAGTAATGGTTCATATTGCAAGATTAAGAAATAAAATTGAAGAGGATCCAAAAGAACCGAAGTTTATTCAAAATGTTTGGGGAGTCGGATATAAAATTGAAGATTAAATCATTACAAGGCATTAGAGCTAAGTTTTTTATCGCATTCATATGTAGCATCTTATTAGCAACTGCAAGTATAATAGTGTTTCAAATTTTAATTGGATATATGTATAGTCATGTTACTGCATTAGAGGAAAAATATTCATTTTTATATTTTATAGTTTTTTTGATTTTTACTACGACATACTTTGCATGTATGACAAAAACAATGATGAAAAGATTGTCTGAAATTAATAAGAACGTGAAGGAGATAAGTAATGGTAATTTGGAAATACATATACCTATTTCAAAAAATGACGAGATTGGTGAATTAGCGGCGAATGTAAATAGAATGGCCAAAAGTTTAAAAGAGTCTATCGAGAATGAAAAGAAATCACAGGAAATGAAAAATGAAATGATTAGTAATATTTCTCATGATTTACGAACTCCTGTAACATCTCTAATCGGTTACGCGGACTTGTTAGGAAATAAGTTGCATTCAAATGGAGAAGAATGTGAACAGTATGTAAGCATATTAAAGCGAAAAAGTTATGAATTAAAAAATCAAGTAGATGATTTATTAGAATACTGTCAAATAAATTATAGAGAGCTCGAATTACATAAAAGTGTAGTAAATATGAAAGCGTTCATTGAACAAATCATGATTGATTTTGTACCACAACTAGATGATGCTGATATGAGCTTTTGTATGAAAGGTGATAAGGAGTTACATGTGGAAATGGATGTAGCGCTTATGGTGAGGCTATTTGAAAATGTAATTAGTAATAGTATTATGTACGGGAAAGACGGAAAGGAGCTTTTAATTCAAGTTTCAAAAAGAGATATGAATGTTGAAATAGAAATTAAAAATTTTGGACAATGCATTCCGAATGAGAACCTTCCTTACGTTTTTGAGAAGTTTTATCGTGGTGAAAAATCACGTAACTCTCATACGGGTGGAAAAGGGATGGGACTTGCAATTGCGAGAAGTATAGCGGAACTTCATAAAGGAGATATTACTGTGCGTAGTAACGATATGGAAACTGTTTTCACTATCGTTTTACCGCAGTATAAAGAAATGTAAGAAAGTCGTAAGTATTTCTTTTATATGTCGTAATTTTCACTTCGTATCATGTAGAACAAAGATATGAGAGTAGGGATACAACATGTGGAAGAAATATGTATTAGTAATTTTAGTTGCTTTTTTAATTACAAGTTGGAGTGTAGTTTATTTAGCTAATGGTATTATATCAGTCGTTTTTTGGTGGAGTATACAAGCGTTTAGCCTAGTATCAATCCTTATTTTGATAGGGTCAGTATTACTATTTGTGTGGAAAGGCATTTTCAGAAAGCGGTTAGATAGAACGCTACTCTTCATAGTTCTTTTCTCTATAATTGGGGCTTGGCCTTTAGGTTGGTTTGCTAACATAGGCGGACTTGCTTATCCAGCAAATGTACAGTCTATGAATCCTAAAATAGTCGTTCGTTTTCCTTTAAATGAAAGAGCACTAGTAGGCTGGGGTGGTGATCGGTTAGAAACGAACTATCACGTTACAAAACCGAATGAACGATGGGCATATGATATTCTCATTCCACCTGCTGAAGTAAAAAGTAATAAGTTAGTGGATTATGGAATATTCGGAGCGAAAGTAATGGCACCAGCTTCTGGGACGGTTGTTTCAATTAATAATAATGACCAAGATTTAGTTCCTGGATCGGAAAATTTTCAGTCGATGGCGGGGAATCACATATATTTACGAGTAGATGAAACAGGCACATTTTTGATTCTTGCCCATTTAAAGAAAGGGTCAATTAAAGTGAGGGAAGGACAACATGTAAATGAAGGAGAGTTTCTTGCTCAAGTAGGTAACTCAGGAAGTTCAAGTGAGCCACATTTACATATTCATCATCAAAGGCAGGATCCATCAAAGGTAAGTATGTTTTTAGCAGAAGGATTGCCACTGTACTTTCAAACTGAAAAAGGTGCGATGATGCCGGAAAGAGGGACATATATAAGAGGTAATTAGAAGAGAATTACTTCATTAAAAAAGGTATTCCAGTTTATTGGAATACCTTTTCTCATTACCCTACAAATGTTTGATACAGTAAGAAAATATTTAAAATGATAACAAGTGCAGCAATGATCCAAGCGATAAAGGTTGTTATGCGGTGATTAACGAGTGCACCCATAATCTTTTTATTACTTGTAAACATAATAAGTGGTACTAATGCAAAGGCAATACCGAATGATAAGACAACTTGGCTCATGACTAGAGCGTAAGTTGGATTTACACCTAAAGCGATAATAACTAATGGTGGAATCATTGTAATAAAGCGGCGTAAGTATAACGGAATATGCATTCGAATGAAACCTTGCATAATAATGTCACCTGACATTGTACCGACAGAAGAGCTTGATAAACCTGCTGATAAAAGTCCAATCCCAAATAACGCAGCTGATACAGGACCGACTAAGTTGCTAAACTGAGTGTATGCCACATCTAAATCTTCAACTTGCATACCGTTTTTAAAGAATAGTGCAGCTGCTACAATTAACATACTCGCATTAATTGCGCCAGCGATAACCATTGCAATAATAATATCGATAAATTCGAAACGGAAAATCTTTTTCTTTTGTTCGTCAGTTGTTCCGACCACGCGGCGTTGTGTCAATGCAGAATGTAAATATATTGCATGTGGCATAACTGTCGCGCCTAATATCCCTGCTCCAAGTAATATACTGTCTACACCTTGGAATTTTGGAATAAATAGTCCTGAAAGAAGGGGACTTAATTCTGGTTTTGCATAAAAAACTTGAATCCCGAAAGCGATTACTACAATGAAAATCATTCCAGTAATAATAGCTTCTAGTGGACGAAATCCTCTACGTTGAAACTCGAGAATAATAAATGATCCGACTGCAGTAATTAAAGCGGCAGGTAGCATCGGAATCCCAAATAGTAAGTAAAGCCCCAATGCAGCTCCAATAAATTCCGCTAAATCTGTAGCCATAATAACTAGTTCACCTTGTATCCATAAACCGATAGACACAGGTTTTGGAAAGTGTTCACGAGCTATTTCGGGTAAATTGTTTCCTGTAGCAATTCCTAATTTAGCCGATAAAGTTTGGATTAATACAGCCATTAAGTTAGAAGCGAATATAACCCATAATAGTAAATATCCATATTGTGAACCAGCTGCGATATTTGTAGCAAAGTTGCCAGGATCAATATAAGCAACGGACGCGATAAAAGCGGGTCCTAAAAATGGTAACAGTCTTTTCCAGCCTTTTGTTTCTCCACTTAAAGCTAAGTGAGCTGATTGTACAGTTGTACTTTCAGAAGGGAGATGTTCATCTTTTGTTATATCTTTATTCATAGTAGTTTTCCCCTTTAAAATGTTAACTTGATGAAATTATTGTATTTATTCTTACTCATTATTTCAATACATTTAAATATGTTATGTAATAATTTCATTTGAACACGAAAGTTTCCTTAATGCAAATTATATGCCTTTATGCAATGGATGGTGTAATAACGTAAAATAAATTGGGAGTTTATGGTGTGATGACGTGGGGAAACATAATGAATTAAAGGGCTGTTTTTGAAATTTATGTGAACATAAAGCCTATAATACAGCATATTAATTGATGGAATTGCATTTGTATGATATATAATATATTGGGATTACAACATAACCATAGTGTTTTGATGTGTAATCTTGTTTTTATTTTTGTTAACTGATAGAAAATAGTATAAAGAAAAGAAAATGGGATTCATTTTCTTATTATATATGTTTTGATATGAACGTTAACTTATACATGATTTTAAAAATTAGATAGGTGGTAGAAATACATTGGCAACTACAAAACCATACAGAGTATTACTATATTACATGTACACAACAATTGAAAACCCAGAAGAATTTGCTGCAGAGCATTTAGAATTTTGTAATTCGCTTGAATTAAAAGGAAGAATTCTTGTAGCGAAAGAAGGTATTAACGGAACTTGTTCTGGAACTGTAGAACAAACAGAGAAATACATGGAAGCAATGAACAATGATCCACGTTTTGATGGCATCGTATTTAAAATAGATGAAGAAGAAGGGCATGCATTCAAGAAAATGCACGTACGTCCTCGTCCAGAGTTAGTTACACTTCGTCTAGAAGATGACATTAACCCACATGAAATAACTGGGAAGTATTTAGAGCCAAAAGATTTTTATGAAGCAATGAAACAAGAAGATACAGTTATCATTGATGCACGAAATGATTATGAGTTTGATTTAGGACACTTCAAAGGTGCGATTAAACCTGATATCGAATCATTCCGTGAATTACCAGATTGGATTCGAGACAATAAAGAAGTACTTGAAGGTAAAAAGATTTTAACATACTGTACAGGCGGAATTCGTTGTGAGAAATTCTCTGGTTGGTTAGTTCGTGAAGGTTATGAAGATGTAAGCCAGCTTCACGGCGGAATTGTAACGTACGGAAAAGATCCAGAAGTACAAGGTGAGCTTTGGAATGGACAATGTTACGTGTTTGATGAGCGTATCGCTGTTCCAGTAAACCAAAAAGAACATGTTATCGTTGGTAAAGACCACTTTACAGGTGAACCATGTGAGCGCTATGTAAACTGTTCAAATCCAGAATGTAATAAGAAAATTTTATGTTCTGAAGAAAACGAAGCGAAATATTTACGTGCATGTTCTCATGAATGTCGTGTAAGTCCACGTAACCGCTATGTAATACAACATGAATTAACGGAAGAACAAGTAGCTGCTGCATTAGAGAAAATCGAAGCAGGAAAGTAAGCTTTAATAAAAAAGTACTCCAAATTTTATTTTGGAGTACTTTTTTTACTATGCGTTTCTTTGTTTTGTCGGTAAGTCGATATATTTTAAAAATCGCTGATGAAAATCTCATTTACTGAAGTGTACCACGTATTTGTAATTGGAAAATAACCTTCTTTACTTCTTATCATCTTTCTCTTTCACAGCAGAAAGTACAGTTTGTTTTACCCATGCTTTTCTTCGTTTATGTTGTAGACTCCATTGGTATAAACTTTGTGCACCTAAAATAAGTGAAATGACTATGCCGCTAATTGCTATTAAAAGCGCGAAAAATTCAAGTGGCGACGATATTTTGTTTGAATCGGTGTTTCTTAAAAGATCAATCATAGTAAACCCTAACATTTGACCTACTACAGAGTAGAGCGTTAAAATTAATAGTAAAAGGCTATCTTTTTTAGAAGCGACGTTTTCTTGATATCTAAACAAACTATCAAGATTTTGTTTTGCATTCGAGTATAGTACTTCAATGTTAAATAGCTTTCTTAAGCGGAAGAAAATATCTTCACTCTGTGATTGGGATACTAACTCTAAAGAAAAGTAATTCGCTGTAAATGAATTGATTGAATAAATTAATTTCTCTATTTCATTTGTATCTTGTTCAATATTTAGCTCAGCATAAGCGTTTGCCATTTTCAATAAAACAACTTTATGAAATAGATTTAATAACAAAGCGTAATAAAACTCCCCGTACATTTGACTAGCAAGTTTAGCAAATTCGTGTTCCCCTTCGTTTGTTATACATGTGAAAATATGTTCTTCCATAATAAAGTAGCGATTAGGAGCCCATCTTTGATAAGAATGTTTTGATAAATAATCTTGAATATAAGGAACATTATTTGCGCTAATATACGGCTTACCATCGTCTGTTAATCCGGAAAGACTGGAAGCTCGGTATACATCGATTACATGAAGGTCTGACTCTTTGTTTATGGATAATAACGTTTGTACATACATTCGTTGATCTTCAAAGAATGGAAATGTTTGAAAGTAAGAGCTCCGCAATCTCTTGTTCTCAAAGAAGTCTGTTAAGCCATGAAATAAATCACCGAATATAAGCTTCTCTACTTGTGAATATTGTTTTCCATTACATTCAATGCAAATAGTCTCACATGTATTATTTTTAGTTTCAAGTACACGGAAGCGGGCAGCAAATTCAATTGCTTCTGATAATGTCGTGTTTGGAGTCGTTTCTACTTCTGTCCGAATTGTTAAGAAGCCAAGCTCATAAGGACAAAGTGTTACGTCAATAGAATGAATCTTGAATGGAACAGAAATAAGATTTGTTGTTAAATGTCCAGTCAAGTTAAGGTCTTTAGAATAGCGCTGTAATCCTTTTTGATGCTCTGAGTGAGGAAATAGAATTTTATTTGTAAATGAAAGATAGTATGCTTCCATATTTTGATGTGAAACTTGAAACTTTCCGTAGTATGTATTCTCATTTTCAAGATGATTGAGTCGAAAAGGGCGAAAATCATTTTTCTGTAAGAAGGGGAACATATTTTGTTCATATCCAGTTTTAAAAGAAAACGGGAATATAAATTGAAATATAGCTGTTGTTACATCTTTTTCCTCGATTGTTTGTATTGCCTCCATTTACATTGTTTCCTTTCCATATATGCTATAAAAACAACATGCCCAAATTTATTTGAAAATAACCACTGTTTTATACTCGGTTAAGAATGAACATTCAGCTTATTTAGTAGGGGATATGTATAATGTTATGTATACTAAAAGTTATAAACTTGTATTTTGAATAGGGGGGTGTTGTATGCGGATTTTAGTATTAGGAGCTGGTGGAGTCGGAGGTTTTTTTGGTGGCAGATTAGTCGAAAAGGGAGAAGATGTTACGTTTCTTGTTCGTAGTAAACGGAAAGAACAATTGGAGGAAAGGGGACTTGTAATCCGAAGTGTTAATGGGGATTTTTCTTTCCAACCGAAATTAATAACGAAAGAAGATCGAACTTCTCCATTTGATGTCATTTTGTTTTCAACAAAAGCGTACCATCTAAACGAGGCAATTCAAGATTTGAAGCCGTTTGTAGGTAAAAATACTGTAATCATTCCATTGTTAAACGGTATCGCTCATTTATCACTATTACAAAAAGAATTCGGTGAAGAAAAAGTGATTGGCGGTTTATGCTTTATCGAAACGACGTTAAACGATCAAGGAGAAATAGTGCAAACTAGTGCTGCCAACAGGCTTGTATTTGGCGAAATTAAGCTTCACGATTCAGAGAGAATACAGCATATTGCTAAAGCATTTGCAGGTACGAAATCTAGTTTTGTTTTAAGTGAAAATATTACGCAAGATATGTGGCATAAATATTTATTTATTACTGTAATGTCAGGTGTGACAACATTAATGCGTGCACCAATAGGACCGATTCGTGAAAGCGAAGGCGGTCGAGATTTTATCCGAAATTTATTTGAAGAATCTGTACAAATCATGAGGGCATTAGGAGCTCCTGTAAAGGGAAATATTGCCCAGGAACATATGAAAACGATTAATAAAATTTCGTATGATATGAAGTCATCGATGCAGCGTGATATGGAAAAAGGTTCGCTCATTGAAGGTAATCACTTACAAGGATATTTATTGGATTTAGCAGAGCAATTTTCTATAGAAGCACCATTGTTAGGTGCTGTATATCAAAATTTAAAGGTGTATGAAGAGGTGTCCTTTAACAGATCCGTTATAGAATAGGATGTATGAAAAAATAAAAAAGATAGCAATATATAAGTGTATTGCTATCTTTTTTATTTTTGTATGACAAATTATTTATTTCTTTTAGTTCTATCTGTCAAATTTATTTCCTGTTCACGTTTACTGTATAACTGATTAATTTCACTTGCTAATGCATCTAAATATGAATCGGAAAAAATAGGTTTCTTTTCTTTAGACATACGGGTCTCCTTTGTGGATTTTTTAGTATTCATTATGCATGTTTTTCGGTGGATTATGCGCGATCATTTTAAATTTTTCCTTTTTAAAAATTTTTGTTTACATTTTGAAAATAAAGGGGTATTATAATCCACAGTTTCAATTTTCTAAATCGCTGAAACCGCACGGTACGGGGGACCCGTTCTAATGAATTAGTGCATAATTCAATGGGGTGAATCCTTGAAAAAGGTAGGGCTACTCATAGGCCCGAATCCGACAGCTAACCTCGTAAGCGTTATATTGAGAAGGAAGGTGGAGCTTGTGCGACAAAAAAATTAATGTCTACAAGTCTATTTCTTGATGGCTTGTAGACATTTTTTGTTTTCTGAAGAAATAGTCTATTAGCTGTAACAAGCAGAAAAGTTCGTACAAAATTATTGGAGAGTGGACAGCAGTGGTTTCATCTATCAAAAAATTTTTAATTGGAAGGCCGTTAAAATCAACTGAGCTTGGAGAACAAAAGCTCAATAAAACGAAGGCGTTAGCCATTCTATCTTCTGACGCTTTATCATCGGTTGCTTACGGTCCAGAGCAAATTTTAATTGCTTTAACAGGTCTTGGAGCAATAGCGTATTGGTATTCTATTCCGATAGCTGTTGGAGTATTAGTGTTATTGACAGCTCTTATTTTATCTTATCGACAAATTATTTTTGCTTATCCGCATGGCGGGGGCGCGTATGTTGTATCAAAAGAAAATTTAGGGATGAATCCGGGATTAATAGCTGGAGGGTCTTTATTAGTCGATTATATTTTAACGGTAGCGGTAAGTGTGTCCGCAGGTACAGATGCAATTACATCTGCTTTTCCGAGCTTACATGCACACAACGTAATTATTGCAGTTATATTTGTTATATTGATTACGATATTAAATTTAAGAGGGGTAACAGAATCAGCTTCCGTTTTAGCATATCCTGTTTATTTGTTTGTTTTAGCACTATTTATATTAATTGGTGTAGGGATATACAATATTTTAACAGGTCACGTATCACCGAATTTACACACACCGATTGGAACACCAGTTGCAGGAATTAGTTTGTTCTTACTGTTACGAGCATTTGCCTCAGGAAGCTCTGCTTTAACAGGTGTTGAGGCGATATCTAACGCAATCCCAAACTTTAAGGATCCTGCACCTAACAATGCAGCGAAAACATTGCTTGCAATGGGGGCATTACTTGCAGTTTTATTTTCAGGAATTGTCTTTTTAGCGTATTATTATGGAATTAATCCAAGTAAGGAAGTAACAGTTGTTTCACAAATTGCTGAACAAACTTTTGGGCGCAATTTCATGTACTATTTCATACAAGGCACAACTGCTTTAATACTAATTCTTGCTGCTAATACAGGTTATTCTGCATTTCCGCTATTAGCAGTTAACCTTGCAAAAGATAAGTTTATACCGAGAATGTTTACAATTAGAGGAGACCGCCTAGGTTACTCAAACGGTATTATTATACTTGGAATCGCATCGATTATTTTAATTGTAGCTTTTCAAGGGCAAACAGAGCATTTAATTCCGTTATATGCAGTAGGTGTATTTATTCCATTTACACTTTCTCAAACAGGGATGGTATTAAAATGGCTTCGTGAAAAGCCCGAAGGATGGATTTTGAAGTTAACGATTAATTCAATTGGTGCAGTTATTAGTTTTATCGTAATGAGCATGTTCTTTTTAACTAAATTTGCACAAGTTTGGTCGATTCTTATTTTCTTACCTGTTATTATCTTCGTGTTTCATCGAATTAAGAAGCATTATGATGCAGTGGGTGATCAATTAAGTTTAAAAACTTGTGAACGGCTTGTTCCGATTGAAGGAAATGTAATTGTCGTTCCTGTAGCTGGTATGACTCATGTCGTAGAAAATTCATTGAACTATGCTAAGTCTCTTTCTACAGATCAAGTTATCGCTGTATATGTTGCTTTTGACAGAGAAGAGGAAAAGAAATTTGAAGAGAAGTGGAAGAAGTGGCAACCTGATGTACGGCTTGTTACATTATATTCCCATTATAGAAGTATTATTCAGCCACTAACAAAGTTTATTGATACAGTACAATATAAAGCGAGTGAATCAAATTACCGAGTTACGGTCGTTATACCACAATTCATTCCGAAAAAAGGTTGGCATAATATTCTTCATAATCAATCTAGTTTACTCATACGTGCGTATTTACTTTATAAAAGAAATGTTGTTATTACAACAGTGCCATATCATTTGAAAAAGTAAGAAGATTTTTAAGGATAGCTTCAAGAAATTGAAGCTATCCTTTTTGTGTATATGGTATGCATAATTGCATATGAGTTTAAAAATTATATTAATATAATTTTACTGATTGTTAGTAAGTAGAGTTTTCTGTTGTGTTATATAGATATTTTAATCGGTAAAGTGAATTGGATTATATTTTGAAATAAGGACATAAAAGCTTGAAAATAAAGGGAATGAAAATACTTCTTTACGTTATATAAATAGCTGTGTTTAAATGACCTTACAGTACAAAACTTAAATGAAAACAAAATGCAATTTCATATTTACGTATGTTATTTAGTTTAAAATGAATAATATTTTTATGTAATATATTCACTATGTGAATGTGGGAATTTCGATGGAATAGAAAATTTATACAGTGTTATTCATACTAAACACATATGAAAAATAATAAAGTGTTTTCTGGCGATAAGTAAGTACCGTAGCAATACAAGAGAGGTGGTTCATACATGGATCGCGGTGAGAACGTTCTCTATTTTGACCATCTCAAATTATGTGCAAGAAAATAGAATAATAAAATGCGATAGTAATAGTTGCTCATACATAGGAGGAGTTAAAGTGAAAAAGACTTTCATTACAGGGTTATTGGTTACAGCAGTATCTACGAGTTGTTTTATTCCTGTAAGCGCTTACGCTGAGGAGGGGCAAACAGAAGTGAAAGCAGTATATGCACAAAATGTAATTGCTCCAAATACATTATCCAATTCAATTAGAATGTTAGGATCACAGTCACCGCTTATACAAGCATACGGATTAGTTATTTTACAACAGCCAGACATTAAGGTGAATGCGATGAGTAGTTTGACGAATCATCAAAAGTTTGCAAAGGCAAATGTAAGAGAGTGGATTGATGAATATAATCCGAAGCTAATCGACTTAAATCAAGAGATGATGAGATATAGTACTAGATTTAATAATTATTATAGTAAGCTCTATGAACTAGCAGGAAACGTAAATGAAGATGAACAGGCAAAAGCAGATTTTACAAGTGCATATGGAAAATTACAATTGCAAGTACAAAGCATCCAAGAGAGTATGGAACAAGATTTATTAGAGTTAAATCGATTTAAAACGGTATTAGACAAAGATAGTAGCAACTTATCAATTAAAGCTGATGAAGCAATAAAAACACTACAAGGATCAAGTGGAGATATTGTGAAATTGAGAGAAGATATTAAAAGAATTCAAGGGGAAATTCAAGCTGAATTAACGACTATTTTGAATAGACCTCAAGAAATTATTAAAGGTTCTATTAATATCGGTAAACAAGTATTTACAATTACAAATCAAACTGCACAAACGAAAACAATTGATTTTGTTTCTATCGGTACTTTAAGTAATGAAATTGTAAATGCTGCAGATAGTCAAACGAGAGAAGCAGCTCTTCGCATTCAGCAAAAGCAAAAAGAGCTACTACCACTTATTCAAAAGTTATCACAAACTGAAGCAGAGGCGACACAAATTACATTCGTTGAAGATCAAGTAAGTAGCTTTACAGAACTAATTGATCGTCAAATCTCAACGTTAGAAACGTTATTAACGGATTGGAAAGTTCTAAACAATAATATGATCCAAATTCAAAAGAATGTTGAAGAAGGTACGTATACAGATAGTAGTTTACTTCAAAAACATTTCAATCAAATTAAAAAAGTAAGTGATGAAATGAATAAACAAACAAATCAATTTGAAGATTACGTTACAAACGTTGAAGTACATTAAACAGAAAAATAATTAGCGATATAGGGAGAGAAGAAAAATGACAAAAAAACCTTATAAAGTAATGGCTCTATCAGCACTTATGGCAGTATTTGCAGCAGGAAATATTATGCCGGCCCATACGTATGCAGCTGAAAGTACAGTGAAACAAGCTCCAGTTCATGCGGTAGCAAAAGCTTATAATGACTATGAAGAATACTCATTAGGACCAGAAGGCCTAAAAGATGCAATGGAAAGAACAGGTTCAAACGCTTTAGTAATGGATCTGTACGCTTTAACAATCATTAAACAAGGTAATGTTAACTTTGGAAATGTATCAACTGTTGATGCTGCTTTAAAAGGAAAAGTGATTCAGCACCAAGATACAGCTAGAGGAAATGCGAAGCAATGGTTAGATGTATTAAAGCCACAGCTTATTTCAACGAATCAAAATATCATTAACTACAATACGAAATTCCAAAACTATTATGATACTTTAGTTGCTGCGGTAGATGCAAAAGATAAAGCGACGCTTACGAAAGGTTTAACTAGGTTATCAAGTAGTATTAATGAAAATAAAGCGCAAGTAGATCAGTTAGTAGAAGACTTGAAGAAATTCCGAAATAAAATGACTTCGGATACGCAAAACTTCAAGGGTGATGCAAATCAAATTACATCTATTTTAGCTAGTCAAGATGCAGGAATCCCGCTTCTGCAAAATCAAATCACAACGTATAATGAAGCAATTAGTAAATATAATGCAATTATTATCGGTTCATCTGTTGCGACAGCTCTAGGGCCAATTGCAATTATCGGTGGTGCAGTTGTAATTGCTACGGGAGCAGGAACGCCGCTAGGAGTCGCATTAATTGCAGGAGGCACAGCGGCTGTAGGCGGTGGTACAGCTGGTATCGTATTAGCGAAGAAAGAACTTGATAATGCACAGGCAGAAATTCAAAAAATAACAGGACAAGTTACAACTGCTCAATTAGAGGTAGCGGGATTAACGAACATTAAAACACAAACTGAGTATTTAACAAATACTATTGATACTGCTATTACAGCGTTGCAAAACATTTCAAATCAATGGTATACAATGGGGTCAAAATACAATTCTTTACTTCAAAATGTAGATTCAATTAGTCCAAATGACCTTGTTTTCATTAAAGAAGATTTAAACATTGCGAAAGATAGCTGGAAAAACATTAAAGATTATGCAGAAAAAATTTATGCTGAAGATATTAAAGTAGTAGATACGAAAAAAGCATAATCGAATCCGAATCGTTAGAGTGTTAATTATTGATGAATGAGTTGAAGCTCCTGTTCAGTTGTGAGCAGGAGCTTTTGATACTTTTATAAAGAGAATAGGTGAAAAATATGCAGAAACGATTTTATAAAAAATGTCTTTTAACATTAATGATTGCTGGGGTGGCAACGAGTAATGCATTTCCTTTACATCCTTTTGCAGCAGAACAAAACGTAAAGGTGCTACAAGAAAATGCGAAAAACTATTCTCTCGGACCAGCTGGATTCCAAGATGTTATGGCACAAACGACATCGAGCATATTCGCAATGGATTCATATGCAAAATTAATTCAAAATCAACAAGAGACGGATTTAAGTAAAATAAGTTCGATTAATAGTGAGTTTAAAGAGAATATGATTCAGCATCAAAGAGATGCAAAAATTAATGCGGCATATTGGTTAAATAATATGAAGCCTCAAATTATGAAAACGGATCAAAATATTATTAATTACAATAATACTTTTCAATTGTATTATAATAGCATGCTAATAGCGATTGATCAAAAGGATAGCGTAAAGTTAAAAGCGGATTTAGAAAAGTTGTATGCGGATATTGTAAAGAATCAAAAAGAGGTAGATGTATTATTAGGGGATTTGAAAGCTTTTCGCGATAGAATGGCGAAAGACACAAATAGTTTTAAAGAGGATACAAATCAATTAACAGCGATTTTAGCAAGTACGAATGCGGGCATTCCGGCTCTAGAGCAACAAATCAATACATATAACGATTCAATCAAAAAGAGTAATGATATGGTCATTGCTGGTGGTGTACTTTGCGTAGCATTAATAACATGTCTTGCTGGCGGACCGATGATTGCCGTTGCGAAAAAAGATATCGCAAATGCAGAACGCGAAATAGCCAATTTAAAAGATAGAATTTATGGAGCACAAGCAGAAGTCGCAATTTTGACAGATGTAAAAAATAAAACAACAAACATGACTGAAACAATCGATGCAGCAATTACAGCACTGCAAAATATATCAAATCAGTGGTATACAGTAGGGGCAAAATACAATAATTTACTACAAAACGTGAAAGGAATCAGTCCTGAAGAATTTACGTTTATAAAAGAAGATTTACATACAGCAAAAGATAGCTGGAAAGACGTAAAAGATTATACAGAAAAATTGCATGAAGGCGTGACGAAGTAAACAGTGGACTAGTTTCGCTGTTTATTTTTTATCTCGTTTTTGTGAGAGTTGAACTTGTAAATTTATATATAAGTTTTTCATGTGGCTTTTGGATGATGTTTAGTCAAATTGATACTAATAACCTAGATAAACTTCTAATCAAGCTTTTTATATTTAATGTTTTAATGAAAAAAGCTATACTGTAAGCAAAACTAAAAATTGGAAAGGAAATACTAGAACATGGAAAATTATTTATTATTTATTCTTACAGCAATGCTAATCATAATAATGCCTGGTCCTGGTTTTGCACTAGTTACAAAAAATACTATCTCGTATGGCAAAAATGGTGGAATAAAGACTGTTTTAGGAACGATATCTGGAATGATGATTCATACAATAATGGCTACGCTAGGACTCTCTGCCATCCTGATGAAATTTTCTATGTTATTTACATTTATAAAATATGCCGGGGCTTTTTATTTAATTTACTTAGCTGTAAAGTCAATTAAAAGTGCCTTTTCTAAAAAAGAGGACATGTCAGGTGCAATTGAAATGAACTCTAAGGATACTGGAACGATTAAAAGTTTTAGACAAGGATTTACAACGGCAATCTTAAATCCAAAAACGGCTGTATTTTTCCTTAGTTTTTTACCTCAATTTATTGTGAGTAATCAAAGTCATTTCTTCCAATTTCTTTTGTTAGGGCTCACATTTACAACTTTGACCGCAATATGGTATTTGCTTTATATCTCGCTAATACGCCAATTAAGAACTTTTTTAAGAAAAGAACGAGTGAACCGTACGATAGAGGGTATTACGGGTACAGTATTATTAGTATTTGGAGTTAGGTTATTTTTCCAAAAATAAATATGTACATGAAAAGAGAAATAATCAATAGTGGTTATTTCTCTTATTTATTCTAAAACTACCATTTTATAATTGACTTCACACCTACATACTAATTTTATACACATATCTAATTTGAGCTTTAAAAATGAGTTCCTCAATAATCCGACCTGTTTGCTTAATAAGAAAAAATTCTACATTATGGGAGCCGAGTCGTCCGTAAACGCCCAATTTTTGAGGGATGATAATCAGTAGGGGATGGACAAAATCCCCATTGATTAAATTTTCATTGTATATACTACGTGGAGTAGAAGTTTAGGTAGATAAAATTCGGTAGTCGAAATTTCTTGCATAAAGCTGTATAATGCTTGTAACGGAAGGGAAATACAGGAAAGGATTTGTATTGAGTTACTATGGATAAAGATAAACAACAATTAAGTGTTGAAGTTGCAAGGTTATATTATCAATCAGATTATAGTCAGCAAGAAATTGCTAACAAATTAAATATTTCAAGACCGACGATTTCTAGGTTATTAAAGTACGCGAAAGAAAAAGGATTTGTTCAAATTAGTATAGCTGATCCATTTGCTGATTTAGATAACGTTGGGAATTTACTGAAAGAAAAGTATAACTTGTTAGAGGCACATGTAGTATTTTCTCCAGTGCCAGAATATGTAACGATTACAGAGTATATAAGTAAATATGCAGCTGAGTATATGGAAAAGACGGTTAAAAACGGTGATATCGTCGGTGTAAGCTGGGGAATGACGATGTATGAAATCGCTAGAAAAATCGTACCGCAACATGTAAAAGGTGTAGAAGTCGTCCAGTTAAAAGGTGGTATTAGTCATTCGAGTGTAAATACATATGCGAATGAGACGATAGCTTTATTTGCAGATGCTTTTCAAACGACGCCAAGAAATCTACCTCTTCCAGTTATATTTGATAATGCAGTGACAAAAGAATTAGTAGAGCAGGATCGACATATTCATCACATTATCGAAATGGGGAAACAAGCGAATATTGCAATTTTCACTGTAGGAACAGTGCGAGATGAAGCGCTATTATTCCGATTAGGTTATTTCGATCAGGATGAAACGAGTTTACTCAAAAAACAATCGGTTGGTGACATTTGTTCACGATTCTTTGATGGGGACGGAAATATTAGTAGCGAGGAAATTAATAAGCGGACCATTGGAATTGAGTTAGAGGAACTGAAATTAAAGAAACGCTCTATTTTAGTTGCTGGTGGTAATAGAAAAATAAAAGCAATTGATGGTGCGTTACGTGGCGGATATGCAAATGTATTAATTATAGATCAGCATACAGCAAAAGAATTGTTACATTATTAAAAAGGTTAGAAATAAAAGGCTTTCTCAAAATGTTAATTTTGAGAAAGCCTTTTATTTTGTTATGTATGAATTATGGAGTGTTTTTTGAATACAAATTGCCTTTTTAAAAATAATTATGGATATTGAGATACATACTACCATTGTTAATATAAAACTTTTGATTGTATGAAGTGTTTCTTAGTTAGAATGCGCTTTATTTACTAAAAGAAAATTCCTTTATAAAAGAATGAACGAAATTTCAAAAGTGTATTTACATTTGTTCAACTAAGAGTTAGAATGAAGTTGTTAAAAGATATGAGGAGTGAAGATAATGAATATTGCAAAGTTAATTGACCATACAATTTTAAAAGCTAATTCTACAAAAGAAGATGTTATGAAAGTAATCGAAGAAGCAAAGGAATATAAATTCGCTTCTGTTTGTATTAATCCAACATGGGTAAAATTAGCGGCTGATGAATTAGCTGGACATGATGTAGATGTTTGTACTGTAATCGGTTTCCCATTAGGAGCAAGCACTACTGAAACAAAAGCATTTGAAACAAAAGATGCTATCGCAAAAGGTGCAACTGAAGTTGATATGGTAATCAACGTAGGCGCTTTAAAAGATGGCGACAACGAACTTGTTGAAAAAGACATTTATGAAGTAGTACAAGCAGCAAAAGGAAAGGCTCTTGTAAAAGTAATCATTGAAACTTGCCTTCTAACAGATGAAGAGAAAGTACGCGCTTGTGAATTATCAGTAAAAGCTGGTGCTGACTTCGTAAAAACTTCAACTGGATTCTCAACTGGCGGAGCAACTGCTGAAGATATCGCATTAATGCGTAAAACAGTAGGACCAAACGTTGGTGTAAAAGCATCTGGTGGCGTTCGTACACGTGAAGATGCAGACAAAATGGTAGCTGCTGGAGCTTCTCGCGTTGGAGCAAGTGCTAGTGTTGCAATCGTATTAAATGATGCAAAAGGTGCTACAGATAACTACTAATCATTAATGAAGTCAAGAGCAATAGATACACAAAGTAAAGTGTATCTATTGCTTTAACAATTGAAAAAATGTAAGCGGATACGAATGGGAGGAAACGGCTTATGAAATACTTAATTGGTATTTTTGGCCTCGTATTGATTTTAGGTATTGCTTGGCTTGCTAGTAATGATAGAAAGAAAGTCAAATATCGCCCAATCATAACGATGGTTATATTACAATTCATTTTTGGGTTTTTATTATTAAATACTAGTGTAGGGAATATATTAATTAGCGGAATAGCAGATGGTTTTGGAGAACTATTAAAATATGCCGCTGATGGTGTGAATTTCGTATTTGGTGGATTAGTAAATCAAAAAGAGTTTTCGTTCTTTTTAAGTGTATTAATGCCAATCGTATTTATATCAGCTTTAATAGGTATTTTGCAACACATTAAAGTGTTACCTATCATTGTTAAATCTATCGGTCTAGCATTAAGTAAAGTAAATGGAATGGGGAAACTAGAATCATATAACGCTGTTGCTTCTGCGATTTTAGGACAATCTGAAGTGTTTATTTCAGTTAAGAAACAATTAGAATTATTGCCAGAGAAAAGAATGTATACATTATGTGCATCTGCAATGTCTACCGTTTCAATGTCTATCGTTGGATCGTATATGGTGTTATTAAAACCGCAATATGTTGTAACCGCTTTAGTACTTAACTTATTCGGTGGCTTTATTATCGCTTCTATCATTAACCCTTATGAAGTTACTGAAGAAGAAGATATGTTAGAAGTACAAGAAGAAGAGAAAAAGACGTTCTTTGAAGTATTAGGGGAATACATTATAGATGGATTTAAAGTTGCGATTACAGTAGCAGCTATGTTAATTGGTTTCGTTGCTCTTATCGCATTCATTAATGCAGTATTTAAAGGTGTAATCGGTATTTCATTCCAAGAAATTCTTGGTTATGTATTTGCACCATTTGCATTTATTATGGGGATACCTTGGCATGAAGCAGTTAATGCCGGAAATATTATGGCAACAAAACTTGTATCGAATGAATTTGTCGCTATGACAGATTTAGCACAAGGAAACTTTAATTTCTCAGATAGAACGACAGCGATTATATCTGTATTCTTAGTTTCATTTGCAAACTTCTCTTCAATTGGAATTATTGCTGGGGCAGTTAAGAGCTTAAATGAAAAGCAAGGGAATGTAGTCGCCAGATTTGGTTTGAAATTACTTTTCGGTGCAACATTAGTAAGTTTCTTATCAGCAACAATCGTGGGCTTATTATTTTAACAGATTCATATAATATAAAAAGGAATGGTGATTGTAATGAGAATGGTAGATATTATTGCGAAAAAACGTGACGGCAAAGAATTAACGACTGAAGAAATCAAATTCTTTATTAATGGATATACAGACGGAAGTATTCCTGATTATCAAGTGAGTGCACTTGCAATGGCAATCTTCTTTAAAGATATGACAGATCGTGAGCGTGCAGATTTAACGATGGCAATGGTGGAGTCTGGAGAGACGATCGACTTATCAGCAATTGAAGGAATTAAAGTAGACAAACACTCTACTGGCGGTGTTGGTGATACAACAACATTAGTATTAGGACCATTAGTAGCTGCTTTAGATGTACCAGTCGCAAAAATGTCTGGTCGTGGTTTAGGACATACAGGCGGAACAATTGATAAATTAGAGGCGGTAGAAGGATTCCACGTTGAAATTACGAAAGAGCAGTTCATCGATATTGTAAACCGTGACAAAGTAGCTGTTATTGGACAAACAGGAAACTTAACGCCTGCAGATAAAAAGATTTATGCATTACGTGACGTAACAGGAACTGTTAACTCAATTCCTTTAATCGCAAGTTCAATTATGAGTAAAAAAATTGCAGCTGGTGCTGACGCAATCGTACTTGATGTAAAAACAGGTGCTGGTGCATTTATGAAAACAGAAGAAGATGCAAAAGAATTAGCACATGCAATGGTACGTATCGGAAATAATGTAGGACGTCAAACAATGGCAGTTATTTCAGATATGTCACAACCTCTTGGATTTGCGATTGGTAATGCTCTAGAAGTGAAAGAAGCAATTGATACGTTAAAAGGTGAAGGTCCAGAAGATTTAACAGAATTAGTACTCGTATTAGGAAGTCAAATGGTCGTACTTGCGAAAAAAGCAAATACGTTAGAAGAAGCTCGTGAAATGCTAATTGAAGTTATGAAAAACGGAAAAGCAACTGAGAAATTTAAAGAGTTCTTAAGCAATCAAGGCGGAGATAGCTCCATTGTAGACAATCCAGAAAAAATGCCACAAGCTAAGTATGTAATTGATGTACCTGCAAAAACTTCAGGTGTTATTTCTAACATTGTTGCAGATGAAATCGGTATCGCAGCTATGTTATTAGGTGCTGGCCGCGCAACAAAAGAAGATGAAATTGATTTAGCAGTAGGATTAATGTTACGTAAAAAAGTTGGCGATGCAGTAAAAGAAGGCGAACCGTTCGTAACGATCTACGCAAATCGTGAAAATGTGGAAGATGTAAAAGCAAAAATTTATGAGAACATCTCTATCGCTGAAACAGCAGTGGCTCCTAAATTAGTTCATACAGTTATTACTGACTAATCATCATTTCGTTTACTTTGAGGGGGAAATAATATGGATAAGAAAAAATATATTGAAGAAGCAAACAAGATGTTATCGAAAGCATATATTCCGTATTCAAAATTTCCTGTTGGTGCAGCGTTAGTTACGAAAGAAGGGAAAATCTATACTGGTTGTAATATAGAAAATGCTTCTTACGGTTTATGTAACTGTGCAGAAAGAACAGCGATCTTTAAAGCAGTATCAGAAGGTGAGCGCGACTTTAGTTATTTAGTCATCACAGGAGAAACGGACGGACCGATTTCACCGTGTGGTGCTTGTAGACAAGTAATTGCTGAATTCTGTGAACCGAAAATGCCAGTTTTACTAACGAATGTAAAAGGCGATGAAAAAGAAGTAACTGTTGAGCAATTACTGCCAGGTGCGTTCTCAATAGAAGATTTAAAATAAATTGAAAAGCCATTCTGCAATTATTATTTGTGGAATGGCTTTTTTATTTTCAAAAGTTGAATGTAATAGTTTGTTCATATTCCGTTCATAAACTTTGCGTAAAATGATTGCAGCAGATAAGGAAATGACGATATAAATTATCGTTATACAGCAGGAGGAATATAATGAAGAGATTATATAATGCGGCATTCATTTACTTAATTATTGGTTTATTATCAGGTGTATTTGCAAGAGAGTATACGAAAGCACAAGGAATTAAAGGATCCACAATGTTGCAATTAGTACATACACACGTACTAGTGCTTGGCTTCATATTCTTTTTAGTTGCTTTTGCGTTATTTAAAGTGTTTCATGTACAAGAAACAAAAAGCTTTCGTGCATGGTTTGTTGTTTATAATGTAGGATTAATTTTTACTATCGTTACAATGGTATGTAGAGGTCTACTACAAGTCAACGGAACTGACTTTAATGGTTTAAGCCATATGGCTGGATTGGCTCATGTTATTATAAGTATCGGGTTCGTTTGGTTTATGATTTTGCTTAAAAAATCTTTAAATAGATAGGAGTGGAGAAATTATGATAGCACTTTTATCAAGTATCGTAGCAGTCTGTATGGCTGTTGGAGTAATGTTTCTTCGCTTTAAAGCAGCAAAAAAGCCGGTAACGAAAAAGAAAATTATATTGCCGCCACTTTTTATGAGTACTGGCGCAATGATGTACTTCTTACCGGAGTTTCGATTAACATCGTTAGAGATAGTAGAGGCGATTAGCATAGGACTTATTTTCTCTATACTTCTAATTAAAACAACTAAGTTTGAAATAAGAGGCGAGCATATATTTATGAAACCGTCAAAAGCATTCATATTTATTTTAGTTGGGTTATTGGCTGTACGAGTAGCATTAAAATCATATTTAAGTCAATCGATTGATTTAGCAGAGTTAAGCGGAATGTTTTTCTTACTCGCATTTGCGATGATTGTGTCGTGGAGAATTGCGATGTATCGTTCGTTTACTAAATTAGAAAAGACAATAAAAGGAGCTGGAATTTCTATATAGGAAATCCAGCTCCTTTTATGTTTTATTGAAATTCTTTAGCGCGGAACTCATTTGCTTAATTTTAAACGTATTTGAGCATCTTGTAATGCCGCCGGTGTAACGTTAAGACCATTTTGATCAACAATTTTTGTGTTTAATAAAATGGAATCTAAGCTTCCACGAAATGTTTGTGTATAGTTTTGCCGCAACATTTGTTGTTCTTGTTTTTCATCAACTGTTAATCCAGATACTTTTTCTTTTTTTGATAATTCGTTAATACGGAATAAAATGTTTTTCATTTGTTTCACCTCTGATTTAATTTAATTACATTAGTTACTTACTAATTTATAGTTATTGTAACGTGTAATTTTAATTATGTCAACACCATCAAAAAAGGTTAAAAATTGACGAAAAATTATAACAATAATAAAATGAATTGATTAGATAATTAGTTTTTTAATCATACATAGAACACTAGGGGGATTATTATGAAATCAACATTTTTTGCTCAAAATAGAGAACGATTAGTAAACACATTACCAAATGAATCAATTACTATTTTATTTGCTGGACAAGCACCTCATATGTCAGCGGATGCGCATTATAAATTTGTGCCGAATCGAAATTTTTACTATGTAACAGGAATCGATGAACCAAATGTTATTTTCATGTTGAAGAAGTTTGGAAATAATGTAGAAGAAATACTTTTCATTGAAAAATCAGATCCAGTAATGGAAAAATGGGTCGGTAAAACAGTTTCTAACGAAGAAGCAGAGAAAATTTCAGGTATAAAAAAAGTTGTATATTTAGATAGCTTTGAAAAGACAATGTCAAATATACTTTTTACAGAAAATGTGAAGCATCTATATTTAGATTTAGAGCGCCGTGAGTGGAATGGTGCGGAGACAAAAACGCTAGCGTTTGCTAAACATGTAAGGGAACAATACCCACACGTAACAATTGGTAATGTATATCCGAACATTTGTGAATTGCGAGTATTTAAAACAGAAGAAGAAATTGAAATTATTAAAGAAGCGATTACTGTAACGAAAGACGGTATTTACAACGTACTTAAGCATGCAAAAGCAGACATGATGGAATATGAATTAGAAGCTCAGTTTGATTTCACACTAAAATCTTTTGGCATTAAGCATCATGCGTTCAATACAATTTTGGCAAGTGGGAAAAATGCTACAGTTCTTCATTATGAAGATAATGATGCACAAATTCAAAATGGTGATTTAGTATTACTAGATTTAGGCGCTCAAAAAAACTACTATAACGCTGATATTAGTTATACATTCCCGGCAAATGGAACATTCTCTAGTCGCCAAAAACAAATTTATAATATCGTATTAAAAGCATTGAAAAAAACAACTGAGATTATTAAGCCAGGCTTAAAGTTTGCTGCATTAAATGAGCATACAAAAAAGGTACTGGCAGAAGAGTGTAAAGCAATTGGTTTAATTCAAGAAGACGAAGAATTATCTAAATATTATTATCATGGTGTCAGTCATTTCCTTGGTTTAGATACGCATGATGTAGGTACATACAAAGATAGAGTATTAGAAGAAGGCATGGTTATTACAATTGAACCTGGTCTTTATATTGAAGAAGAGTCAATCGGTATTCGAATAGAAGATGATATTCTCGTAACGAAAGATGGGTATGAAAACTTGTCAAAAGATATCATTAGAGAAGTTGAAGAGATTGAAGCGTTTATGAGTAAACATAATGTAAAAGAAGATGAAGTTGTTACGAAATAACGATTGGGAAAGACGCTCTGTTTTTGAGGGTCTTTTTTTTGTGGGGATGTGTTAGAAGATGTTATATGGAAGTTTCGATATCTATATAGTATTTGTTACGTTTCCATGTAATCAAATATAAAGAGAGCCGAAAAGTTATGCATGCAATACCTATTTTTGAGTATGAAAAATAGAATTTCTTTAGCTGGTTAATTTAAAAAAATGGAAGTTATGGATATATCGATATAAAATAGATCAGCATAAACTTTCCTATAAACAAGGAGATAAATTAGGAATTATAGATGGTTATTTAGGTATCGCCGATTTTGAAATATTAATGTACAAGCGAACGAATGATTATCAAAATATAAACAGAGCTATGGATATTTTTAGAAATGTAAAAAGTAATATTGTAGAATTGGGAAAGGATAAAGATTTATGTTTTCCAACGGAGATTGGAGGGAGAATTGCTTCTCCATATATAAAAGACGGACTGGCTGGCTTCGTATATATTGGATTAGAGTTGTATTTATGTGGAGATTTCTCTAAGGAAGTCAAAGAAGATTTGAAAAAAAATATAATTCTTCCTGCTGTAGATGCTTTAAGGAAAGAGAAATGGACACAATATCCTGGATTTCTTGATGGATTATCAGGAATTGCTTATATGCTATTTAAAGCAGGAAAGGTTTTTTCTAAAAAAGACTTAATTGATGAAGCAATATCAATATTATTAAATGTTGAGACCTTTACACTTGATATAGATGGTTGTTCCTATACTCCTAATAATAATTTTCAAAATCTAACGTTTGATTTGGAGAGTGGAAATGCAGGGATTGTATATGTTCAAAAAGAAGTTTTAAATTATATTAATAATGGAGTTCTCACATGAATTTATTTCTAAAAAATATTAATTTTCGATTTTTTTATCTTCAAATATATTAAGTGTAATTGGAATAACCTTATTCGATATAGTTTTCATAATTTATGCTAAATCATTTCCTAATCCAGAGTTAGCAATAAGTGCTGTAACATTTATCTCCACGATTCCCTATATAGGGGATTTCATTATAGGTTATATTTCTGATAAAACAAAAGATAAGTTTAAGATGGTAATGATAATGAGGTTATTACAAGCATTGCTATACATTATTTTTGCTATCTTAGTTGGTTTTTCACATAGTTGGATAATTTTTGGTATAGTAATTTTTATTAATTTTATTAGCGATTTAGCTGGCACCTATACCTCTTATTTGTCATTGCCAATTACCAAAAATATCGTTGAACAAAGAGATTTAACTGATGCAAGATCATTCCAATCAGGGATTATGCGTTCAATAGACTTGGTAGGTAAACTATTTGGGGCTACTCTAATAGTCTTACTTCAATATAATTTCGCTTTTTTTGGCATATTGAATGCAATGTTTTTTATATTATCTTTCATAGTTTTATGGGTAAATAAAGAAAGATTTCAAATTCTTATACCGATAATGAAAGTGGATTACAAAAAAGAAAATTCTCAGTTGTTTGGATACATTAATACCTTTTTTGTGGATTGTGTTAATAATTTGAAAATATTAATTGATTTAAAGCAGCTGTTTCATTTTACATTATTATTCTCAATAATAAATTTAATAAGTTCGGCACAGTTTTCCCTACTTCCCCTCACGTATGTTAGTAATGAAAGTTTACAATTTGGTTCATTTGGTTTTACGATTGCTATAATTGGTACTGTAGAAACTATTGGTGTGATTTTAGGAGCTCTTCTTCCTTTATCTTTTTTTAGAAATAAATCGATAGAATTAAACTTGATTTTAGAAATTTTAATTACTGTTGCAATAATTGCAACTATTATATTTTTACAAGATAAATATGTATTATTAGTATTAACTTTCTTAGCGGGATATTTTCTAGGTTTATCTAATCCTCGAATTGATTCATTTATTATGATTGTTGCTCCTGAACAGTCAATTAGTTCAGTAACTAGTATTTTTTATACATTAGTTCAATTAACCCTTCCATTAGGAAGTGCTATTTTCTTATTAATAGCAAATATGATTTCAATTCAAATTTCATGGATAATATTGTTTATAGTATCTTTATTTACACTTATTTATTCTATTACTCTAAGAATGAAAAATTCTACAATTCCGGAGAAACGTTAAAACCTTTTATTTCATTTGTATAATACCCATTATCAATAGGCGTATTTTCTTTTATTTGTAGGTATAAGATTAGTGGTGCTATTTTTAGGGAATCATCAAATTTGGTACAGTATTTCTAATAAAGAATAATATGATGTGACTGATGAGCCTTTATCAAAAATAAATAAAATGGATGAATTTAATTATCATATAAGTTTCATAAAATATAAATGCTGATATGTTCATAGCTAGAAAGAGGATGATCAAAATGGCAGGGAATATTATTATAAGAAATATGACATTTAAATACGTATCGATGATTCAACCTATTTTTAGAAATTTAGATTTAAATATAGATGAAAATTGGAAGTTAGGACTTGTTGGTAGGAATGGTCGGGGGAAAACAACTTTTTTGAAAATTCTTTTGAATGAATTTGAATATGAAGGTACAATCCAATCGACATTAGACTTTAAATACTTTCCTTCCTATCCACATAGCCATGAAAATATAACTGCGTTAGAAGTGTTATTGAAACAAAACCCACTTATGGAAGTTTGGAAAATTGAACGAGAGTTAAGTTATATGGATTTATCACCAGAGATTTTAGATAAACAATTTAATGTATTAAGTGGTGGAGAACAAACAAAACTTTTACTTATTGAATTATTTTTAAATGAAAATTCATTTCCTTTAATTGATGAACCGACAAATAATTTAGATTTGCATGGTAGAAAAATTGTAGGGCAATATTTAAAGCGAAAAAAAGGATTTATTCTTACAAGCCATGATGAATCTTTTTTAAATCAATTTGTTGATCATATTTTAGCTATAAATCAAGAATCTATTGATTTGATTAGTGGCAATGTAGATACATGGAAACAAGAAAAAGAAAATGCAGACATGCTTTCTGCAGAAAAAAATTCCAAACTTAAATCCGAAATAAAACGGCTTCATGATGTTTCAAGACAAGTAAATACTTGGGGGATAAAAAGAGAGAATAGTACGAGAGATGCCGCAGAAAGACGTCTCGCCGCAAAACAAATGAAAAGAGCAAAAGCCATTAAAAAACGGACAGTGGCAATGATTGAAGAAAAAGAAGATCTTATTAATAATATTGAAGCTGTGTCTGATTTGAAAATGATAATTGAACAACCAAGAAAACAAGTACTATATTTTCGTGATTTTTCTATTTTGAGAGACGGGACACCTCTTTTTAAACCGATTAACATAGATATTTATCCAACAGAACGCTTCTTTATTGAAGGTAAAAATGGTGTTGGAAAATCGACATTACTAAATTTTATTCTTGGAGAAGAGGGTCTAGAAACAATTGGAGATTATAGGATTAATTTACCTGATCAGGTGTCAGTACTTCGTCAAAAAAATCAAGAAGAGGAAGGGTATTACTCTTTACTTAATCAGTTATCTACGAAAGAAGAAAAAGAAGAGTATTGGCACCTATTATATCAATTAGGAATTAATCGTAATAGTTTCTCACATATATCAAGTGAAAACTGGAGCTCGGGGGAGCAGAAGAAAGTATTTTTAGCAAATGCATTATTAGGGGAAAATAAGCTGTTTATTTGGGATGAGGTAACGAATTATTTAGATATGTTCGTAATTCAGCAACTCATTGATGCAATAAAGAAATATGAACCAACTATCATTGGTGTAGACCATAATGAATATTTAGTAAATGCGATAGCTACTAAAAAGATAGAATTAATACCATATTTTTAATGGGATTTTTTGAAGTGTAATAAATAATATAGATGCGAATAAGCTTTTGATTCTAGAATTAGGATGTTACAAAAAATGAATTTTGAGATGTTACTTTCATTATGTATTTCTCCCTATTGTGAACCCGTAAAGAATCAGCGTATAATATTATATGTCTCCCATTTGCGAGACAAACCGCGAATGATAAATAAGATTGTTCTTTTATCATCGCCTCTAAAACAGATAGACAACGAAAGTAACACTGGAATACAGATAGGGAGTTATAAAATGAAATTAATTATTGCCGAGAAACCAGATCAAGGATTGGCTCTTGTTTCCCAGTTTAAATATCGCCGGAAAGATGGATATTTAGAAGTAGAAGCGAATGAGTTATTCCCAAATGGAGCGTACTGTACATGGGCAATTGGTCATTTGACGCAGTTATGTAATCCAGAGCATTATCACGCAGAGTGGAAAAAATGGTCACTTAATACGTTACCGATGATTCCAGAGCGTTTTCAGTTTGAGGTAACAAAGTCAAAGTATAAGCAATTTAACGTTGTGAAACAGCTGTTACATAATCCTCAGGTAACAGAAATTATTCACGCGGGCGATGCTGGGCGTGAAGGGGAATTGATTGTACGAAATATTATTAACCTTTGTAACGTGCAAAAGCCGATGAAACGTCTTTGGATTTCATCTTTAACAAAACAAGCTATTTATCAAGGATTTAAAAACTTGCTTGATGAATCAGATACAATCAATACGTACTATGAGGCGTATACAAGGTCATGTGCGGATTGGGTCGTTGGTATGAATGCATCGCGTGTCTTTAGTATTTTGTTAAAGAAAAAAGGAATGAACGATGTATTTTCTGCCGGTCGTGTACAAACCCCAACACTCGCATTAATCGTAAAGCGTGAGAAAGAAATTGAAAACTTTAAGTCAGAGCCGTTTTGGGAAGTGTTCGCAACCTTTAATATAGAAGGAAAGAAATATGACGGGAAATGGGAAAAGGATAATGAATCCCGCTTAAAAGACCCTGATATGGCGAATAAAATTGCGGCATTTTGCCAAGGCAAACCGGCAGTTGTAAAGGAAATGAAAACGGAACGTAAAGAGTTTCAGCCGCCGCTTTTATTTAACTTATCATCACTGCAAGCAACGGCAAATAAAGCATTTAAATTTTCGCCAAAAAAGACGCTTGATATAACGCAAGCACTATATCAAAAAGGGATTGTTTCTTATCCTCGTTCGGATTCCAACTATGTTACGCAAGGAGAGGCAGCGACATTCCCTGATATTTTACAGAAGTTAAGTCAATTTGATGAATATAAAGATTTATTACCAGCTCCAGTTGAATCGATTATGAATAATAAGCGTTATGTGAATGAAAAGAAAGTAACAGATCACTACGCAATTATTCCGACAGAGCAAGTTACAAATCCAAGCAGATTATCAGGTGATGAAAAGAAAATTTACGATATGATTGTGAGAAGACTCATTGCAGCTCATTATGAAGTTGCAATCTTTGACTATACAACAATTATTACGCTTGTAGATGAACGCGCTGAATTTATTTCAAAAGGAAAACAGCAAATTCAAGAAGGATGGCGTAAAGTTATTTTCCAAGACGATAAAGATGACGAAACAATTCTTCCAATTGTAGTTGAAGGTGAAGAAGGAAAAGTTGTAAAGGTGAAAGTGAAAGAAGGAAAAACACAGCCGCCAAAGCGTTATACAGAAGGACAGCTTATTACATTGATGAAAACCGCTGGTAAGTATTTAGAGAATGAAGAGCTGGAGAAAGTATTAAAGAAAACAGAAGGTTTAGGTACAGAAGCGACTCGTGCAGGTATTATTACGATGCTAAAAGACCGTAAATATATAGATGTGAAGAAAAACCAAGTGTATGCGACTGATAAAGGAAAAGTATTAATTACCGCAATCGGTGACAAAATACTAGCTTCACCAGAAATGACAGCGAAATGGGAGCAGCGCCTTGCAGAAATTGGTGAAGGCACGGCTTCACCAGCTACATTTATGGAACAAACGAAAAAGCTATCGGCTAAAATTATAGAAGATGCGGTTGAAATGTCTGAGAAGTGGGATTTCACCGGATTACATGTTGAATCGATTGAGCGAAAAGGATCGAAATTTACAACAGGTAAAAAGGTTGGTAGCTGTAAAAAATGTGATGGCGATGTAATTGATAAGTCAACGTTTTACGGCTGTTCTAATTACAACACGACACAATGTGACTTTACCATCTCAAAGAAAATATTAAGTAAAACAATTTCGCAAAAGAATATGACAAAGCTCTTAAAAGGTGAAAAGACCGATTTAATTAAAGGCTTTAAAAAAGGTGAGAAAACGTTTGATGCGAAGTTAGAGTGGAAAGATAATAAGATTAATTTTGTGTTTGAGAATTAATAATGACAAAGTCTAAAGCAGCTAATATAATTTAATTAGGTTGAATCACTAAGAAGCATGACGATTTTTCGTCATGCTTCTTTTATATGTAAAAATGATTGATAGAACTATTTTTTTCGCTCGATTTAGTTAGGAGAAAGAATACGAATATTATTCTCGCTAGTGAAAAAATATTATGGCTAACACTACATATCTATCAATCTAACGAGGGAAATGTATCACAAAATAAAAAAATGTACCCTATAGAATAGAAACTTAAAAAGTTTATTCTATAGGGTATTTCCTTGAATAAGGGATGATTTTTATTTTGGGTAAAAATGAAATATACAATAAAATCTTATTTTAAATTGATACTTTATTATTGTAAAACAATAAAAATTATATTAAAATCAATATCATAATAAATTAGTGAGGTGCTTTTTATCCCGCATTAACGGGCAGTAAGACCCTCACCTCAAAATCCAGCGAAAGCAAAGAAGTTAAGTGGGGGTCGGGCTGCCCGTAAAAAGCCCGATTGGTTCAACTAATAATCAGTGGGGGATGAAGAAAGCCCCCACTGATTAAAGTGTCACTTTATAGAAAAGGTAACAACGTTGTTTTTTTATTAGAGGAGGTAAAACTATGAACATTCACAATTTGATTATTGAAAATATGGATAACCCTCATGAGTTGGAGAGAATATATAGAAAAGACCCGAAAGCTTTTAAAAGGTCATTCTCACAAGCATGGGTCCAAAACCCTGATTCTCAGGTTCTAGGTGCTTGGTATGAAAGGTTGTATTTCAATGAGGCGGCAAATACAGAAAAAAAATCGTTGTTTCAAAAAGGTTTCTTATTCATGGGCCTTTTAGCTATTCTGGCCGGGATAAGCACCAGAATCATTTTCCACTTTGTTGAACAGGGAGCAATTGCTCCAATTAACCTGGCTTTTGGTGTAATTCCCTTTATTGCCGCTTATTTTGTTTACAATAATACTCCGAAAAAAAGTATTATTTATTCCCTTGTAGCGTTGTTCCTAATTTCCGGGATGTATCTTAATATGTTGCCATTAAATTATAAAGACAGTATTATCCTTGCTTATTTACATCTTCCTATATTTTTATGGGTCTTAGTAGGGCTTGCGTTTACGGGAAATGAATATTCAAAGGGCAGTACAAGATTAGCTTATATTAAATTTAATTTAGAATATTGTCTTCTCTACGCGAGCATGGCAGTGAGCGGAATGATACTAGCAGTATTCACCATGCGTTTATTTAGCTTTGTTGACTTGGATATAGGAGAATTCTATTTTAGTAATGTTGTTTTATTTGGCGCTGCTGCTCTCGCTATTGTGGCTGCATATTTAGTATCAATGAATCTTAAACTTGCTAAAAATATTACACCATACATATCTAAAATTTTTAGTCCTCTCGTTCTGATCACATTGTTGATCTATCTTATAACGGTTATATGTGTCGGGAAAAATCCGTTCTTGGACCGCAATTTCCTAATGGCCTTCAACGGAATACTCCTTGTTGTATTGGCTGTTACCACATTTTCTATCGTTGAGAGTGAATCGGACGAGAAAAAGAGCATTTTAGATTATATAAATTTTTCCTTAATTGTTTTGGCGCTTATTATTGACACTGTCGCATTATCAGCCATCGTATTCAGACTTTCTTCTTACGGGATTACACCGAATAGACTTGTTGTTTTAGGCGTAAACATACTGATCTGGGCAAATTTAATTTGGATTATGTTTTCCTATATGCGTTTCTTGCAAAACAAATCAGGACCGACAGCTATCCAAGATGCCGTTACGAAGTATTTGCCAATCTACGGACTTTGGGCAGCTTTCGTTATATTTACTTTTCCTATAATTTTTAACTAGAAAGGCTTTGTTAATGTAACGACAAGCTAATTTTCTATAACGTATAAAATCCTTAGAGCCGATAACTATCGTTACTTTTATAATTTCTCGACAATAAAAAACGTCCTAAAGTAGGACGTTTTTTATTATGTGTATCGCTGTTTTTTCTTAATAAGTAATAACACTTGTGACACACAAGCTAGTACCGGTAACTCAATCAACGGTCCAATAACGAGTGCAAGTGCAATAAGAGGCTCGTCCGGAAAAGCAGTCACAGCAATAGCGAGTGCAACAGGTGAGTTTCTTGCCAAAGTTGTTAAGTTTAAACTTACTGTATCTTTATAAGATAAACGCATAATGCGTCCGATAAATTGTCCTAGTACAAAATTAATGATGAAGAACAATAGAACAGGAATGAGTAATAAAAAAACGACATTCATATTTTGTAGTAAATATTTACCTTGTGATGCAAACATTGATACTATTGCTAAACTTAAAAATACAATTTGCGCAGAGCTAAAAAACGGAATGAGTTTATTCTCGAGTGTTTCAGCTTTTTTCAGTTTATTCATAATGAATTTTGTAGCGTGTGCAAGTAAAAATGGTAAGACGATTACGATAACAATACTTTCTACTAAAACAGAAACAGCTACAGTCTTCATAACACCAGCAAATAAAAATAAATAAATTGGAAGCAGTAGTACTTGCAAAATTAAATTTACAGGTAGAATTGCAGTAGAAAGTGCTACATTTCCTTTCGCTATTTCAGTAAAGATTAAGTACCAGTCTGTACACGGAGTAACCATTAACATAATAAATCCAACCCAAAGTGCTGGGTGATCTGAAAGAAATAATGCACCTAATCCCCAAGCGAGTAAAGGTGTCCATAAAAAATTAATAGTAAGGCTCGTTCCAGCAAATTTTAAATTGCGAAATCCATTTTTTATTTCTTTTAATGGGATGATGAGGAATAATCCATATAG
The DNA here is from genome assembly GCF_002746455.1 of Bacillus fungorum. GTDB lineage: Bacteria > Bacillota > Bacilli > Bacillales > Bacillaceae_G > Bacillus_A > Bacillus_A fungorum. The sequence continues at coordinate 6,217 of NZ_NWUW01000013.1, read as the reverse complement.
CATGAAAAATAAGAAGGGAACAATAAATTTGTCTGAATACATATGTATGACATTAATTTGTCCAAGTATGATGCCGCATGTAACAGCAAAAAGAATAATAAAAGTTTGAATCTTTTCTATAGTGCTCATGAATAAATCCTTTCTAAATATGAACTTTCCTCTCTAAGTTTATTATACAAGTAATAAAGTCGTATTTGGTGTTCAATTGTATTTTAGTTAATATTTTTAATTCGAGATTTATTTTTTGTTAAAAGTTACTTGACTAAAGTAAGTGACTATATTATAATCACTTACATAAGGTAATTAAATAACAAAAAGTTTTTGTTGGCTTTATTTAAGGTACCAATTGAAATTTTTTATTAGAATAAGAATTTTTATGATGATGAATAATGAATATGATAAGAAAGTTTAGGTGAAGAAAATGGGATTATTTAGCTCGTTATTTGGTAAAAAAGAAGAGAATACAAAAGTAGAGGGGAATAAAACAATGTCAAAAGTATTATTTGTAAAAGCAAACGATCGTCCAGCCGAGCAAGCAATTAGTTCAAAAATGTATGAAACATTTGTAAGTGCTTATAAAGAAGCGAACCCAAATACAGAAATTACAGAGTTAGATTTATTCGCATTAGATCTTCCGTATTACGGAAATATCGCTATTTCAGGTGGATACAAACGTAGTCAAGGAATGGAGTTAACAGCAGAAGAAGAGAAGGCAGTTGCTACGGTAGATCAATATTTAAATCAGTTTTTAGAAGCTGATAAAGTTGTATTTGCGTTCCCACTATGGAACTTCACAGTGCCGGCGCCATTAATTACGTATATTTCATATTTATCTCAAGCTGGAAAAACATTTAAATATACAGCAAATGGTCCAGAAGGTTTAGCAGGCGATAAGAAAGTTGTTGTATTAGGTGCTCGTGGTTCGGATTACTCTTCAGAACAAATGGCTCCTATGGAAATGGCAGTTAATTATGTAACAACTGTACTTGGCTTCTGGGGAATTACAAATCCAGAGACTGTTGTAATTGAAGGACACAATCAATATCCAGATCGTTCACAACAAATTGTTGAAGAAGGTTTAGAGAATGTTAAGAAAGTAGGGGCGAAATTTTAATTGATGGTAAATGTAAAAAACCAACACGGATGACCATGTTGGTTTTTTAGTCTATTTCTATGTTGAAAAATGTATATTTATAAAATAAATGAAAAGTTTGAAAATAGTATTGCAAAATATTATATATCAAACTATAATGAGTTCAAGAATAGTTGATACTTAAGTTAAATATTCAGAAAATTCAATTAGTTAAAAATGGAAATGACATAGGTTATTTTGAATGGAGGTTATATTATGACGAACAAAGTACCGTTTTCGTTCATAGTAGTTATTGGATTAATGTTATTTGCACTATTTTTTGGAGCAGGAAATTTAATATTCCCGGCAATGCTTGGTCAATCGGCAGGAGAGAATGTATGGATTGCTAACGCTGGATTTTTAGTAACAGGAGTAGGTTTACCCTTACTAGGTGTACTAGCCTTTGGTTTTTCGGGTAAAGATGATTTGCAGTCATTAGCAAGTCGTGCTCACCCAGTGTTCGGGATTGTGTTTACAACAGTTTTATACTTAGCAATTGGTCCGTTATTTGCAATACCAAGAACAGGAAATGTTTCTTATGAAATTGGTCTTAAACCATTTATGCCAGAAGGAGTAGGTTCAACACCTTTAATTCTTTTCACAATTATATTCTTTAGCATCACTTGTTTTTTTTCGCTAAATCCCGCGAAAATTGTCGATATTGTTGGAAAAATCTTAACGCCAATTAAGTTGACTTTCATCGGTATTTTAGTAATCGTTGCTTTTATTCACCCGATTGGAGATATGCAAACGCCAGTTGAAGCTTATACATCACATGCATTCTTTAAAGGGTTCCAAGAAGGATACTTAACAATGGACACGCTAGCATCATTCGTATTTGGAATCATCATCATTAATGCAATTAAAGAAAAAGGTGCAAAAACGAAAACACAAATTATGGTCGTTTGTGCAAAAGCGACAATCATTGCCGCATCTATTTTAGCAATTATTTATACAGCTCTTTCTTATATGGGTGCTTCAAGTGTTGCAAAGCTTGGACATTTAGAGAACGGCGGAGAAGTATTAGCGAAAGTTTCTAACTACTATTTTGGATCATATGGCGGAGTGTTATTAGGGTTAATGATTACAGTAGCGTGTTTAACAACTAGTGTGGGACTTGTATCAGCATGTTCTTCATTCTTCCATAAGTTATTCCCAAATGTTCCTTACAAAGCAATTGCAATCACGCTATGTGTATTTAGTGCGGTTGTTGCAAATGTAGGGTTAACACAATTAATTGCGGTTTCTGTTCCAGTTTTAACAGCAATTTATCCACTAGCAATCGTATTGATTTTCTTAACATTCTTCCATTCATTATTCAAAGGAAGAGCTGAAGTTTATCAAGTGAGTTTAATCGTAACATTTATCATCAGTTTATTTGATGGATTAAGTGCAGCTGGAGTTAACATTGAAGTAGTAAGTCAAGTGTTTACTAAATTCCTTCCGATGCAGGAAGTAGGATTGGGCTGGATCTTCCCAGCGATTATCGGTGGTTTTATCGGATATGGCATTAGCGTTTTAAAAGCAAAAAATCAAGTTCAACCAGCAGCAAATACAAATAAGAAAATTGGTTAAATAAAAAAGTTATAGAATTTTTGATTCTATAACTTTTTTTGTTACTATTAATAATGAGAAAAAATAAAGTAGTAGGGGAAATAAAATGAAAAAAACAATTGATCATATCGGCATCGCAGTTCGAGATATAGATAGTACGATACGTTTTTATGAAAAGGTGTTGTTAGGCACTTTAATAGATCGTTACGTAAGTGAAGCTCCTGGTGTTGAAAGCGAAGTAGCCATTCTTGAAGTGGATGGAGATAGAATTGAATTACTTGCGCCGACAAATAACACCACTTCACCAATTGCCCGATTTATAAAACAAAAAGGTAAGGGTGTTCATCACGTTGCGTATCGTGTCGATGATTTAGATGTAGCTTTAGAAGAGTTAAAAGAACAAGGTATTCGAACGTTAGAGCATACACTTCGAATTAATAAACACGGCAGAAGATTAATATATCTTAACCCAGCGGATACAGAAGGAACAATCATTGAATATTGTGATTATCCGGAAGTGAAATAAAAGAAACTTTGAAAAAGGTGTTACGTACTAACGTGACACCTTTTTCTTTATCCTGTTATTTGTGGACTAATAATAAGTGGAGATGAATAAAAACATTAATTAAAGTTTCACTTTATGCATTTCACATTTTCTTCACAAATGATTCACGATAACTTTTCTTCTTCAAGAACTTACATAAATATATTTTATGATATAATAACATTCGACTTTAAAAATGTAAGTTGTATCCGTGAAGGTAGTTACTATTATATTAGAAGTCTAGAGGTGAGAGAGAAATAAAGAGTTATACTGTATAGAAGTTTATATTTAATCAGGTTAATATTTCTTCAAGTAATCGACTTGAGAAGTAGATGTAATGAAAATAGAGCGATGAGGAAGAAAGAAGTGAAATGAGTGTGAAAGTAATGGGAAGGTTAGGGGCATGGTTATTACTTGCATGTGTGCTTATTATATTGATGCCGAAAAGTGCATCTGCTCATGCGTACATTGTGAAATCAAACCCTGCTGAAAATGAAACGTTGAAGAAAGCACCAGCTGTTGTAAAAATTGAATTCGATGAGGATATACAAGTTTCACATTTTAATACATTGTTTGTAAGAGATACCTCAGGTACAAGAGTAGATTTAAAAGATGCTCATATTGATAAAAGAAATAAAAAACTATTAGAAGCTGGATTAAAAGAGAATCTCAAAAACGGTCTCTACTCTATTCAGTGGAAAGTGATTTCAGCTGATGGGCATCCCATTCAAGGAGTTATTCCGTTCCGTATTGGATTAGCGGAAGCGGGAGCAGACGATCTACAAGTAGAAGAGATGGGTTATGTCCCGCAAATCGATATGATTATGGAGCGTGGGGTTCTATATACAAGTTTCTCACTATTTTTAGGAGTTCTCTTCTTTAATCTTATTATGTATAAAGGGAACGCAATAGAAGTTCAATCAAGAAGTAAAAAAATAATATGGATTTCATTAATTGGTATATTCATTAGTTTACTATTTAATCTACCATTACAAGCGAAAATAAATGCTGATGTTTCATGGCTAGAAGCATTCGATCCTTTACTATTAAAAGAAACATTACAGCTTTCTGTTTTTAGTTACGTATGGCTCACTCAAATGGCTCTTATTAGTTTGCTTATAATCGTTACGTATTTTGCGATGAAGCGTGAGAAGTTGTCTTCGTTTAAAGTATGGAGCATTCCAATAGTATTGTTTATCGGGATACTTGTTATGAAAGCCTTTAATAGTCATGCATATGGTTTAAAGTTTAAAGAAATTGCTGTCGTTATGGATTTTCTACATTTATTTGCAGCTTCATTATGGATTGGCGGTCTATCATCCATTATTCTTCTTTTACGTAAAGAGGAAGACAAGTGGAATATGTATTGGGATATGATTAAGCGTTTTTCACCGTGGGCAACAGGTGCTGTCATCGTGATTTTAATAACAGGTCTTTTTAACAGTACATTTTTTATTCCAACAATCCACTCTTTATTTGATACGAAGTATGGATTAGCTTTATTAGCAAAGATAATTTCATTCATTTTCATGGGGATATTGGGAATTATTCATTATGTGAAAGGGAAAATGAGAGCGGAGCAAGGATTAGGCGCTACGGTGAAATTAGAGTTTATCATTGGAATTATCATTTTCGTAATCGTAGCTTTTATGACAAACGTACAAACACCACCGATGCCTCCTACTGGACCTTTTACAGAGAGTAAACAATTAGATAATGGATATGAACTTACGCTAAATGTAAGTCCTAATAAAGTAGGGCAAAATATATTCCATATTACTTTAAAGGATGAGAACGGACAACCTGTTACTGATATGGAGCAAATTATATTAACGACTCAATCGTTAGATATGAATATGGGAAAAGGATCATTTAAAGTTTCGGCAGTTTCACCGGGAGAATATGAAGCGGAAGGTATGTATATTAACATGACAGGCAACTGGAATATACAAGTACATGGATTAACAAAATCACTTGATAGCTTCGATACTGATTATAAATTTATTGTAGGTGGCAGATAAAGTGAAACTTTAAACAGTAGGGGTATCCCCCACTGTTTATTAGCCCGCACCAATTGGGCTTTTACGGCAGCCCCCCGCCTAACTTCTTTGCTTTCGCTGAATTTTGAGGTAGTCATACTGCCCGTTAAAGCGGGGGAAAGAGACGTTATAGATGAAAAGGAGTAAATAGAAAATGAAACGTATAAAAAAATTAGGAACAACAATGATAGCAACAGTAATTGCAATGGGAATTTTTTCGTTACCTGTTAGTGCGCACGTAACTGTTAAGCCAGCAACTTCTGACATTGGCTCTTGGGAGACTTACACGATAAAAGTACCAGTTGAAAAAAATGTAGCAACGACAAAAGTTACACTGAAAATACCGTCTGGAGTAGAGTTCCAACAGTATGAACCAGTGCCAGGATGGAAAGTGGAGGAGCAAAAAGATAATGCCGGAAAAGTTAAAACTGTAGTATGGGAAGCGACAGGAGAAGGGATTTTACCCAATCAGTTCCAGCGATTTACTTTCGTCGCTAAAAATCCGGATAAAGAGCAAAAAATAGCTTGGGATGCATACCAACAATATAAAGACGGAGAAATTGTTGAATGGACAGGCGATGAAAAAGATGAAAAACCACATTCACTTACTACAATTGCAAAAGGTACGTCATTAACAGGAGAACATGGTGAAGTGTCTAGTGTAGAAAAGAATGAAGGTACTAGTAATGTGCAAGTAATAGCAATTGTTTTATCTATTTTGGCGATTGTATCGTCGGTAGGTACGTGCGTTTTTGTAGTACGTCGTAAAAAGTAAGATATAAGAAAGAGCCTACAAACAGTAGGCTCTTTCTTCAGAGTGTTGAAAAACAACTCTGTCAATACAATTTTTAAATAAAACACTTTAAAAATGTCTCCTTTTCTAGAAGAATAAAAAGAAAGGAGGCGTTTTTATGTTTTATAATCAACAAAATCTTGAGATTACACAAA
>NZ_NWUW01000012.1 GCF_002746455.1 Bacillus fungorum | reverse complement strand
AACAGATTGGAATGGGGTCTTATTTGTGTTGCCCATAATTTACGGAAATGGACAACAACAGCTCAATCAAAAGCGAAAAACCCCGATCATAAATAGAAAACCTATTGGTTTTCTACTTATGATCGGGATTTTTATCCATATAAAGGTAAAATATAAGAAGTTGTCTCCAAAAGTTCGTTTTTAACGACCTTTTGGGACAACCTCTTCAGACTGTAGACAAACTATTTTGGGAGAGTTCAGATGCTAAAAAATAGTTTGTCTCTTGCTTTATAGCAAATTTATCCAACAACATTTATACGTAGTGTTTTCTATGCTACAATTTACTATAAGTGAGGAAAGAAGGTGTCTTATGAAAATATCCGTTTATGTTGCAAGTGCATTTAGCAAGGATCATAAAGGCGGAAATAAAGCAGGAGTGGTATTTATTGAGAATACATTGACCACTACTCAAAAAATGGAAATAGCCAAACAACTGGGCTATGCGGAAACCGCATTTATATCAGAATCTGAAGTTGCTGATTATAAATTTGAGTATTTTACACCAAAAGAAGAAGTTGATTTATGTGGTCATGCCACAATTGGCTCTTTCGTGATACTGATACATTTAAATAAACTTTTCAGGAATCGCTATACGATTGAAACGAACAGCGGTGTTCTTACTATTACCATAAAAGATGACATCATATTTATGGAACAAAACAAACCGATATTCTATAATGTTATATCTCCAAACGAGTTCATCGACTGTTTTGGCATTAAAGATATAGACAATACATACCCAATTCAAATTGTTTCCACGGGCTTAAAAGATATTTTAATTCCTATAAAAAGCGAAACACGATTACATGCACTGCAACCTAATTTTGAAAAAATTAAAGAAATCAGCAAGTATTATAATGTTGTCGGGATGCATCTATATACTTTTAATGACAATCGAATTATATGCAGAAATTTTGCTCCACTATACGACATCAACGAAGAAGCAGCGACTGGAACTTCAAACGGTGCATTAGCTTGCTACCTTTATGAACAGCACTACTTGCAAAAAGAAGTCTATGTATTTGAACAAGGTTATTCTTTACACTCGCCTTCCGAAATATTAGTTAAATTAGCAACCAATAGCAAGAATGAAATAGAAAAAGTTTATGTTGGTGGCAAAGGCTATTACTGTGAAACTAAGTGTTTAAGTGTAGAAAATATTGAGTGAACATAAAAAAACACCGAATAAAAAGGTTGAAAGGATTGATTATAGTAATCAATCCTTTTTTCATCTTTCAAAACTAAATCCCTGTATCTAGTAAATTGTACTCATCGTCAAAAGAAGCATGGATTCTATGTCCTCCAAATAAACCTCCGTCACTATATTCGCAATATATATCATTTTCTCTAATTACAATGTCCATAAGAGTAATAGACTTTTCAAATATTTCTTTCGTCATATCATATTCTCCTGCGTCTACAGCATCCCAATTTAGTTGTTCATCATTCTCATCATATTCAGGCCAAAAATCATTTTTATACTCTATTAATTCTTCCGCTATTGCTACTTTAGCTTTTCTATCAAATTCTTCTAAACATATATAAAGCTTTTCTGCTCTTTTCATCATTTCATGTACATGTACACGCTCATTTCCAGTATCCAATCCCCAATGTACCTTGCCTTCATTTTGTTCATATGTATGAAAAGTTTCATTAAAGATAAACATTCCAATCAATTCACTTTTTATTGATTTTTTCATGATTTCATTTCCTTTCTATGCGCAAAAAATCAACGGCTATATTCTAAGTAGTTATAGCCGTTGATTTTCATATTATATAAAACTCGCATTATGGAGAAAGTAAAACTTTAACTGGATTGCAGTGAAGTATCCTATACTTCACCCCTCTGCCGATAAAACAGCAACCCCCTCCCGTTTGGGGAGAGGGTCAATCCTTATTTTGTTTTTCTAACAATTGAATAATCCTATCTAACTTTTGCTCAACTGGATCTTGCTTTTTGCGATTACTAGTATGCAAAATTATACGTATAATTCCTCCCAACAATACACCGATAATCAATGCGGTGATGGCGTAATAAATACTGGTCCCCAAAGACATTATTCAGAGCACCCCTTTTTCCTTATTATACCACCCCAAAAAAATGATTTGTTCTGTAATTTCGGTTGTATATGTTGTTCATGATAAGTTAACATGATGTCTCATTGATGTTAATACATTTCTATACCTCTTATTATTAACCCACAGATCTTCTACAGGTCATCGCTCTCCCTTCACCAAAATCAAAAAGTATTTTTTCAATGATTGCGCTAGGATTCACTACTACATTAATTGAAGCGGGAACTGCATTTCCTTATTTTGCAGCAATTGGTATACTGACTACTTCTAATCTATCATGGATAGAATGGTCTTCTATTTTAGCGGGATACAACGTTATTATGGTACTGCCCTCTCTCGTGCTGTTTCTCTTCTATCTCCTGTTTGGTCGGTGGATGCAAAAACCTCTCGAGAGACTTCGAATGAAAATCGCTAATAGTACAGGATCAGCTCTGTCATGGATTATGTGCATAGTTGGCTTCCTCCTAATATTAAATAGCCTGGATTATTTATAGGGTGTTTTACCAAAGTATTAGATAAGATTTTATTAGCTCAAAAATGATGCTAAACTAATGAGAGAATCTACAATATGGAAGGGATTATTATGCGAAAAATTACTATTGTAGAAGAACTTGTACCTACAGGGTCAGCCCACACCAATTCTTCTTTTACAGACTGTTACTCTCCCTTCCCTCTTCCTCATATTCATCTAATTTTGATGCAGTATAAAATTCGTATTCATCCAATTCGTAATTATTTCTTCCAACTCTGGATGTAGTGGCTTTCCTGCCCTTCTTCATAATTCTTTTTAAACTCTAATGCTTTAAACTCACCTTCAAAACTTTTCAAACTATGATCCATATTTTGGTACTACATATACTTCAGAATCACCCTTCACATAATCACCGATCCGCTTCGCTCTTTCAGGATCAGCCTGAATATCTTTATCACCAGCAATTGCCAGTACTGGACATGTTACTTGTTGTAAATCTTTATAAATATCATGCTGAAAATGCTCTCTAAACCACTTTGCGTTCATCGGTTTAAAACCAACTTTAATCGTATCTTTTTCTGTGTTCATCATTTTCTCTTTTATTTTTTCCATCTGTTTCTCTCCACGTTTCTCCACATTGAGAAGACGCATTAACTTCCCTTTTATTCCTTTTTGTTCTTTTAATTCTTTATAAGCAATCTCTCTCTGTCTTTTCGTAGCCTCTTCTAACATTTCAATTCTTTTATCCGTATCCTCTGTTAACATGTGGTGATTAATAAAAAGTACTCCCATTTGAATTAATAACGGAAAACAAGAATAATATTTTTTAATCATTTCCCTGCACTCCATCATTACTTCATCAAACGGTTCTTCACTAAAAGCTTCCGCTAGTCTATGATATAAATTTTTAATATCTTCCTGTTCCATTTGTGGTGTGTAACTAATTAGTTCATCTATACTTATGTTAAAGTACGATGCCAACAGTGGTAAAAATGTAATATCCGGATAACTCTGCCCCGTCTCCCATTTGGAAACGGACGCCTGCGTAATTCCCTTTTCTTTTCTCTTATCCGCAATTATTTTATGAATGTTTATCTCTTTCACATCATCACCTCATACTTTTATTATATGCTTTTATTTCACACAAAATATGGATTTGAAGTCGACTTTCGTTAACAAAATCAACTGTTAGGAAACATCCAGCTAAAATAAAAAGAAGCTCCAAATTTTATTATATTTAGGTCATAGATGTTAAACTTAATAAAATCAAAGGCAGGAACAGATCAAATATGTTCCTGCCTTTTTATTGTGGGGTACCGATACATAGCCATCTAGCTAAGATTTTGAAGTGCTTCAAAATCAAAAATGAATAGTATTGAGAATAAAAAGAATATTACAATGAGTTTTTGGGGGTTTAGTTAAAAATCTTCGAAAATAAGCCTTTTATAAAGGTTTATTTTAAATATGATTATTGTATTTCGAGGGGCTCCTTATAAATCTTAGCTATATATTTTACAAAATCAATGACGGGATCGTGTATGAGTGAACGATGCTGCGTAAAACGAACCCCTGCTTTTTCCATTATCGAAATGAGTTGTTCAACTTCCAACTCTTTTTGCTGTATTCTATTATAATTTTGATATACAATGTTTTTCCATTGATAGGAAGAGCCTTGAAAATAACTCTCTCCTTTTACCATGTGACTAAATATAATTTCTATTTTTTCTCTACGTTGTTTTTCCTTCATATGCGCTTCCGTTGACTGCATGTTTATCGCATCTTCCCTTTGTGTTGTATACCGTTTCACAAAATTTGGTCTAACTCATCCATAGCCAATGTACATTGATCTTGTTGGGATTTGTCGTTTAAGGCTATCTAATCAACTATATTTGTTTTTTAAGTTTTTAATATTTACATCTGAATAAACTGATATTATGTATAAAACACTATCAAACTTTATTATAAAACGATTCTTTATAGGCATGCACCTTTTTACACTCACCAAGATTTACAACATGACGAGAATCTTCATCCGTGAATGTTATTTTGTATTTACTGAGGTTAGTTTTTTTATTTAGGCTACTAACATATTGTATGCCTCAGTATCTATTTTATAAAAAAGAAAATAAATGTAACGGTCCCCCTTTTGATATAAAAAAATCCTATGAAAATATAGCGCTCTTAAAGAGTTTTGTTACAAATTTGTTATGTTTGACTTAAAAAAAGGAAAGTAATATTTATTTGTAGAAGATTTTTAAGGATAAAAATAGGATGAATATCCATGGTAAGAAAAGGGGGCACTTATATGCTAACAAATGATTTAGATTTCCGATTAGAACCACGTTTAAAAGAACTGTATGAACAACATAAAATAAGAGCTCAGAAGATAGACTGGGGGTATCATGAGTTTTTACCATGGGATAAGGGAATGGACTTTAAAAGAGTTCCTTGGGATGAAAGTCAAGTTACTCTTCCTTCTGGTGTAATTACGGCCATTGAAACAGCTTTATTAACAGAAGTGAATTTACCATGGTTTACAACGTATTTATCTGCGACTTTTAAAGGTTCCCTTTCTGTTATTACAGACTTTATTCATACTTGGACCTCAGAAGAGGATCAACATTCGAATTTATTGGAGACATATTTACTACTCACTCGAAGTGTGAACCCTAAACGGATACATGAATTAAGAAAATCAGTCGTTGAGGGTGGATTTGAGCCTGATTTTCATACACCAATCGAAGCCATGACATATACGACGCTACAAGAACTTGCAACGATGGTGTTTTACAATAATGTTGCTAAGGTTGCAAGTAAGCATGATCCCGATCTTGCTACATTATTACGCCGTCTTGCAAAAGATGAAACTCTTCATTATGCGTTTTATCGAGACGTGATTCGAACACATTTAGAATTGGAACCTAATTATTGCTATCATATTGCCAATGTGATTATGAATTTTAAAATGCCAGGTGCTGTCATGCCTGATTTTAAAAATCGAATGACTGTGATTGCAAAAGAAGCTAACTATGGGCCACTACAATATTTTGATCAAGTACTTGATGTAGTGGTTGATTATTGGGGGTTAAAAGACTTAAGACCAATTGCACCTCTAGCTGAAAAAGCAAGAATTGAGATTTTGGAGTACCACACAAGATCAAAAAAAATACGGGATCGATTTGGTCGTTTTCAAGGGAAAACTGATCTACGTTAATGAGTAGAGGTTTCAAAGTATACGCAGGGAAATGCCCCTTCCCTTTATTGGAAATCTGACACGATTCTTATTGTTTTGGTGCTGTTTTTATTTAATTTAATTTTTAAAGAAAAATCAGTTGACAATAAAAATAATTTTATGATATTATAAAATATTTGATAAAAAACCACATATATGTTAAGGTTAAGAAGGTTACCATATATGGAGGTGGATTATATGTTTCAAATTGGCGATAACATTGTTTATCCAATGCACGGAGCAGGTATAATTGAAGCCATAGAAGAAAAAGAATTCTCAGGGAAAAAACAACAGTATTATGTCATAAAAATGTCAATCAGTAATATGCAAGTCATGATTCCTACGGGTAAAATATTAAGTTCAAGTATACGCCCAGTTACTGACATACTTACATTAAAACACATCATACACATTTTTCAGCATGGAGAATCAGATAGATTACTGCCGTGGAAACAAAGGTATAAAGTGAATACGGACAAAATAAAAACGGGTGAAATACAAGAAGGTGCTGAAGTTGTACGTGATTTAATGCGTATGAAGAAAGAAAAAGCACTGAATACAAGCGAAAAAAAAATGTTGGATAACGCACATGAATTTTTGATTAGTGAACTAGGATTAATTAAAGGAATCACTGAAAATCAAATAAAAAGTTTCTGTTAAGGTTCATTATAGATAATGTATTACATCCCCCGAAAATATCCTGAATTTTTCGGGAATATGATTGTTATTAATAAGTAAATCATTTCAAAAACATTCAACTTCTTCAGCTCACTTTTAGAGTAGGAACCTCTTTTGTTATTACTTCAATCTAATCCATTTTTATTTTTAAATTTCTTTTACGAACGTTCGAAGTTTCATCAAATAACTCGATCAAATAGTCACTTGATTTTTGCAATCCTGATTCACACTGGCACGGACAAGGAGCCGTAAGGATGAAAGAGAGGTAGGGCTTTCATTGTTTTAGGTAATATATTATCTAAGTCATTATTTCTAGAAGAAAAAACAATCTATCTCACCGCTATCTCTTTAAGAGTTCCTTACATCTACTGAGACAGTGAATAGTAATTGTTTATCTTCTTTACGTAAAATTGATAAACGAACTGGTAACACCATATGGTCAACTACAAACAAATGGTTTCCAGACCAGGAAACCATTTTTAATCTTATTTACATAACAATAGTAAATGAAGCAGGAAGAAGGAGTGCACACATGAAAAAAATGTTAACAAAAGAATTAAGTAATGAATTAAAGAAGCGAGAAGGGATTATTTCTATTACAGTTGAGCCTTATGAAAAAATCGAAGTTGGTGGAATTCGTGTAGATGGACCAGCTGTGATTCTAATTAATCAAGAATAGCTAAAAATAGTTGAATGAACGAAGAAAAGGATCAGCCTTTAAAAGAAAGGATGATCCTTTTTGTTTCTATAATGAATTATCCTTCTAGCATATTTAAAAGATTTATATCATATATTAAGAGGAAGAATGTAGGTTAGAAAGGAGTTTTATAGATTGAGTTATTTGGAGGGAAATGACTTGAGTGAACAAAATATGGTAAGTGTACCGAATCCCTACGTATATCAGACATTACAATCAGTAATTGGTAAACATGTGGTTATTGAAACTGTAAGAGGTAATGTAAGAGGAAAGTTAAAGGATGTGAAACCAGATCATTTGCTAATTGAAGATACGGTACCGTATATTGTACGAATTCAGCAAATTGTATGGATTATGCCAAAACAATGATTAAATTACATCTAATTTGATTTATAACAAATTGGTTTCATAGACGTCCAAATAAAAACACAGGGTTTTATCTCTGTGTTTCTTCAAATTTTCTTTTTTGGATATATGCTTGAGCATGGATAATTTCTTTCTGAAGTTCTTTTAATTCTTCCGTAGATCCTGATTCAATCCTCATGTACGTAGTAACTAGATTAATCATCATATCCATCTTCTCTACTATATTTTGAATGACTTGTTCAGATTGCTCTTTTTTAGGATGTTGTATTGCTATTAATACATTTTCTATATAATTGTTCTTTCTTTGCTGGATATCATAAATAAACTGTTTTGTGTTTGAGTTCATTTGCCATTCCTCCATTTTGGATATACTTTCTATTCTATCATATTCGAATGGAAAATATTAGATCATCCTAAATATACACCTGTCTCGCACCTCTCCTCAAATATACAAACTAATCCCTTAACGTAAAGGAAGATAAGCAAAACATTTCAATTTTGTGTCTAAACGTACAATTTTCTTTTTTGATATGGTGCCCCCTAAAAAACGTCCAAACATATTTTATTTCAAAACATAATATGTAATTAGCTTTAAAAAAATAAGACTACCAAACAAGGAAGTGAGAAGTTGAAAAAATATAACAAAAACAAAAACGAATACAATTATTTCCAACCTGTATACGGGCAACAAAAATGTAAACAAGATAATAATTCAAATCATTGTCATTGTCACTGTTCAACTGAAGAAGATTCTATTGCTGTAGAGACATTTTCATGGACTGAATCTGGTTTTTATTACACTACTTATTATGAAAATAGCGGACAACCAGTAGATGCTCCAATTCATTTTCGAGCTATAGGCGATTTTTTAAATCCTTTTCCTTTTCGGACAGTACAAGGTACTATTAGAAGTAACGGAACAATATCCAATGGTTCTAAAGATTTTAGAGTTATCAAAAGAGCAGGAACCATAGGAGTATATCAAATTATAATTGATCCAGAGTTCCAACTAATTGATAAGGAAAAACCACCTCAAGTAGAAATAATATTGCCACCGCTCGAAGAATCTCCACTACAACCCCAACCAAATTTTTTAACCTCAGTAAATCAAGAGACATCAGAACTGATTACAGGTACTATTAGTGCTAATGGTGAAATCTTAGCTGGAGATGGTTTTAGAGTTGAGCACTCATGTCCAGGTAAATACCATATTTTATTTGAACCACCTGTTAAATCATTTACTTTACCATATTCACTACTGAAACTAGAAATTATAAATATACACACAAACCCTAATAATTGTTGTTGCCATCACCATTGTGACAATGTAAATGCTTCAATTATTCAAAAAAAGGTGACAGCATATCTCGGAAGTAAAACGGGGTTTTGGTATGAAACTTCTGTAATAAATAGTGAAGGTCATAGAGAAAATAGAGATTTAGCAGTAGAATTCATAGCATGGGTTCTTAGATAAATTACTGACAAATATATCTGTTTTTTGGGACGTTTGGCTTGGCGATATACCTACCACCTGCCAAATTAGTAGAACCAACTGGACCTATAAGAAAACAAAATGGGATTGTGTTAGGCTCAAAAGAAGTATAAAAATCGACTTTATACACGCTCGCATCAATAACAATTATTATTGTAGTATTTCTAATTTTATTAGATTATCAGTTTACGATAAAAATGAACTCTTATTTTAGATTACCAAACCCCATAATAAAGATCCATTTCATTTAAACTCACACTTGACTAATACCAAATGTACAAGCCATCATCTAACATAGGAATACTCTATATAGCAAATACGAAATATTTTAATGAAAAGGAGAAAAAATATGTGTACAAATATATCTATTCCGAGTAAATCAAAGGATATTCCTCTGGTTTCAGCACGAACAATGGATTGGTGTGAAACAGATCCTACAACAACTTCTACATCCTTGAATTTTGTGCCTCGTCAACAATCATTTCCTGAAATGGACCTACCTGACGAAATACATTGGAAAAATAAATACGGATTTATTGGTATGGGATACAAATACAAAGACTTTCCCATAGTGTATTCCGACGGTTTGAACGAAAAAGGTCTTTCTGTTGCTGGCTTATGGCTAGCGTGTAGTATATATCCAAAACCCCAAATGGAGACCCCTTTACTTTATAATACAAATTTTATCCCCTTTATATTAGGCAACTTCAAAAATATCGAAGAAGTGAAGTCAATCCTTTCTAAAATTACAATCATCAATATTAATGAATTACCTCAGTTTGCCAATGTCCCTTCTCTTCTGCACTATATTGTTAGCGATGCTTCTGGAAAACATTTAATCATAGAATTTGAAAATGGAAAGATGAAAACCTATACGACCGATTTAGGAGTATTGACAAATCAACCAACATTTGATTGGCAGTCTACAAATTTTTATTTATATAAAAATTTAAGTTTGAAAGATAACCCTAGTCTTTTCTGTGGTGAAGAAATTACTGGAAGTGGTCAACTTGGAATTCCTGGTGATCCATCCCCTCAATCCCGTTTTGTCCGAGCAGCTTTTCTACGGCAAACAATATTTCAACCAAAAAATACTCAACAAAACATTGGATTAGCACGACAAATTTTGCAAACACTCTCAGTCCCCATCGGTACAGTCATTCTTCAAAACAAAGACCTACCAGCTAATTCCTTCGATTGGACAAGATGGAGTGTTATTCGTGATCATACTAACCTAAGTTATTATTTCTATACAGACTTTAACAGTAATTTATACGGCATCCACATGAAAAAATTGAATCTAAATGATTCAAAACAAAAGCAAATCGACATCCATCAACCTGACTGGTATGAGGATGTCTCTACAAAACTCAAATCTAAATGATTTATATTTAGCGGCACCTATAAAACTTATTTTCATCAACATAAAAAAACCACAACAATTGCTGTGGTTTTTCTTATTAACCGACCAAGGCTATATTGTAAATGCTGATGTAATTATATGTTAGATTTCAAAAATATAAGTGAAAGTAAACTTTTAAATATTAGTTTACATTAAAATCCTCTAGAACATTGACCCCAAAACTAATTCCCTTGATATCATCAAAAATGATAAAAAAGTATACATTCAAAACACTGTAAATAACCAAAAAAAAGCAAAACTCTACATTCTAGAATTAACTTTAAAAGAATTACTTAATATGAAATATATGGTATGTTATAGACTTAGAGATTAATCTTTAAGTTGGCTATTGATTGAAAGATATATGAAACTATTTGGGGGTGAAATAATGACAAACAGCAACTTAACTAGAAATAATATAATTAAACATGTAGATTATAAAGTTTCTTCTAAAGATGAGAGATTAACAGGCCTAGTATTAGGTACCTTATCTGTAGCTTTAACTAGTTGCATAATCTTCTGGTTTATAGGTAATCCACAAAGATTTATTGAACATAGGTTAGGAATTAACGCTAATGCTTTTGACTATCCAATTGCTTGGCTATTCGTTATTCTCATCTCGTTTGGTTATGTTTTCTATACAAGTAAGGCAGTGCCTTTTGTAGGAGAACGATTATTTACATTTTCTTGGCTAAAGATAATCGGGATTTGGGCTGCCATCGTGTCAAGTATCGTAGAAGAAATATTATTTAGACAAGTGTTAATGGACTGGATAAACAATGAAGGTTATTCCGTGGTAGTACAAATAATTGTTTCCGCCTTAATTTTTGGTTTAGCTCATGGTGCTTGGGTTTTGCTTAGAGGAGAATTAAAGGTTGCTTTACCTATTATATTATCTACTACAGTTCTTGGAGGTCTACTTGCCTTTGCATACATTATTTCAGAACGACATATATTAGCTCCAATTGTTGCTCATATCCTAATTAACTTAATGATTGAACCATGGCTTATGTTATCTGCTATATCCCAGAAATGGAATGTTACAAGTTTTAAAGATAAATAAAATCATCAAAGAACAGAGGAATTTGTAGATTTCCTTGTTCTTTGATGATTTCTCAGTTCACTAAAACATATACTCTATACAAAACTAGTTCACATAATTCCCGTTATTGGAAGTCAATGTTTCTGAGAATCTATAAAGTTCTGGCGCTTATTTCCAATCAGTTTCTCCAGTTCCTTTAAATACATTTCCATTCTCTGTTCTAGAATATCCTTATTTCCCATTTGCTGTTCAACCTTATAACTTAAATCCTCTTGTTTTAACAGCATATAATGTTCATGAATTTCTAATAAGATCCACAAAAGATATTCATCAATTAGTCTTTTATATAGAGAGTGGTCATTGCCTGCATACCCTTTAACAAAACCCTCTGCTATGCCGTTTAATACGTCTACACTGCTATCATAACCCCTATCTATATATCTTGGAGCGTTGGAATAAGAAGGAAGAAGAAGTTTATAACAAAAGTAAAAGTAACCAGCATACTTTACATCAAAATCTAATCTAGGATATGGATCAATAACGGAAACATTATCCTGGTGGAATACTATATTCTCAGGGGTAACATCTTGATTAACTAAAGATATCTTTTGTATCCTTTTTCTTCGGATAGAAATGATATTCTGTATTTTTAATTCAACCTGTTTCCGATTGAATTTTAACTCTGAGTTACTTAGCTTTTCTAATGCTTTAAGATAAAAGTCATTATCTTGCTCCCATCTCTCTTGAATATCTAATGCTTCCTTACCTTCTATATTGTTTTCGCTCCATATTAAATTTCCATACCCCTTCAGCATAGGATCTTTATCGTGCATCTCTTTATAAAATTTTCCCAACAACTGTCCTAAATATAATGATTTGTTATAGTCTAAGCTATGTAACGGTAGACTACTTCCCATAAAGCTTTCTACATTAAATATTATTTCTTCATCAATAAAGTATTTAAATTCGGTGGGGCATATTCTCCAAATGCATTTGTTGGCTTGGTTATAATATGTTTTGGATGATTCATATTCTGTAAGAAGGTGCTGTCTGGTGTAAGTTTGAAGCTGATTATATTCTTTCTTTTTTTAATTCTTATAACAAAATCTTGATTTGAAAATGTTTTTATTCTATAAACTTCATGCCATGCACCTTCCCCAACATGTATCAATTCTTTCAAATCATTTATCATTAATTGTTTTAAAATATAATTAATTTCTTTGTTAGTTAACTTTTGCATACGGTATTTTCACCTCCGGAAACATTTCCAAATAATTCAATTTTATCATAACTTCAATTTTTTCGTATGTATATCCTATACACTAATAGTTAACATAACATCTCATTATCGATAGCTAAGAAAAAGGTGTCCCCTCACTCTCATAAGGGATTTGCCTTTTTTTATTTTTATCAATCTATGCATCATTTTATACACTCCTATTCTGGCGTGGGTTTTAGGGTTCTCTTTTGTTACTGAATGAGTCGAAAAACTGTATAAAATCTTGTATACTCTTAGCGTGGGGGGCCAAAATACTGACATCCCCCACTATGTGCTTTCTTATGGGTATTTCTTGAACCCTCATTAAAACACTCTCCCGTCCTTTGTCTATCTTTAAGAGTAACTCTGCTTGTTTATTTAAAGTCCTCCTCCCAAAGCCAAACAAACGATTCAGATTACCTGCCTATATATAACAGAATATTCAATCTTTATTCGATTTATCCAGTTTGTAAATAAAAAAGGATAATCAGCCCCATAACGGACTAACTATCCTATAAATTATTATCTAAATTCAATAAAACTAGAACTTCTTTTCCTATGTATCATTATTTCGTTATTTCACCAAACTGCGCTCTCGTCACTTTTGCCAAGTCATCCACTTTTAACTCAATTTGCACGCCAATTTTCCCGCCGCTTACTATCATCGTTTCAAGCGATTGAGCACTCGCATCAATACATGTAGAAAATAACTTCTTCATTCCGACTGGTGAACAACCGCCGCGAATATACCCTGACACTTTCGTAATATCTTTTACAGGAATCATTTCAATTTTCTTTTCACTTACCGCTTTTGCGGCAGCTTTTAAATTTAATTCCTCATCTACTGGAATAATAAACACATGATAATTTTTACTATTTCCTTGAGCGACTAACGTTTTATATACTTCTCTCACTTCTCGTCCAATTTTCTCGGCTACTGATACACCATCAATTTTCCCATCGTCTGGATCATATGACATCATCGAATATTCAATTTTTTCTTTATCTAATATTCGCATCGCATTTGTTTTATCTTTTTTCATTGGGATCTCCTTAAAAGGTTATTTCATATTATTAAGTTTTATTATACACCCTTTTCCAATTCTCCTACATAACTTCACGCATTTTTCAAAACTAAAAATATTGATAATTCTAAAATCATCTGATATAATTTGGAAAAACTTATGTTAAGGAGAGATTTCTAATGCAAAATTTTAATACGTCTTTCCAACTTCATCATCATACGTAACGCCGTGTATCCGAAGAAAAATTTTTCTTCGTGGGTACAGGGCTTTTCCTGTTGACCCACGAAGCGTTCATAAAGCTATGTGGGTATTTTTATACCCACATAGCTTTTTTTAATTTAAAAAAGGAGTGATTATAATGAAAATGAAAAATGTAAAAGGAACAAAGGACTATTTACCAGAAGAACAAGTACTACGAAATAAAATTAAAAGAGCTTGTGAAGATACGTTTGAACGATACGGATGCAAACCGTTAGAAACACCGACGTTAAATATGTATGAACTTATGTCTTACAAGTACGGCGGTGGCGATGAAATATTAAAAGAAATATATACACTTCAAGATCAAGGAAAACGTGAACTTGCCTTACGCTATGATTTAACTATTCCATTCGCAAAAGTCGTAGCGCTGAATCCGAACATCCGCCTTCCTTTTAAACGTTATGAAATTGGGAAAGTATTTCGAGATGGGCCCATTAAACAAGGCAGATTTCGTGAGTTCATTCAATGTGACGTTGATATAGTCGGTGTAGAATCAGTCATGGCAGAAGCTGAACTTATGAGTATGGCGTTTGAACTGTTCCGAACGTTAAACCTAGAAGTGACGATTCAATATAATAACCGAAAATTATTAAACGGCATTCTCGAGTCCATTAACATCCCTACTGAACTAACGAGTGACGTCATTTTGTCATTAGACAAAATCGAAAAAATTGGGATTGATGGTGTACGAAAAGATGTATTAGAGCGCGGAATTTCTGAAGAAATGGCTAATACAATATGTAATACCGTTTTATCTTGTCTAAAGCTTACAATTGCTGACTTTAAAGAAACTTTCAATAATCCCCTCGTTGCCGATGGAGTAAACGAATTACAACAATTACAGCACTATTTAATTGCTCTTGGAATAAATGAAAATGCTATATTTAATCCGTTTTTAGCACGAGGACTCACAATGTACACAGGTACCGTGTATGAAATCTTTCTAAAAGATGGCTCGATTACATCCAGCATCGGTAGCGGTGGTCGATACGATAATATTATTGGTGCATTCCGCGGTGATAATATGAACTATCCAACAGTCGGTATTTCATTCGGTTTAGACGTTATTTATACAGCACTATCACAGAAAGAAACAATATCATCTACAGCGGATGTATTTATCATCCCGCTTGGGACAGAATTACAATGCTTACAAATTGCCCAGCAATTACGTTCTACAACTTCCTTAAAAGTCGAACTTGAACTAGCAGGACGCAAATTAAAACGTGCCCTTAATTATGCAAATAAAGAGAATATCCCTTATGTGCTTATTATTGGTGAAGAAGAAATATGTACGGAAACCGTTATGCTGCGGAATATGAAGGAAGGTAGTGAAGTGAAAGTCCCCCTATCTTCTTTAAGTAATTATTTATAATACGAACCACCCTCGTTTGGGTGGTTTTTCTATTTTATAGATAACGAAACAATTAGTTTACATAAAATAATTACATTCTACTAAAAAGCTACAAGTATTTAATATCCAATCACCTATTAGTTTTGGTAATATATAGATATGGACTATTTTAGGAGGATTTACTTTGAAAACCTACATACAAGCACTAAAGTGGACTACAGGGATCTCTCATCTTTTATTAATTCCTTGTTATTATTTATTTTCAGGTCTTGTTAACCTATATGGGATACCTTTACTACTATTGATTGCTTTACATATCACGACTATTTTATTAGCTAAAAAAGCAGGCATGAATACGTACGCTCATTATATAGGTATTATCGTTACTCTAGTTGCTTTCTTTCCCTATATAGACATCGTTCTACATATAATAGCAGCTGTTTTCCTTTTATTAGATGCTGCTTCTACGAATGCAAAAGAAGTGTATGATTCATAGCAGTTTGAACAATTAATATTTGCAGCCATCCTTCAATCGCTATTACAGAAACCAATTGATATAACTGTCTGAGTGTAATTCCGCATATTGATGTAATACAGCAAGTGTTACAAAATTTTTAGAGAAGATATTATTAATCTTTCTATAAAAAAATTTGATAATAACCAAATGAAAACGCCAATAAAAAGATGAATCAGCAATGCAATACTATTATTTTTCAACATCACTTCTCACCTATTCTCTTTTTATTTTTTTACTTTATATTAAATGTTTCCAGCTCTCCGTATCCGTCTCTACTATACCACTTTCAGCTATTAACTTTTACTTTGTGCATTTCTACTCTCCAAAACTTTTTCCATATTATGAGTTGCCCATTCCATCATTAATAGAATCATTGGACGAAGTGATTCACCAAGCTCAGTTAACGAATATTCTACTTTCGGGGGCACTTCACGATATACCTCACGATGTATGATACCATCTGCTTCAAGTTCTCTCAGCTGCAATGTTAACATTCTTTGTGTGATATTAGGTTTTAATCTTTTTAATTCATTAAACCGCTTTGTACCATCTAATAAATGATACAAAATTACCCCT
Source organism: Bacillus fungorum (assembly GCF_002746455.1). Taxonomy (GTDB): domain Bacteria; phylum Bacillota; class Bacilli; order Bacillales; family Bacillaceae_G; genus Bacillus_A; species Bacillus_A fungorum. The sequence goes on along the minus strand of NZ_NWUW01000012.1, from coordinate 134,540 downwards.
TTCCATTTCCCTCCAATGACCTCGACCATAGCTTCAACTGGACAAGTATATTTATTTAAAAATGGGTAATTTATATTATTTTCTTTTGGACAATCCATTAAAAATCCCTTCCCTTACAATAGTATCTTTTTTGATACTATAGCACATAAATGTGCGTACTTGTGTCTATGTTACTTTAAAAATATACTTTACTTACAAAATAAATAAATGAAAAGAGGATTTTTTATGACAAATACAAAACAAATTACAAAAGAAAAAATTATGGAGGCTTTTCATTTCAGACATGCATGTAAAGAGTTCGATCCTATGCACAAAATTTCAGAAGAGGATTTTAAATTTATTTTAGAAACAGGCAGATTATCTCCTTCTTCTTTTGGATATGAACCTTGGAAATTTATTGTCGTACAAAATAAAGAATTAAGAGAAAAACTACAACCATATTCATGGGGTGCAGGTGGGCAACTTGCAACAGCTAGTCACTTTGTCATGGTTCTTTCAAGAAACATTAAAGATATGCATTATGATGCAGAATATATTAAATATATGATGAACGATATTATTGGATTACCTGAAGACACCCAAAAAATTAGATATGAATTCTTCAAAAAGTTCCAAGGATCAGATTTCAACTTGTTACAATCCGATCGTGCTGTATTTGATTGGGCATCTAAGCAATCTTATATCGCTTTAGGCAATATGATGACGAGTGCAGCACAAATTGGTATTGATTCTTGTCCAATAGAAGGATTTGATAAAGAGGGAGTAGATTCTTTACTTCGCCAAGAAGGCATTATAAAAGACGGTAATCTTGAAGTATCTGTTATGGTTGCCTTTGGTTACCGTAAAGAAGAGCCGAAACGTGATAAAACAAGACAGACGATGGATACAATTGTTGAATGGATTTAGTAATATAGCACGCAAAAAATAATGCTCCTTATTGCTGGATACTTACACGAAAGAAGAGTCAGTTGTTTTTCTTATGTATGAATTTGGTTTTTCATGGAAAGATATATTAGTAAGTATGCAGTTTAAACACTCTATTTTTTAGAGTCGAACAGGAGGAGAATAAATATGTCTGATATTGAAGTTGGCGAAGTCTTTACACTTAGTGATGAGAATAATGAGGATCAGGAAGTAGAAGTACTCGGAGCAATGGATGTCGAAGGCGCTGAATATATCGCAGTTGCCTTCGTAGAAGACATTCAAACAGACTCTGAGGAAGACATTGATATTTTCTTTTTAAAAGTAGAAGAAGATAATGAGTTTTCATACATTGAAAATGATGAAGAGTTTGATAAAGTATCTGCTGCTTTTGATAAAATTTTGGATGAGCAAGAGCAAGAATAATATGAATGAAAAACAAGAGGACGGATGCATATCCGCCCTCTTTTTATTTATCACTCATCCAGAGACTTATGTAGCAATTCCAGTACATCTTTCATCACAAAAGGACCGTCTTTTTTCACATGCTCAGCGAATTCAGAAACGAGACGTAATGTTTTTACACTTTCAATCGGATGCTCGCCTGATGCACTTTCAGCAGAAAGCATAACAGCATTCGTTCCGTCCAGTACAGCTTGAAACACATCAGTCACCTCAGCCCTTGTTGGAATAGAATGATCTACCATAGATTGAAGCATTTGTGTTGCTGTAATGACATATGTATTCGTTCGATTACATTCCTGAATCATCATTTTCTGCAAGAGCGGAATAAATTGATACGGTAACTCTACTCCTAAATCACCCCTTGCAATCATAATTCCGTCTGCTTCTTTACATATACCCTGAAAATTCTCAATCGCTTCCATCGTTTCTATTTTTGCAATTAAATTGGGTGACGTTTCTTTATACTGCTGTATAAAATCTCGAATTTCTTTTATATGACTAGTTTTTCTTACAAAAGAACATGCGATAAAATCAACATCCTCTTCTAAAAGAAACTGAATATCTTTTTTATCTTTCTCAGTAATAGCTGGTAAACTAACAATTGTTCCTGGTAAGTTCACCCCTTTATGAGATGAGATATTACCACCTGTTTTGATCTTTGTTTCTATTTTGTCCATACTTACCTTCTCAACGACTAACTCAACTTCGCCATCATTAATTAAAATTCTACTTCCAACTTTCACATCATCCGCGATTCCTTCATAATCAATACTTGCTTCTCTATTACTCCCTGTAACTGGTTGCGTATGTAAAACAAAAGAATCTCCCGCCTGAAGTGTAATTTGTTCTCCTTTTACTTCACCTAACCTTATTTTAGGACCTTGTACATCGCCTAAAATTTTAATCGAATCGTCTAACGATTTGACTAAACGAATGATATCTTTATGACTTTCATGCGTGCCATGTGATAAATTTAGCCGAACAATTTTCATACCATTGTTTATTAACTGCGCTAACGTTTCTTTATTATTACTTGCTGGCCCAATTGTACAAACTCGATCGATTGTCACTTTTATCACCATCCTTTTTCGTTAGGATTCCCATAAACTTTAATTACACTCTCAACATAAAAAAGCCTACTCACACAAGTAGGCTTTTTTAACTACGAAAGTTTCGTCAATAACTGATTTAAATCTTTTTTCGTTTTCGTCGTTAACGACTTCATTTTATTAACATCAATCTTTTCCTTCTCCGCTCCTACAATTAACGGATACATACTTTGTCCGATTGTTTTAGATTCAGCTGGATGAGATGCTTCTAACTCTTTCTCGATTACATCCCACTTTTCATTAATTTGTTTTCCAAGTTTATTTACTGTTTCTAATTTCGGATTAGCAGCTAATTGCTTGTCTAAGCTTTCAATTAATGCCGCAACTTCTTTTACATTTGTTTTCACAGCTACGCTTTTCTTCGGATCTTTCGTTGTTTTTCCGCTAGTCGTTTGATCATTCGTTTTTCCTGTCGTCTCTTTTTCTTTTGTTTTCACATTCTCGTTTTGAGTTGACGTTTTACCGTTACTTTCTGTTCCTGATGATTCTTTCGTATTTTTTGCATCTTTATCTGTTTTTTCATTTGAAGAAGTATTTGTTTCTTTGTCAGTATCTTTCGATGTTTTTGACGCTTCATCTGCACTTGTCGTTTTTGCTTCTCCTTCATTTTGCGCTGTTACTTGCTCTTTCTTTTCTTTCTCTTTATCTGCTGAAGGACTACAAGCTGCCATAGTAAGCATTGTACCAATTGTTATCGATGCGATAGCGACCTTTTTCATTCTCATATAAATCCCCCTATGTTTACGTAATTTATCCTCCCCTTTACGATTCGATTTCCCCGTAAAAAATCCCTTTTCATACGAATTATCATTTTTCCGACAGTAATCTTCATAATAATACGTACAAAAACTGATAAACTTATTTTAATATTCGAGTTTCTTCTACTTCATTTTTCTGCTCGCAAGTAAAAGAAAAAGAGTATATTGTCACATGAAGCATTACGATCCTCATATGACGATATACTCTTCTATCAATTTTTTATCTTTCTTGACATTTTATTTATACAAAAAAAATAAAATTTTCTTTTATTTTTTGTTTCTCAACGTCTGTTAACATAATATATTTATGAGTAACCACCATTCGAATGAATGATTTGTCCCGTAATCCACTTCGCTTCTTCACTTACTAAAAAAGATATTAAACGCGCAGCATCCATAGATTCTCCAACTCTGCCTTGCGGAAACTTCCATACTAAATGATGCTTCAGCTCCTCTGTAATCCAGCCTGTATTCGTTGGCCCTGGATCAACCGCATTCACTGTAATCCCCTTCTCCATCGCAACTGGTGCTACTGATTTTGTAAATGCTTCAATTGCTCCTTTCGTTGCTGCGTATGCTAGTTCATCAGGCATTGGCCCTAATGACTGTCCTGAAGTAAGGTTAATAATACTTCCACTCGTCTTGCTTGCATAATGTTTTATAAATAATGAACTTAATAACATAGTAGCACGAACATTTACCGTATAATGTTTATCTAACTGTTCTACATTTAATTCCTCAATTCTCGTATGAGTAGCATACGCTGCATTATTAATTAAAATAGATGGATCACCTAACCGTTCTGATACCATATAAAACAAACGATTTGGCGAATACGACTGCGATAAGTTGATTTCTGCCATTTCACATCGAACACCGTAACTTTCAATCTCCTCTTTCAACAAAAAGGGCTCTTTGTCATGCATTCCCCACGGCATCCCTTTATCATACTGAGACCAGTACGTGAAAAAAATGTCTATTCCTTTTTGAGCAAGCACCTTGCATACAGCTGCACCAATTCCATTCAGACGAGTTGCCCCTGTTACAATTGCTATTTTCTTCACCTTTTCTCCTCCATCTATGGATAAATCCTCTGCATGAATACAGAGGATCTATCTTTTTATTCAATATTTGACAATATACGTTCTGCACCTAATTTTAAAATTTTAATAAAGATATAATTTACTATCGTAAACATTACAAATAAAACAATAAACATAACCCACAGTCCTACTTGAAGGAAGAAGTATAATAGACTTACTCCCGCTACAATAACTAAAGCTATTAAAATATTAGCCAAAAAATTCCACAAAGTTGTATAGCGGCTCTTAAATAATTTCTGCTCTGTATCCCAATGTATATCTGCAGTTTGTGCATCCCAGCGTGTACCGATTAAATTGATTAACAGTAAACCGTTCGCGCTTAGTAAAAACCACAGTAACATGAAAACAGGAGAAATTCCCGCTATAACTGCCATCGTAATACCGAACACTGCTAAAATAATTACATTAATTAACCAAGCCGTTATCGCTTTCGCAAAAAAGATATCTGAAGCCTTTACTGGTAAATAACGATTCACAAACCATGAGCTTCCATCTCGTGAAAATGACGTTGTTGCGATGACGTTACTTCCCATTAAAAATAGAGAGGCACAAAGCCCAACGCCAATTGCAAGCCCTGCTGATTTTGGGTTATCAATATAACCTGTAATCCACTCTAAATTTCCATCTTGTACGAATAAAATGAAGAACAACATAATCGGCATGACGAAAGTTTGTACGATACAATTTAAGAAAAATTGTGGTGTACGGAATAACGTTTTAAATTCTTTTTTCACATACGCTTTCAAATGTGAACTTTGTACCGTTGATTTTTGTAAACCTTCTGCTGAAATGACCTCTTTTTTTGCTGTACTCGTTGAAAGTCCAATAACCCCTTTTAAATATGTACGCTCTGCAATGTAATAAAACAACACAAAAAATACAAATGAAATAAGTGCAAAGATTATTACATATAAAGGTCCCTTCCAATTTGCATTTTCTACTAACGCCACTGCTCCAAAATATGTAGTTGGAAAATAGTTTGTCATTTGTACTAAAAGAGAAGACTGGTTGTTTGCAAGGTAATCCGCAATTGCATCTTCAGAAAACGAACTTTTATTTTTCCACTGCAAAAATACGTTAATTCCTACAATAAATAGTATACTTACGATTCCGATAAATATATTTCCTCGGTCTTTATTTTTCCCTATATTTGTATACCTCATAATAACTGTCATCAGTAACGAAGCTAGTACTAACGGCACAATCGGGAAGAGTAAGTAAATCAAAATCATGTATATGTAATATGTAATAAATGCGTCACTTTTTAATCCGTAAGTAATAAAGATTGGTAATAGAATGAATGAACTCATTACGTATTGTGTAATTAATACTGTTAAAAATTTTGCCGAAATAATTTGCGCTGGTTTTAATGGTAATGGTAATAACATTTCAATGTCATTGCTATAGTAAAATACAGTTAAAATGTTCGTAATACTCATTAAAAATACCCATATACTCGCAATCGCAAGTCCCATTGCGACAATCATTCCTGGGTCTTGCCCTAAATGTATCATTCCCTCATACATTCCGTGCGTGATAGAACCAAACAGTAAAAAGCCGACAAATAAAATGGCTATAAATGAAAATACGTACGCCGATCGCTTCTTCTTATCTGTTAAAAAATCTGCATAATTTAATTTCAATAATACTTTCGTTAACGTCCAAATTTTACTCATTGCCCGTCATCTCCAAGAACATTTTTTCAAGTGATTCGTTGGATTTAAAATGATCTCTCATTTCATCTAAATTCCCTTTAAACTGAAGGTTTCCCTTATTAATAATCGCGACGCGGTCACATAATTTTTCTGCCACTTCTAATACGTGTGTAGAGAAGAATACAATCTTTCCTTTATCTGCATGTTCTCTCATCATTTCTTTTAAAATATATGCAGATTTCGGATCAAGCCCAGTTAACGGTTCATCTAAAATCCATACATCTGGCTCATGCACGAGCACACCAATAATAACGATTTTTTGTCTCATACCGTGCGAGTAACTTTGAATTTGATCCGATAACGCATTGTAAAGATCAAATTTCTTCGCTAAAGACTCGATTCGTTCTTGGCGTACTTCTTTCGGCACTTCATACATATCTGCCATAAAGTTTAAATATTCAATTCCTTTTAATCGCAAAAACATATCTGGGCTATCTGGAACATAACCAAACGTCCTTTTCGCTTCCATCGGATTTTTCATAATATCTATACCATTAATCGTAATCGTTCCTTTGTCCACCCCATGAATACCAGTAATCATCTTAATTGTCGTTGATTTACCCGCACCATTCGGCCCTAAAAATCCAAAAATTTCTCCGCTAGGCACAGATAAACTTAAATCTTTTACTGCATAGGTAGACCCATTATAACTTTTTGACACATTCTTAATTTCAATCATCCCATCCAATCCTTTCCTTAATTACCAAATAACTATATTGATATTATAGCATACTTCTATTTTTAGATTTTTATATTTTTTCAGTTTTTTTAACCTTTAAAATAAATATACACGCCTAATCCAACGATTAAAACGACAGCTAGTATAATATAAATCATCGTCAGCCGTTTAATATTCCCTTTTGTCGCTTTACTATAATTTGCATCACCATTTCGCCCAATTAACACCGTCGCCACTACAGTAATCACTACAAGCAATACAACGATCATGATCCAAGTTAGCATGCCTTCCTCCCCTTCCTTACAACCATTTTACAATATTATCCTCTTTATTTCGCAGTATATTTCCTCTTTTTACTATTATTATGAAGAAAACTGGAAAATTATTATTACCATTCCTATCTATATGTGATATATTTATAACATAACGTTATTTATTTCTAACATGATTAGGAGGCCCTATCATGAAAACAACTTGGGTAAAATATTTAGGATTTCTCGGTTTCTTCGGTTTCCTCGGATTTTTTTATGAAAAAGGATTGTTTACTATGTTCTGTTTCTTCTCCTTTTTCACAACGTATAGAACAGTTCAACACGATGAACTGTTTGAACAAATCGTCAATAAATCGTGCCGTAATGCCTTTATCGTTACATTACTAACTACCGCTATCATTATGTTTATTGAAATGTTATTTCCAAACCCGGCGCTACAAGAAATTGATATCGCCCTTATTTTCAGTACACTCATTCTTACGTTCGGTTTCTCTATGTTCTTTTACGATAAACCTGTTGACGAAATGGAAGATGCACCATGGCGTTCGTAACGAAAATAAAAGAATACCGCGCCAAATTGAACATGACACAAGAAGATTTAGCGAAAAGTGTTGGGGTACGCCGTGAAACAATTAGCCATCTCGAAAAAGGAAAATATAATCCTTCCTTACAACTTGCTCACGACATTGCGAAGGCACTTCATAGTACGATTGATGAGATTTTTATTTTTGAGGATTAATAAAAAATACCGGCATTCTTTTCACAAAGAATGCCGGTATTTTTCATTTATCCGACTATCACCCATACAAAACAGCATGAAATACGCCTAATAGTAAATATTGATCCTGTATATAATCCTCATCATATACATTCATTTCGATATAATACATATCTTCCTCAAGACGAATATTCCAGTCTGCGATTACATAGCCCTTTCGTAATAACTTTCCCATTCCAAAAGAAGTTTTGTGAACAACAAATTCTTCTCTCTTATATGTAAAGGTAAATAAGAAATTTGCATCCAATAGCTTTCCGTCACATACAAGTATTTCATGCTCTGCATCATTATTATCTTTGTACGTTACTAAAATCCTTCTTTGGCGCTGCCTACTTACATCCTTTGCAATGACGCGAATATTGCCCTTACTATCCTTTATTTCATAAATGATATTACTACCGACTTTTGGAATAAAATCTAGCACTTTCATCAACGTATTTTTATAGTAGCCCCGTACTACGCCTACTCCTTCGCTTTCATTATAAACCTCTATCGATGTCGTATCCGCTTTACTATCACACGGTCTTTTGTAAGAAAGCTGTATCATTCGCTCTCCTCTTAAGTACTGATCAAACGTCACAGGATATTCTATCGCGCGCAGTTCCTTATTTAGTTCATATAAATAGAGTTGAACGCTCTCAACTAATGTTGTAGTAGATATACGCTTCTGAAGTTCAAATTGTTGCCAACTGGAAGAAATCCTCCACTGATCGTCCTCTTCATAGAAGAATCCAAGAATTACCTCATCACGGTCAGTCGTTTCATAATTCATATGTACGTTCTGCCCGTGTTGCACTTGTTCCATCCACTGTCCTAAATAAATACCCAGTTCTGCAACCTTCATGCATGACTTTTGAAAAAGTACGCTGTCACTCGCGCGAATCGTTACATCTCCTTCGATAAAGCCCTTTGAATATGCATCATACCGTGGTTCATCCTTCTGCGGAATAGCCTTGTCTAACTCAAATAAAAACGTTAACATCCTTCACTCACCTCTAATTGTTACACAATTCAAATTATATTATCGATTTATCGAAAAACCTCTACACTATTAAAATGAGGCTACCTTTTCTTCCGCCACTTCCACAATCTCCATAATACGAAGCAGACTCTCTACTTCATAAGTCGGCTTAACACTCGTCGTGTTTTCTTTCAAACTCGGATTATACCAACACGTATCAATGCCGTAATCTTCTCCGCCTTTCATATCAGAAGTTAAAGAATCTCCAACCATTAGTACACTTGATTTATCAGTAATCCCCAATTTTTCAAATGCATAATCAAAAATCTCTCCTGCTGGTTTTTGATGACCAACCTCTTCTGAAATAATAATATGATCAAAGAAGTTACATAAAGGCGAATTTCCGATTCTAGATTGTTGCACCTTCGTATATCCATTCGTAATAATACCTAGCTTGCAATCTTGTAGATTCTCACATAATTGCACTGCACCTTCTATAAGGTGTACTTCTTTCCCTAAGTTTTCAAGGTATATATCACTAAATTGCTGTGCATCTACTTCTATATTATGCAGTGCAAATAATTGTCTAAATCGATCTACCGCTAATTCACTTAGCGTAATCATTTTATTTTCTAAATCTCTCCATAGTCCATTACTAATCTTTTTATAGCTTGCAAGATAATCATTATACCCTGTAGGCATGCCAAACTGTACAAACGCATTATGTAATGCGTGTCTTTCCGTTTCAGGAAAATCTAATAATGTATCGTCTACGTCGAATAATATGACTTTGTATTTCATGATGTTCTCCTTAACTATTACGTTATTTACAACTTTTAGTTTCTCATTAATTGTCCCTTAAGTCGAACATTTTATTTTTACGAACAGCAGCTGTATATCAATTTTAAAGTTGTTTAAGACACACAAGTATAGTAGAAAAATGCTTAATCAATTAAAAATGTCTGTCTACTTATTTTTGCTTTCATCCAATTTGAAACAATTTCAATAGCTTTAGATTGGAGCGGCGGTTTTGGAAAATTATTTTTACCGATCTTATTAATCGGGATAGCTATTCCAATTAATATAGGAATAATAAGACAACGAAAAATTTCATAGTACAGACGAGGCTATTCGATTATCAATCACTTTACGGAACAAAATTATATCAACAATAGAAACAGGAGGCTAATTCACTCAGCCTCCCTTCCTCATTATTTACCCTCTAGCAATAACACTTTCATTTCTTCTAACGACTCTTTCGTAAAGCCAAGAGCTTTTTCAGCATACGCTTCAACTGATCCGTATTGCTTCTTAATTTCATCAATCGCAGCTTGCAAATATTCAGCGCGCGCTTCAAACATTGCACCTAATATCGCTCTACTTTCATCGTTTTGTAATTTCACACCTAAGAAGGCCATCATTTTTTCATTTAATTTTTCACGGAAACCATTACTTAGTAAGTAGTCTTCCATTACAGTTTGTTCTGGTACACCTAGTAAAAGTAATAATAATGCTGATCCAAATCCAGTACGGTCTTTTCCAGCTGTACAGTGGTTTACTAACGGTAAGTTTTCCGGGTTTTGTGCCAGTTTTAAGAAGCTCACGAATGCTTCATTACCACTTACAAAATCTTGATTCATTTTCACAAGATACTCACCTGGTTTCCCTAACATAGAAAGGTCACCAACTTGGAAAAACTCGTTTATATTTAAGTCTTTCGCTAAGTCTTGCATAACTGGTAAGTACACTTGACGAGCGCCTGTAATCTCTGGATTTGGCTTATGCTTCACTTCAAAGTCTGTACGGTAATCACAAATCAACTTTAAGCCAGCCTTTTGTAAATACACAATATCCCACTCTGTTAATCCTGCTAATTCTTCAGAGCGGTATAATTTGCCCCATTTCACTTTACGGCCTTCTGTCGTTTCATATCCTCCCATATCGCGGAAGTTAAACGCGCCTTGTAATGGCAATCTACGCTCAGCTACTGTCACTGCTTGTCCATTACTTGCTACTAGTCTAAAATATGGACGCTCATTTTCACTCGGGTTTTCAATTGTACATGAAGATTCTCCATTTACCGTTGCAAGTAATTCTCCAGTTTCTTCAATATGATTTGGTGAAGTACTCCAATAAATGTGAACTTCTTCTATATTATTTTCCCACTTTATATGTAACGCATTATCTTCATTTCGTTCTACAGTTGCTTGTAGCCAATTTCTTTGCTGCCCCATTCTTTCACCAACACTTTCTCGTATAATTGAATCCTACTCTATTGTATTATAGAGATATCTACTTTGTCGTTCCCATTTTCTTTTATCTTACAAACAGGAAAAAAGTTCTTTTACTTGTTCAAAATTTGTACACGGATTCCCTCGAAATACGTATGCAATTTGCTCAATACCTAAATCTTCATATACAACTGTTCCGCGATTAGGGTGCGAATAAAACTCTAACCCATTTATAGTTTGTTTTGGGCCATAATTCATTGTCCAAGAAGAAACAGGATAGTACGCTTTGTTTTTATGCCGACAAACCCAAAGTGCATATAGTTTACTATCTTCGTCCCAGTATACATACTGTATTTCATCATTTCCGAAACCAACTGATTCAAGTTTCCACTTAACTTTTCATGAATTGGCACTTTCGAATAGGTTACGTCATGCGTAGAATCCCAATCACAACATCTCCCTATTTCACCCATTTCACCTCTCTTCGCTTGAAAGCTTAATAAGTGAAATGGTGTATGTAATATCGTTTTCGCAAGCTCCATATTTACCGGTTGTAATTCAAATAGAAATCTTTCCATTTCATCTTGGTTTATATATCCACGATCAACTGAAACTTCAATTTGTGTTTTCCATCTAGATGTAACGTAACTTTCTTTTCCCTTATAATTTACTCCTTTCCAATACACAAGCCATTTATATTGAAAACAATCTCCTTTTGCTTGAGAAATACAACTATCCGGAAATACTGGCTCCATTATATCTAGAAAAAACTCTTTTACCCGAAACATTCCAGTTGGAGTAACAACCTGAAACCAAAAACTTTCCCACTTTTCACCTTCATAACGTTCTGAAACCTTCTCAATTTTCCAGTCTTCTAACAATACATGTGGATACAGTAAAACAAATGAATGCATGGATTTCTTTAACATATACAGTCCCCTCCCGCTATACGAGTTCGAGAGTATGCACCATTCATCCTTCTAAAACTTTCTCACATATCGCTCGGTAGAACTCAGCAACTGGCATCCGTTCTTTTCAAAAACATCCTTCATCCACTCATTTTGTACATTTGTCTCGCCGATATAATAAGATGCACCTATTTCTTTTAAGACAAACATTGCCCCTGTAAAAAATGCTACTTCATACCCTTTATCTCGCATATTTGGAGCGACTGCGAAATACATTAGTTTTCCTTCTTCTAACGTACCTCTTTCAATATGCGGGATTACAATTCCTATCGGCTCTTCATCAATACTCACTGTTAAACAATGTTCTTTCCATTGCTCACCAATTTCTTGTAGCATCATATTTACAAATTGATCGTAAGTGACTTGTTCTTCCGTCATTTCACTCCAAAGAGAATAAAAAGTATCTTCTCCTACTTCTTCAATCAGCTTAAAATCAATTTCACTTTCTATATCTTCTACTTCATATATATCCTTAAATACAATCAAGTTTTCAGTAACATATTCAAAAGAATACGTTTCGAAACATTTTTTATACAGATCATAATTTGGACTTTTCGAAGAAATCTCAAAATGTAAGTAGTCTATTCCCTCTTTTTCAGCTTCAGTAACGCCATATTGCATTATTTCTTCTAATTTCTCTTCTGTAAAAACCTCTGCATTATTTTCTTTTATCATGATAGAAGATGCATTTCTTCTTATTTTAAAATGTTTTTCTAACTGTTCTATAGTCGTCATATTCTTCCCTCATCTATGTCATACTCGAATTTGTAATCGTTCTCCTTGCATGAGCAGGATTGTCCTTGAATATATAGAATACTAGAAAACATCGCATCTTTAAAGTGCGGAGGAGGTTCTCCATTGGATATTACAGCGCTGCAACAACAGTTAGAGCTTATACAACAAAATGACTATACGCAACTGCAACATATAGATATTAATGAGTTAACGTTGAACATGCTTCAGTATGTCGGAACAACTGATAGTTACGTTCGTTACCAACTTATATATAAATGTTTTGCGCATTTTATACATCATGAGTTCCTTATGGACGATCAACTGAAATTACTGTTGCAAACTTGTTTAAGTGATGAGTATTTATATTGTGATATTTACTCCCCTCATACAGATGGGGTTTTCACACGTTCTTACACTGTTTCGTTAATTGCGTTAATACTCCAATTCGCTAACTCGCACTACTTTTTTACAGAGGAGGATATCGAGGAAATAAAAAACAAACTCATTACATACACAAACTTAGAAATGGATTTTCGAGGCTATATTGAAAATAAAGGATGGGCTCATTGTCTTGCTCACGTATCCGATGCCTTCACTGAAATTGTGCACAATTCTTATACAACCTTTGAATGGTATGAAGAATTAATTCATTGTTTATTAAATAAAATTTTTATCCCATCGGATCTTTTTCATAATAATGAAGATGAACGAATTGTTACGCCGTTACTATCGATGCTATATCATGACTTCCCTCAAGATGAGTTAATTTCAATTATTCATAAAAAAATAAAAAGGCTTCCTCAAATTAGAAAACGCCTTTCGCTTAATGAGTATTGTATTTTATGTGCCAACATTAAAATTTTTTTACGTACATTATTTTTTAGAACGAAAGATGATCATAACTTAGCTTTTACATCACGCAAAACAGAAAGAATGTTAAAAGAACTTCCTAACTATTATTAAAAATAAGGAGCAATGAAATGGGATATATTGAAGACATGAGAAATCTAGTAGGCAATCAACCACTTATTTTAATCGGTTCACACGCCATTATATTAAATGAGAAAAATGAAATATTACTGCAGCTACGTACAGATTTTAACCGCTGGGGTATTATTGGCGGCGCCTTAGAATATAACGAAACGTTAGAAGACGCTTTAAAACGAGAAGTATATGAGGAAACTGGACTTTTCATCAAAAATCCAGAACTATTCCGTACATACTCAGGACCAGATTTCTTTCAAATCTATCCAAACGGCGATCAAGTTCACGGTGTACTCGTTGTTTATATTTGCCGCGAATTCAATGGTGAGCTTGTATGCGACCAAACGGAATCGAAAGAACTACACTTCTTTCCGCTTGATGAATTACCTAGTAATCTTCCTTCTGTTATTGAGAGGATTGTTAAAGAGTTTCAGCAATCAAATTCAAACGTTAAATAGAATGGCTCTTCCTTTCATTTTATATAGTAATATAAAAACCTCATTTCTCGTCATTCTAACGTGAAATGAGGTTTTTATCGTTTGCCGTAAATCCCTATTTCCCCAAAAGAACTATTTTATTAAATTACATCTCTAACCATTCTTTTAACCTCACTTTCTATCCAAAGGATTATTTTATTAAGTTTTTATTTTAATAATGATACCTTTCCTCTTCTTTCTTATCAGTCCAAAATATGTTCATATTTCATTTGTATTATGCATTTATTAAGTATGATTAGAATTCTTAGGAGGTGAAAATTTGCCAAATGAATACAAATTAAACTCACATGAAAATTTATATAATTCTGCATCGAATGTAAATTCAATTGGTCCAACTTTTCCACCAGTAGAACCATTTGTATTACCAACTGGTTCTACTGGCGCTACGGGTTTAACCGGCACCACAGGGCCTACTGGCACTACGGGTTTAACCGGCACTACTGGGCCTACTGGGCCTTTATCTCCATCTTACGGTAATTTCTGGAATAGTTACGGTGCGCTTGTTAATGTTGGAGATTATATTCCTTTTTATTTCACCGGACCATCTACTGGAGGAGTGACTTTATCAAACCTTACTACTATTAACATTGCGCAAGCTGGTGATTACCGTGTTTCTTTCATAATACAAATTGAAACATTTAGAAGTCCTATTTCGGTATCCCCTATAGTATCTATCTTTTCAAATAACAACCATCTTCCTAATAAACAAGGTACTTTCGCTATTACTGTTGAAGATAAAAATTTATTACCGCGGTTCCAACTTACCGGTGAAGCAGTTATATCAGTACCAAGCAATTCAACTATTCAACTATTCAACTTATAAATGATAGCTATGCTCTTACTATTCAGCTGAGTTTTGTTGAGATAACTACCATAAAATTAAGTGTCTAAATATTTTTCAAGTCCATCATTATCAACTACATCTTGATTTGCGATTTTACAAAGTATCTGATTTGGTCTAGTACTAAGTAAAAATTCTTCTACACTTTCGTTTTCTCTTAATGAGAACCAATAAGCGAAGTTACCGAAGTCTGTAACTGCTGTGAATATTCCAGAACGGTCTAATAAGAATATCCCCCCGACCTTCTCCATCTACTGACGGAACTGAGTAACGAATTGCTGAAGCTTTTGCCATTTTTATTTCCTCCTTTTCGATTCAAATAAGAATTTTATTTAGTTTATATGAATCTTTTCAAATACAATTTCTTCACCTATAATGCTCGATTCACAACCTTCATATCCGCAAGTTTCTTCCCATATTAGATAGTAAGCTCGCTTAATTAAGTTTTCTTTGTGAGGAACTTTCTCTATTTTCCATGGAGAGTTCCCATCAATATCTTCTGGCTCTGCTAATTCTTCACGATCTTGTATGACTGAACCTAATCGCTCATAAAACTCACTTTCAACTTTCTTATAATCTAAAAAGTACATATCGCCATAGCTATATCCCATTACATCAAGAGTTGCTACTTTGTAAGCTTCCATTTTTCATTTCCTTCTCAAATAACTATTTTGTTTAAATTCATCTTAATTTCCATTACAGTTCCTTAACATTCAAATTAATAAGTGTATAATATAATTAACCATTTATTAGGAGTGTTAAAAATGATAGAACCCTTGGTAATTTTCCTATATATTGTCTTTGGTATAGGCGCAATATTTGGCTTGATTAAAGAATTTCGAAAAGCCAACAAAAAATATTCTATGATTTTATTTGAATTTTTAATTCTAATAGCAGTTACAATCACTTTATATAGAATATTAATCTAAACTACATAACACATATAATTCAAAGCCCATGGCAGTTAGGATTCCCTAGTTGTCTTTTTCTCTAAAATAACGCTTTCATATGAAAATCGTACACATTTCAGACACATCAACCATCATAATTTATTAAAAATTCGTGATAATATTAAATCATCGAATACGCCAAATTTCGACATTGCACGACAACAATATCGCTCCTATAAAATCCCTGCCCCTGCAGGGATTTTCTCTGTCATTTATTACTTTTTGTTGTACTAAATCCCCATTCTTAATAAAATTCAAATTGTATTGAGCTTTATTCCCTTCATCTTTCATCTCTTCCGGTTGCTCTATTTCTTTTTGCTGATTCCTCAACAAAATTAATTTCATACCAACGTCTCTCTGCTTTATTCATTTCTCCCATTCTGTATAGTAAACATAAAGCGGAAACTGTAACCGCTAAATACCCTATAAGACACCATAACCACAACAAAATGTAACTCCACCTTTCTGTATAACTTTCAAAATTGATACTACTTTGCAACTCCCTGCGCTCTCCCGAAATCTGCAGCTCTTTCGTTGATTCGTTTTAATATGCGGCTTACTTGAGTCTGACTAACCCCAACCTTATTGCCTATACTATCTTGTGACATATGATTTGAATACATATCCCATACAATCATTTCTCGATCTGGTAATGTCTGAACAAAAGAACCGACTAACATTCCATGCTCAACTTCCTCAGTTTCATTCGCTGAGCGTTCATCAATTAGCATCTGTTCAAGTGTTAAATCGCTACCTCCACTTCCTTTTTCTTTTCTTCGTCATTCGTTAAAACTCCCAACTTTAACATTTCCCATAATGCGCTCTCTACCATACGCTCTATTCCTCTTCCCACATCACCCTAAATTATTCAAAAATGACAAAATGCAGAAAATTAATAACCCCTTAAACGTACGAAATGCCATCGCATCCTTAGATGCAACGGCATTTAAAATCATTTATTATCCCAAAGTTCCTGGGTCCATTTTCATTATTTGTACTTCTTTTACTTTTTCAGCGGATTTATTATCTTTAGTTGATACCGAACCAACAGATAACACTGCTAAAACATTGTATGCACCTAAATCAAAATAACCATATATACTTACGGTATTCACGAGCATATTTACACCTGGTTTATTTAAATTGACCTTTGTACGCAACACTTCTATTTCTTTAAGGAATTCCCCTGATCTTAAAGAACGTGTTTGTCTGTCTAAACAAACATGAAAAATCTCTCTATAATTATTTGTTATTGATTGTTTATACTCTTTACTAACTAGAACACTAAGTACTTCCGTATAACCTGCTAAATATAAATAATACATAGCAAGCCGTATATCTGATTCCTTTTCGGTGCCATTCAAAAATTCTTGAACTACTTCCATTTTCTTTTCTTCAGAATCAAGCCCACACAAGATTTTCATTAGTTTTGTGAAAGTCATAGGTACTTTCCCATTCATTGTTTTCCATAAATTTGACTGCGATAAATTTGTTTTTTTGATAATTTCGCAGAATTCAAATCATCAATTGAAACAATATCGCCTAAACCAATTACCTTATTCATACTGTAGCCTCCTTGAGCGCGAGACACCTTCCCGAATTTTCTGCTTTATACAGCAGGAATTTCCACTTTAATTGTCTAATATTATATAGGTTTGCAGAAATACTCGAAACAACTTTGGAGGTTTTTTCATGGTAAAATATATATCAATTTTAGGTTCAACAGGATCCATCGGCACATCTGCATTAGATGTCGTTTCAGCTCATCCTGAACATTTTAAAATCGTCGGTTTAACCGCAAATTATAATATCGATCTTCTTGAGCAACAAATCAAAACGTTTCAACCTCGTATTGTAAGCGTTGCGACAAAAGACTTAGCAGACAAGCTTCGTACGCGTATTTCAGCAAATACAAAAATCACACACGGGACTGATGGCTTAATTGCAGTAGCTACTCACCCTGATTCAAATCTTGTATTAAGCTCTGTTGTAGGTGTTTCAGGATTACTTCCAACAATTGAAGCATTAAAAGCGAAGAAAGATATCGCTATTGCTAATAAAGAAACTTTGGTTGCAGCTGGACATATCGTAACTGAACTAGCGAAACAAAACGGATGTCGCTTAATTCCAGTAGATAGTGAGCATTCAGCTATTTTCCAATGTTTAAACGGAGAAAATAATAAAGAGATTGAGAAGTTAATTGTAACAGCTTCCGGTGGTGCTTTCCGTGATAAAACACGTGATGAAATGCAAACATTACAAGCAAAAGATGCTTTAAAGCACCCAAACTGGTTAATGGGCGCAAAACTAACGATTGATTCTGCCACATTAATGAATAAAGGGTTCGAAGTAATGGAAGCGAGATGGCTATTTGATATTCCATATGAAAAAATTAATGTAATGATTCATAAAGAAAGTATCATTCATTCTTTAGTAGAATTTATTGATGGATCAGTTATGGCACAGCTCGGTGCTCCTGATATGAGAATGCCGATTCAATATGCGTTTCACTATCCTACTCGGCTACCTTCTTCCTATGAAAAATTAAATTTATTAGAAATCGGTAGTTTACATTTTGAAAAACCAGATTTAGAGAAGTTCCCTTGTCTACAATACGCATATGAATGTGGCAAAATCGGTGGTACTACTCCCGCTGTATTAAATGCAGCAAATGAAATTGCGAATGCGCTATTCTTAAAAAATGAAATTGCCTTTTTCGATATTGAAAAAACAATTTACAAAACAATTGAAGCTCATCATAACGTAAAAGATCCTTCACTAGATGCTATATTAGAAGCGGATCAATGGGCGCGCCAATACGCAAATCAATTGTTAATAAAAAAGAGCTAAAACAGATAATACTGTTTTAGCTCTTTTTTCACGTATTTAGCTTAACAAATCTATAACCGTGCGTAACTAATACTTTTAATATCGCATACCCTGGAATAGCTAAAATAATGCCCATAATCCCGAATAAATTTCCAGCAGTTAAAATGATAAATATGATTGTAATGGGATGAATATCTAGCTTTTTCCCCATGACTTGCGGAGAAATAAATTTACCTTCTGCTAATTGGACAACCATCATAACAATAATTACCTTTAAAACCATTGCCGGCGAGTCAATAAATGCGATAATTAACGCTGGTGTTATTGCAATAATTGGTCCTACGTACGGAACGATATTTACAATCATCGCCAAAATAGCGAGTAGTACTGCATATTTAATACCAATAATAAGGTAACCGATTAATAGCATAATACCGATAAACAAGCTAACGATAATTTGCCCTCTAATATACGAACTAATCGCATAATGCATATCATCTAGTATTCTCATCGCTGCTGGTTGTCTTTGTTCTGAAATAAACTTTAAAAAGTGATTCGGTAATTGCTCACCATCTTTTAAAAGGTAGAACAATATAAACGGAACCATTACAAACGTTAAAACGACCTCTGTAACAGTACTTAAAAATCCAGTTACATTTCCTGTTACTGAGGATAACGATTTCGTAAAATCAACTGTGTAATCTTTTACCATACTCGCTACATCAATATTTAAATTCTCCTGAATTTTCCCTAGTAAATTACTTTCACCGAATCGACGTGCCGCTCGTTCAATTTCATGACCGAAATACGGTAAGTTATCTATTAATGCATCGATTTGATCCTTAATAATTGGAATTACCGTAACAACTAAAAATACAAATAATCCTAGTACTATTAAATATATGGAAGCTATCGATACGATTCTTGAAACGCCTTTCTTTTCGAGAAGCGAAACGAATGGATGCAAAATGTAAAATAGTACGCCCGCTAATAATACCGGGAAGAAAATTGTCTTTAAGAAGACAATAAACGGCGTAAACACAAAGGATATTTTTGTTAACAATAATATGTTAATGAACAATAACGCAAATCCAAGTAACACCGCCAAATAATTTTGTTCTCTAAAAAACTTTCTTAACCTGTCTCTTTTTCTTATATTTACTTTCTCCAATGAAACCACCTCTTCGAATGATGAAAAGCCCTTATTCAGGGCTTTTCATCATAATCTATATCTTTATTTTCTTGCAGCTTTCACTACAAATGATACAATAAGAACGAGAACGATTGATCCTAATAAGGCTGGTACAATATGAATACCACCTAGTGAAGGGCCCCAAGCCCCAAATAATTTACCGCCTAGCCAAGCTCCTAGTAAACCAGCAATTATATTTCCAAATATACCGGCAGGAAAATCTTTACCTGTAATAGAACCTGCAATTGCACCTATAATAGCACCAACTATTAATGTGATAATCCATCCCATCTTTAGTCCTCCACTTCTATTATAGTGTATTTCTTTTTGATACTAAATTATTATATCCAAAAAAGAAAAATCTTGTCAAATCTATGAAAATAAAGTCTACAAGGAGGTTTTTATCGTATGATTCAAAAATTAATAACAACTTCTCACAAAACCGCTACTTCTATTTTAAACATTCAAATACCCGCTTATGAAATTGAGGCAAAATATATAAATAGTACAGCTATCCCTCGCCTTTATGATACTATAGCCGATATTCAATCATGTGATGAAATTTTCTACGGCTATTTTTATGAAGATACACTTGCCGGGTTTATTTCTTTTAAAATTGATAAAGAGGAAGTTGATATTCATCGTTTAGTAGTATCCCCCGATCATTTTCATAAAGGAATTGCTACAAAACTACTACTATATATATTTGACATGTTCCCCCCTTCAAAAACATATATTATACAAACAGGAAAAAAAAATATACCTGCTCTGTCTTTATATAAAAAACATGGCTTTATTGAAGTAAAAGATATCATATTACCCGATGGAGTGGTTTTAACCTCACTCAAAAAAAAAAAAAAGAAAACAATAAATAGTTTGACTTTTAAAATTATTCGTGTTATCTTTTACTTTATAAAACCTTTTGCTGAGTCCAAATTTTGGAGCGGGGGAACCATTTTTGTAGCTATGCTACTTGGGGCGAATCTTTTTTAAGTAGGGAAACTCTCACTTCCCGAGTCCGACAGCTAACCTCGTAAGCGTAATGGGAGAGGAAGGTGCTTTCTGCCTATGTTACACATTTTGCCTCCTTAATTATAAATATGGGATCGATGCCAAATAGTCACCTATATTTATAGAAAAGGAGATATGTATAATGTTACGTTTATCTGATCACGCAATAAAAATGATGGAACAAAGACTTCGACTAGAGCAACATCGCACATATCAAGCAAATAAAGTTGTAGATAATTTGCATCACAAATACTTTTTCCAACATATTTTTCAGCCGAAAAGATAACTACTAACCTTTAACAAAATACAGCGTACACTAAAAAAAGTGTACGCTGTATTTTTCATTTTCTTGCCTTCACAATAAACGTCGTCGGCACCATTCTAGCTTTATATAAAGAATAATACTTCGTAGAAGGCTCCGCTAATTCTTCATCAAACGATCTAGCTGGTTCAGGTTCTTCTATTCTCTCAATTGTAAAACCCGCTTTATTTAGCTCATTTATGTATGTACTCATTTTTCGTTTATATAATGTCGCTTGTACTTCTTCCCCTTTAAACCTTTCAAAAGTAATTGGAGTTTCCTCATAATAGGAAGAGCTTAAAACAATTTCTTCTGTACCATACTGTAAATTTGAATATACGGGGTGCTCCCAGCTAAAGATAAAACTTCCTCCTGGTTTTAAATAGGAATAAATAAGCTCTAATGTATTTCCTAAATTCGAGGTCCAACCTAATGCGTAAATGGAGTATACAATATCAAAATACCCTTTCGGAATATCCCCTTCCTCTTCCATTGCTCCACATACTAACTTTGGATTCCAACACTTTAACGTTTCATTTGCTGTTTTAATTTGTGCACTTGAAAGATCAAGTCCCCATAATTCTTCTGCACCATGTTCCGCCATATACTGCAACGAATGCCCACTTCCACATCCAATATCAAGAACCTTTTTATTTCTGATTGAATCGAACAAACGAATCTCATCTTCAGACGCTGTATACGGGCCGTATTTTGGTAAACAATCAACTTGAAAGAAATATGGTGCAACCGTATCCCAACACTTTTTATTTATAGCTAATATTTGTGTACTTTCCATATCCTTCATTCCCCCATCCAATTTTCTTCCCCTAATATAAATTACACATTATAACCCGATCTTCCTTTTCTCTTCGCCCGGTAATTTTTCACTTTCGCGATCGTACCGCATGCTCTTCCTCCTTCTTCTCCAGCATACATACCGCACCATCTTTTACTTCCATTACGCGAATGATCATAAAATACCCAGCGACAATCTGGACATGCTTTTAACCTTCCCCACCAATTTTCTTGAATCGCCATTAACACAATGCTTAATACTTTTGTATATACATTCTCTTCGTGCACAGGTTCATATGTAATACCTTTCATATCTTCCTTTATATATACATGAAATGGGTATTTCTCTAACCATTTTTGCAACGATCCTTCTCCTTCCATTGTCATCCGAATATCTTCTCGAAAACGTTTTAATTCCTCTATCGTATGAAAAGGGAACTCTTCATGAAAATATTCTTTCATAAAGAGCTTTATATCCTCTTCTGTTTGTAGCAAATCAATTGCTTCTCTCGTATCATTTGGTATTCTCCATGTATTTAAAAATTCTCGAATATACTCTAATTCGTTTGGTGCGTTTTGATTCAATTCCATTCACCTTCTTCTTAAAATTTACTTTTTTCTGACTTTATGTATAATTATAATATAAAATAGTTAACCATTAATCAATTTTACTGGTTACATAATTAGGGGGATTTCTATGAAAAGTTTCTCAATACCGATACGTTTCATGCTTATTTCTTCATTTTTTATGTCTTTTGGGTATTTTGCAGTATACGCATTTTTAGCTATTTATCTATTAAACTTTCTTCATTTTTCAGCTATTCAAGTAGGAACCGTGTTGACAGTTATGACAATCACATCACGAGTTATCCCATTATTTTCAGGATTAATTGCTGACAAAATAGGCTATATCATTATGATGATAGCCGGATTATTTTTAAGGGGAATTGGATTTATTGCTTTAGGAATATGTTCTGATTTCTATACCATTTCTATTTCTTCTGCACTTATTGGCTTCGGAACTGCATTTTACGAACCTGCTGCTCGCGCTATATTTGGTTCACAACCAGCTCATATGAGAAAAAATTCATTTACATATTTAAACCTTAGTTTTAATTGCGGTGCAATAATCGGACCAATTGCAGGAGGGTTCTTACTCTTACTCGATCCAATCTATGCTTTCTCTCTAACAGGATCTCTTATGCTGTTATTCGCTTTTATCTTTTACTTACTTAAAAATCACTTCCAAGTCACTACTGAAAACACGTCTATTACATTAGGAATACAGGCTATCTTACAAAACAAGTCTTTTCTTCTGTTTTCATTTATCATGATTTTCTTCTATATTATGTTTACTCAGCTTACTGTCGCACTTCCACTTCATATGAAAAACATTAGTAATAGCAATCAACTTGCTACACTAGTTATTACGATAAATGCAATAACAGGCGTCATATTTATGGTGTTATTCCGAAAACTATTTCACAAATACAACACACTTTCGATTATTAAATACGGCATTTTATTAATGAGTATTTCCTTTTTACTCATCCCTTTATTTCAACACCCGTATTGGCTATTTATTTGTGTAATTTTATTTACAATCGGTGAAACACTCGTATTACCTAACGCTGATATCGCTATTTCAAATTATAGTAGCGAATCATATACAGCTACTTACTTCGGATTTTATCAACTATCACTCGCATTTGGTTTTATCATCGGTAATTATACCGGTACATCTTTTACATCCAACTTAAACAGAATGTATACACCATGGCTTATTTTTGGCGGAATAGGACTTATTGGTTTTATTTCACTTCATATTTTAAATATTAAAAAAGGGGCCTCCAAAGAAGATATATACCTATGTAATGATACGAAACATCTTTAACACATTACAATTGGGATGGTACCTTTAGACAAGCGACCTATAATTAAAAAAATTTCTTTCTCCTGTCTACATTTGGATTGAAATAGAAGCTAAAACACACGAATGTAAAACAATAAGTAAACTTTTCAATCTCCCTTAAATTGGATATACAACCAGTTTTATTTTACATATTATGGTACAATTAAAAAGTGCTAGCTAAACATTTACTTAAAACACTAGCAAACTAGCAATACCAAAATTAAAAATCACTTGAAATTGGGGGATGTTATGAAACAGAAATTAGCTGTTCTTCTATTCACCGGAATCATATTATCCGGATGTTCAACTATAGCAGAGAATTCTTTAGAAACTGGAAACGGCAGTATTGAATTATTAACACCAACGATTACAACAAAAGATAATGAGTTAGAAATTAAGACCGAGGGCATTGATGAAAATAAAGTGACTTTTATTTATGTTGCTAATAAAAAAGTATTGGAACAAAAAATTAATAATGGCGAATCTTACAAACTTAACATTAAAGATATTGAGCACGCTCATAGGACAGACTACAAACCAAAAGTTCAACTTTTGCAAACGAAAGATGATAATAATGATGGAGAAATAGTAACCTTCAAACAAGTTAGATATACAGTTAAAAACTAATTTAAAAGTTGTTTCATTATAAATGTAACGAACGAAAATATACTTTTAACAGTGGGTAAATGTAAGGGGTGCTAACATGAAAAAACGATGGATTTCTTGGTGGATTGGTAACATATTTTGGATTATCGTTTTTGGAATATGGGCAGCTATTATTTGGCTACGAGATGTTGATGGTGCTGGTGTTACTCAAACACCCGAAATTAAATCCATATCACTTATCGTCTTATTAATCGCGTTTATCATACCGGTATTTTTTCAAATTATATGGCTAATCATTAATTTGAGGATGAGTAGAAAAAATAATTATACGATTTAGTTTTTCAATTAACAGATAAATATTTTTCATAAAAAAAGGAGGAATCTACATCAAAATAGATTCCTCCCTTTTACATATGGACTTATACTGCGCTTTTCATGCAGCACTACTCCCCTTTTTACGATACATGATGATTTTTCTTCTTCATTAACGCTCTTTTCTTCATCGCCTTCGTTAAATATCCGCCTTTAAATGAACGAATTTCATAAGAAGACATAAACGCTTTCGGTGCAATTTCATTAATAATTTCTAACAGTTCTTTTTCTCTAGAACGCTTTGCAACGATATCTAAGCGATAACGTATAGAATTAATACCTTCGCCTTCAAACACTGTAACGCCAAATCCAGAGTGACGTAATTCATCTACTAATTCATTACAACGGTCTAGTAAACTAACTTGATACGTAATATAACCAATTGCTAATTTATTCTCTATATAACCGCCTAATAACAGTCCCGCACTAAAGCCAATGACATAGGCAACGATGTTCATCCAATTTGATAAATCTTGAAACACAATACCTAAACTAACAATGTAAATAGCTCCTTCTAACAATCCAACACCAGCAGCGGATCTTGTTTGATTCTTTACAAGCAAAATCGTACGGATTGTTAAAATTGGAACGTAAATAATTTGAAGCACAAAAATAAGTAACGCTTGTAACATTGGTATCCACCTCTTTCAAAAAGTCTTTTGTCATAATAACATACATAAGCTTTAGAAATCGATGGGTTTTTAAATTTTTTTACATTATTTTTCATACTATTGAAAAACGTAAAAAAGAAGCGTATTATATTTGTCGTTATTTTGATTACTTGTATCCTATCGCTAAACTAAAAAAGGAACCCCATTAGGTCCCTTTCATCATAGCTCTATGTTTTTCGAAGCACGTTCCTTTTGCTTCTCTTCTTCTTTCACTAACTGCATATTTGCATAAGCTAAATTTGCAATCATTAAAAAGTGACCACCTAAAATACCTGTACCAAATGCCCACATTTCCATTTCATGCTCAATTTCATACATGATGATAGCTCCTAAAATGGCAGCTGCAAATCGGTTTAGAACTCCTAATCCCGGAGCCTTTTCCTTCATTACGATACTTTTCCCAAGTTTCTCCACTCTGCGAGCTAATAACCAAAGGCAATATGCACTTACAGCTAATCCGATACCAAACCCTGTTACTTGTTTTCCAAACGGAGTAATCGTCCACATAAGTAGTAAACCACTAAAGATCGCATACAATTGTAATCGATATACACGTAAGGCTACTTGAATCAAAATATCCGCTCCTAATTTCTCATTTTTTATACTTTAGAAGAAAAGCAGCAACTTACACAGTTGCTGCTTTCTCTTCTTCTTGTTCTTGCTCCATCTTACGAATTTCAACACGTTTAATTTGGTAAGCGTCTTTTTCTAACACTTTAAATTCATAACCTTCTGCCTCAACGTGTTGTCCTTCTTCAATTTCATGATTTTGCATCATAATCCAGCCACCGATTGTATCCACATCGTCTTCTTCAATGTGTAATCCAAATAAATCTTTTACTTCTGAGATAAGCACTTTTCCATCAACAATGATATGTTGCTCGTTCACATGTTGAATTGGCGGTGCTTCATCTTCATCATATTCATCACGGATTTCGCCGACGATTTCCTCCAAGATGTCCTCAAGCGTTACAATTCCAGCTGTTCCTCCGTACTCATCATATAAAACAGCCATCGGAATTCGCTTCTTCTGCATTTGAAGTAATAAATCGTGAATTGGAGTTGTTTCCATCACTTCAATAATCGGACGCATATACGAGCGAATGGATGATAAATCTTTTTGATCTTCGGTCATATATCGAATAAAGAAATCTTTTACATTGACCATACCGATAATATCGTCTTTATCTTCTCCAAAAATCGGATAACGTGTGTATCGCTCATTTTGGATTACTTTCATGTGTTCTTCTACTGAATCTTCCAGGTAGAAACCAACGATTTCTGTTCGCGGTACCATAATCTCTTTTGCAATACGATTATCAAATTCAAAAATATTATTTACATACTTGTATTCAGCCTGATTAATTTCGCCACTTTCATAGCTATCTGAAAGGATAAGGCGTAATTCTTCCTCTGTATGAGCTACTTCATGTTCTGAAGCTGGTTTTAAACCGAATAAGCCCGTTACAACACGCGCTGAACCGTTCAATACCCAAATAAATGGATACATCACTTTATAGAACATCATTAATGGACCTGCCAATAATAACGTTACCCTTTCAGCCTTTTGAATTGCCATCGTTTTCGGAGCTAATTCCCCGACTACAACGTGTAAATATGTCATAATCATAAAAGCAAGACCAAATGTTAATACTGATGAAATAGAAGGATTTAAGTTCCATTTCTCAAATAACGGGTGTAATAACTTTTCAATTGTCGGTTCACCTAACCAACCTAATCCCATAGCTGTAACTGTAATACCTAATTGACAAGCAGATAAATATTCATCTAAATTTGTTGTTACTTTTTTCGCTGCTAAAGCACCGCGTTTTCCTTCCGCAACAAGCTGATCAATACGACTTGAACGTACTTTTACAATCGCAAACTCAGCTGCTACGAAAAATCCAGTAAATGCGATTAAAATCGCAACCATGACTAAATTAAATATTTCCAATGAATCCCCTTAGTTAAAAAAACTAAGGTGTCCACCTCCTGTATACTATAATGTTTTCTTATTTGTTTCTTAGAAAACATAGCCCGATACAAAAATTAAAGAGGTCGGATTACACTTTTTTCTATAATAATAGAGCAAGTGTCTGTATTAAAGCTGTCGTTTGACCAGATAAAGATTTCGATATTTTTTCACGTTGT
The DNA here is from genome assembly GCF_002746455.1 of Bacillus fungorum. Lineage (GTDB taxonomy): Bacteria > Bacillota > Bacilli > Bacillales > Bacillaceae_G > Bacillus_A > Bacillus_A fungorum. The sequence goes on along the minus strand of NZ_NWUW01000012.1, from coordinate 106,733 downwards.
GAATCAGTCAATCCATCTAAAAGCGGCTTTAACTCTGTTAACTCTGCTTCTAATCGATGAATATGGTCTGTCACTTCATTCACTTGTTTCGAAACGTGTTCATTGATACCGAGCAGCTTCTTCTTCTCCTCGATTTTCTCTTTAATCTCACAAAGCGGCATATGCATTTCTTTGCACTTCTCAATAAATTGTAATGTCTCAAATGCTGTTTCGTCGTAATAGCGATAATTAGATTGAGATCGCTCCGCTTTTAAGATACCTAGATTCGTATAATAATCAATCGTTCGTTTCGACACGTGAGCCATGAGAGCCAACTGTCCGATTCGATACACCTTCCCAACGATCTTCCCCCCTTGTTTATATTACTAACATCATACAATACATAAACTGTACAGTCAAACGTGACGGTTTATTATTCATAATTTATACAAAATTCCACTTACCATCTTATTATTTTGCAAATCAACATCATATCATCTATATAACAGAATTATTATTTTTACACTACATTGCTATCAAAATATAATTATGGAATCGCATGTTCCTTTCAAACTAGAATTCGGATGCGCCTGGAGATTTATACACAACCATCTTGATGACGCATTTTCCCCTGGTAGACATTATACACGGCACCAATTTGTCGTTTATAGCTACCCTTCATTCATTTTAAAATTTTATTTTAGCCCTTGGAATGATTAGGCAAAGGCAAGAAAATTACAAATTACACCTACCCTTTCAAAAAAAGGTGTTCAAATGGGAATTCAAACACATTATGGTCAGTCCCCTGACGAACTTGAAACCCGATTTTTAAAACTTAGCAGCTCAACACAAGACCTACGTAACCCCCCTGAATATTAACGGTTATTCTAAATTCAAACTTTAATAATCTTTACACATTTGCATTCACTTAATCAAAAACAAAACCATTTGCATACAATATAAATGCTTTTATATACTTTATTTTTTATTTTAGGAGGAAAAAAATGAAAGCTGTTATTCTTGCAGGTGGATATGGTACAAGGATTGGGGAAGAAACTCATTTAAAGCCAAAACCTATGATTGAAATTGGAACAAAGCCTATTCTATGGCACATTATGAGTTTGTATAGTCATTACGGGATTACTGAGTTTATTATTTGCTTAGGCTATAAAGGATATGCAATTAAAGAGTTCTTTCTAAATTACAACTTACACATGTCAGATTTCACGATACATTTAAGCGATAATACAATTACTAGCCATTCTCATCGTGTAGAACCATGGAAAGTTACACTGATTGATACCGGTCTAAATACCGAAACGGGTGGACGAATTAAAAAAATACAAAATTACGTCGGGGACGAACCTTTTTGCCTTACTTATGGCGATGGGTTAAGCAATGTAAATATAAAAGAACTTATTGCATTTCATAAAAAACACGAAAAAATGGCTACTGTTACTGCCGTACAACCTCCTGGTAGGTTTGGTTCTCTCGTATTAGATAAACAGTCTGTAACATCCTTTCAAGAAAAACCACTCGGGGATGGCGGATGGGTTAACGGTGGTTTTTTCGTTTTAAATCCTGATATTTTCAACTATATTAGTGGAGATGAGTCTGTTTTTGAAACAGACACTTTAGTTCAGTTAGTAACCAAAAACGAATTAGCCGCATATCAACATACTGGTTTTTGGCATCCTATGGATACTTTGCGCGATAAAAATAAATTAGTTGAGCTATGGAAAAGTAATAACGCTCCGTGGAAGGTTGGGTAATATGACTTCATCATCTTTTTGGAATAAGAAAAAAGTATTTATTACGGGACATACTGGCTTTAAAGGCTCATGGCTCACCCTTTTCTTAACTTCTTTAGGCGCAGAAGTAGTTGGCTATTCTTCTCATCCCCCATCCACCCCTAACCTTTTTGAACAAGGTAACGTAGCAAAAGAGTGCATGACAATTAACGGTGATATTACAGATTACAATTCTTTATTTCATGCTATTATGCAGCATAAACCTGATATGATATTTCATTTAGCAGCCCAGCCAATCGTCACCACTTCATACAAAAATCCTATCGAAACATTTAAAACGAATGTTTTAGGTACTGTTCACGTATTAGAAGCGGCAAAACATATAGAAAGTATACGTTGCATCATTAATGTTACAAGTGATAAATGCTATGAAAATGACGGGAGCGGTAATCGGGCATTCGTAGAAACTGACCGACTAGGAGGTTTCGATCCTTATAGTGCTAGTAAAGCTTGTGCTGAGCTAGTTGCAACATCCTATCAAAAATCATTCTTTCGCACTAACACTCTTAACCTTGCCTCAGTAAGAGCAGGTAACGTCATCGGTGGTGGTGATTGGGCAAAAGACCGATTATTCCCAGATGTCATTCGTGCATATTTACAAGATGATACGTTAAATATTAGAAACAAACACGCTATTCGCCCGTGGCAACACGTATTAGATCCTTTATATGGCTATATCCTTTTAGCTGAAACACTTTGGAAAGACGCCGAATATGCAACAGCGTGGAATTTCGGCCCGATGAATGAACCTAACAAAACAGTTCATGATGTCATTCAATCTATAATGAAATTATGGAATAAACCACTAACAATCCTTTCTCCTCATACAAATACTCCTTACGAATCACCAATTTTAACACTCAATAGTACAAAAGCAGTAAATAAACTCGGGTGGACTCCTAAGTTATCAACAGATAATTCTATCGCTTGGACTGTTGATTGGTACAAAAAATATGCATCTGGTGAAAATATGGAATCTTTCACGCGACAACAAATCGATGCATTCAAAAATCTATAAGGGGGCTATAGAATGGAACAGAAAAAATGCCGTTTTTGCCACACATTACTAACAAATACTTTTTTAGATTTAGGTGTTTCTCCTCTCGCTAACTCATTTGTAGCTCCAGAAAACTCATATAAAATGGAACCATTTTATCCGCTGCACACGTTTGTTTGTCACTCTTGTTTACTTGTACAATTAGATGAATTTGAATCTCCGCACAATATTTTTCATGACTATTTATACTTTAGCTCTTACTCCTCCAGTTGGCTACTACACGCTAAGCAATATGTAGAAATGGCTATGAAGCGTTTCAACTTAACAAACCATTCGAAAGTGATTGAAATCGCGAGTAACGACGGGTACTTATTACAATACTTTCAAAAAGAAAATATCGAAACGTTAGGAATTGAACCAGCAAAAAATGTAGCAGAAATCGCTATCCGAAAAGGAATTCCTACTGAAGTGAATTTTTTCAGCAATGACTTAGCAAAAAAGTTACCACAAGCTGATTTAATCGTCGCAAATAACGTATTAGCACACGTCCCGAACTTACATGATTTTGTCGCTGGTTTAAAAACGTTATTAAAACAAGATGGCACGATAACAATTGAATTTCCGCACTTATTAAACCTCATATCCTTTAAACAGTTTGATACGATCTACCATGAGCACTTCTCCTATTTCTCACTTATAAGCCTTCAAAAAATTTTAGCTCATCATCATTTACAAATTGTCGATGTAGAAGAACTTTCAACGCACGGTGGATCATTGCGTATTTTTATAAACCATCTAAATGCCCAATCTACTATCCATTCTAACGTTACAAAATTAATCCAAAAAGAAGTCGACCACGGGCTAGATACATTAGATTGCTACCTCCTTTTCTCAAAACGAGTGGAACAATTGAAAATAGACATTTTAAAGTTTTTCATTGAAGCAAAAACTTTAAAGAAACAAATTATCGGTTACGGTGCACCCGCTAAAGGAAACACCCTTTTAAATTATTGCGGGATAGGTAAAGCATTTCTAGCTTATACAGTAGATAAAAATCCTCACAAACAAAATCTTCTTTTACCAGGAACTCGTATTCCAATAAAATCTCCAGAAGAAATAAAACGTACAAAACCTGATTATATTCTCATACTTCCTTGGAATTTGAAAGACGAAATTATGAAGGAATGCTCTTTCATTCGTGAATGGGGCGGTAAATTTTTAGTGACGGTTCCAGAAGTTGAGGTGATTGAACCATGAAGAAAGTTGTTGTAACAGGTGGTAGTGGCTGGATAGGTAAATATGTTGTACATTCACTTATGCAAAAGGGCTATGAAGTTCACGCCACGTATAATACAAACAAACCCTCTCATCTTCCTTGCCATTGGTATAAAGTAAACTTACTTCGCAATAACGAAGTAAAAAAATTTATTTATGATATTAAGCCAAGTCATCTTATCCATCTTGCTTGGGAAGCAGTGCCGCCATCATGCTATGTATCAATTAATAATTACTATTGGCTCCAGTCCAGTATTTCATTAATTCAACACTTCACAACATGCGGCGGGGAGCGCGTCATTGTTGCAGGTACTGGCGCAGAATATGAATGGTTTAATGGCGTATTGTCTGAAGATTCACCACTTCTTTCCTATAAAACTCCGTATTCATTATGTAAAAATGCACTGCACTCCTGGCTACAAACGTATGCACAACAAACCGGTCTCAGCATGTGTTGGGGCCGAATCTTTCATATGTACGGCCCTTACGAACAAGGTAATCGACTCGTTTCTAATATCATCACTTCCTTATTAAAAAATGAGGAAGCACTATGTACACATGGAAAACAATCAAGAGATTTCCTCCATGTGAGTGACGTCGCTGACGCTCTCGTAACAATATTGGAACACAACGTTACAGGCACAATCAATATCGCTTCTGGTCAATCTGTACAAATTAAAGAATTGGCATCTATCATTGCTAAAAAGATGGGAAAAGAACATTTAATTAAACTAGGTGCGATCCCTTTCTCTAAAGATGAACCTTTATTTGTCGGCGTTAATGTAGAACGTTTAAAAACTGAAGTAAACTGGAAACCAACATACAATCTAAATACAGGAATCGAAGAAACAATTTTATGGTGGGAATCATTTATAAAAAAACATAACGATATGCATCACTAAAACGTAAATCCTTCGTCCCTCTTGCTAAATCTTTATACCATTCTTCTAATTTTTCAGGTGTAATAATATGATGCGTTCCCATCCCCCCTTGCTTACTAGCTTCTGATAGAGTCGGACCAATTTGTAATTTCCTCTTTCTCATCGCATCGTTCCAAGGGCTGAAACCAAACCATGCAATACACGCAAGTGGCGGATAAATCATAGATTCATGTGCTGAGAAATGTCTTCCAACCGTATAACTTCCGTGTTCATGATTATGAATAAATCTACCTCTTCTCCATAACGGCCAATCTTCTGGTAAATAACCGTGAAATCGCTGTTTCATTAAAGGTACTCCAAAGTTAAGGTCCGGATAATTATAGTTAAGATCATCGACCATAATAAGCCCCCCCAGCCAATACATCCTCCCTCCCAATTCATCAAGTGATTTCCAAAATTGATTTTTATCTTGCACACAAAGAAACTCAGTCGTATTTAAAATCATTTTCCAACCTTCTACTTCTTGCTCCACCCTCATTACTTCATGATCTGTCACTATCGCATCAAACTCTGGATGTGCAGAATCGCGCACTTCCCAATGCGGTGCAAATTGTTTACAAATTTCAACTGAGCGATCTGTTGAACCTTTATTAATTAAAATACCATGATCAAACAGTTTCGTATGATGCATAAGCCACCACGGCAATAAATACTCTTCATTGTAAAAATGAGATATAACGGTTGTAGTAATATAAATCTCCTCCTCTTTCTCTATTAATCTATTTTTTCATCCTACTCTTAATATATTTATCACTTATGTAATTGGTTTCTTTTATTTAAAAAATATGTTTTTCTACCATAGACTATGCTTTCTTAGACAACCACCATTTAAGTTTTCTAAAGAAACACCTCAATAAACTGAAAATTAAGTTATAATATAATTATAAAATATGAAGGAGGACTGCACACATGTACTACAACACTTCATTCGAAAACGATCAACCTGTAAGCCGTCTATAAACTAAGACGGGCATTCATCTAACAAATACATTTTGCCTCGTCTTAGGGAAACTACGATTACCCTAAAAATAGACGGAGGTACACTTCATGAGACAAACAATTTTAGGAGCTATATGCTTATCACTAGCAGCTAGTATATGGGGCGGTATGTATGTTGTTAGCAAATATGTACTCGATTTTATCCCACCGCTTACACTCGTTTGGCTACGCTTTATTATCGCTTTTGTAGTTTTGTATTTGATTTTGAAAATAGCTGAGAAAAAGCAAAAGAAAAAAGTAACCATTCATAAAAAAGATTGGATCTTATTTGCTTGGATTGGATTTATCGGATATTTTATTTCGATCACATGTCAATTTATCGGAACAAAATTATCGGACGCTCATACAGGCTCTTTAGTTACATCAGCCACTCCGGCATTTATGGTTATATTTGCAGCGCTCATTTTAAAAGAAAAATTAACTGCTCGTAGACTTCTATCTACTATTATAGCGACAATCGGCGTCATTATCGTAATCGGATGGGATATTGAAATTGGCTCCTATTTTATCGGTACAATTATATTAATTGGAGCCGCTATTACGTGGGCTTTACTATCCGTTTATGTAAAGATTGCTTCAGCCCAATTTTCATCTTTAGTTATTACAACGTACGCCATATTCTTTTCACTCTTTTTTATTACACCTTTTATGATATGGGAACTACAAGCAGCCTCTATCGGAACCGTAAATACGTACGTAATACTAGGCGTATTATATTTAGGAATCATATCAACGGCAGGTGCATTTTTCCTTTGGAATAAAGGATTAGAATTAATAGATGCAAGCATCGGCTCCTTATTTTTCTTCTTCCAACCTATCGTCGGATCGTTACTTGGCTGGTTACTCTTAAATGAGACAGTAAATAGTAACTTTTTTATTGGCGGTATTCTTATTATATGTAGCGTTTTCATTACTACTTTTGAAAAGAAATAAAAAACAGGCAGAGATTAAGAATCTCTGCCTGTTCGTATACACTCTTTACACACTCCAATGCGATGGACGGGACAACAATTTCGGCAATTTCGTATGTTTGTCCCCTCTTGCCGCATTAACTTGAACTTGCGTCAGAAAAATACTATTTGTAAAATCGGCCCCACGGATATCTGCATCTCGCAAATCTGCTCCAATAAGATCTGCTCCATTTAAGTTAGCCGCAATTAAGTATGCTCCTCTTAAATTCGCACCTTGCAAATCTTTCTTCTTCAGATTTGCTCCCATCAGGTCTGCCCCGCGGTGAATGATTCGTTTCTTACGCGTCGCATTCATTTCCTTCCATACTAATTCGCTCGTTTCTAAAAGGAGAATGTTCACTTCCGCTCTGTGTAATGGAACATTGATTTTCATTAACTCATCTGGACTTAAATTGGACAGATGCTCAGTCTTTTCAATTGCTTTACTTAATTCTTTATGGATCGATTGTGTTGCCTTCAATAAAATAGCCTCATTCAAATACCAAAGCATTTCATGAAGCTGATGCATAACTGGAAAAGCATCATACATTTTTCTCGCATGCTTAGCATCTTTCCGCCAATCAATCCCGTTAAATGTCACTTGAGAAATCTTCTGTCCAGCGCCAAAACACTCAAATACTGTACAACCTTTATAACCTTTTCCTCTAAGATTTTTATGTATGCTACATTTAAAATCTGACTGTAAATGAGAACATGGCTTCCCACCATCTTTATTCACCGCAAAATCTACCGATGCTGCGAATGGCAACGCCACACAGCATAGACCGAAGCATTTTTCGCAGTTTGCTTTTAAATGATCGTTATAATTAGTCAAAATGTATACCCCCTGTTGTCTTTTGACTATTTCATAATATTCCAACTGCACTAAATAATCAATTTTAAAATAAATTGGCATCTTTCATTTCAAATCACAAATTTATCATTCGATTTCCTTTCAATTGAAAAAGACTAATTCTATCTAATGAATTATAATTAAATTATAAATTTTCAAATAAAAGGAGAATTACTATGGCACTACAAATGAAAACAAACTGTCAAATTTGCGATCAATCCCTCAAACCAAATTCTGAAGCTTACATTTGCGTGTATGAATGTACATTTTGCGCACCATGTACAGAAGAAAGAGAAAACGTTTGTCCAAACTGCGGTGGCGAATTGGTGCGTAGACCGAAAAAGAAACAGTAAAAAGCAAAGCGAGATCGCTTTGCTTTTTACTGTTTTTGAGTATGTACAATTATATCGACTTACCGACAAATAACGACATCCCTATGTGCATTGAACTTCAGTACAAGTTAAACATTCAGAAACTTCACACAAACAGGCTCTGGTACAACAACATCAGATTGTAAAAGAGTTAGCTTCCCTGTTGTTTCATTTCTTGAAAATAGCACGAGATTATGTGACTTTTCATTTGTAGTAACAAGGAACTTTTCAGTAGGATCTAATACAAAATCCCTCGGCCAATTTCCTTCTGTAGATGTATGTTCCACAAATGTAAGCTGACCTGAATTTTGATCCACGCTGAAAACAGCAATACTATTATGACCACGATTACCTGCATATGCAAAGCGGCCGTCAGAAGAAATATGAATCGCACTTCCTTGATTATTTCCATCAAATTCTTCTGGAACGGTAGAAATATACTGTAATTCTGTAAATGCTCCTTCTGCTGGATTATATGTTAACACAATAACCTCTGAACTAAGCTCCGTCATCACATAGGCATATTTTCCATTCGGATGAAAGGTAATATGTCTCGGACCACTCCCTGGATTTACGGATAAGCTATTCACTTCTATTAATGTACTATCTTTTATTTCATACGTAATTAATTTATCAATTCCTAAATCAACGCCAACTACATACTTTTCATCAGGAGTATATCCCGCATAATGTGCATGTGGTTTTTCTTGTCTTTCTTTATTTGGACCTGAACCTTTATGCCTCATAATAGATGTGGCAGGATTTATAGTTCCATTTTCTTCATTTATTACGAAAGACTCAATCGTTCCTTTATGGTAATTCGCTGTAACTACCGTATGACTTCCACTATCAACACTCACATGACAAGGAGAAGCACCTTCTACTACTTGTCTATTTCCCGCCTTTAATTTTCCAGTATGACTGTCAATCGAATAAGTAGCTACACCACCAGATTCGCCTTCCTTAACAACGGAATAGAGGTATTCATTATTTCGATTAATCGTTACATATGTAGGGTTGTCCAGCTTGGCCGCAAGTGTTACATTACTAATTTTCTTTGCTTCTGTGTCTAAAGTAAACTTATATATTCCTTCACTATTTTCTTTCGTATAAGTTCCAACATATCCAATAAACTCTTTGTTATCCGTCATTTTCATAACCCTCTCTCCCTATAGTGTTTATTCCTTATACTTTTTACGGAACAATCTTAAACTATTTTTTGAAAGAACATCTAAAAAACTTGAGTGCCTCTTTATAAGTTACCATATTTTTCTGCCAAATAGCCTCTAAACCCACTTTTTCTGAAAAGCTGCTACACTTTCATATTCTTCTTCCAAGTGACGGGACAAACGAATATAGATTGGTGTTAAATCTTTATATTTCTCCACACTTTCCATGTTTGGCTCATGATAAAAATTTGCACCTACCATTTCAGAAACTACGTGTAATGTATTTATTTCACCTAAACTATATAATCCAAGGATAGCAGCTCCTAAGCATGAGCTTTCGAAACTTTCGGGAACATATACATCTTGATGAAAAATATCCGCCATCATCTGTCTCCAAAGTTCGGACCTTGCAAAACCACCTGTCGCTTGAATTTTTTTCGGTTCACCAATGAGCTCTTTTAAAGCAAGAAGAACTGTATACAAGTTATACATGATCCCTTCTAAAACAGCACGAATAAGATGTTCTTTCTTATGATGCAACCCAAGTCCAAAGAAAGACCCTCGTGCATTGGCATTCCATAAAGGAGCTCTTTCGCCCGCTAAATACGGATGAAATAATAAACCATCAGATCCAGGATTCACTTTTGCTGCTATTTCCGTAAGCACTTCATATGGATCTTTTCCTAAGCGCTTCCCATGCTCATTCTTAAGCCAAACTAATTTCGAAAGTGGTGACATAGGATGAATTGGTGTGCCAGTACGCAAATAAATTTCATGACCATTCATATCATTTTTTATTTTCTCTGCCCAGCTTGCGCTTCTATTATCTGCCCAAGTAATACATCTCGTTAACGGATTCCCCTTTTCATCCACAGCAATGACACTATGCATGGCCGAGCTAAAAGAAACACAAAAAATATCAACCGGCTGTACATTACTTGATCGCACAACTTCTTTAATCGTATGTATTACCGCTTGAAAGATTTCTTCTGGATCTTGTTTTGCTATTTCCGACGTAGGAGAATATAAGGGATATTCAATCCCATGATTCGCAATAACTGATCCATCAATCGAAAACAAAACGGATTTTGTACTAGTTGTTCCAATATCTACACCGATCATATATTTCGAGCTCACTATGTAACCCCTTTCATAATATCCCATTAACAAAAGAACACTCTCAAATTCTTTCTTGATTATGTATACATACTTGGGAGCACCATGATTTATACGAAAAAAGACTCTCCCTTATGAGAATTACGTGCTAACTAACTTTACTCTCATAAGGGGGGCCTTTTCATATCTATTGTGCTAATTTAAAAATGAATCGTTTTTTTATTATATTGCCGTTTTCACGTAATAAGATGCCAAACTCGAAATTAAGTTTATAGGATGAAGCTACATAGAGATTGGCCCTTTCGTGAAAAAGCAATTGTTGAAACTTCACTTCATTATAACTTAGGCGCTTTCGCCCAATCCGCGGCAAACTTTTCAATACCTTGGTCCGTTAATGGATGCATAGCAAGTTGTTCAATGACTTTATAAGGGATTGTTGCAATGTGAGCACCTGCCATCGCTACACGAGTTACATGGTCTGGGTGTCTGACAGAAGCTGCAATAATTTGTGTATCTAATTGATGAACATCGAATAATTCAGCAATTTTAGCAACTAATAATACGCCATCTTCAGAAATATCATCTAAACGACCTAAAAATGGAGAAACATACGTTGCACCTGCTCGAGCAGCTAAAAGAGCTTGGTTCACAGTGAAAATAAGTGTAACGTTCGTTTTCACACCTTTTTCAGTAAGATAGCGACAAGCTTCTAATCCCGCTAGCGTCATCGGAAGTTTTATTGTAACTTTTTCATCGCCGCCGTTAATCTTAATCAGTTCTTCTGCTTGAGTGATCATCTCTTCAGCTGTAACAGCATCTGGCGTTACTTCTGCCGAAACAGATTCAACTTTAGGCACTGCCTGACAAATTTCTGCAATACGGTCTTCAAACTTAATGCCCTCTTTTGCTACTAAAGAAGGGTTCGTTGTAACACCAGCTAAAACTCCAAGTTTATATGCTTTTTTTATGTCCTCAAGATTTGCAGTATCAATAAAAAACTTCATAATCCATTCCCTCCAATTTTTAAACGTTAACGAGTTATAATTTTAAGATGTTTATTTCTTCTCTACTGCATGTCCGCCAAATTCATTGCGCAGAGCTGCTACTACTTTTCCTGTAAATGTATCATTGTCTAATGAGCGGTAGCGCATTAATAGAGACATTGCGATAACAGGAGTTGCTGTTTGAAGGTCTAATGCTGTTTCTACTGTCCATTTTCCTTCACCAGAAGAATGCATAACGCCCTTAATTTCATCCAGTTTTGCATCTTTAGAAAATGCATTTTCAGTTAATTCCATTAACCATGAGCGAATTACTGAACCGTTATTCCATACTCTTGATACTTTTTCATAATCGTAGTCAAATTCACTTTTTTCTAAAACCTCAAATCCTTCACCAATAGCAGCCATCATACCGTATTCAATTCCATTGTGAATCATTTTTAAGAAGTGACCACTACCAGCTTTTCCAGCATATAAGTACCCATTTTCTACAGCAGTATCACGGAAGATAGGTTCAACGATGTCCCAAGCTTCTTGATCTCCTCCGATCATGTAACAAGCACCATTACGAGCGCCTTCCATTCCGCCAGAAGTTCCTGCATCCATAAAGTGAATGCCATCTTTCTGTAGTTGCTCATATCGGCGGATAGACTCTTTATAATGTGAATTACCAGCTTCAATTAAAATATCTCCTTTTGATAACAGCGGGGTAACCTCATTAATAACAGAATCAACAACAGCGTGCGGAACCATTACCCAAAGAATTCTTGGTGATTCTAATGATTGAACAAGTTCGCTTAAACTAGATACACCTGTAGCACCATACTCTTTCATTTCTTCCACTGCATTCGTATTTAAATCAAATGCTGCTACTTCATGTTTATGATCAATTAAATTCTTCCCTAAATTTAATCCCATTTTACCTAAACCAATTAATCCTACTCTCATAATATAATTCCTCCTTGAATTACCTTTCATCATAAATACATATTAATAAAATGATGAATATCTTTTTGTCATATTGCTTTACTTATAAGAATGTACTTATTTTTGCAATCCCTCATCTAACCACCATTTAAATTCACTTTCTTGTAATAGAGCATGAGCAGCATCCGGACCATACGAGCCAGACTCATATTCATGAAGAGATAACAAGTTCTCTTCGAACGCTTCAAGTATTGGCTGCACCCATTCCCATGATAATTCAACTTCTCTCCAGTGTGCAAAAAATGTAGAATCTCCACATATAGCATCATAAATGAGTCTTTCATATGCTTCAGGTATTCCCATTCCAGTTTGCTCACAAGTAAAATGAATACGGATGGGTTCAAGCTCTCCATTGTTCAATGGATTTTTACTATTTAATTGGAGTGAAACATTTTCACTTGGGCTAATTTCAATGATTAACAAATTAGGCTCCGCATTTGGATTACTATCTTGATATTGCTGTTTTAATGTATTTTTAAATTCAATTACAATACGAGTAGACTTTTCTTTCATTCTTTTTCCTGTTCGTATATAAAAGGGAACATCAGTCCAAAATGGGTTATCAATCCATAAGCGAGCAGCAACAAATGTATCTGTTTGAGAAGAAGGATTTACTCCTGGCTCCTCTCTATACGCTACAACTTGTTGTCCTTTGATCTCCCCTGAAGCATATTGCCCGCGAATGATATGGTTCTGAACGTCTTCTTTTTTCACTTTTCGAAGAGTTTCCATTACCTTTCGTTTTTCCTCACGAATTTCACATGCATTTATTTTTTCCGGCAAATTCATAGCAGTCATCATTAATATTTGCAACATATGATTTTGAACCATATCACGAATGGCTCCTGCCTGATCATAATATCCTGCCCTTTCTTCTACCCCAACCGTTTCACTAGCTGTTATTTGTACATTCGCTATATGTTCTTTATTCCAAATCGATTGAAGAATAGGATTTGCAAATTCAAGTGCTTCAATGTTTTGAATCATCGGTTTACCTAAATAATGATCAATACGGTATATTTCATCTTCTTCAAATGTTTGGCTAAGCTTATCATTCAGCTCTCGGGCAGATTTAAGGTCATGACCAAACGGTTTCTCAATCATCAGGCGCTTCCATCCATCCGTTTTATCAAGTCCACTTTCTTTAATATTTAAAGCAATTGTCTCAAAAAATTCAGGAGTAACTGAAAGGTAGAACATTCTATTCCCTTTTATATTTTGTTCTTCCTCCCTTTCACGAACTACTTGTAATAACCTTTTATAATCTTCTGGCTTATTCACATCTAACGGACAATAACGAAAACACTCTAAAAAATCTTCTATTTTCGGAGTACCTTCCTCTCTGCGACGAGAAAAAGTTTCTATAGATTCCTTTATTCTTTTTTGAAAATCTAAATGAGATACTTCACGTCTTCCAAGCCCAATAACGGATATTTGCTTTGGAAGCTTTTGATCTCTATATAAGTTATATAGCGCAGGGTAAATTTTCCTTTTAGCTAAGTCCCCTGTTGCTCCAAATAAAACAAAGGTCATTGATTCCAATTTCAGTCCCCCTCGTGATGTATAGTCATTGTCACTAAAGTAAAAATGCATTGTACAGAAGCTACTATTATTGTTGATCCACTCTTGCTGCTGAACTTCTAATTTTTTATATTTGTCGCTTTCTAATTATCCCCAATATTAATAGTGGCAATTCAAAGCATTTCTCCCACAACTTACTTATCAAATTTAACAATAAAATGTATACTAAATTATTTTTAGTAACTTAATAAACTTATATTCGGAATATTAACTTTATGAACTATTACCGTCAATAAAAATGTCTTAAAATAAAGATTTTTATGCCGTAATATTTTTTAGTCTTTATCTATTTATTAAAACTTCTATAATTCATAATTATCAATCATTTTATATATTTTATTTTGTATATAAAAATAATTTATTATAAACACCAAAATATCGTATAATTATCGATATTCTTTCATGCATTACTCAAAAAAACACGAAGACCCTTAAGTCTTCATGCTTTTTTGAAATATCCATGTTATTACACTTGTGCTTGAATTAATTACTAGAATCTTTTTAATCGCGAAAAATCAATTATTTTTGGGATGATAGCCATACCTAATTTTTTACGATTTGCTCATCCTTTTTGTTCTGTAATATTGTAATACTCAATACGCTCTTGGCTCTATTTAATTTTCTAATTAAATCTTTACATATCTTTCTTTATAATATTTCCTAACTCCGTCCAACTTGTAATCCGCGGGATTTTGAGATGTTGATTGTAAGAAGTAGTTTTTGCATATACATTTATCGGTTTTCCTATTAACGTTTCTAATACAGCTGGCTTATCATCAAAGAAATAGTTTAATTTTATTTCTTGTATGAAGTGTATTTTTTCTTCGTCCTTCATCCCATAGAAAAATCGATCTTCATGTACCGGAAATCCTTTTTCTATTAACCATTTTTTTGTTTGCTCTCCATGCTCTTTAGGTCGCGCCGTTATATAGTATATTTCATGTCCCTGTCTTTCTAATTCTTGCAATGTCTCTACTGCATACGGAAACGGTGAACAAGAAGTATAATAAATTTCATCAAGCAAACTATTCCACATCTGACCACCTTCCTCCGAAGTCATGCCAAATGCTTCATGAATTTCAATTGTTTTTAAAGAATGAAATACATCCAATCCTACTTTTTTGTTTAATTTTTCATTATATAAATGAAAAGCATGCTGTCTTAAATCAATTAACGTATCATCGATATCAAATCCAAACTTCACTCTTCATCGCTCCTTTCTGCACTTCATTTATTAAAAAACATAAGTAGTTTTTTATTCTCCTTATTTCTCATCTTTCCGATATTCTGGATAGCCAATAAATCTATAATCTTTTCCAACCTGGGTAAATGATATATCCTTAAATTCAATTGCATCTTGCATTTTAGTAATACCAGCACCCGCTACAAAGCTAGGTGCCATTCTACCCCCAATAATTTTAGGTGCAATATATAAAATAAGTTTATCTATTAATTTATTTTCAATAAACGAAGCATTTACTTCTCCACCACCTTCAATAAGCAGGGAGGAAACTCCTTTTTGCCCTAAAACATCAAGCATTTCATGTAAGTTTATATGCTTTTCTCCGCTAGTAACAAATACTTTGACTCCTGCATTTTCTAATGCCTTCCTTTTTTCCGCTGCATGATTACTTGTTGTAAAAATCCAAGTAGGAGCTTCCCCATCTGTAACAACGTTAGCTTCCATTGGTATGCGTAATGTTGAGTCCAATATCACTCGAATTGGATTTCTTCCATTTGAAATACGCGTTGTCAATGATGGATTATCCTTTTGGACAGTATTCGCTCCTACTAAAATGGCTGCATTTTCATTTCGTATTTGGTGTACTTCCTGTCTTGCTTCTGTAGATGTGATCCACTTACTATCCGATAAAGAAGTAGCAATCTTCCCATCTAATGTAACACCCGATTTAATCGTTACAAATGGGCGCTTTGTCATAATATATTTATTAAAGACTTCATTCATTTTTTTTGATTCTTCTTCACACACTCCTACAAGCACTTCAATACCAGCATCTTGTAGGATTTTAATTCCACGTCCAGAAACAATTGGATTTGGATCAAGTGTAGCAACTACTACCTTCTTAATTCCTGCTTGTACAATCGCTTCAGCACAAGGTCCTGTTCTTCCATGATGAGAACAAGGTTCAAGAGTTACATAGATTGTACCACCACGGGCCTGTTCTCCCGCCATACGTATCGCATGTATTTCGGCATGTGGCTCTCCGGCCTTCATATGTGCTCCGATCCCTACAATTCGATTATCATTTACAATTACAGATCCAACCAGTGGATTCGGAGTCGTTTGTCCCTTCATAGCCTTGGCATTTTCTAGTGCTAGATTCATATACAGTTCATGCTCACTCATGTAAGTGTCCCCCTTCAAAATGTCCAGAACGCTGAATCTTCGTTTGCAAATATTTCTCATTAAACTCTGAGACATCACCCCATAACGGTTCACGACTCGTAACATTTAATCCAGCTTTTTGTAACGCTTCTAATTTTTTCGGATTATTTGTAATAAGTTTTACAGGTTTTGAGCGTAGCGCTTTTAATACTTCAATTGTATCATCGTAATTTCGAATGTCATCTTCAAAACCTAGGTTCAGATTAGCTTCTACTGTATCTAACCCATTTTCTTGCAAGAGATACGTCATCGCTTTACTAAACAAACCAATTCCTCTTCCTTCATGATTCGCTAAGTAAAATAAAGCACCTGAACCATGTTCTGTAATCATTTGTAAAGACTGCTTTAATTGGAATCCACAATCACAACGTTTACTACCAAAGATGTCACCAGTGTGACAAATACTATGCATACGAATTAGGGCATCTTCAGAATTCTCAAAATCACCATATACAAGCACACTAGATTGCTGCATATCAGCTAAATTAATAGATGAAAGTTTTTCAATAATTCCTTCTACACTATTTGTAACCTCACTACATTGCAACCAAGAATACCATTGGAAAACTTTAGTCTCCCCATATAAATTAATTGGCAATTTGATAGGACCTACTAAATAAATATCCTTGCCATCTTGATGTATAAATTGAATTTTATCTTCTAACATATGAATTGTATCTGTTGTAACCATTAGGTACCTCCTAGTATAAAGAATCTCTAAAAAATTCTCTTCCATTGTTATATTTTTATTGTTGAACTTACACAACGTAAGTGTTTTTACAGATGATATTCTTTTCCTCTCAGCTTATATGTAATATGTATCATTACAACTTTGGCCATTTAAAGAAAAGAGTTTTAGTTACATAAAACAACTTAGTTACTTTATGTAAGCGAGTATACATTCGTAATCAATTTACGTCAAGTAATTAATTATAAAAACATTTGTTACTAATAGTAAGATGTTATATAATTTGTTTTAGGAGGTGAAGGAAAATGAATGATTCTACATTATGCCCTCGCTTTGAAAAAGGAATGAACTTTTTTAGTCAACGATGGACAGCACTAATTATTTACCAACTTTTCTCTGGATCTCAGCGCTTTTGTACGCTTGAATCTTCTCTTCCTGTTAGCGGAAGATTACTTTCAGAAAGATTGAAAGAATTAGAACTAGAAGGAATTGTCGAACGTAAAGTCTTTCCTGATACACCGGTTCGTATAGAATATTCTTTAACTCAAAAAGGATTTGCCTTAGAAGCTATTATTCGCGGAATAGAAGAATGGTCACAGGAATGGATAGAACTTGAGGAATAGCATAAAAGCTTTTTCGTATATAGTTTTAAGTAATCAAATTACAGATACCTATTATTAAAACGCTAGTTTTTCAAGCATTTATGAAAACTTAGCGTTTTTTAAGAAATAAAACAAGGTGATCAAAACGATCACCTTGTTCCTTTAAAGTTTAAAATAGTGTTTCTAACGCCTTTTATTCATACATACTCGCTTAATAAAAAGAACGAATAAATTTTTTTGTAACTAAACGGTTTTATTTTCACAATACAGTTAGGTTATCCCACTATTTACGGACAGTAAGACCACTACTAATTAAAGCTTCACTTTATTACTTATGAAATTTCACACGCTCTTCAATCGGTTGGAATTCCTTTTCTCCTGGTGCAGCCGTTGGATTACCAAATGGCATTTGTGCAATCAGTTTCCAATTAGCAGGAACATTCCACTCTGTTTTCACTTCATCATCAATTAATGGATTATAATGTTGTAAAGACGCCCCTAATCCCTCTGCTTCTAATCCTGTCCACACGACTAATTGATGCATACCTGATGCTTGGTGTGACCAAATTGGGAAGTTTTCAGCATATGCAGCAAATTTTTCTTGAAGCGATTTAACTATTGCCTCATCTTCAAAGAATAGTACTGTTCCATAACCAGCTTTAAAAGAATCCATTTTTTGTTGCGTTCCTGAAAAATCTCCATCCCCAACTACTTTTCTTAATGTTTCAGTTGTAATATCCCATAATTTATCATGAGCTTCACAAAATAATACAACTAATCGCGCAGTTTGAGAATTGAAAGATGATGGAGTATATTTCACAGCAAACTCTACGATTTCTTTAATTCTTTCATCTGATACTTGTACCTCTTTATTAATCCCATAGTAAGTCCGTCTTTCTTTCAGTGCAGTATAGAAATCTTTTGTCATAATTTATTTCCTCCTAGTCCTTCAAAATGATACATCGCGAAGATAATATGAGTATAAATGAGTTCATTTTTTAATTATTGAACTCCATAACACCAGTTGCCAATCATTCTGAATCTAAACATACTACTTCTTGTCCAAAACGGTTCAGTTTACCTAAAAAACGTCTTATAACATCATTAATAAAATCTAATCATCATTCGGTACTATTTTACCCATTCTCTATTCATATATCCTGTGTGTTTCATATTTACACAAATATAAAATGTAGCTACTTTAATCATCAAATTTTATCTTGAAGCGACATGTCTTTAATGGGAAATAGTAACATTAAATTGATCTATTATAGTCACCAAGAAAGACAGGAATCATTAATAACTCATTACTTGACTTATTACATTTAAGCTACTCTCCTTTGTCATTTAATACAAGGAATAGTTGAATTTTTAATTTTTATGCCCGATATTACAAAAAAATATAATAAAAAAGCAAAAACGAACAGGAATATGTTCATTTTTGCCTTTTTATTAAGCCATTAAAATTACTTTCATTACTGATTTAATTGATTTTTCACTGCTCTTATAACCAATTCATGATCTTCTTCTGGTGGTAATCCTGAAACTGTTATCATTCCAATAACCCCTACGTCTTTTATTTGGACAGGAAAACATCCACCAAACGCAGCATATTCCGAGCTATCTAAAAGATATTTTTCATTATATGAGATTCCAGTTATTTCACTTTGTATCTGCATATAATACGAGCTATGATCATGCAGGGAAACAACTCGTTTTTTACGCTCAATCCATTTCGTATTTTCCTCATTTGTCCCTGTCATCTTGAAATGAAATAATTGCACACCATTTTTTGTTATATCAACAGCAATCAATTTCCCTTCTTGCTTTGCTGTTTCAACGATAAATAAACCTAGTTGCAAGGCATCTTCATTTGTAAAAGAGGTAAATTGAAGCGTTTCCTCCTCTATTAAAATTTGTTTGCTTATTTCACTCAAATTTGAAGTACTCATATCTTGTATCCCCCTTACTCACTTTATGCCACATTGATATTTTTGAGTTTATGCGATCCTATCGTACGGCCTTTCCATATAACTAATACCGTAAAGCGTATTCTTTTCTTCTTGGTGCTATTATGAATTATATTTAACGCATTAAAAATGTATGTCCTCTAGTGCTAAACATTTCGTATAAAAGTTTTCTTCCGAATACTACTTACAAACATAAAAAAACCAGTTGATTGAACAACTGGTTCGCTAAACGTTTCATATGGGATATTCATTCAACCAAAAGAATGCTTGTTCATAATCATCAAAAAATTTAACAGATTCTTTTGTATTGGATTGTTGTAAATAGTTCAGTATCTCCCCTTCTTCAAGGAGAAAAGCAATTGCCTTACTGTGATTCAAAATCGTTTCATTTAAAAACTTATCTTTCCATGCTTTTTGAACAGAAAAATGATCTGGTGTGTATCCTTTTCTATCCACCAACAATTTGTATTTCCGGCCCTCGGAAATACATTGCTGACAAACCCGCTCGAAACCATTAAACCATTCATAAACATCATCTTTTTTGATCTTGCCGATAAGACGGGTAACAATTATATCTCCCAAAACTGTTGTGCTTATATTCGGCCTACTCAACTTGGAATCATCTCCCTTAGTTACAATTATGCGTAAAAATCTCATAAAATCAATAAGGATAAAAGTGTTACGCAATAAAGCAACATTATGTACAAAAAGAGCCTATGTGAAAGATGAACTTTTATCGTTAATTTAAAAAGGGACAAACTCTCCCAACGGAGAAGCCTGTCCCAAAATCGCTCTATTTTATTTTACACTAGAACTAGCAATCGTGAATTAAAATAATGATTTAATACTTGCTAAAACAGTAAGTACACCTACAATAATAACAAATACGTTACTCATTTTTCCTTTGTATTTAGCTAGTACTGGTACTTTTTGAATCGCATACATCGGTAATAGACATAAGATAGCAGCAACTAATGGACCACTTAGAGAATCAATAAGTCCAAGAATACTTGGATTTGTATAAGCAACAAACCAGCATGTTAATACAACAAAAGTAAGGACGATTGTCTTAATTGTTTTTTCTTCAATTACTTTTCCACGTGATTTACCGAACTTAATAATCATGTCACGCATTACTTCAAATGCTCCGATATAATGGCCAAGGAAAGATTTTGTAATAGCCACAAAAGCAATGATTGGAGCTGCAATAGTGATTACAGGTGAATTAAGCTCATTAGCAAGATATGAAAGGATTGATAAGTTTTGCTCTTTCGCCATTTTTAAATCCTCTGGAGTCAAGCTCAGTGCACTACTCCAAACGAAGAACATAACTACAACGAATGTCAGAATATAACAAACCTTTTGTATTTGCGCACATTTAGCATCAGTGGCTTCGATTCCATACGTAGCTCTCTGTTTCACAACAAATGATGAAATCATAGGTGAATGATTAAATGAGAATACAATAATTGGTAGAATCATCAATATCGTTCCAAAATATCCTGTTCCTGTTGAAGCAGTAGAAACAGCTGAAAAGCTAAGCATTGACGTATTCCACTGTGGAATTAAAGATATTGCAATAAACAGTAGAGAAGCTATGAAAGGATACACTAGCATACTCATTACCTTTACAGTAATATCTTGACCAAAATTCAGTATAGCGATAAGACCAAGAACTAATACAAGTGATAAAATAGCCCTTGGAGGTTCTGGCATATGCAATTGATGCACGATAAAACTACTTGCAGTATTTGTAAGCGCAACCGAATACATTAGTACGATTGTATAAATTGAACCGAAATATACGATGTTAAAAATGATACTCGCTTTATTTCCGAAATACTCTCTAATTGTACCTGTGATCCCCTCATCAGCAGAATTAGAAGCGTATATCATTTTAGCAAGTGCCCTATGTGAGTAATACATAACTGGATATGCAAGCAATGTAATTAGTAGTAATGATAATAAACCACCTGAACCTGCATTAATCGGTAAAAAGAGCACCCCTGCTCCAATTGCAGTTCCAAATAGACTTAATGCCCATGTAGTATCCTGCTTATGCCACTTTTTCGGATCTGCATATTGCTCATTTTTTAGTGCGGTATTTTCAGCTTGAACTTCTATTTTCTTTGCAGTATTCCCGTTCATATAATAACTCCCCCTTGTATCTATTCCTGCATCTCTCTTTATAGCTAACAAACATTTTCCTTTTTTCGGAAAATGAATTCCTTACAAGTTGCCCCACATTGTATGTCCTTCATCATAATGACTCCAAATTAAAACATTCGCTAGTTAACGTCCTAATATAATTGTTAGCGTTCACAAAAAATTTCACTCGTAATATCCGCTCTTTATATAAAGACCCCTTAAGAGAACAATATAGAATAGACTTCATAAATACGTTGCAACATTTCTAATAACAGTGTATTACTTTAATGGTTTCTCTTTTTACTTTTAACAGTAATTTTAGCTAAACCGGCCTCTCTTCATTTGCGAGGCATTTCTTTCTCAATTCTATACATTACTTTAATAACTTCGGCAGCACTGATGATATTGCTTACGCAAGCCACTGAAGCACTTTACATACATTTCGCCTCTAATCACACACCTTTCTTACTAATAATCGCATTTTTTATATTTTCTCCAGAGATAATAAAATTTCTCTCGACGCCCTCATTATAACGTGTATATTTATAAAATTAATATTTTTATATTTTCAGAAATATTCAGCAGGAAAAATTTTATATGGATAATATTTTACAGTTAGCATGTTGCAATTGTTCCTATCGCTTAAAACTGAATGAATTAGCATAAAATACATTCATATATTACTTATACAAGTTACTCATTATAAAGATACTTATATTCTTCTTTGTCAAAAAAATTTATTTTAATCAAAAAAGATATTCTAATAAATAATTAATGTGGTTAAAAAGAAATACCTTTTTCAATATCAAACCTAATTTTTAGGATATATATTATCGACATTGCATTCATATACATTTTTAGGAAGATACGTTTTTTACTTGATAGCAATAAGAGGACCGCTAACATTTTACAAAACCTACGCTAAACGAAAAAATAAAATAAACTGCCCATATCAGGCAGCCTATTTACATAACAATTGTTATCAGAAGTGTGCAAACAACTCAATGCAATGTCATCGTAATTCAAGTTTTTTCAACTCTTCTTCAGGAATATCTCTATGTTTATAATTAATAGTTTTTACATCGTTTCCTTAGAGATGATATTATTGATTATTGCACGATTCAACCTATTAAAAGCAAATCATGTAATCTTTAAACCCCCTCGTTAACTAGCTCTTTTATCGAGTTTAATTTTGAAGAAAGCTCGATAAACCATTCTTCGTCCCCTGTTAATAATGCAAGGTCTATAAGATAAAGGATTTGCTCCTTATTGATTACCTTTGATTCAGGGAGTTTGTTAACATGTTTACTAAAGAGTAAAATCGCTTCGTTTATTGTGTACTTGTCGTCACGTTTCACAATACTAACTGTAACTATATCTTCCACTTCATCAAGTGATACAATGTAACCAACTATGAATTCACCCTCATTTGATATTCCACGAACCCAATCTCCCACTTTTAAAACATGATTATTATTTGACATCATACTTTTTCACCTTCTTATAAATATTTTTTGTGACGATAAAAAAGAAATAAAAACGAAATCAAACTGTAATATTTCCCATTACATTTAAATAGTAAGAACTTCCGGCTCTATATAACAATTAAGCCGCTTAACGCTCTTGATTGATAAGATCAACAACTTCTTTCATTGTATAGTTCTTTAAGTATTCACCTAGATGTTCTTCCGCACCTAAGAAAATAGTGAACAGGACTTTTCGCATATTCAAACCTACAATACACTGATCATTTGATTCAGGACACTTAGGCTGCAACGCACCTTCAGAGGTTATCTGATATATATGCCAGAGGTTAACTTCACTTAAATCTCGAGCGAAAATAAAACCTCCACCAGTTCCCTCTTTCGATTGTATAAACTTATGTTTTTTTAACAAACTTAGCACTTTGCGAATGCGTACTGGGTGAACACCTGCACTTTCTGAAATAGCATTACTTGTTGACATCCGGTCTGGCTGTAAAGCTAAATAAGTTAAACTGTGTATGGCCAAGGTAAAATCGCTGTTCATTTTTTTCCTCCTACGATCAAAAATATTGTTTCTCATATATTAACATACTGTAGCCATAAACATTACAGATAGGTTAGTTGAACGTTGAAATATATAAGAACCACTCTTAGCATAAAGAAATAGATTACATAACTTCATTTAGCTTTTAAGTTAAAAATACATTTAAAGACTCCATTGTTTCTTCACTTGTTCTTCTGCCAACTGTTTAATTTTTGTCCATATCGTATCTTTGCTTACAATAACATTTGTTTGATAATTTCTATCGTTATAATTGACTGTAACACATACTTCTATCACCTTCTGTTTCCTCCTTTCAAACAAATTTCTTATCTATATTTAAATCCTGAAAAGTCTTGGGTTTAATTATATTCATGCTACATTTTACAGACGTTAACAACTCACTTTTAAAAACCTTACTGTAATCTTAAACTTTACAGTTCAATTAATCAACTGTTAAGTCTTGGATTAATTTTAATAACTCACCAAATTGTTCTCATGTAAAATTCCCCATAGCATGATGGCTCCTTCAAAGTACATTTTACTCATTTCTTGCTTACAAGTGCTATTATGAATTATATTCATCCTAATAAAAAGTACGTACTTTAAATTATTATAGGTACTAAAAAGTAACGTATAAACTTTCTAGTACAGTTCTACATCGGTTATTATGAACGATATTTAGCACAATAAATAGTACGCACTTTAAAGTGTTATAGGCACTAAAAAGAAATAATTTTAGTATTACAACGGATGTAACCCAAAACTGAAATCTAAACTCATCAAAGGAGTTTTTTTATGAAGAAATACAATATTCATGTAGAAGCGACTTTAGAAGTTATTGGCAGAAAGTGGAAAGCAGTTATCCTTTGTTATTTAAAAAAAGGAACAAAAAGAACGAGTGAATTAAAACGTTTAATGCCTAATATTACGCAAAAAATGTTAACACAACAATTACGGGAACTAGAAGAAGATGGTGTAACCCAAAGGAAAGTATATGACCAAGTACCACCGAAAGTAGAGTACTCTTTAACGGATTACGGTTCATCTTTAGGAACTATACTCGATTCACTTTGTGCTTGGGGAGAAAATCATCTTAAAAAAAACGGGAACACATCCATGCTGATTACAGCCGATGAATAATAACTGCTCCTACTATATGTGTAAATTCTATCGAGGATATAAAAACCGGTTGAGACAATACTTGCCTCAACCGGTTTTTATATCTCTTTATAATTTTTTGCCGTAATGACTGTTTCAAACTCAAAGGTTTCCGGTAGATGATCTGCATAAGAATATTCAAAAGTTCGTCCATCCGTTAAGTAAGCCACTTGTTCAACTCGCATTAGGAAATCCTGATTTGTTAAGTTCATAAACTGCTTTTCCCTATCATCTGGGCGAATTCCTTTAACCCTGACAACAGATGTCCCTACTTCAAGACCAAGTTTATTTTGAATATGTGAGTATATCGACTCCTCTAAAACCGAAGCTTCAACACCTGGGATGACCGAAATCGGCATCCACGTATGCTCCATAATCGTTGGGATACTGTGAATGATACGAAGGCGAATGATTTTATATACGAAATCCCCTACTGAAATGCCCAATTTTTCAGCAATGATTTCATCGGCACCGACAATCGTAAACTCGATAATTTTACTTTCTACCTCACTGCCGTAAACAGCTTTCGTACCTGTTAAAGTTTGAATCATTCGTGCCTTTTCCTGCTGACGCCAATCTTGAACGACTGTTCCACTTCCGCGCCGGCGGATAATGTATCCGTCTCTAACTAACAAATCCAGCGCTTTTTTTATGGTAAGGACTGAAACACCAAATTCTTCAGCAAGGACGGGGCTACTTGGAATTTTTTCGTTAATTTTATATTCACCGTCTAAAATTTGCTGTTTAATTTTTTGATAAATGCCGAGGTATTTTACTTGTGTTGATCCGCTTGCCATTTCCATACCTCCTTTATACTCTATCCCCTCTTCTATTCATTCAAATGTAAAGCCTCAAGTTTGTAAACTGAAGGTGATGGAGCAGCAAATCCGTTTTCTAAGATTTCAATATTCGTTACCGCTTCTTCGTCTTTCACAAGCTTTGGTGCACCATTTACGATTGTTTCATACGCTGCATCATAGAAACGGCCGTAATCACCAAGCGGCGTTTTAATTTGTTTTTCAATCCAATCACCGTTTGCATTGCGATATTTAGCAATCCCATAGTACATCGGCGAATCTTCACCAAATCCTGCACTCTCAGGCATAATACCCGCTTTCAGATCATTTTCCTGCTGATCTTCACCGTATTTAATAAACGATCCATTTGTTCCATGAACGATAAAGCGTGGATAATCTTTCGCTACAACATGGTTCGTTTTCAGTTTAATTTTCAGCTGATTTCCGTAATGTAAACCAACATCGAAATAATTATCAACCGCACCTTCCACTTCATTATTACGAATATCGTATGTTACCGTATCAGGACGGCCAAATAGTGAAATCATACGGTCCATCGTATGAATACCTAAACTATAAAATGAACCTTCTTCTTTCGGACCTTCGTGAGTGATTGAACCCGGACGGAAATAATCAATATGCGATTCAATCTCAATAATATCACCAAGGAATCCTTGTTCAACAACCTGTTTCACAGCTAAGAAATCACCATCAAAACGACGGTTTTGGTAAGGCATAACGACTACACCTTTCTCTCGTCCTAAAGCTAATAATTCTTTAGCATGTTTTACTGTATCGCAAAATGGTTTTTCAACGATAACGGATTTTCCGGCTAGTATAACTTTTTTCGCTAATTCGTAATGCGTATGTGCTGGCGTACAGATCGTTACTAATTGAATTTCTTTGTCATTCAACAATTCGTCCAAATCAGTAGTGAAGTAAACACCTTTTTCCTCATATGGAGCCGCTAATTCTTCATTTATTTGACGTACAAAAATCGTTTTTATTTTTATATTATTACGTGTGTTTACATAAGGTAAGTGATAGCGGTTAGCTGACTTTCCAAATCCAATAAAGCCCATTGTTAATGTCATGTTTTTCAACTTCCTTGCTCATAAATTTTCGTTTCTATATTTATTATATATTTTAATCATTAAAAGTATATAGTTTTAACTTTGTAATTATATATTAAATAAAAAATCCAGGATAAAATTCATTTTCACTATAAGTTATGGACCTATAAATTTATACATTGCTAAAAACTATTAGAGGGCATCAAGTATTACTGCCGTTGTTCCTAACGAATTGTAGAAGATCAAAATGCATTAAACATAGTAATTCCAGCAGCATTCTGGGAAGAAATGCGCGAACAAAAACTAGTAGCACCTAATGCCCCACTACCACCCAACGTAAAATAAAGTGAAACTTTAATCAGTGGGGGTTTTATTTATCCCCACTGATTATTAGTTGAACCAATCGGGCTTTTACGGGCAGTTGATCCCCCACCTAACTTCTTTGCTTTCGCTGAATTTTGAAGTGGGGGTCTTACTGCCCGTTAATGCGGGATAAACAAATACAAATTTCATGCACGCTTTTTCATTACAAGAAATAAAAAATACTACCTCCAAATGGAAGGTAGTATTTTTTATTAATCCGGAAAAACAATTAATCCCTCTTCTTTTTCTTGCTGTTTTAAATCTTCTTCTGGGAAGGTTACAGTTGAATTTTTATCCCCTGTTCTTTTTGTTTCTTCACCTGGAAATACGAAAGTTGAATTTTCTTTCCCTTCATTTTTTTCTACGTTATCTGGAAATACCATAGAATCATTGGTAGTCAAATTACTATTAAATCCAAGGTTAGACAAAATCGCTTTTAAATCTGGTAAAACCCCTATTTTATCAGATGATGGGTTATTAGAATTTGTGCCTGTATTTGGATTACTTAAAATTGCTCTCAATTCTTTTGGTGTATATGCCTTACCTAAATGTTCTTTAGCAATCCCTTGAATCGATACAGCAGCCCCAGCAATTATAGGCGAAGCGCTAGAAGTACCACGGAAATTAGAAGTATAACGATTAATTATGTTCTGATCTGTAACTTTTTGTCCTTTACTGTTTTGATTTTGATATGTATCTAATGTATCAACATACTCTCCCCAACCATATACATCAATTCTACTACCATAGTTAGAGAAAGCTAAACGTTTATGAGGAACTCTTGCAGTAGATGCTCCAACTATAATAGCTCCTGAATCTTTAAAGTCTGGACTATTTCGATTTAAAATCTGTTTACCATTACGGTCTTTAAATTCATCTAAATCAATCCCACCATTACCACCTGCTTCTACAATAATAATGCCTTTATCTGTACCTTTGCGAATTGCGTTAAATATACTCGGGTACACTTCTACTGGTAAAGGGTCATCTCCATATCCATCATATTTAAAGGATTCTTCTATTAATAAAACATCTCCAGCCTGTAAAGAATCTACGGCACTTAAAATAGCATCTCTTACATCGATTCTCCCATTATCTCGGATTACTGAAATTACTTTTGCCTTTGCTTTTGGTGCAATCCCAATGTTCCCAATCCCATTGTCAGCTGCAGAAACAACACCTAGAACTGAAGTACCGTGAGAAAGATCATTACTCATTTTTCCAGACATAAATTCAATATTTTGACCGACTAAATCTTCATGATTTAATAACCAGCCTTCTTCCAAATCTACAAAAGTTGCTCCTTGACCATCTCCTCCTTTAATTCCCCAAGCATAAGGAGCATTAATTCCTAAAGGTGCATCTTCAAGATATCCCTGTCTCGAAAATCTAGGTTCATCATAAGGATTGACTGATAATACAGGCAATCTCGAGCCAGTTGTTGTGTTTATACTCTTATTAGAACGAACTTGTATTTTACTAGAATCGTTATTAGCAGCATGTACTGTATTTGTTACAAATGTCGTACCTACCCCAGCAAAAGTTGCAATTGCAAGTGATGATATCAACATACCTTTAAAATTTTTCATTTTTCCACCTCTAGTTTTCTATTAGAAATAACATAATTTAATAATGTGTATGCATCAAAAAATATTTTATCTTATTATAAAAATTAATAGATTTTATACCTTTTTGTTTTACATAAAAACTCCCTTCATTCTTGTAATTCAATATGTATATTTCAAAACAACAAACTTTCTGCAACTATTATAGTTACACCTTTACTAATTTTCAACTACGAAATATAAATTTTTTAAAATAAATTTATATTACTTTAAAACAGAGCTAACCTTTTACACACATAAAAAAGCAAAATATCTGTCCAAATTACAGCGATCAATAAGTTTATAGACTGCGAAAGAAATACGAAAAAGCAAAGCACCAAGTGCTTTGCTTTTTATAAAATCCCTTTTAACTTTTCACCAATTAACTTCGCTACATACTCATAACCTTCTGGCCCAAAGTGTAATCCATCTTTTTCATCATTTTCTACAAATCTTTTATAATCCCGTTCTTGAATCATTTGAGCATATACATTTAGAAAATAACTTCCTGTTTCCCTCGCCACTTCCTCCACCACGTCTGCATACTGACCGAGCACTTCATTTGTTCTACTCTGCTGTCTTTCCTCATCAACTGGTGCAGGACTAATAAGAAGTACTTTATCTGACGAAATCTGGTTTACAATCTTCTCTAAGTTTTCTTTGTATACTTGTAATGGCACTTGTGAAAAAGAAACTGCATCATTCGTACCAAGAAAAACTGTTACGAAGTCCGGTTTATATGATAATACATCTTCTTTAATCCTTTTTAACGCATCAAAAGTATTATCACCTGGAACACCTGCATTCACCACTTCCCAATTTGGGAATATCCTTTGTAACCTTGGCGTTAATCTAGGTGTACCATCAAAAAATACATCATCAGCTGTAATACTATCTCCAAAGCATACTAACGTTTTCATTAAGCTACTCTCCTTTTACGTATGAAACAACTTTCCTTCTATTGCTTTTATATATCTTTCAGCAGAACGTTCAACTGCCTCATTTGCATTTTCTTTTACTACTCGATGAAAAGCGTTGTATAAACGATTAAACTGTAACTGCTTTACTCGATTCACCATTTCTTCCACTTTTCTCGCTGGTAGTGGAATTAAGTTTGGATAGCTGTACATGAAACTCACCCACCGCTCATCTGCTACAACTTGAATAATATCACCTGTTAACAAAATCCCTTTTCCATCATTACCTTCTTCCCAATGTAAGACAGATCCTCCTTTAAAATGACCGCCTAAACGATGAATGACCAATCCATCAGCTAATTGTAAAGACTCACCAGACCAATAAATAATACGACTACTCGGGCGCATTACCCACTCTTTATCATCTTCGTGTATATAAATTGGTACATCGAATATCTCTGCCCATTCTACTTGCGTCGAATAATAATGCGGGTGAGATAATGCAATTGCATCTAATCCACCAAGCTCTTTTATTTTCGCAATTGTCGTTTCATCCAAATAAGTAATACAGTCCCATAGTAAACGATATGACTCTGTTTTCACTACAAATGCAGTTTGACCGATCGCAAACCCTGGTTTTGTCGTAATACTATAAAGTCCATTTTCCTCTTCGATTATTTCATTTTTATATGTATCACCTGTTTGTAAGTTTTCTAGCGTCGTCCAAGACTGCCCTTTCGGATTAACATATTGCCTCTCTTCATCACAAATATGACAACTCACCGGTTCTTCTACACTCGCTGCATACTGCACGCCACACGTTGTACACACGAAATTTTTCATAATCATTTCCCCTATCCCTATATTTTTATTAAGCTGATTTTTGTTGATAATGATCTGCTTTTTTATTTTCAATTAATAAACATATAAAAGTAAGTAAATAGACAACTGTAACTGACCATGGAATTAAAGTGAATCCTTTTTCCTCAAAAAGAATCCCGCAAACTGACGTTACGAATACAGTTCCTACTGACAATAAACCATAACTTTTACTTTCGTAAATCCATACGTACGGGATAAAATGAACACCTATTAACATTGCTACTACAAAAGGTAACCACTCCGGAATTTGAAAATACGCAAATAATACAAGCGGAATATTCAATACATTTATTCCACCAATTACTCCCGCTAAAACCCCTAGTGGATTTCCTTTCGCAAACATATCAATTTTTAATATAGCAGCTATCATTAAACCAAAAGGAAACACACAGCCCATACCAATTATATACACCCACACAACTTGTTTTTCAGAAAGAACAAAGCCCGTTATACTCATAACTATCCAAAATAAAATGCCAGCTACTATAATTGGTAAGCCTCTCTTCGTTTTTCTTGCCAAATCTTTTTTCGCTTCTGCAACATTCATCTCACTATCTCCCCCAAAGTATTTGTACTATAAAGTCATCTCAACCTCGCTCATCCAATAACGCCAAGCTGCTAAATAATGTTCTAAATCTTTCGGGTGGTGTCTTAAACACGTATCTATACGCAAATATAATCCTATGACTATTTCCTCATATAAATCACGGTCTTTTTTATAAAATACACATTGTTTCATCGCATAATCGATTGTTTCTTTTGTTAAATCTTCCGGAGTTGAACAAAAAGCATAAATTAAATCGTATATAGGATCTCCTAACACTGGTAAGGGATCAATTACACCGTGCAGCTTATTTCCTTGAAATATAAAATTATGAAATCCAAGATCACCATGCAATAAAAATGGCTGATTTATTCCAGTCCCCCTATTTTGACTATTTGCTAGTTTAAGAACTGTTTTATACTTTTCATCACTTATGTAACGTCTTACATTTTCATGAGCTTCCATCACATTTTTCGCTAAAAATTCATTCCAAGATTGAACCGGACTTTCTTTCCATCCCCAGCCATCTGCCTCTGGAACAATTTTATACTTATTGATAACTTCTTTTACAAGAGTACTAAGCGCACTTCGTTTATGTCCTTGTTTGCACGAAGTACTACCTTCAAGGAAAGAATACACAATATATGTATGTAAAGGTTCCTTATACAAAAGCTTTGAAAATAAAGTATTCCCCTCATAAAAAGAAAGAAAATAAGCTTCTTCACGTATTACTTCCGATTCATTCAGTTTTACAACATACTTTTCATCCAACAAATATACAGTACTTGTCGTTCCTCCGTTCAACACTTTTATGCTATTTGGATAATGTGAAATCACGTTCTCCTTAACTAGTTGTGCAGCGATTACTGAAATGTCCATTCCCTCACCCTTCAACTCCGAATATTTCCTTAATTCAAAAGACAACTTTACTATTATTTGACAAACAAATAGAAAATACCTTCAAACATCTTAATATAATAGAAATTAATTTTCACTTTATCAAAACAGCTTCCTTCAAGATTTCATCATATAATTCATTCCATTTATAATGATACACTGCACTCTCTTCTACTCTAACAAACATCCTTTTATCGGCTTCATACTCACCGTCAAACTTATACACTTCATTAATCTCCATCCGGTAAAATGGCTGATATCCTATTTTGGGATACGAACTATTTTCATTCCAATTTAGATTATCACTTTATTTCCTGCACCTGTTAAAATCGCAATCCGTTTCACTGGTTTATCGTGATTTTTCCAGCTCTTCACTTTCTCTTCCATTCTCTCTTCAAGTTTGCCTACTAAGTTTGAAAAAGGAATCGCTTCTTTACACTCTCCTATTCCTGGTAGCTCTTCTTCCTCATACGTGGAATATTCCAGTATTGTATCTATCCCAATTTCATTAAATAACGACGTACATGTACCAAACTTTACAAAATCTAACGGCAAATGAATCCAAAAATGATTCATTTCATATTCTTTTAATTTCTCAATACAAGCCTCTTCCATACCAAATAAAAAGCTCCACGGTGCATGATGTGTAAGTATCATATCAATCCCATTTTCATAAGCTTCTTCAATTGTCTCTAACGTCAAATTTGTCGTGTAACCTATTTTATGAAATTCCTCTTTACTAATGTAAGTGAAGCCATACTCATCGTCACCGTATTTATTAAGATGTTCTTCAAAAAGTGATGTAATATGTTCTTTAAACTGAGATATATTCATTTGTATTTCTCCTTTCATTTACTTTTATATTTCAAAAATAAGGAAATACTACTAACAACGTTACATACATATAGGAGGACAATATGAAACCTGAATTTTTAAAAGCTGTACATGATGCCATCGGAAATGTCGAACATATTCATATAGAAGAAAGTGGTGCAGACAGTTTAATTATTCATCATGATGATGCCCAGCAATTACAACAAGTTGCTGAAACGTTAGAAAATAATAATTTCCGCTCCGCTTTAAGAACAACTGGAGATGCTTCGTATATTGAAGTGTTGAACAGATAATGAAAGTCCGGATGTATTCCGGGCTTTCTTCTTTATATTGAAACTTCAAACTCTTTCACATACACCGCTGTTCCAGCAATATCTATTTGTAAATTCTCAGTTTCTACATCTTTCGTTACATACACCATTACACGACCATCTTTATTTATTTCCTGTCCTTGCTCAACGATTAACTCCAATTCTTGTTCAAAATCTTTCTCTAAATACGCCGCATAATACGCTCCCATTACACCTAAAGCTGTTCCTGTCACTGGATCTTCAATCGTTCCAGCAAAAGCCGATGAGAAATGACGCCCATGCATTTGCACCTGCTCATCATAAGTTTCTAGACAAACTGGATGAATAGAAGCGTTGGGGATTTCTTTTAATACTGATGGAAACGCATCATTATTAGGTTTCATTCTCTCACATGCATCAAGATTTTTAATAGGTACAATTACAGTCCAGTTCCCCGTACTTCCATATACGATTGGTAAACTTACATCTAAATCATTTACTTCTAAACCAATACTATGAGCTAATTCTTCTTTTGAACCCGCAAAATCTTTAAACTGAGGTGCTGCCTGCCTCATTTTAATAAAGGTTTCTCCCTTTTTATTTACATCTATTTGTATCGGTAAAATCCCAGCCTTCGTTTCAATCGTAATATTTGTTCTCTCTTCTAATAAACCTCTTTCACGTAAGGCAAATATTGTCCCGACTGTCCCATGGCCACATAAATCCATTTCAAAACGAGGTGTAAAATAGCGCATTCTCACATCTGCTACCTCTGAAGAAAAAACAAAAGTTGTTTCGTTAAATCCAATTTTTTCAGCAATACGCTGCATTTCCTCTTCTGTTAATCCATCTGCATCTAATACAATACCTGCTGGATTACCCATATTCGGTTTATTTGTAAATGCGTCATAATAAAATACATTTATAGTCTTCATTTTCTTTTCTCCTAACCTTCTTTAAAAATTTTAGAATATAACTCTATCTCCGTTTTTACCACTTCAATTCCCCCACACCTGGCTCAATAAACTTCCCTGAAACATCCTCATTTGAATCTATTAACCAATCATATATATTTTTTGCTCCTTCAGCCGAAGTCATATTCGCATCAAAAGCACCAATATCAGTCTTTAATTTTCCAGGGTGAATGGCAGTTACACGAATTCCTTTATCCTCAAACTCTTGTTGTAAGCAGAGCGTTAACATATTTTGTGCAGCTTTAGCAATTCGATAAGAATACGAAAACTGACCTTGTTGAAACTCTTTGTTCGCCATTTTATGCAATGAACCTAATCGAGAGGACACATTTATGATTCTCGGATAATCCGATTTAGCTAAAGACACATATGTACCTTTTACAGCTCGAATCACACCTAAGCAATGAATATTAAATAAATCCGTTAACTCTTCTGAATTCGTATGTAAAACCTCAGTCTCCTTCCCAGTAATTCCTGCGTTATTGATAACTAGATCAATCCTCAAGCTGGCTTTTAATTTGCTCCGTACTCTCATCAATCGATAAGTCTGCCAATATAGGAAAACATCTACAACTAAACATTTTCTTCAATTGTGTTATCGCAACCTCAGTTCTAACTAACGGATAAACGATATGCCCATTTTCGTGAAATACTTTTACTAACTGTGACCCTAATCCGCGATTTCCACCTGTAATTAGAACTCTCATATATCCATCTCCTTATTTTTAAAATAAATAAGAAAATCCATCCACTTACCATTCTCTAATGAAAACGCCTCTCTCTTGCACTCAAAAGAAAAACCTGCTCTTTCCGCAAGACGAACGGATGGCTCATTACCAACACGTATATGTAATTCAATTCTATGAAAATGAAGACTATTAAAAAATAACGATATCGCAGCTTTTACACTTTCCATGCCATATCCATTTTTCCAATATTGATTATGTATGGAATACCCCATCATCGCCCATTGATAGTCCATACGTAAAATTTTTATTAGCTCTAGCTTTCCAATATTAGCCCCGTCTCCTTTACGAAAAATACCTAATACATACATCTCATCCCGGTGTGCTGCTTCATCAAAGCCTCTTATCCATTCCGTGAACCATTCTTTTGTTGATGATGCCATAACTTGATAACCATCGTCATATTTATACTGCGATGGTAACCTCTTATTAAATCCATCTAACCAACTTTCATAATCATCATTTTGGAACGGACGGATTATAAGTCTCTCTGTCTCTACCTGTAATAGCGGCAGCTTCATTTACATCTCTTCTCTTAATTAATATTTGAATATTCTTTATTATCTTACACAAAATGCAAAATCTAGTAAATTATTATGTTTTTGATACATAAAAACCCAGTCATGCTTTATACATAACTGGGTTCTTCATCGTTTAATACCCTTTTTATTTCACAAGAACTACATCCCGTAATTCTCTCTTCAACACTTTCCCTAAAGCGTTTTTCGGTAACTCTTCGATAAATACCACTTCTGGTATTTTGTAACTTGCTAATTTCTCCTTACAATACTGAATAATACTTTCTTCTGTTAATGTTGTTTCGCTATCCTTTACAAGATAAGCTCTTGGAACTTCTCCCCAAAAGTCATCCGGAACCCCAACTACTGCAACTTCTAAAACACCATGTATTTCATGAATAACATCTTCTACTTGATCTGGATATACGTTATCACCACCGCGTATGATAACGTCTTTATATCTTCCCATAATATGCAGGAATCCGTCGTCATCTATCATGCCAGCATCGCCCATGTTAAACCAATTATCTTTTACTACCTTCTTTGTCGCCTTTTCATTATTCCAATACCCTTTAAACATGTATGGACTTCTTACATGAATCTCTCCAACTTCATTTGTTGTTAGTTCATGTCCTGTTTCTGGATGAACAATTTTTAACTCTACATGTTTAAGTGTTTTCCCTACAGAAGACATCTTTTCTTTTCCCATCATTGGATGCCATGAAGTTACTACCCAACCTTCTGTACTCCCATAACCTTGCACCATATATATTCCTTTTTCCATATATCTTTGAATAAGTGTTTCTGGCACTTTTGTACCACCGCTTTGTGCTACTTTAAAGGTCGAAATATTACGCTCTTTTTTATTTATTTCATCAAGCATGTAGCTATAAACAGCCGGGAACGCAAGCATCGTAGTAATTTTCTCTTCTTCAATCTTATCCCAAATAAGAGTAGGATTCGAATCAGCTAAGAAGATCATCGTAACACCATGATAAATGCAATTTAAAATAGAAAGCACCCCACTCATATGAAACAATGGATGCACAGATAAAAAGCGTTCACCTGCTGGAATTTCTCTTTGTCCCGCAATCTCAGCAAAATAATAATGTAAGTTTTTATGTCCAATTACACATGCTTTCGCCTGTCCAGTCGTTCCTGAAGTAAATAAGTAAATCGCATCATCATCTTCATGAACTTCTACGTTCGGTTCTGTACTTGGCTGTTCTTGTAGTTTCAATTCAAACGAACCAAAACCTTCTTCTGTCGTTTCAATTACATAAGGAATTTCTTTAACAGCATCAATCTTCAATAACACTTCACTAAATTCTTCATCAATAATTAATACTTTTAATTTCGCTTCTTTTACAATCGTTTCTAATTCATAAACAGTAAGCTGATGATTTAGCGGAATAAATACCGCTCCAATTTTTAAACTTGCCATCATAACGCTTGGAAACGGGTGATTATTTTTGCAAAGTATTCCTATACGATCCGCTCTTTGCACACCTTTATGTAAAAAATAATGTGCAAGCTGGTTTACTCGTTCATTATACTGTTGAAACGAATACCTTTTCTCTCGGCCTACAAGCGCTTCCAAATTTGGTGATTGCATTGCTCTTTTTTGTAATAATTTTTGCATCGTTCTCAAGTAAAACTCCCCTTTATATATGTTAGGTTTTTTATTTTATCAGATTAACTATTAATTTACTAAATATTACACTTAGTGAATATAATTTTTATAAAAATAGCCATCTACCTAACAAGTAAATGGCTATTTTCTCTTATATATTAGAATACTCCTTATTCATCACATATTGCACATACTCAGGTGCACTTTTATCAATCTCTGCATCACTTAATTTATATTCTGCACCATATAAATAAAATGAAGGTATAAATTTCATGTCTGTATATAAGCACGTAGCTTGGAATGGTTTCGTTAAATCATCCATCGTAATTCCGCTATTATTATAGTCTTTTTCTAAACCACCTATAGAAATAGCTACACCAAACTCTTTTCCCTTCACTTTATCCCCTTTTGATCCGTACGCAAATCCATATGTTAATACATCATCAAACCATTTTTTCAATAATGGTGGTGAACTGTACCAGTATAGCGGAAATTGGAATATATATCTGTCGTGTTCTACTAATAACTTTTGCTCTTCTTCAATATTAAACTCCCAATTCGGTGCCACTTTATATAATTCATGCACCGTAATTTCATCCGAATGTTTCTCAAGTTCTTCTATCCATCTTTTATTAATTTTTGATTTTTCAATATGAGGGTGTGCTACAATTACAAGTGTTCTCATCATTTTCCATCCCCTTTATAAATTAATCAATCCTTTACGTATTAGTATGAATGCGTTACATATAATTGAAAAGTACGTACTTTCAAGTGCTATAGGAACCTGAAAGTACCTTTGGAGGTGTAATATGAATCAAAATAATGATTGCCCAATTGCAACAACACTCGATGTAATCGGCGGAAAATGGAAAGTTCATATTCTATGTGTTTTGATGGATGGAAAAATGCGTACAAATGAAATCCGACGGGAAATCCCAAACATTACACAAAAAGTTCTTACACAACAACTTAGGCAACTTGAAGCTGATGGGATTATCCATCGTACTGTATATCAAGAAGTACCACCAAAGGTTGAGTACACAATAAGTGAATACGGGAAATCTTTAATGCAAATTATGGATGAATTATGCGAATGGGGAAAAGATCATCAAATAAAAAGATTGCATGACTAAAAAACCTACCAACTTCTTTACATACTAGAGGGAACGGCACATCACTATCAAGCTAACAAAAAGACCCTAATAAGAAAACTTTCATTTTTATAATCCATTTAAAAATTAGCTTGATAGTGATACGGCAAGACCCAAATTAAGAAGTATATGAAACAAATTA
The DNA here is from genome assembly GCF_002746455.1 of Bacillus fungorum. Taxonomy (GTDB): domain Bacteria; phylum Bacillota; class Bacilli; order Bacillales; family Bacillaceae_G; genus Bacillus_A; species Bacillus_A fungorum. Next base: position 68,337 of record NZ_NWUW01000012.1, on the reverse strand, counting down.
AAAACCACAATGCATACGACTAATGTTAATAAGAAAATTATAGTCGCTGAATTTCTTACTTCATTTTGAAGTCTAAACAGTCACCCATTAAGCCAAGCTTAATAATATCGCTTTTGTACGATTATCCGTTACTTCATAATAAATTTCTAACCCTTTCCGAGTACCTGTAACGACTTTAGTAGCTTTTAATTTAGATAAATGTTGACTAATTGTACTTTGAGGCATTTGTAACATTTCATACATTGTCGTTACGTTAATAGGACCTTTTGCAAGCATTATGTTTACTAATGATAAACGGACAGGATGTGCTAATACCTTCAATACTTCAGTGATTTCTTCATACATTTCTTTCATATTTTTTCTCCCCTTTTATATACATATTTATGTTATCCATATATATATTTCGAAGGTATATATGATTTTATGTCCGTCATTTTAAAAAAATATAAAAAATTTTTTTCCCGAAACTAAAGGCGTATCTTAACATAATGTCTCACTATCAGTACCCTTATAGATACAGACGTATCTAATCTACACTCAACTAACTAAAATCAATAAAAAGAGAGCGGATAACCCGCTCTCTTAAGATGCCTCCTTATGTTCCGTAGAATGTTTAACGCTCCCCATTCTCTTTAGCTTATTCCACCCTACCGCTACTCCTCGAATCGATGAGAATATAGATTTAATGACAACATAAGTCATAAATTGACGATAAATAAAGCGTTGTAAAATTAACCATACTAATGGTTTCGGATTCTCCTCCTCTAATTTAAATGCAAACAGAGATGCGAGGAGATCCATTAAAAAGAATACAAAATAAAATCCTAAAACTTTTAGTGGATTACTACTAAATAGTCCCACAATCATTAATATATCTGCAAAAGGAGCAATGAATTGGAGAACATATTGGAATAACCACATATTTGGCAATGCGATAAATCCTAATGTTTTATGCTTTGAATTACATAACGCTTTTCGATGTTTCCAAAGACATTGAAGTGTACCATATGACCAACGATATCGCTGTTTAATGAGACTTTTCACATCTTCAGGTGACTCCGTAAAAGCATAAGCCTTTTCTTCATATACAATTCTATGTCCTTGACGTAAAAATGTAATAGTAAGATCCGTATCTTCTGCTAATGTATCTTCGCTTAAATATCCAGATTCAACTACATTCTTCTTACGCCACGCCCCAATAGCTCCTGGAACTACTGTAATACAATTTAACTCATCAAAAGCTCTACGTTCTAAATTAAACCCTGTAATGTACTCAACATGTTGCCAAGTAGTTAACAAATTCCGTCTATTCCCCACTTTGACATTACCTGAAACTGCAGCTACATTCTGATCTTCAAAGTGTCTAACCATTAGAGAGATGGCGTCTTGCGCAATAATAGTATCCGCATCTAAAGTGACAATGATTTCTCCTCGCGATTGTTGAAACCCTAGGTTCATTGCCGATGATTTCCCGCCGTTTTCTTTCTGAATGAAACGAACTTTAGGATGTTTATAAAATGTTTCTTGCATTACTTTTGACGTACCATCTGTCGATCCGTCATCCACAACAATAACTTCAAATTCTCTATAATTACTATCCAAAATTGAGCGAATCGTTTTGGCTATCACCTTTTCTTCATTATATGCTGCTATGACAACACTAACAAAAGGTTGATAGGACGAATTAATATAGCGAGATAGCGTTTTTCTTTTCTGCTTCCATGCAAAATAAATTAAGAATAAGAATCGAAAAATACCTAATCCAATAGCAACATAAAAAATAGTTGTTAATATATGTTTAAAATATCCCGCTCCTGAAAAGACAGCTTTATTGTAAAGTAAATATTGCTCACCCTCAGAAGAAACAGGAGGCATAATTTCATCTCGTTCTTTATTCATTAAATCTGAAATTGTTACAAAACTATATCCATGCTTTTTAAGGTCTTTAATAATGATTGGCAGCGCCTCTACTGTATGGGTACGATTCCCTCCCGCATCATGGAGAAGAATAATATTTCCCTCTCCCTTATAAACGGGATTAAGAGCACGCTTTACTAATTCATTTGTTGATGGTGTTGCCCAGTCTTCAGGATCAACTTTTTCTGCTACCATTGTATAGTTCATATTTTGTGCACGTAAAATCGGTAATATTTCATTTGATGAATCCGGGTTAGCATCCGCTTCATATGGTGGTCTAAATAAAACCGTAGAATGTCCAGTTACTTCCTGAATTAAACGTTGCGTCGTATTAAGTTCTACTTTTGTTCGTAGTAAAGACGTATTAGCTACGTTAGGATGCTTGAAAGTATGATTGCCAATTTCATGACCTTCATCGTATATTCTTTTTACAATACTAGGATTTAGTTGCGCGTTTTCACCAAGTACAAAAAAAGCAGCTTTTATTTTATTCTCTTTTAATATATCCAAAATTTCTGGCGTATATTTCGGGTCTGGTCCATCATCAAATGTTAATACTACTTGTTTCCCATTTGGTTTTCCATATCGTTGCACTTCATATGCAGATGGTAAGGATTGATATACTTCATCTGTAAGATAACCATCTTTGCTTACTTTAAAATCTCTCAATCCATTTTTCTTTTCATTCTCAATCTGTAAAATTTCACCTTGTCCAGAATAATTCACTTCATCTAAACTAGTGATTTTATGTAATACATCAGGATTTTTTTGTGCCTCAATCGGATTTTTTAAAACTTTCCATATTGTAGGATCTTCTGCTCCTAATCTCCATAGCGCAAACCCCTTTGCATTGTTGTCCATTGCGATTTTCACTTGATTATAGAGAGTAACACCGTCTAAGAACCAAGCAGTATGTTCTTTCTCTCCTGTTTTATATCTAAAATAAGGATTTCCACTAATCTTATCCCATTGAATTTTCATATTTGAATTATGAGCCATTACCATAACTTCTGAAAAAGTTAAAGATTTCGCCGGTTCCTTACTATTTACTTTCCAATCATATCCATAGTTACCGAAAGCAACTATAAGTTTATTAGACGGAATATTCAGTTCTTTCAATGTGTGTTGGAACCATTTATTTGAAGCAATTGGTCCTGGTTCTCCCGCTCCATAGTGCTCATCGTACATCATTACAATCATTCGATCTATTATTTTTGCTAACGCACTATAATCAAAAGCCTTATCATTAGCTGGAATATCTTGTGTAACGAGCAAATCATGTTGATGAAAGACCGTAGTAAGTTCTTTCATAAAATTTGTTAAGTTTTCTCTATCACTTTCAGGTACTGCCTCAAAGTCAATATTAATACCCGCAAATTGATTCTTTTCAACTTGCTTTACTAAATCATTTATAAACTTTGTCTTTACATCATTTGAGGAATTCAGTAACTTATGAATTAGCCCACTATCAGGATCAGAAGCTTCCTCTGTATAGTTAGTAAGTAAAGGCATAATTTTTACTTGGTTTTTTTCTGCTAACTTTACTATCTCAGGATTTATCTCACTTCTAATCGTTAAATCTGCTTTTAAATGATACCACTCTGGTACTAGGGTGGTTAATGAATCGATATTTTCTTTTAAAGAAGCAGTACTATTTTCATCCTAATTTACATAAAAACCATACACTTCTTTAGGTTGTTTACTAGCGTTCGTCGAATTCACCAAATTTTTCTTATCCTTCGTTTCGGTATTTGGTTTAAATTCTTCCTTCTTTAACTGCTGATCACTAAGTTTTTGATTAATAGGTACAAGTTTATTATCTTGTTGTACAGCGGTATTCATATTTGGAATTTCTGGTGTTGAAAAAATACTTTGAAAGAAAAAATAAAATACAATACTTACGCTAACTACTGAGATACATAGAAACCAAATAAAAGCTTTGTTTCTCCTTCCTTTAGGATCATAAAAAACAGGTTTTGATTTATCGTTCTCTTGTTGAATATTTTTCTCCATTATATTTTTCACATACTCCTTCTTAATAGAACTATAGAATAATAAAGTGCAACTTTAATCAGCCCTCACCAATTGGGCATTTACAAGCAGCCCACTCCCACCTAACTTCTTTGCCATAGCCACATTTTGAGATGGGAGTTTTACTGCCCGCAATAGCGAGATAAATCCTTTTAGCTTTGAAATGAATCTCCCGCTTCCATATTCTATTGATTCTTCTTTTCATTCCCTTGCTGGTGGCCTCTATTTTCTTGTTGAGACCCCCTACCATTGTTCCCTTGCTCGTTTCCATCATTTTCTTTCTGGGATCCTCTTCCATTGTTCCCTTGCTGATTTCCATTATTTCCTTGTTGAGGACCTCTACCGTTGTTTCCTTGCTCGTTTCCATTATTCCCTTGTTGAGATCCTCTACCGTTGTTCCCTTGCTCGTTTCCATTATTCCCTTGTTGGGATCCCCTACCGTTGTTTCCTTGCTGATTTCCATTATTTCCTTGTTGAGGACCTCTACCGTTGTCCCCTTGCTTATTTCCATTATTCCCTTGTTGAGGACCTCTACCGTTGTTTCCTTGCTCGTTTCCATTATTCCCTTGTTGGGATCCCTTACTGTTGTTTCCTTGCTTATTTCCATTATTCCCTTGTTGAGATCCTCTACCGTTATTCTCTTGTTGAGTTCCTCTATTTTCTTGCTGAGATCCTCTTCCATTGTTTTCTTTTATTTGCTTCGATGGCTGTTCCCCTGTTTTCTTTTGTTCTTTATGCTCTGGCTTCTCATATTTTTTTTCTTTTATAGGAGACAAATCTGGTGATGCATCAGGGGCTGGCTTTTGCTGCGATTGCACCTCTTCTTCGTTTTCCACCTGATTAGACGGCGTGGCAGGAGGAGTAAGCGATTTATTCTTCTCATTTTCTTGCTTTATATAGACACCTGTGCCAATTCCGGCTTTTCTAGCATTCTCTCGTACTTGCATCGTGCTACTTTGATATTCGACTGTAATATGTTTTAGCTCATATTCTTTCTTTAATTCTTTCATTACCGTTTCCAACTGTGGTTCTAGCAACTTGTCCTTTGCAACAGCTGTTAGCATAACTTGCTTATCATTCGTTAAATACTTATCCTCTTGACTCTGCTTTATAATAGTGCGTATCACATCTTGCAGATGCTTATTTTCCCACCTTTTCATTTCTTTTAAAATGCGCCTTCCGTCATCATTACAAGCCCGCAAATCTATAACACGAAGATCCTTCGTTACGCTCGCCTCTAAACTTGGATTTATATCAACTGAGACGTAAGCAAATACTTTTTCTTCCGGTTGGTTGTAGAAAAATAACAGCGCACATAGAAAACAAGCAACAAGTAATGATGCTGGCTTTAAGAAATAAGGGATTGAAAAACGCGCTGCTTTTTGTTCTTGCTCATCAAATGAAATTTCCTCTCCAATCATGCAAGAATCCCCTTTTCTTTTACACGTAATAAACTCTCCATTTGGAGTTAAAACAACTACGCTATGCTTTTTTATATCCATCACAATTCCTTTATTCATCATGCTTTTCCCCTCTTATATAACCAAGAATATATGTATAGTTGTTTGCAAAAATAATACACATTGCAATAATGTATTTTCTATGTCGTTCCAACGTTTTACGACTTACCCTAACACGCGGTTCAATATGTTTAAGCGGTAACTTTTTCTTTCGGAACAGCTCCTCCATCATTTCCTCTTCTTTTATAATCATCTTTACAATTTCTATTAAGTGCTCACGCGTGTCACGATGCTTAGGAGATTCTTTCGCAAGCTCTGAAAATGTGATTTTAAACTCAGCTAACACACTTTGAAAATGAAGAATTTCCTCCTTACGGTTACTATTGTCCATTTCTTTCATATACTCCGTAAGCGATACTTGCATTTCTAACATTTCCTCTTGCTCATCTTCTTTTAAAAAGACACGGTTATGCTTAGACTCCTTGCGTATATAGTCAATTACATCTCTTTTTATAAGAAGATCAGCAAACGCTAGAAAAGATTTCCCTTTTTTATATGAATACTGTTCAATTGCTTCGTTAAACGCAAACAATCCAATACTATATTCATCATCCTGTTCTGTAATATATCGGCGGCAGACAGACGAGATTGATTTTCTAATAAACGGCTGATACTGAACGATAAAGGCTTCCTTATCTTCTCCGTTGTTTTGTATGTTACATACGATATCTTCTATTTTCGGTTTTCTTAAGATCTTCATTACTAAACTCAACACTGGTAATCTCTCTCCCTCCTTCTGCTTTAAATAGAAAAATGGTCACTAAACAAGTGACCATTTAACCACATTTTGTTAGTACTTTTCTTTGGTCTTGTCTTCTTGCTGTTAGTTATATTTTTCGAGTCTAACTTTTTCCAACGTTTTCTTAATGATTTCCCTTTTCTCTCGGCACTAAAGTTAAGTTTGTATTTTTATCTACTTTCTTATTTTCTACCGCTCGTTTTGCTTATTCTTTTTCTATTTTATCTGCAATCCTTGAATAACTCTCCTCAATATAATTGGTAATTTCATCCTTTTATTTCAGATGCCCCACTTAATCTAGTAATTTTATTAACACTTCAACATTCTTTCATAATCATTTTTCTTCGCTATACATATTCGGAGGAATACAAAGTTTTATGGGGGTCAAAAAATATTTTTTATAAAAAATAGATATTTATTTCAAAAATAAAAACCATTAATTTGAAAAAGGGCTAATCAAATTGATGGTTTTTTTGTAGTATCTATTAAATTAAGTTGTGCTCTCATTATATATAAGAAAATCAGCTATTCTCACTATTTTCTGCCGATTTTCTCCAACGTTACCTTTCTTGATTATCATAATATGTCTTATCTGCATATTTTCTATCATTTCCTTTTAGATAAGCTAATATTACTTTTGGATTTTTAAATAAGGCCCAGTCTCCATATGTATCAAATCTTCTGCATGAAGTTATCATTCCATTTTTAATGGTACCGAATTTCTTATTATTTTGCTTTCCCCATTCTTTTAACCGTTTAGCAAAATCTGCATCTTCTGCCATCAGCATGTTTTCATTAAACCCGTTAATTACCATGAAATCTTTTTTATAGCACCAAAAAATCCCTACAGATATAGCTCCATACTTAAAAAGTAAGGGGATTATAATTAGCATTGCAGAAAAGAATATTCCTAAAGATATTCTTTCAAACTTCCCATTCACCCCACCACCAATGTATTTACCTGAAGCTAAATATTTATCCACATTAGACAACATAGACTCTGTCATTATAGTATCAGCGTCTATAGTAATGATTATTTCTCCACTAGCTATTTTTGCCCCTGCATTTCGGATTTTAGATAAGTTTTTATCATTATTTTTTAATGTAATACAATTATAAGATTTTGCTATTTCCTCTGTTTTATCTGTGCAACGATTTAAAACAACTATAACTTCCGTTTGCTCTTTATATGCCTCTGATGCCTTTGCAATTGAATCTAAACATTTTTTAATGTACTTTTCTTCATTATGTGCAGGAATTATAATAGAAAATTTCACATCTTTTTTCAAATTGACTCCTGAAGATTTGTTTGTCTCAGTCATAATATCCCCCTTATTTTATAAGATAAATATCTGTTATACAGAATATATATTGAAATTTATTAAGTTATATTATAGGAGCTGAAGATAAACTATTATTGCTTTAGGTTTTATAGTGCTATCAAGCAATACAAAATAAAATTCCCGTAACATAAAAAAGATTTTCAAATTTTTTAGATACTCCTACTGTCGACGTTCAAAAGCAAGACGTACAGCAAGCCCTGTCAAGACGCTTGCCATAAGCCACCACCTTACAGTAATTTCCTTTTAGTAAAACCGTTGGGGGTACATGTGTTACTAACAAGATTTGTCCAACAAGACTTGCATGTGTAGGATGCGCTACTAAAATACCTGAACCAGAACAAAAACATGAATTACTTGAATATCTTGATTGGGCAGAAAAATCGAAGGAGTATCATGAGGAAAGAGGTTACAAACTGGAAGTTTTGAAAATGAAAAAAACGATACATGATGCGAAAGATGAATTAAAAGAAATAGCATTAATCGAGGAGTATAGGAGAGATAAGAAAAATGAGCCAAGACTTATCCATAGAAAACCATAAAAATGGTCTAGAGCGTGATTACGAAAAAAGAAGGGTTAACTCCTTCGAACTAGGTAAAAAAGCAATAGACGCCCTACTTTCGGAGGGCAAAAAAGTTACCTTGCACAATGTATCTAAAAAGACAAAAGAACTTGATGAACAAGGTAAAGGGATTCATTTTAACACTATTAGAAATTATGAAAAACTCTATGCGTATTATAAAGAAAAGAGTAAGAGCTATAAGAAAAAACAAAAAGAGCTAGAAAAGCATCTTCCCTATCGAGAAAATGAAAAACATACTTTTCATAAGTTCGAGCAATTAAAGCCGGACAGAAATTTAAAGAATGTGTACAAACAGTATATGCGTTTAACAAAGGCTGAATTAGCAACGCGTTTGATAGAAGCTGAGCAATATATCGCAGAAGGAAATCTAGAGTATTTGGAAAAGTTATTTGAGACATACGAGGGATAAAAATTGAATTAAAACAATAATTTGTCGTTGTACCCACATAATAAAACAGTAAACAAAGGTTGTATTTAGTTTACTATTTAAAAAATAATGAACTACAAATATAATTAATGTATTGCATAAAGAAACATGAATTAGAGCTAAAATAGCTTCAAAATAATAAGTGATTTACATGGTTAATGATGTATACCGGAGGACCAATTAAATGAGTTATATTAATAAAATTGTAGGTAAAAATATAAGAGTATTCATTGAATCTAGAGAATTAAAGAATTCATGGGTAATGGAAAGAGCGGGAATCGGTAAAAATGCTTTTTATAATATGTTGAATGGCAAGAGTAACATCGAAGAGCATATAAAGAAGCTAAGTGATTTTTTTGAAATAGATGATCCTATGTACTTTTATAAAACTGATTATGACTATAACAAACCCAAGGGTATATTGAATCGTAAAGAAATGGCTCTGAAGCTAGTTGGTGGCGAAGACAATCATAAATTGAACGAGGGGATTGAAGTATTCCTTGAGCTCGTAGAGTTAATTAAAGTGTTGAAGGTCGCGCAGGAATAAAGACAGAGAGGTAACATGTAATACCGAATCTAAAAGTAATTAAAGGGGGACCGCCAGCACTTCGCCCTCCCACGCTAAGAGCATGCAGAATTTTATACAGTTTTTCAGCTAATCCAGTAACAAGCTAAAACACGAAAAACCACACCATGATAGGAATGTATAGACTGATAAAAAGAGAAAAAAGTGGATTCCTTATGTGAGCAAGGATTCCACCTTACCCTTGCTACTGATAATGAGACGTTATGTTAACAAAATATGTATACAACATACATAAATTTCACACTATACAATAAGTTCTTCTCTACTCTTCTTTAAACTATTTATTATGAATGGTTAATCTTTGGGGTTTCCTTATTTTTGCGTGTGAGTGTTAGCTTTCATAAAAGTAACTACAATATCGTGTAGGTATATTTCTTTAAGTCTAGACACTTTGGATTAATTGTATAACAACAAAAAAGCCCCTCAACTATAATTGTAGATTAAACACCTTACTTATAGTACAAGTGGCTTTTTTGTTGTACTTTGTAATTGTATATTTAAACATATTTGTCTAGAATAATATGAATGGACAAATATGTTTAAAATTTTACCTTTGAAACTTATAGAGGTGTAATACCAACCAAATCTAATACATTTTCTAATTTAAATTGTAAAAGCATTTCTTGCTTTACAACTGTTTGTAGTGTTTGTTTTACACTATTATTTACTGTTAACAAATTTGACAATGTCACTGGTGGAGGAGTAACACCCGTATCTAGTGTTCCTAATATAAATTGAGTTTTTTCCGCTTCACTATTAATAATATGCGCTAATGCTAATTCCTCCATCGCAATAGAAGCTACAATCAAAGAAATAGATTGTCCTGGGGTAATTGAAATAGTTGGAGTAATATTAGGGATATTCGCTTGAGACATATTCATCTTCCTTTCTTTTTTCAAAATCTATACATCATACGAGCTTGGAAAGAATTTTGAGCCTGTCCGGAAAGCCTGTATTTTTTCAAAATCAAAAAAACACCCCCACCACCTCAGAAAATGAGGAGATGGGGGGATTGTGAAATTAATCAACTCCTTAATGCTCACTTTGTTCCGCTTACCGTTGACTAATATCATAAACTTAAGTATTTAACATAATTTTACAAAAAATATAAATCATTTAATATATACAATTAGTTTAACACCTGAACAAACAATTGATTTTTTTTAAGAGGTAGCGCGCACATTTTAACATTTTTACACTCTAGGACGTTTGTAAAAATATTAGGTATTAATAAACGTTTATAAATGATTATAAAAAACGCTTAGAATATAAAAAATAACGTTTTTTATATTCTAAGCATATATTTTCGTTAAAATGTGAGTGGTACCCTTATTATTTTCATCATTCTACTCATATTACACTTCAATCTATCAAAATTTGTTATGCCAGTTTTACTATCTGAACAGTAGCTCCATTTACAGTTTTAGTATCGGGAGAAAGGTTATTTAGTGTTAGTACATTCGGTCCTGCTCCTGTATTTATTACTGCACCTGCAGATACTGATACTTGAGAGACTGGAAATAAATTACCTAATGCTGCGAAACCACTTGCCGATCCTGGTACTAAAGTTCCATTTAAATCAAAAGCTAACTGTCCACTTCCACTTCCCACTGAAACATCAGCTTGATAAGAAATATAATAAGTCTGATTTGGTGCTAACATGATATCTGTAGAACCTGGAGTATGTGTAATCGCTGTTCCATTAATAACATCGTTACTAATTAAAGGGACATTTGCGCCGCTAGCAACAGTTACAACCATACCAATATTACTTATGCTAGCATTATTAGCTGTAATTAATGGACCGGTAGCTCCTGTAGCCCCACTTGGACCAGTTGCTCCTGTAGCTCCTGTAGCCCCACTTGGACCAGTTGCTCCCGTAGCTCCTGTAGCTCCACTTGGACCAGTTGCTCCCGTAGCTCCTGTAGCTCCTGTAGCTCCACTTGGACCAGTTGCTCCCGTAGCTCCCGTAGGACAAGTAGCACACACACCAGTAGGTCCTGTTACTCCAGTGGCACCAGTTGAGCCAGTTGGACCGGTTGGTCCCCCAGCTGGTCCCGTAGGTCCTGTTAATGAAGGAGCTTTCAATACCTCTTTTAACTTATTTTGTAAATACATTTGTTGTTGTGTTGCAGTTTGCAACATACAATTTACACTTTCATTCACTGCTAGTACATTACTGATTGTTGCTGCTGGTGATAACCCTGGAAGTGTTCCTAACACATATTGAATTTTTTCTGCTTCTGCATTAATAATATGTGCAAGTGCCAATTCCTCTAATGCAATCGATGCAATGATTAAATCTAGTGATTCTGTTCTAGATAATGTAATATCGGGCGTAATATTTGGTAAATTTGCTTGAGACATATTTATATCCTCCCTATCTATCAAATTTTATAAAGAATAAGTCTCGCTATAAAATATGACAAATATGGACAGCTCATTTTATTTTTTGCTTAGCGTTGTCTGTTTCCGAAATGCTGGCGGTACCCCTAATTGTCGTGATAAAAGGAGTGAATCCCCCACTCCCTATTATCATATGATTGTTTAACAACATGTCTTCATAGCTAGATTTAGCCTTAAACTTCAACATTTTTGCCTTTCAGTAAAATCCAAGATTGTTAGCCTCTATTTTCCATATTCGCACCTTTTATCACTTTACTTCCTAACAACTGGAATCCACATTTCACCAAACACTAAACCATTTCTTTGTCCCATCTCAACCGTTGTATTCGGCCCACCCACATAGGCAAAATCTTTTGCATCTGGTAAAGCTTGACTGAAGGCGATGCCCGTAAGCTTATTACTTAGCTCTTCAGCCGTTTTATCTTCCCCTTTCACTATTAAGTATTCTCCCCTCGGAAACTGGATCACTCTAGACTCTTCTTCTATTTGTGCTTCTGTCATGACACCAGCATAATACATCATCTTGTTATTCACCGCTTCGCTCACAGAAAAAATGTATTCGTTTGTAGCTAAAGCTTTTAAAGTATCCAGCCTTCCATCTTCTTTAACAGCCGACCAAAAGTCTTCCTTTTCTTTATTTATTCCAGCAAAGTCTGTGTATTCGCTCTTAATTTCAGTTCCAATGCCTAACACAATAAAGCTATCTTTTTCTTCTATCGTATAATTTTTCATATTCAAAACCTTCCTTTTTTTTAATGAATCAAATGATTTATCTTTTCATCTGATGAGTTTATAATATCTTTAAATCATGTCAAAAAATGATACTGTTTAGGAGACTCCAATGAAAAAAGTTGAACGGATTAATACAATTATGCGTTATATCAACAATCGCTCCCACTTTACAATTACTGAAATCATACGAGAATTTAACATATCACGATCGACAGCTATTAGAGACATTAGAGAAATTGAAGCTATGGGCATGCCACTTGTCGCTGAAGTTGGGCGAACTGGTGGATATTTCGTCATGCATAACTCTATCCTGCCCGTTGTTCGCTTTACTGATAACGAAGTCAAAGCTCTTTTTATTGCCTTTATGGCCACAAGAAATCAACAACTTCCCTATTTAAAAAGTCGTCAATCTTTAGCCGAAAAACTACTAGGACTCATCTCAGAAACCCAGCAAGATGACCTTGTTCTTTTAAATCAACTCTTGCTTTTTGAAGGGACTAACCCTCATAATCCCGACCTACTTGAGCTTTCTGACCTCCCCCACCCTATGTTAGAAAAACTCATCCAAATTCTTCTTTTGGATAGACATTTATTGATTACTGTCAAAGAAGAAGAGGAAATCAAGTCTTATCCAATTTATCTACTACACCTTTATCAAGAAAAAAGCCATTGGATCATTGAAGGGTTTGACTTAAAAGAAGAAAAGAAGCTAATTTTTCCTGTCGATGACCTCATCAATATTGAACCGTACACGACGAAAAAAAGGGTAAGTAAGAAAAAAATTTTAGAAAAACTCAGTAAAAAGGACGAAATAATTAATCTAGTACTTGAATTAGGACCAAAAGCGATTGCTCAGTTCAAAAAATACCACCCTTTCAAAGTTTCAATATCTTATACAAACCCTTATCAATCTACAGCTATTTTAAAAACATTTATCAATGTTCACAATTCCGATGAAGTGACAGAGATTACAAATTGGCTGCTTTTCCTAGGGAAGGATATTGAAATTGTGGAAATGCCTGAAGGAGTATTAAACGATTTACAAGAGCGGTTATGTTTATATTCTTCGTAAGCAGCGATCCGTTAAACCTCAAAATATTGAGTTTAATTCGTTACCGGTTGCCCATATTTTCTACCATGAGTGCGCAACAAATAAGAAAAGCACGGAAAATCTTCCGTGCTTTTCTTAATATATATATTATTCCTGAAGGTTTAGTGAACTCGGTACTTACCCTAACTGACGTTTAAATGCTTTACTAGCGAAAAAGTAAGAGATGATCATGATGCCTACACACCAAATGAGCGCAATCCATATATCTTTGCCAACAGTCCCTTCATATAAAAGGGCACGAATTGCATTTACGATTGAAGTTACAGGCTGATTCTCTGCAAACGCACGGACGATTTTGGGCATTGTTTCGGTAGGGACGAAGGCCGAACTAATAAATGGAAGAAAAACTAGTGGGTACGAGTATGCTGTCGCCCCTTCCATAGACTTCGCTGTCAGCCCTGGAATGATAGCTAGCCATGTTAGCGCTAACGTAAACATCCCCAGTATTCCAGCTACTGCAAGCCAATCTAGAATATTAGCACTAGAACGAAAGCCCATTAAGAGCGCAACAAGAATAACTACCACGATAGTAAGCACATTAGCAACAAGAGAGGTTAAAACGTGAGCCCACAATATCGATGAGCGCTTAATAGGCATCGTAATAAAACGTGCCATTAGCCCACTCTTTACATCCGTAAATAATCGTACAGAAGTGTAAGCCACACCGGATGCGATAGCCATTAGCAAAATTCCCGGCAATAAATAATTGACGTAGTTATCCGTTCCTGTCTTTATTGCCCCGCCAAATACGTAAACAAACAATAGCATCATCATAATCGGTGTAATCGCTACAGTAATAATTGTATCTGGACTACGCATAATATTACGCATTAAGCGCCCTAGTAATACCTCTGTTTTGCTTTTCATTTACATCTCCCCCTTTTTACCGATAATCGCAAGGAAAATTTCTTCCAATGTTGGCTGCTTCTCGATATACTCCACTTTCGCTGGTGGGAACCTCTCTTTCAGTTCAGTAAGAGTACCTGTCGTAATAATTTTTCCGCCATGCAAAATTGCAATACGATCAGCCAGTTGTTCTGCTTCCTCCAAGTACTGAGTCGTGAGCAAGATCGTTGTGCCGCTGCCGGCAAGTTCCTTGACTGTATCCCACACTTCGATCCGTGCTTCCGGATCAAGTCCAGTCGTTGGTTCGTCAAGAAAAATAACTGCTGGCGCCCCGATCAAACTCATCGCGATATCAAGCCGGCGTTTCATCCCGCCTGAATACTGATCTGCCCTCTGGTTGGCTGCATCTGTCAAGCTAAATCTTGCAAGTAGATTGTCAGCAACTTGGACGGGACTAGAAACACCACGTAACTTAGCAATCATTATCAAGTTTTCCCTCCCAGTAAGCATGCCGTCTAAAGCTGCGAACTGTCCTGTCAAACTGATGCTTTGCCGAACATGATCCGGTTGACGCTGAATATCAAACCCGCAAATACTTACTTCACCATCATCTTGTTTCATTAGCGTCGAAAGGATATTGACCGTTGTCGTCTTTCCCGCTCCATTTGATCCTAGCAGCGCGAAAATTTCGCCACGCTGCACCTCAAAATCCACTCCCTTTAAGACTTCTTTGTCTTTAAAAGATTTTTTTATCCCTTTTACAAAAATCGCTGCATTACCCATACTTTTTCCCCCTTAAAAAATAGATTACTTACACCCTCTATTTAGTATCACTGATAATCTGTATTACTTAGTAGTGGTTTAAAAATATAACTGAATAGCAATGGCGGCAGTTCACATTGGTAACCAGCTAATCAGTCGGTATGACTTATTACATTTATTTTTTTCTCAATTTCTTCATGATACTTTCATTCAAATCTTCACGATACTTGGAGACATACGTTTTAGCGTTTGCCACTAGTTCATCAGCAAAGGATGCTACGTCCTCCCCAGTAATATCAAGCACTTGTCTGCCTTCCGCTGCACCGGCTTCAAACAAATCAATTAATTCATACTGTATGTGCAGCATATCCATCCCGTTGCCCGCTGAGAAATTCCACATGTAGTTTTGAATTTTCTTAAACACAAACTGATAGTCTTCCGGTAGTGCCCCAACACGTGCCATCATCATTTTGTACTCTTTTTTATCACCAATTAATTTTTTGAACATTTCCAACATCTTATTTTCCTCCTTTTTTATACAGCGGAACAAGAAACTCTCCAATTATGGGCCGGAACATTTTATATTATGAAGCTAGTTTGACTTCAAGACGTTAATTTTCGAAGATACAAAATCCCATTTTTTCCAAAACAATTCCAGTTCCTGACGACCATCCTCATTTAGTGAATAAAACTTACGAGGCGGTCCCATATCTGATGGTTTCTTTTCAATATTCACAAGCTTTTTCTTTTCTAATCGTACGAGGATAGTATAAACCGTCCCTTCCACAACTTCGGTAAACCCAAGATCATTCAAGTGGCGAGTAATCTCATAGCCATACGTTTCACGGCGGCTAATGATTTCTAGTACACACCCTTCCAGTGAACCTTTCAGCATTTCAGTTAAATTTTCCATATCCTGATCCTCCTTTACCCCCTATTCTGTCTGACTTATATTCAGTATCACAGAGTACTAAGGCGAATTTTTACTGAATAGCTTTTGAGTAAAACCACACTATTCAGTATTACTTATTACAACTACATTGTATGACTTAGTAGCAATAGATGTCAACTGATTTTCAAAATTTTTCTAAAATCCGCTATTACCTATTGTTTACTGAAAATATTTTTTAAAAAAACACTACTCAGTATCACCTATTACAAGTACATTGTATGACTGAGTAGTTGTAAATGTCAACTCGATTTTTATATTTTTCTAAAATCAACTATTACCTATTAGATACAGCGCATTTTTTTTGAAGAAATTTCTCCACATACCTATCCCGCTAAGAAAAGAAAATACCCCAAAACAAAAATTCTACATTTTTGTTTCGGGGTGCTATAGGCTAGCTCTTCTTATTAATAAGACAGATTATCCTTCTGTTACGATAACATCATTTCCATATCTTCCGCTGCATTTGTAATCAGTTTCAAACCGAATGTTTCTTGTAATACATCAAGCACGCCAGGTGAAATAAATTCAGGAGCCTTTGGACCGATGCGAATATCTTGAATACCAAGACTAAATAGCCCAAGTAAAATAGCAACCGCTTTTTGTTCAAACCACGATAGGACAATACTCACTGGCAATTCATTCACTTCGCATTGAAAAGCATCTGCTAAAGCGGCTGCTATTTTCACTGTAGAAATTGAATTATTGCATTGTCCCAAGTCAATGTAACGCGGAATTTCCGTACCAGGTACAACACCGTAATCCACATCATTAAAGCGGAATTTCCCGCAAGAAGTTGTTAAAATAACTGTTTCTGGCGGAAGTAACGTTGCTAATTCACGATAATATTCTCCGTCTTTTCCTGGTGCATCACAACCTGCAATAACAAAGAAACGTTTTATTTTCCCTTCCTTTACTGCTTCAATAATTTCTGGAGCTAATGATAATACTGTATTATGATGAAACCCTGTTACTAACTGTTCATCCGACTCCATATGTACTTCTGGAAGTTCTAGCGCTTTTTGAATCAACGGTGCAAAATCATCATTTTCAATTTTTTGTACACCCTCTAAACCTGCAATATCATATGAAAAGAATCGATCAGAGTATGATCCTTTAATTGGCATAACACAGTTCGTTGTCGCTAATATGGCGCCTGTAAATTTTTCAAAAAGACGTCGTTGATCATACCATGCCTTACCAATGTTTCCTTTTAAATGCTTATATTTTTTCAGCTGCGGATAACCGTGTGCTGGCAACATCTCAGAATGCGTATAAATATTAATTTCTTTTCCTTCTGTTTGCTTTAATAATTCTTCTAATGCAAACAAATTATGACCAGTAACTACAATTGCTTTACCTTCTACATGGTTTTGTGTAATTTGAACAGGTTCTGGAACACCAAAGTGATTCGTATGTGCCTCATCTAATAACTCCATTACTCGTAAAGCTGATTTCCCTACTTTCATAGCCATATCAATATGTTCTTGTTCATTAAAGTTAGAATTGGTTAATGTCATATACAGTGCTTCTTGGGTTGTAGCATCTACAAAAGCATCCGTATACCCTAGCTGAGCAGCATGCGTACGATAAGCAGCAATTCCTTTTAACCCAAACACAATCGTATCTTGTAAACTTGCTATTGTTTCATTTTTACCGCAAACACCTATTACTTTACATCCGCCTGTTGGCGTTTGTTCACATTGATAACAAAACATGATCATCCCACCCTCTCCCAATGATTGCTTACAAACTAAGCATAATACCCATTGAGGAAAAAGGATGTGATATCAATCACAATAATATATAAGAATTTGTGACAGTTCATATTGTTGACATAATATTTTTATTGACTCTAAAAACATTACTGAAAAATGCGCATCTTTGTTGGTACTTTCAAATAGCTAGTTAATAGATTTAGAGAACTATTAACTAGCTATTTTTGATTAAAGATTCTATGGGAAAGCCCTTTATTTACATTATTTTAATATTGTTTACATTATTTATATGATACATTTATATAGAAACTACTTAAGAAATTTCATTTACATTGTTATCTTTATAATCTCTGATCTGCTTGACAAGAGATTATGTTATATTTTCATAACAGGGGTGAATGAGGATGGCTGAAACTTTAAAGACACTTATAATGCTTGATGCTACTTACGTTGTTATCGCAATTATGACGGTACTGGTATTTGTATACTTGGAATTAAAATCTCAGTAACGTATGCAGGCTTCGCATTTAAATATAGTTAGAAAAAAGCGAGGAGAAAATTGTTTCTCCTCGCTTTTATATTCCCACAGTTTCTTATTTCAACAAATCCAATGTATGTAAAAGTAATCCTCTGTCTCCTACTTCTCCATGACCGGGTACTACCGAATTTATATTTCTATATCGCTGCATCACATTCTCAATCGATCTAGACCATTCATTTACATAGGCATCAGCGACGTTTCCTAAATCTTTAGCTTCAGCAGATTTTACTATACAGCCTCCAGCTAAAATATTGTATTGCGGTAACCATACAACAATATTATCTTCTGTATGTCCTTTCCCTGGATAGAACGTTTCTACTTTCATATTTCCAAACTTTAAATTCGTAATCGTTTGTAAATCTCCAAGTGGTTCTTCATATCCACTTTTCTTTGCTAGTTCCGCAGTCAATGCTGTACTATGCGCTTTAATGCCTCTTTCTTTCAACGTTTTTATTCCGCCAATTCGATCAGCGTGCGCATGTGTAATAATAACATCCGTTACGCGCTTCTTAAATTTCTTTTCTACCATCTCTATTAATTCCTTCGTTAACTTATCATCCCAAGAAGAATCGACAAGTACTAACCCTTTAGAAGTAGTAAGAACTAGACCGTTCGAAGGAACTGCTTCTCCGTTAAAATAACCTAACTCCGTATGAACCCATACATTTTTGTTTAACTGAGAAATTGAAATAGTTCCTTTCTCATTCTTTATTACTTTTTGCTCTAGCTTTTGTTCCGCTTTCACAGAAGAAATTGTACTAACAAATTGAGTTACTCCTAGTAAACTTACACATACCCCTACTTTTAATAATGTATTCTTTTTCATTTTCTCTACCCTTTCTTTCAAACGAAATAGTTATTACCTATAATAGACAAATCACCTTAACAGTTTGTTCCATCTTTTCTTACATATTTTTCATAACATAAATAAAAAGCACACAAAATTTTGTGCGCTTTAATTGTATTTTGTTAAATTATAACATTCATACTATAATTTATTTATAGCCCTTTAACGGAGGTGTTTTCAATGATTCTCTTCGCTTCCCCATCATTATTCATACTAGCAATCATTTCATTTATACTAGCCTATTTCATCGGAGTAAAACAATACACTTGGCTCTTATCATGATTCAATGAACGCCGTGTACCAGATAAAGTGAAACTTTAATCAGTGGGGGTTTTCTTCATCCCCCACTGATTATTAGTTGAACCAATCGGACTTTTATGGGCAGTTGATCCCCCACCTAACTTCTTTGCTTTCGCTGCATTTTGAGTTGGGGGTCTTACTGCCCATTAAAGCGGGATAAAGTGAAGTTATCAAAAATAGTTGGTCTTTATAATTTAATCGCACTACATTTATTATTTGATATCGTTGGCTGGCTTGTTTTCAATGTGCCAATTAAAAACAAAGAAATCATTATTCCCTTACTAACAACCTCATGGCTACTGTACATGTACCGAGATAAATTTTTTAAAGCATTCACATCGAATTAACTAAAAAACTTCATCGATAAAAGATGAAGTTTTTTCTTTTTCTCTCATTCTCTCTATTTACTACTGTATAATAGAACTAACATTCTGTTTTTTTGAAGAAAGGAGTCACTATGAACTTAAAAAATAACAATATATACGAGAAAATGAACCAATATTCCGTTGCAGGTTTAAGTCTTGCCGTTATACGTGACGGCAAACTAGACGAAGCGACTGCCTTCGGAACACTTGCATTTGGAACAACTAGAACTATCACTACGAATTCTATATTCAATTCTTGTTCTATTAGCAAGTTCATCACTACAATGCTCGTACTAACGTTATCAGATCAAGAAATCGTGCATTTAGACGAAGACGTAAATGATAGACTCACATCTTGGAATATTCCTACCACTCTATTTACTTCACAGAAAAAAGTCACGTTACGAAATTTATTAAGTCACCAATCTGGAATTATTGACCCTCCTAATAGTTTTGAACATTATACACTTGCACAAGGGCGACCAAACATGTCTGAACTCCTTGCTGGTAAAACATCATATTGTCCCGTACCGATAGAAATAACTTATAAACCAGAAAGCGAATTTCACTACTCTGATGCAAACTTTTGTATTATCGAACTACTACTTGAGGATATAACTGGAAAACCATTCACCCTTTTACTTGAAAAATATATCTTTCAGCCACTCCAACTAAAGAATAGTACGGTATTCTCTCCTGAAGATATAAATAAAATGGAGCCCTTTGCTTGCGGGCATAATAAAGATGGCACCGTTACAAATGAGAAGTATCCATTTTATCCATTCGCAGCTGCTTCAGGCATTTGGACAACACCAACTGACTTATCAACTTTAGTAATTGAAATCATTCATTCCTTACAAGAAAAGGGCAAACTAAAACTTTCTCAAAAAACAGTACAAGACATGATTTCTCCTCAAGGTTGCTCAAAATGGAATGGATTAGGTATTTTTCTAGATGATTCTAACGAAGACTTACAAATGTATTCACTTGGATGGGGCGTGGGATTTCAATGTATGCTTGTATGCTATCCATACCGAGGTAATGGCGCTGTTATTATGACGAACGCTGACTTAGGTGTTCATCAAATGGAAGGAATTATTGGTGACGTTTTAAAAACGTTATCCTTATAATAAAAAAGAAAGAAGCTGTTCCTTTCAGCTTCTTTCTTATATAACATTTTTCGCAACAATTTTTATATGTTCTGGTGCGATAATCTCTGTTATACTTTCTTGGAAATCTTCCTGCAACATTTCTTCAATATGTTCTAACTGTACTTCAACATGTGTGCATTCTAAACTATGTATATTTAATAGTGCATAATGATCTTTTTTCTTAATTACTAAATATTGATTTTCCTCTGTTACAAGTACCGATCCTAGTCGGACTCCTAGTAGGCGTTGATCATCAAACTTCACAACCATTTCCCCCTTCCTTAATCCAAAACACGATTACTATGTAATAAAATAATATTTTAGGTAATCTATTCTTTATAAACTATATCACAATTTATTAAAATATAAATATCATATTTCCTTATACTAAAAATCCCTATTCTTTTATATATTTCGATACAAAAAACTTTCTCAACACAAAATTAGAATTTTCAGTTTTTATCCTTATGAAAATCTATTATAATAAAATTAATAAATGTTTGACCTCTCCTAATTCATGTACATATGGATGATCAGTAGTTGCTGCTACTGATCTATTTTTTTGATTTCAGAAAGCAAATACGCTGCATCTTTTCCTACACCACAAATAAGTGCAGATTCCCTTTGAGATTGCCACGGCAAACCGATATAATATAATCCTCTTACTGGACTTATTCCCTTTACCTGATTAGGAAATCCATTCTCATTCACTGCCTTTTCTATTTCAATCCATTTATAGTTCTGAATAAAACCTGTTGACCATATAATGCTTTCTGCACTATATGTTTCACCGTTCTGAAACATAATGTTATTTTCTGATGCACTTACTACTTTTTCCTGTAGTTGTATTGCTCCATTACGAATGAGTTCCTTACCTTCAAATCCAAAAATGGGGTCCTTTCTCTTCTGAAACCACTCCCCCCTCTTTGTATGTATTTCAGCGTACAATAAACCTATTTTCTTTAACCAACTAAAAATACTTTTTCTAAAAAGATGTAACGGTAAAAATTTTAAAGGATGACTGATAGACATTGTAACTTCATGAGTTTTTGCAAGTTCTACTGCAATTTGTATTCCTGAATTCCCGCCACCTACTACTAGTACTTTTCCCTTAGGAATTTGTGGTGGTGATTTATATTGTGATGAATGTATTTGAAAAATATGTGATGACAGACATTGTGAAACTGAGGGGATGACCACATACTATTATTTTTTGTTCTATATTTTGGAGTTGATCCATTATATTTTTTTCATTCTTTAATATCGCACTATTTTCATCTAAATCCCCATTTTACTATATTATTTATAAACATCTGCCGCCAATTCTCTCAAAACTTCCACATTCACTACTTCAAAGCATCCATCGTTCTTCTTTATAATCTCTTTATCACAAAAAATATTTAATGTACGCAACAAATGCCGATAACTCGTTCCTAACAATTCAGCTGTTTCCGTTAAATTTCCACTAAATACAATTCTATTTCCGTGCTGTACTGCCCGTTCTCCTGCTGCTAACATGTAACTCGCAAGTCTATTTTCCAGTGGATATAGTAAATTAATGGTACTATTTTTTGAAAGTCGGTTTAACTTATGTGCTAACGATCCGCAAATACATCGTAAAAATTTCGCATCATGAAATAGTTGATTTCTCACTTTTCCTAAAGGTAAACCAACACAATATGAATCTGCCATTACTTGTACGTTCGAAGCAGTCTTTTGAGAATGAATTAACTCCACATCTCCTAACAGCTGCAAACTATCATAAAAACATAACAATACAGATTTACCGTTACTTAATGTATTAAACGCTTTCGCTTTTCCTTCAACGAAAAAATATAAATAATCTATCTCTTCATTTTCTCTACAAATAAACTCATTCTTTTTAAAAAATATGAGTTCCATATATGGTTTCATATCATTACTAAAAAATGAGTCAATATTATTTTGTTTCATATAATTTGCTAATTTAATTGAATTACATACTTTCTTCATAGTTCCCCCGCCTCTACAACTCATCCCCATTGTAATCAAAATTTTCTTCTTCCACTATGACATATGTCATAGTAATACACAATTTCAGCATGATACAGTCATTACAAATATGAAATTTAAAGGGGATATTACATTGTATAACTTTCTTTCTGTCTTTATTGGTGTGCTCATCGCCGTTATGCTTCCATTGAATGGGATTTTATCTGAATTAATTGGCAAGTATGCAGCAAGCGTTGTCATTCACCTTGTCGGCTTGATTGCAGTTATTTTCGTTTTAATCATAAACAAAAATAAAATTCGTTTCGATAAAGGTATTCCACTTTTTCTATATAGTGCTGGAGCGATTGGGGTATTCACTGTTCTTTTTAATAATATAAGTTTCTCCGTCCTTGGTGCCTCTATTACGATCGCATTAAGTTTACTTGGTCAATCCATTGCTTCCATAGTTATTGATCATTTCGGCTTATTAGGAATGAAAGTTGCAAAGTTTGAAAAGAAAAAACTAATTGGATTATGTTTCATCTCTTCCGGAATTATAATCATGACAATTTATTAATGGAGGCAAAAAAATGTTATATGTTACGATCGCTATTTTAGCTGGTGTTTCTATCGTTGTTGCTAGAATTATTAACGCGAATTTAGCAGCGAAAATTGGAAATTGGGAAGGCACGTTTTTTAATTATATTACTGGATTATTTTTCTCTATGTTATTTTTAATGTTCAGTTCAGATTCATTGTATATTCCGATGCAGACGTTACAATCTATTCCTATCGCTGTGTACTTAGGTGGATTAGTAGGTGTTATCGTCATTTCATTATCCAACTATATTACTCCTAAAATATCAGCATTTTATTTAACGTTACTCATCTTTATTGGACAATTATTTGCGGGGACTATCATTGATTTCATCCTGTCACACGAACTCTCAATGGGCAAAGTTGTCGGTGGCATTTTCGTATTAATCGGGCTCACTTACAATTTACTCGTGGATCGTCCGATAAAAACTGTGAAGCATAACCAAGTTCAACTATAATACTTTACGCTTACCTATCATATATTAATAGAAAAGTTCTTCATACGAAGTAATAGAGAGGAGAATATTCTATTAAGAAAATCATTTTACTGCTAGGTAGCGCATTGATCATTTTTGGAATCGTATGGTTTTTAAACTCTGAAAAATCTATTCAAGACTTCTATACAGCAAACAAACCGAAAAAGAAAGTGGCTATCATTTCAACTCAAAGAGACCCAAATCAGACCCCTGTCTTTTTAGGAAAGCAGGAAATCAAAGATATACATGTCGAGTCAATTAAAACAAAAAAGGATATCTTCCTCACAAAAACAGATGAATTAAAAACGTTTATTAATAGTATGGATACCGCAAAAAAAGGAAAATTAACATTAGATGAAGAAGGATCAGATTTAATAGATTGTGATATGTGGATTACTTTTGAAGATGGGACTTATAAAAAATATTTCATATGGGTAGTTGATCATCACAATAGCGAAGTGATGATCGCCCAGCAAGATACCCCTGATGATGTAAACCTTACGTACTATCAATTAAATGAAGATAGTTCAAAAAAAGTTTATAACTTATTTAAAAAAATTATTTAAACGAAAAAGTCATGAGCAAGTGAGCTCATGACTTTTTGCATTATATATATTCAGGGAACACTTTACATCCCTTTTCCTGTTCTATATCATGTCCAAAGAAAACAATTGGCTTCTCTTTCATCACAACTTCTTTTAAACGTTTAATTGAAGATAAAGCTAATTCTGGATCAAATCCCGCAAATGGCACTTCATCTTCAAAATTTTCTTTCGTATACGATGCATCGATCGTTAATAACACTGGGCCAGAGTTCTCTGTCTCAATGAATAGTGACTGATGCCCCGGAGTATGTCCTGGTGTATACAATAATTGAACTCCTGGTACGACTTCATAATCCCCTTCAATGATTTTGTAGTTTAAATTCGGCAATTTACATTCTTTCATATATTCTTCACTATGTTGTGCTGCCTCATATTCAGCACGCTGCACAATAATCGGTGTATTTGTAAAAGCACCATTTCCCCCTGCATGATCAAAATGCAAGTGAGAACTAATAATATAAAGAAGGTCTTCCGGCTTATACCCTACACGTTTTAAAATATTGACGATTCTATCTTCTTCAGTCATTTTCGGTAAAATCTGCCCTTCTACAAATGTCCCTTCAAACAAGTTTTCATTATTAACTGCACTTTCTGGCATACCTGTATCTACTAAAACAGGCCCCTCTTCTGTCTCCAAAAGATAACACCATACAGGTAAGTCTAATAGATTTCCTGGTGTGAGCGTACTATTAACTGAAGAATGATCTAACATACACCGACCAGCTGTAAGGAAATAAAGCTTCTTTACTGTCATTATGTATCCACCTTTACATTTAATTTGAGATAAGGTAACACATTTAAAAATTCTTCTTTTTAGAAATAAACTCCTTCCACACTTTCATACCAGCATAAATAAAAAAGAGTGTACTTTTTTACATAATGGCATTTCACCATCTATAATAAAAGAGTAAATGACTCTTACTTTAATGGAGGGAATACAAATGAAAGCAATTGGTTTACATGAATACTTACCTATTGAAGAAGAAAATAGTTTAATTGATATTGAAGTTGAAAGACCTGTTGCAACAGGAAGAGATATACTCGTTAAAATTAACGCTATTTCCGTTAATCCAGTTGATACAAAAGTTCGCTCTCCGAAAGATAAAAAAGAAGATGTAGCGAAAATACTTGGTTGGGACGCTAGTGGTGTTGTCGTACAAACGGGCGAAGGTTGTACTTTATTTAAAGAAGGCGACGAAGTGTTTTACGCTGGAAGTATAACGAGACAAGGTACATATAGTGAATACCACCTAGTTGATGAAAGAATCGTCGGTAAAAAACCTAAAACGTTAAGTAATGCTGAATCTGCAGCACTTCCTTTAGCAGCTATTACGGCGTGGGAAGGTTTATTCGAACGCTTGGGCGTTGATTATAATAAGAAAGATACAAATACATTTAAAAATATTTTAATTATCGGCGGAGCTGGTGGTGTTGGCTCGATTGCAATTCAATTAGCAAAATGGGCTGGACTGAATGTAATCACAACTGCATCCCGCAATGAAACGATACGCTGGGTTGAAAAATTCGGTGCCGATTATATCATTAACCATCACCAACCTTTACAAGATCAAATATTAGAGTTTGGGCTAAAAGATGTAGATTATATTTTCTGCTTAAACAATACAGATCAACATTGGCAAGCAATATGTGACCTCATTAAACCACAAGGAAAAATTTGCTCTATCGTAGAAAATGAACACCCTCTTGAGATGGGTATTTTAAAAAGCAAAAGTGCTACATTCGTTTGGGAGTTTATGTTTACAAAAGCGATGTATGAAACTGGTGATATGATCACGCAGCACGAACTATTAAATAGAGTAAGCGAACTATTAGATGAAGGCATTTTAAAGACTACTTTAAATGAAACATTAACACCAATTAATGCTGAAAACGTAAAGAAAGCACACGCACTACTTGAAAGTGGACACACCATTGGGAAAATCGTTTTAGAGAAATTTTAATAATAAAAAGTCCGATTTCTTATTTAGAAATCGGACTTTTTTTCATCTTTATTTACTTGAAATCTCTTGATCATTTTGAACGTCTAACGGAGTTCGCTTCCCGATTCCGAAAGCATAGAAGCTAATTGTAACGATAGCTAAGAAAATAATACCTACAACTAGTGAAATACGCGTATCATCGTTAAACCACATTCCGATTAATACCATAATTAAAAAGGCAATCGTCAAATAGTTTGTAACAGGAGCAAACGGCATTTTGAACGGATGATCTTTCATCTCTGCTCCCTTTTCTTTTCTAAAATTAATTTGACTTATTAAAATGACGAACCATGGTACCATACCAGGAAGTACGCTCGCACTATATACATATACGAATAAGTTTTTCGGTGCGATATAACTTAACACAACACCGACCGCTAAACCGATAATTACGCCAACTGTACCGAATAAAGGTACACCATTTCCAGAAAGTTTCGTGAAATATTTCGGCGCTTGTCCATTTACACCTAACGTATAAAGCATACGCCCCGCACTATAAATACCACTATTACACCCAGACATCGCCGCTGTAATAACAACGAAGTTAATAAGTCCAGCTGCTGCCGTAATACCAACCTTCGCAAAAGTTGCTACGAACGGGCTACCAATTGTACTTAATTGATCCCACGGATACACAGTTACAATAACGAAAATAGCACCAATATAGAAAATTAAAATACGCCAAATTGTACTTTGAATCGCTCTTGTAAGTGTCTTCTTCGGATCCTTCGCTTCACCAGCAGTAATACCGATTAATTCCACACCTTGATACGCTCCAACTACAAGTGATAAAGCAAAGAAGAATCCTGAAAAACCACCTGTAAAGAAACCGCCATTTGACCAAAGATTCGATATACCAATCGCTTCTCCGCCGTTACCAATTCCGAAGAAAATAAGTCCAAATCCTGCAATAATCATTAATAGAATTGTAACGATTTTAATCATCGCAAACCAAAATTCAAATTCACCAAATGACTTAACAGAAATTAAGTTAGCTGCGCCAAGAATCACCATTGCAATTACACCTGGTATCCAAGCTGGTACATCAGGGAACCAATATTGCATATACGCTCCAACCGCAATAATTTCTGACATCCCAACGATAACCCACTGGAACCAGTTACTCCACGCTGTCATATAACCAGCTAGCGGATGAATATACTTATGACCAAACGTTGCAAATGAACCTGTACTTGGCTCCATATACAACATTTCTCCCATGGCACGCATGATGAAGAAGATAAAAATACCTGCAATTGCATAAGCAAGCATTACTGACGGACCTGTCCATTTAATCGTGCTGGCCGAGCCCATAAACAAGCCAACACCAATCGTTCCGCCTAAAGCAATCATTTGAATATGACGTGCTTCTAAACCTCTTTTCAATTCTTTGTTTGCCACTTCATTTCCCCCTCTTAGATGATTCATAGCCGCATTTTAAAACAAGATGCTTTCCCCTAATTCCTTTCGGTCCTGAAAATGATGAAGCAAACGTCATTTTACACTAGCTTTAAAGCTATCCTAAAATCGTTTTTTGCCTCTTACAAAATTCTCAAAACCCTTCATCTTCCAATATTATATAAATCTTAAAATTACTTACCTTATATTAATTCATTAATCTGAAAAATTCAATTATTTTTTTGATAAAGTGAAACTTTAATCAGTGGAGTGGGTTTATCCCACTGATTATTATTTGAACCAATCGGGCTTTTATGGGCAGTTGCTTCTTTGGCCCACCCGAATTTTGAGGTGGAAGTCTTACTGCCCGTTAAAGCGGGATAAATTATTATACATAAGTCTGATTAACTTTTAACTAAATTAACAATAAAATACATCTATTCAATATGATTCTGGTATGAATATTATTACAATATAAATAACCGTGGAAAGCATTTCTTCCTCAATTTCACATCTCACGTACTTCAATCTTTATAGTTAATAACGCAATTTCCCAAACGTCCAATTCATATACCAATCAGAAATTTAATATATTAATACACTACTAAATTCTTTACTCCACTCCAATTTTGAGGCAGGAATCTTACTGCCTCAAAACAGCGTGATAAAATATAAAAGAGTCTCATTTTTTAATGAGACTCTTTTATATTTTCATATTTAAATCATCTTTGAAGTTTGTTTACCTAAAATAAACACTTTAGTAAACACCATCATGATAACTACAATAGCTAGAAAATAAAGTGGCATCACCAGTAACGAGCCTGTATGCAGATGACTCATTCCCCAAATTGTCATCGTTACAATTACATAATATCCTAAGCTAAACAATGCTCCGGCTGTACCAATGACATCTTGAAAATCCACTAATGCTAAACTTAAACAGTTAGGTAACGCTACTCCAATTCCTAATAACAATATAAACATCGCTACTAAAAATCCAATCATATATATTATGTTTGGATTTGATCCAAATGAAGTAATAACAGATAAAAGAATAGCTCCTCCTGTCATTACAAGACAACCAATATATATAATTTTCTCTGGTCTATACGTGACAAGCAATCTTTTTGAAACTTTCGCCCCAACAATAGAAGCAGACGCAACAACAATACCTAGAAATCCATACATACTAGGCGATAACTGAAAGTATTCAATAAAGATAAACGGTGCTTCTGCATAATAGCTAAATAAAACACCATTTGCTCCCCCAATTAATACCCCATATGTTACTACTTTTGGATTTGTAATTAACCTCTTCAAGACTGAAAACACATTTATTTTATTAGTTACTGAATCCGTCTTTGTTTCCGGAAGAGAAACAAACGTATACAGAAAAATCCCGACACTCATAACTACTAAACTTAAAAATACGATTTTAAATCCAAACATTTGATCAAGAAAGCCACCAATTAACGGTCCTATCGCTGGTGTAAAAGCAATGACTGCTGAGATTTGAGCAAACATAACATGCCTCTTATGCCCTTCTACACTTTCACGTAGAATCGTTTGTGTAACAACAGAGCCAGCACTTGCTCCAAACGCTTGAATAAAACGACTTAGCAATAAAACTTCAATGGAATTTGCAATAAAGCATAAGAAACTCCCAGCGCCATATATTAAAATTCCAAATAACATTGCCGGGCGACGACCAATTATATCTGATAACCATCCAATAAAAAATACACCTAAAGCAAATCCAGCAAAATACACACTAAGTGTTAACTGCACCTCATTATTACTTACATGTAACGCCTTTGAAATATCAGGTAAAGACGGTGTGTAAATCGTTTCACTAATTTGCGGAAATGCGACAAGAATGATCATTAACAAAAGTGATGGTACTGAGACTTTTTTCATTTTTCATACCCTCCTATAACTTTGAAAATCTCAGAAATAAAAAGACTTTCCTTAGCTACGGAACAGGAGGGGCCATTATAGAAATTCGATCATAAAACAACAAAGAAAACACCTCAATTACGTATGTTAATACTTATAGGAGGGTCATATTAACATTGATTTTAAAATATACTTTTTCAATTATATTACATATTACTTTTATTTTTCTAGTATTAACGTTCGAATATTCTTTTTATATTAACAAACAACTAATACATGCCATAGAAGATAACAACTTGATATAACCACCTTATTATGGAATAATTAGAAATAGTTTGAATCGATAAACCTAATTATAAAATGATAGACCCCTATATTCTTAATGTCATAAAGCTGAACAAGTAGGAGGACTTTCGTAATGATTGAAATTTTAAGGACAGTATTAAACTTTCTAATTTCTCTATTCTCAGGAGAATTACCAATTGTATATTATGTATGGATTATTAGCCTATTCCTAATTCAAATAACCCAATCTACTCTAAACTATAAACTCTTTAACAAGAAAGACAATTTCAGCACTTATATATCGGAAGGATTACTCGCTTTTATTATTTTATTGTTTGGAGGCATGTTAGTATCAAAGTTACTTGCTTACATAATCGACGATCCTACTATTAGTATGACAAATGTAACACATTATTTTGTTTCTCTTATCATATTAACTATATTTGTCGTAATAACCTGTGTTAAAGACTTTATAGAGACATCTATAAAGAATAAAAATATATCTCTTTTTAGCTTTTTAGTAATTTCCTTAATAACAAGTATACTTTCATTCAAGTTTTTATCACCTTTAATTGAAGGTTCTTTTTCTCTTTCTAAATCTTTTATCACCACTTTAATCATTCTTGTAACTATATCAATCCCTCTATTAATTTCCTTAGAGGAAAAATATGCAGATAAAATAGAAACGGAAAATTTATAGCTTCTCATTTACATAAAAGAAAGGGGGAGCTCCCCTCTTTCTTTTATATCGTCCTATTTCACAAGATTAAATCATCCCTTTTAATATCAACCCTAAAATTGACATTACTATCGCACTAATAATAATTCGCAAAATCCAAGTTGTGTTTGTACTTATTTTTTCTAATTGCTTATTGATTGTTGCTATGTCTTTCTCATTAATAGTGGTACGCGTTTCTAAATTACGAATGTCTCTCATAGTTTCTTTTTGCTCCGCCTTGAGACTGTCAATTTTAGCGTAAACATCTTCCATATATTCACACCTTCTATTCATCTTAATAGAAAATCTATATATATTATGAGACAACCCTCTTACCCGTGAATACATTCTGTATATCCGCGCACCAAATTATTTGTACAATCTAATTGAATTACTTACAGGTTTCCATTCTACTATATATAAATCATCGTTTAGATAATATGTGGTATGAAAGGAAATCTCATTACTCTACTTTAATAATGTATTCTGAGTACTCTTTATATGCCTTTTCATAAAGACCTGTAGCATATTTAAAGGCTTTTTTATTTTTTTAACAACAAACAAGGTGCAATCCAACATGCGGTAGCACCTACGATAATTACTATTCTTTAAATCACCATTCTCATATTTACAACTCAATATAGTCAATATGCTCTTCTTAAAAATCAGCTTTTTAGCTACTTAATGTATACTAATATTAATATGCAATAGCTGTATTGATAAACTCTCTAGTACAAGAAATATACTAGCTGAAGCAGATCTATATCCGATATTTTTCCCATTAACATTAATGTTGATTTCTACTAAATGTGTTTGAATAGCATTGTTTTCAATAATTTCATCCTCAACTTTTACAATATCAGCTTTACTATCCACTTCTTTAAAGGTTTTCAATAATTTTGTTTCTAATAGACTATAATCAAAATTTTCATCTTTTATTACAGCAAATTTAATCTTCATATCGATTTCCCCATTTTTAACAAACTAAAATCATTAAATCAATATAAATATATATTATTTTATTAAGTAATTCAAAACATACGCTTCTTATACACTATTACTAAATATCAGTTCTAAAAGGATTAAGTGCAAAAAAAGAAAGTAAAGAAAAAATTAGTACTTTCACAATTAAGTAAACGCTAATTTTTTCTTCTATCTACTTACTATTTAAGGTTAATAGTGATATAACCAGATTAAAAGATTCGACTTAAATTCATTAATGAATGGAGAGGTTTATATGAAATTAAAAGACAAAGTAGCAAAAGCTGTCTTATTTTTAGCAAGTGATGATGCTAGTTTTGTTAATGGTACAACACTTCTTGTTGATGGAGGCTATACTGCACGTTAATTTTTTAATTTTGTAGCATACCTTTAAGAAATATATACTCTTTAACAAAAAAATCGCCATCACAAGTGACGGCGATTTCTTCTATGTAAGAGCTACTAGAAGGTACCCTTCTAGCCTACTCCCATTTATAAGTCCAAAATTGTTCAAGTTGCAGCCATTTTAATGTTGCTGCATCTTTATTTTTTATTTTTGCATGCATGTCTTCCAGCATTGCTTCTGTTTGTGAACGGTGCGCACCTAATGCAGCTAATTTATGATCAAATACTTCACTAATGTTATTTACAACATCTGGCTCACCTAATACTGCTTCACGATTTTTCGTAATCGCAACCGCATGAATAACTGGACGTTCTTCTTTTGACATACGTGATACGGCGCGAACGACAGCGCGGCCAAATGCATCATGATCTGGATGTACGCCGTGCTCTGGATAAAATGTAATAATTCGAGATGGATTTACTTCTTGAATGATTGCTTCAATTTTGTCAGCAACGAAATCAACATCTTCAAATTCTAACGTTTTATCATGGAAACCAAGCATTCTTAAATCTTGAATCCCCATCGCTTCACATGCATCTTTCAATTCTTTTTCACGGATATTTGGAATCGTTTCACGGTTAGCGAATACGTTTTTCCCCATGTTACGTCCCATTTGTCCTAAAGTACCACACGCATACGTTACAGGTACTCCTTGATCTGTTAATAAGCGAATTGTTCCTCCCGCAGCAAATGCTTCATCATCTGGATGCGGAAATACAACAAGTACATGTCTCTCCATAAGTTTCCCTCCTTCTTACTTAAATGGCGTTAAGCTTAACTCAAGCGCTACCGCTAAGCGACCTTGATTATCGTGCCCTGCTAATAATAAACGCTCTTTATCGTCTACTTCCCAGTGCGTAATACCTTCTGCATATACCCAGCCATGATCCATTTTCAGACCAACTCGGTATGGATTTGTTCCAGTAATTTTCCCGCGCTCAAAACGGATAATCGCATTTCGAATGAAAGCACCGACTGTCATCATCTTTTCATTTATGTGTGATGCATACGCTCCGTTCGTCGTTTCTAAATGAATATATACATCTTTATTTACAAAACGTTCAATTTCATTTTGAATAAGAGAACTATCTTTTACTATTTCCATCGGAATTCACCTCTTTAAACCATTTTACGCAAAAATAATGTAAATTGCTATCTCTATATTAGAGGACAACGCTCACTTTTCCTAATAATTTGCACTGTGTTTTTTATATTTTTTATATCATATGTAAAAATCATATTTTTTCCTTCACTTTGTTAAATAGTTTTCTTTCTTTTTTGAATTTGCTACAATATAAATTATGCAGAAGGATGCATGTTTACAATTGAATACATACTTTAAAGAAGGTGACATGATTGGAACAATCAGCACATGAAGTAGCAAATTGGCAATATTATTTTGCAATTGCCGTATTTTTAGTCACGTACGGATTTATTATTTCTGAGAAATTGAATCGTGCTGTAATCGCACTATTCGGTGCTGCTATTATGATTATTTTTGGAGTTGTAGATCTACATACTGCTTTCACATCACATATTCAATGGGAAACGATTACCCTTTTAATCGGAATGATGATTCTCGTACATATTACGAGTCAATCAGGTGTCTTTGAATTTGTAGCCATTAAAGCAGCGAAAGCAGCTGGCGGAAAGCCAATCCGCATTTTATTATTACTATCCCTATTAACTGCTGTCGGTTCAGCATTTTTGGACAACGTAACAACCGTTTTATTAATCGTTCCTGTTACACTATCCATTACACGTATTTTAAAAGTAAATCCTGTTCCTTATTTAATTTCAGAAGTACTATTTTCAAATATAGGCGGAACAGCAACATTAATCGGTGATCCACCAAACATTATGATTGGATCAGCAAATAAGCATTTAGACTTTAATGCCTTTTTACTTAACTTAGCTCCTATCGTAATTATTATTTCTATCGTGACACTTGGCATTATTTACTTCATGTATCGTAACAAACTAAAAACAACAACTGAGCAAATCAAAATATTAATGGCATTAAACGAAAAAGATTATATTAAAGATCAAAGCCTCCTTTTAAAATCCATTTCGATTTTAGGACTAACTATTTTAGGCTTTGTACTCCATTCCATTATTCAGGTAGACGCTGCGATTATCGCGATGACAGGTGCTACACTTCTTATGCTAATTGGAGTAAAAGAACATGATATTGAAGATGTATTTGCCCATGTTGAATGGGTAACCATTTTCTTCTTCGCCGGACTATTCATTCTCGTTGGCGGATTAATTGATATCGGCCTTATTTCTTCACTCGCAAAAGAAGTAATAGGCGTAACGAACGGGGATATCGGTTTCGCTGCGATACTTATTTTATGGGTATCTGGCATCGCATCTGCGACAATCGACAATATCCCATTTGTAGCAACGATGATCCCGCTTATTCAAGATTTGGCTACAGGGCTCGGACTATCTGTCGATTCCCCGCAAATCGAAGTACTATGGTGGGCGTTATCACTTGGAGCTTGTTTAGGAGGAAACGGAACATTAATCGGAGCATCCGCAAACGTAGTTGTAGCTGGTATTGCAAAACGTGAAGGACATGCTTTCTCTTATATGGACTTCTTAAAAATTGGTTTACCCTTAACAATCATTGCATTACTATTATCACACGCCTATATTTATTTACGTTATTTAATGTAAAAATTGTAGTGCGTGAAATTATATCAACGATTCGACAGAGAATATCAACAGCAAAAAAGGTATGCAACTCTAAATTGCATACCTTTTTTTCGTTCACCAAAATATACCGATAATTGCTAATCCACCTAATATCATACCACCAATTTGTCCGACGATTGCTGGTGAGAGTTGAACACCCTTACGCACTTCAACAACCGGCCTTTCGTGCCTTAGTTGCTGCACTTCACTTTGCAGTTGGTGTACACTTCCATGCAATTCTTTAATTAGTTCCTTTAATTCAGCGACTTCTTCATTTACTGGTTTACTTTTTTCTAAGTTCATTTTGCATAGCTCCTTATAAAGTGAAACTTTAATCAGAGGGGGGGTTGTTCATCCCCCCTCTGATTA
Organism: Bacillus fungorum; assembly: GCF_002746455.1. Lineage (GTDB taxonomy): Bacteria > Bacillota > Bacilli > Bacillales > Bacillaceae_G > Bacillus_A > Bacillus_A fungorum. The sequence continues at coordinate 33,063 of NZ_NWUW01000012.1, read as the reverse complement.
TTAGTTGAACCAATCGGACGTTTACGGACAGCCCGACTCCCACCTAACTTCTTTGCTCCAACTGAATTTTGAGGTGGGAGTTTTACTGCCCGTTAACGCGGGATAAATTCAATCAATACACTGTAAATTTTCGCCAATTATCATTATATTTCCTGCATACTACATATATAATTTTAAATATGCTTTCTAATCTTGTAGCTCTATCCATTCATCCCGCAATATCCCCATAATGATACGATCAAAACACTTCCCATCTCTTTGAGCTGCTTCTCTAATAGCCGATAATTTAATCGTTTTATTTTGAAAAAGATTCATTGTCATTTCAAACTCCCCCTTTATTAAATAACGGGGATAATTATTCGAGCCTATTTATCCCCTTGTTCTATCAACTGTTTTATAAACGGGATACTCACAATAAGCGCTGACATTGGCACATCTCCTCTATATTGCATTAACTTCATTGTATAATTTTTTATTTATTCTAACAATAACAGAAAGACCCTTCAAATTTAGAGGGCCTTTCCTAATAGCAAAACTGTATTATTTCGTAAACATTTTCTCAGCTTCATCCATTGCCATTTTGTTTCCTAACGCAGAATAGTCAAGCCATGGTTGGTCATTAATAATGTATACGTGCTTGCCTTTAACAGCTTTTAAGTCTTTCCAAATTGGTGTTTCTTGAAGTTGTTTAAATGCAGCTTTTGCTTTATCATCTCTATTTACAACAACGAAAATCGCATCTGCATCAAAGTCAGGTAATACTTCTTGTGAAATGACTTCGAAAGGACGGTTTCCATCAATTTTCTCTACACCATTTGCAGGTTGTAATCCTAAGTCTTGGAATAAAATTGGTCCCATCGGTCTTTTCGTACTAAATACACGTAATTCTTTTGCAGTAACACGAATTGCCATTACTTTTTCGTTATTACCTAATTCTTTATCTATTAAACTTTTTACTCGTTTTGATTGTTCTTCGTAATCTTGAATATATTTATCCGCTTCTTTCTCACGGTTTACAAGTTTACCAACTTGTTTTAACTGATCTCTCCACGTACCTTCATCTAAATTGAAAGAATGCGTTTTTGCAATTTTTTCGTATTTTTCTAAACCTTTACCAGCGTATTTTTCATCAACATAAATGTCAGATGGCTTCAATTGAAGTAACGCTTCCATATTTGGATCTGTTACAACGCCGAGTTTCTTCGTATCTTTCAGCTGCTCTTTAGCATGCGGTAAGAAATCTTTTAAACCTCCGCCAATAACAGAACCTACTGGTGTAATTCCTAATGCAAGTAAATCATTTGTTAAGTGAATAGACATTGAAGCAATTTTTGGGTCATTACTTTTCCCCGTTTTTTTACTTGCCTCTTCATTAGGTTTTGTTTGACCACATGCTGCTAATACTAAAATACACATCATGCTAAATAAAATAGTAAGTTTCTTTTTCATATGTTCTCCTCTTTGAAGTATTTATTTTGTTTTTGTAAGTAAATAAAGAAAATACGGTGCTCCTAAAGCTGCCACTACTACACCAGCTGGAATAGAATTTGGCTCAAATAAAGAGCGCCCTATCGTATCTGCGAGTACTAAAATAATCATTCCGATTATGCCAGCTAACGGAAGGAAGTGTTGATAGGTAGTACCTACTAACTTTCTGGCGATATGCGGAGCAACTAAACCGATAAAGCCAATCCCTCCTGCCATCGATACACTTGCGCAAGATAATCCGACTGCTGTCGCTAAAAGTAGTAATCGTTCTTTTTGAACAGAAACACCAAGTCCTGCTGCCACACTATCACCTAGTGACAATGCATTTAACGTTTTAGATTTTAACCACGCATACGGGGTAAGTATGAAAATCCAAGGTAATAATGCTAGAACATGAATCCAATCTCTTCCCCACACGTTACCAACTAGCCATCTAGAAGCGAATGTATACGTCTCATCATTTAACTTGAGAGAGAAAAATAACGAAATCGCACTAAATCCAGCTGAAACAGCAATACCAACGAGAATAAGTCTAATAGGAAGTAAACCTTTTGATCGATCACTCGCAAGTATAATAATTAAAAATGCTGCTAACACTCCCCCGCCAAATGTAAATAACGGTATTAAAATCGATGCATTCTCATTAATAGAATGAAAGAAAGTAACGAATATAATTAGCCCGAAAGATGCACCTGAATGCAGTCCAAGAATACCAGGATCGGCCAACGCATTACGTGATAATCCTTGCAAAATCGCACCGGAAATCCCAAGGCCAATACCCGCTAACATTGTGATTATAATTCTTGGCATACGATAATCGTATAGCACGGTCGCGCTCTCAAAATCACCATAACCGAAAATCGTTTGAATTACTTTAAGTGGTGTGATACTCAATGTCCCTGTATTTAAACTAATGAAAATGACAGCGATACTAATACAACCGAATATTGTAGTTACAGTAATGGCTCTTTTTTTATCCGTGTTTAAAATCTTCTTCACTTATAGCTCCCTCCCAACTTTACGTGCTATATAGAGGAAGAACGGAACTCCAACAAGAGCTACCATAATTCCTATCGCAAGTTCTTTAGGAGGGTTTACTGTTCTTGCCCCTAGGTCAGCTATAACTAATAACATAGCACCTAATAATGCTGACATAGGAATAATGAGTCTATAATTAACACCAACTATTTTTCTAGCGATATGCGGAATAACAAGTCCTACAAATCCGATAGAACCAACAGCTGAAACAGATACACCTGCAAGAATGACTACTATAATCATTCCTAGTATTCTCGTTCGGTTCGTTTTTACTCCTAAATTCGTAGCAACGTCATCCCCCATTGATATGAGTGAAATAGACCGCCCTATCATTGTCGCAAAAACAATTGTTATGAGAATAATAGGAACTAAAAATTTCAAGTGTTCCCACTTAACCCCCGCAACACCACCAGCGTACCAAAACGCTAAATCTTGACTTAAGTCATAATAAATCGCGACACCTGAACTTAACGAATGCAAAAGCGCGGCCATGACTGCCCCCGCAATCGTCAACCTCATCGGTGTTAATCCACCTGATGTTGCCGATCCGATAATAAAAATGAGTACTGTACTTAAAACCGCTCCAACAAAGGAAACAATCATTAAATAGGAATACGGCATATGCGGGAAAAAGGCAAAACTAAGTGCTACTACAAACATCGCACCTGCATTTATCCCAAGCACACCTGCATCAGCTAAAGGGTTTCGTGTTACTCCTTGCATAACAGCCCCAGCAACTGCAAAAGCTGCCCCTACAACTGCTGCGCCAATGACCCTTGGGAGCCTTAATTCATATATAATTTGGTGCTGCGTTAATTTCGGATTGTAATCAAAAACTGCTGCCCATATGGTTTGCAAATGAATATCCTTTGCACCAAATGCAACGGCCAAAAATATAGATCCAATTAAACATAAAATTGTTAAGCTCATGAAACATATGAACTTAATATGTATCCAGCGATTATTGCCAGCATATACAGCAGGCTTATGTAACATGTTTCATTTCATCCTTTATATTGAGTTGTTTTTTATAATCATTTTTTATTTGTAATTATTATTGATAATAATTATCATTTTCATTTAGTTATTATATCCCCACTTTTTTTAAATAGCAAACTATTTTTTTTACTTTGCTACAATATTAAAATACTTATTACAATTCCCTTCCAAAACTTACAAATACACGCAAAATAGACTACTAGCTTATTTTTAAAATTGTAGTATACTTAGTCATTATTTTGAGTTTTCAAATAAAAATATCGAAGGTGACACAATGTTCTATATAAAACAACTACTACACTTCACTTACGGGCAAGCGTTATCTTGCTTATTTCCAGTCGTTATTTTTTTAACACTAGCCCTTTCAAAAATTATTTCTACCCCGGGGTTATACCGCTACGATTTCATACTCATCGTATGTATTCTTATGCAGTGGATTATGTATAAGACTGGACTTGAGACGAAAGATGAATTAAAAGTAATTACTGTCTTCCACCTCATCGGACTCTTGCTAGAAATATATAAAGTACATTTCGGTTCATGGAGTTATCCTGAAGAGGCGTATTCAAAGGTTTTTGGAGTTCCACTATACAGTGGTTTTATGTATGCGAGTGTCGCAAGTTACATATGCCAAGCATGGAGAAGGTTGCATTTACATATGTACCATTGGCCGAAAGCTATTTTTGCCGTGCCATTAGGAGCTATGATTTACTTCAATTTTTTCACCCACCATTTTATATACGATTTTAGATGGGTATTAACTTTACTTTTATTCATTGTTTTCTTTCGGACATTTGTGGAATTTTCATTACAAGGTATTACATATAAAATGCCGCTCGTTCTCTCATTTTTCCTTATCGGATTCTTTATTTGGATTGCAGAAAACATCGCTACTTTTTGGGGGGCATGGCAATATCCAAATCAACGAGAAACATGGAACCTCGTTCACCTTAGCAAAATTAGCTCATGGTTTTTGCTTGTTGTCATTAGCATTATGATTGTTACACAACTCAAACATTTAAAACAGTCGAAAAGATAATACTGATTACGTAAAAACATTAACATCAATTCACCTACTCTATTTGCTCAATAAAAAAACGAAATCCATCTAGGATTTCGTTTTTTTAACTAAAGAGCCTTAATAATACGTTCCATCGCCTTCATTTGCCCAATATGATCTGCTTCATGATAAAGCATCATACCGTATAGCTCCCCTACTGTTTCCAATCCTAAAAATGGCTCTGGAAGTTTATTTTCAAATGCTTCTGCTGGAATTTCGTTAATACGTTTTGCTTGTTCTTTTAATTGAACCGTTAACACTTCTAACGATGGTCCTTCTGTTTTCCATTTAGATGGTCTTGATCCATATCCAAACATACCTGGATATTCCGTTGGTAATTGTTTAAACTCTCTTCCAAACATGAATGTTTCCGCTGCTGTTAACACGTGACCAATATGCCAACGAATTGTATTGTTAAAGCCATTCGGCTGCGTATCCGCAGTTTTATTATCTAATGTTTCCATAAATTTAAGTAATGCCCCGCGCGTTATTTCAAATTGTTTTAAACCAACTAGTCTATTCATTTTATCGTTCCCTTCTTGATGTACAATTTATTATGAACTAAAAATGTTCAACTTATTAAAGTTTCACCTTGTTTAATCTATCAGAAACAATGAAGAAATACATCTAATATGCTTAGTAAAAATAATAAAAAGGTTCACCTCTCGTAAATATAGAATTACTTACTACACAAATAGTTTAATAAATAAAAGAGGAGTGTCATGGCATGTCACATGTTTTAAAACAACAATATAATCATATTAGCTCTACAAGAGAAACTCTATTTACGTTTTTGGAAGAAATCCCACTAGAAAAATTACATAACACTGTTCCGAATTTCGGAAGCGGTAGCATTATAAAGACGCATATTCATGTAGCTGATTGCTATCGATACTGGCTTGGATCATTCGCATTCAAGCAAAAACGAGCAGATTTTTCATTTGCTAGCAATTTTGAAATTGAGCATGCAGATGTCGCGAATGTCCGTGCTAGATTTAAGTTAGTAGATGAGGTTGTACTACGTTTTTTAGATGAATACAATGACCGTTGGCTCGAAAATATAGCAAATGAAGTGAAATGGCAAAAAGAACCTTGGCGTACAACTCCGCTATGGCTTTTAACTCATACGGAAACACATGAGTTTCACCATAAAGGACAAATTGTATCAATGACTCGTCACCTTGGATACACTCCTCCTGATACAGACCTTAGTTAATTCAATTGTTCTAACAAATGAACTACTATAACTGTCGTTAACATTGTTTAGGTAAACGGAAAGGCTCTTCATTCTTTTTTATGTTGTTTATATTTTCGCAAATTTTCTTGCGGCACAAACTTAAATACTTTTATTTTAATTATGTTTGTGTCGTGTTCTTATTGACTAATTCAATATCTATAAAAAAATATATTAATATGTTTCCTTTTATTATTTCAGTTACCTAATCAATAAGAGGGTTTTTCTTTTTATTACTACTTTATACACAATGAAAATGAAAATTCCGAAAATAAAAGTTGAAAATGCTGGTAACACTTTATCATTTGGCACGTACACACTCCAAAAAGAATTAAGAAGCGCATGAAAAATTAGACACATAAAAATACTTTTAGTTGCGTTAAAAATTGTAGTAAGTAAGAAAGAAACAGCAATTGTCGTAATTATGAAGGCTATAAAATCCCTTTGAGTTTGATTCGTGCCTGGAATAAACCATAATGGCCAGTGCCAAATAGCCCATATAACACTCACAATAACCGTACTTAAAAATGCCGAAAGCCTTTTCTGAAGGGCAGGTTGTAAGAATCCTCTCCATCCAATTTCTTCAAGACCACCACCAACGATCATTATTGGGAAACTAAGTAATGCCTCGTATAATGGTTTTTGCATCGTTGCTCCACCAAATATTGTTGGAAGATAACAACTAATAAAAGCTAAAACAATGATTAGAACATACCATACAAAATGATACTTAGGATTAACAACATTTTTAATAAACACTCGGAACTCTTCTTTTGATCCATATTTTTTCTTTAAACTAATTGCAACGATTGCCGGCATAATTCCCCCGAAAACAAATAATATCATCGCTAGTGGTGCACCTAATGTCGTAATATTTAATTTTATCAAGTTAATTAATAGCCCCCATAGTATCCATGTAAATATTAAAGTACATATTACATATCGTTTAATCTCATTCCCCATTTACTTGCCTCCTTTGTTTTAATTACAGCATAAATTTGGATAAAAGAAAACATTCCATGTTAAATTATCCCAAAAACATGAAAGGAACATCCATACTAAATCAGGCTTTTATGAGTGAGCCCGCTTCCACCTACCTACTTTGCTTCATTCGCAATTCGAATGTGGAGTCTTACTATCCATTAAGGGGGAATAAATAAACAAAAAGAAAGGGCTTGTTTTGAAAAACGATCAAAACAAGCCCTTTTAAAGTGACGATAAAATAATTTAATTCTTGTTGAACTACGATGGAGATTAATGGTACATGCTTATTTTCAGCTTAAAATATAAATAAAAGCTCGTGTTCAGTTAAAAGCGGAATGAACAGCAATAATAATAGTATTATCCAAAAACTCGTTGATACATTTTGTTATGTATAAAACTTTTATTATTTGTTTTAGGTATACCATACCATTATAAAATTCATGTAACATCGAATTAAGATTTATATTTTTTATGTAACTCATTGAAGAAAGTCTAAGTATTTATACATTCAATTACTAACTAAAGGAGAAAATTATAATGAGATTAGAGAGCGAAAGAATTTATTTAAGACCTCTTTGCGAACTAGATGCCCCCTTTATATTAGAAAGTACGATGGATACAGAGATACGTTATATGACTGGAACCAAGCCTACTTTTTCATTGGAACAAATAAAGACACATATAGCTCATATAAATAATGATTCGAGTCGCTACGATTTCGCTATTTGTTTACAAAGCAATGACGAAATGATTGGAGAGTTGTCGATTTTAGATATCGATGAGGGGAACAAAAGAGCAGGCTTCCGAATATCGATGCTTTCTATGTCATTAACAGGAAAAGGCTATGGAACTGAAGCTATTAAAATAGTTTTAAGTTTTGTTTTTGAACAACTATCATTAAATCGTTTACAGTTAGAAGTGTTTAGCCATAATTTACGCGGAATTAGAGCTTATGAAAAAGTTGGGTTTGCAAAAGAAGGAACCTTACGTCAATCTTTGTTTTATAACGATACATACTCGGATGAAATTATTATGGCAATACTTAAAAGTGATTATAAAGATATGTCATTGTAAATGAATGTACTTAATCTATTAAACAACTTTAAAGAGCCTTACCACAATAAATTGCAGTAAGGCTCTTTCATTTTCATATCAAATAACTACTTAGATCGGTAGCTGCAAATATACTTCCTTGAAAACTAAATCATACCCCTACACTCGCTATACTTAACACACATACTTTCATGAACTTTGTAAACATTGTAAATCTCCTCCCTCAAAATAAGTACGTATAATAAAGACAATCTATCCCCTATGTACGCCCCTCCTTTCATTCCACCTAGAGGCATCTTACAGAAACGAAAAAAAAGTTGAGAAATACACATTTTATAGCATTCTTTATACAAAAGTGCCATTTTTTCTTTTATATAAAATAAATATTTCTCTACTTAATCCGTTGTAAAAAACTCCCTTGTTACATCAATAAATTGCTGCAGTGGTGCTGTCATCCATTTATCTTTATGCCAAGCAATTTGTGTAAAAATTGGATTGATAGTATTTTCTAGTTGCAACTCTTTTATCGTTCCCTCTCGTATATCTTTTTCTACTACTATTGCTGGCAAAACTGCTATACCTAAATCCGCAATGACACATTGTTTAATTGCCTCGACACTTACAAACTCAATCTTATTCGCTGGATACACATCTTCTGTACGAAACAGGTCTTCAAATAAAGTCCGGTATGAGCACCCTAGTTCTGTTAACAAAAGCGTTTCCTTCTCTAAATCTTTTATAGAAACGGAAGGTCGCTCGAGTAAACAATGCCCTGAAGCAGCTACTACTTTTAATGCTTCTTTCATAAGTGGCTCCACATACAAAGCATCTTCCGTTTTACATTCATCCAAAATAAATGCAAGATCAACTTTCCCCTCCATCAATTGGTCCTTCGCATCTTTATTGGAATGTGCTGGTTTAAAGATAAGTTTGATTTGTGGAAATTGTGCTTTAAACCTCTTTAATATAGATGGAAGCCTATATGTACATTGACTTTCTTGCGCACCGATTATTAACGTACCTGCTATTTCTTCATCATCTTTCACAGCCATTTTTGCTTCATTACTGAGTGCAATCATCTTATCAGCATATAATTGAAACTTCCTTCCTGCTTCAGTTAAGAAAAGACGTTTCCCTAATCTTTCAAATAACGGCGTACCGAGCTCAGCTTCTAACGTTTTAATTTGCGCTGTCACGCTCGATTGAGCAAAGTTCAATTTCTTCGCAGTTTGTGTAAAGTTCAAAGTGTCTGCCGCTACTTTAAATGTAATTAATTGTTTTATCTCCATTTATCATCCCTCTTTTCAATCGGTATTTCCGATTGATTTCATCGAAATAATCCTCTTTGTCTATTGATATTTATATTGTATGATAAAGAGCATCGACAAACAATAAAATGGAGGTATTCCATATGAAAGCACTTTGTTTCGAACAGTTTGGAAGTCCGGATGTACTACAATATAAAGAAATACATGATCCAATCATAAATCCAAATGAAATTCTTGTCCGCATGCAAGCAATCGGATTAAACTTCGCTGATATTTATAGACGCCGAGGTGATTATCATCTCGCTGGTAACCCTCCTTATATATTAGGCTATGAAGGGGCTGGTATTGTTGAAAAAGTAGGAGCTGACGTTACAACTATCAATCCTGGAGACCGTATTGCATTTGCTGATGTTCCATTTGCAAATGCAGAATTAGTTGCCGTTCCATCTGAAAAAGCAATTCAGCTTCCAAATTCTATTTCTTTTGAAACAGCCGCTTCTGCCCTATTGCAAGGTCTAACGGCACATTATTTAACGAAAGATAGCTACCAAATAAAACAAAGTGATATAGCTTTAGTACACGCTGCGGCTGGCGGCGTTGGTCAACTTCTTATTCAAATGATTAAACTACAGGGCGGAAAAGTAATCGGTCTTACGTCATCAAACGAAAAAGCAAAAGTAGCCACGTTAGCTGGTGCTGATCACGTATTTTTATATACTAAAGAATGGCATTCAAAAGTACTTGAAATAACAAATGGTACTGGAGTAAATGTTGTATATGAATCAGTAGGCTCTACATTAGAGGAAAGTTTTAACGCTACTAAAACTGGTGGCACTGTCGTATTTTACGGAATGGCTGGTGGTAATCCCGCGCCCTTTGATCCACGTATGCTTATGGATACTTCAAAAACTTTAACTGGTGGAGATCTTTGGAATGTTCTTACTGCATATGAAGAACGTAAAAAACGCTCTACCCAATTATTTGATTGGATCGCTAGTGGAAAATTAAACATCGCGAGTCCCACTACATTCTCTTTACAAGACGGTGCCCGTGCCCATGAATTATTAGAGAGCCGTAAAAGCACAGGGAAGATTTTATTGATCCCATAATTCACAAAATGAAAAGGAAGCTAGATTTCTCTACCTTCCTTTTCTTATCTCAATTTGAGATATAATTATATTTCCACACTTTCTTTCCCTTTTGCAACATAACTCATATCTCCAACCGACTCGACCGTATATGTTCCATTTTGATATACAATCTTCGTCACACTAGCATTTTCCAATCCAAGCTTTGTTTTGCTACTGTCTAACATTTCTATTAAGGTTGTAATCAAAAGTCCGTGAACGACAACTAAAACATTACCGCCACCATTTCCAACAGCTTCTTCACTAATTTTATCAATCTCTGCTTTTATACGAGTAGAAAATACTTCCCAATCTTCCGCTTGTTTCGTAGGGTCTGCTGCTCTAATAAGATCAATAACTTCTTGAATAGAAAACTTCATAAGTTCTTCTGGTGATGTAACGCCAGCAGCTTTTCCAACCGTATCCCACATATTATCAAGTTTTTCACCTTCAAAAATACCAAAATTTAATTCTCGTAAATTTTTTCTTTTCTCAAGTTTCAACTTTGATTGCTCACTATATTTTAATACTAAATTAGCAGTTTCAATTGCTCGGCCGCTATCACTACTATACGCATTCATAAAATGAACATCTTTTAATCCGGTTCCTAAATTTATGGCAACTTCCACACCTTTTTCTACTAATGGAGAGTCTGCCCAACCTTGCGCGCGATGGTTCGTATTTAATATTGTTTTACCATGTCTTGTAACATATAACGTAACTACATTCTCATTGCTATCTTGTTCTCGCTTATTCATTCTATTCTCTCCCTTTACATTTCTATATCAATTTTACCACCTCAATTATTCATTGAGCAAAATATACGTCAATAGATCTGCTTAATAAAAAAGCTATCTTTCTGTATATCTCTACAAAAAGATAGCATCTTTTATGATTACATTTCTTAACCGATACTCCTATTCAGCAAAAGCACTCGAATATTGTACAATTCCTTCTACACCTTCAAGAGCATTTCCTCTCAGTTCCATCACCATAAACACTTCATCTGGCACTTCAAATGGCGCTTTTATATTCCACTCACTTGCTTTCTTAAAACCAAATTTCGGATAGTACTCTGGATGTCCTAATACTACAACTGACCCGTATCCAAGGTCTTTCGCTTTTTCTAAAGCATAAGCGATAAGTTTACCGCCAATTCCCTTTTTCTGATGACCCCTAGCAACTGAAACTGGTGCAAGTGCTAATGATTCTTCAGAAGTTCCATCCTGTTCTATCGTAATTTTCGATAACATAATGTGACCGACTATTTCTTCATCTATCGCCACAATTGATAATTCTGGAATAAATACGTCACATTCTCTAATACGTCTTACAAGTTAATGTTCTTTTTTATCACTAAACTCTTCATGTAAAAATGCTTCTTTTACAACTTCTTCTGTTTTTCTATAATCATTTTTTTGTTCTTGTCTAATCGTTACCACCCTAGATTACCCTCTATTCTTTCTCATTTCTTTTTGAATTTTACGAAGTGCTTTTTTCGATCCACGCTCGATGTCGTGCTGCATTTTTCTTTCTTTATAATCGACAAATAGTGTATTTAAATCGTATCCCTCTGGATATAACTCCTTTGCTGATACCTCTAAAGTAATACGTTTTACATTTACTTCAACGAATTCACCGTTATAATATACAACAACGTTATAAAAATTATCTTTTTCCTTATAGATGATACCAAAATCATCATAATCTAATAAATTTACACGATCGCCGATTTTATACTCGTAATGATTTTCTCTTTTTTCTTGCACAAATTTGGGCTTTCTAATTTTACTTTCATTCACTTTTTCTAGAGCATATTCTTTATTTCCCATGTACGCTTTCGCTCTTTTCAGTACATGTTCTCTTACGTTCATTTTATTTGCAATCCAAAGTGCATTACTTTCACCCGATTTACCTATTACTAATTTGTAAAGTGGTTCTAACGTTTCACTATTAAATTGCATTGCTGCATTCATAAAATCATCGTGCATTTCTGAGAAGCGTTTAATTTCACCGTAATGCGTACTCGCAACTGTAATACATCCTGCAAGATAAAACTCCTCTAAAATAGAAATTGCAAGTGCTGCCCCTTCATTCGGTTCAGTCCCGCTTCCTATTTCATCAAATAATAACAACGTATTATTATTTGACATCCTCATAATCTCAGAAAGATTTTTCATATGAGATGAAAATGTACTTAGTGCGTTTTCGATACTTTGATTATCACCAATATCTACAAATACATTTTCAAAAATAGCAATTTCTGTATCTTTATCTCCTGCAATATGAAGGCCTGACATTGTCGCTAATGTTAACAATCCGATTGTTTTTAATACAATTGTCTTCCCGCCCGCATTCGGTCCTGTAATAATTAAACTACGATAGTTTTGACCGATTTCAAAGTTTAACGGTACTACTTTCCCACTTAAAAGCGGATGCTTACAATTTACTAAATGAATGTAGCCATAATCATTTAATTTCGGCTCTATTCCATCAATTGATTTACTAAACTTCGCTTTCGCAAACACCATATCATATTGGCTAATCAATTCCATATTAATTTTTATATGATAAATGTTTTCTACTACCATTCCTGATAAAGTCGCTAAAATTTGATATTCTTCTATCGCTTCTTCAGCTTTCAAACTTGCAAATTCCGCATTTAATTTTGTAACTGTATGCGGTTCTATAAATACAGTAGAACCTTTAGCGGACGCTTCAACTATACTTCCCGCAACTTGATTTTTATAAGAAGATTTAATTGGAATCGTATATCTATCATCTTTCTTACTAATAAAGAATTCTTGAATATACTTCTTATTTGCACTACTATTTAAAAACTTCATTAAACGCTCTTTGATTTTTCCGTCTACAGAATCAATGTTATTTCGAATTCGTTTTAACTCTTTACTAGCGGCAGAATCAATACTATTTCCTTTAATTGAAAAGTTAATTTCCTCTTCAATGCTTTTATATTCAGTCATTGAATTTGCATAAGAAGCTAATACTGGCGCAAAAAATTCTTTATCTAACATAAAATTTTTAATCTTTCTACATCCACGTAAAAAGTCTGAAACACTTACTAATTCTTCTGGATCTAAAATCATCCCTTTTTCTAATTTTTGAATTGTACTAGCAATATTTGAAATACCGAAAAAAGGCACATGCCCTTCTGCATCTAATATAACTCGTGCTTCTGTCGTTTCATTTAATCGATTCCTCACTACTTTTATACTCGCACTCGGCTCTAATTTATTTATTAATTCCTTACCTAATCCACTTACACAATAAGATTTCACTATATCCTTTAATTCTTTATATTGTAACTTTTCAAAAGTCATCGTATTCATTTTGTTTCTCCTCACTATGATTGATTTCTATCATAAATGAAGATACCTACTCATTAGATTCCAGTGAGCCCTACATTACCAAATTACCATTTTTATACATTTAAATTATATACAAAAAAGCTGCGGGGATACCGCAGCTTTTACATTTACAAGGCATGTGTAATAACATATGAGTAAATAAGCCATAAAACAACAGATGGCAATCCTCTTATTACACGCTTTATAAAGTATTGTAGGTATCTTCATAGGTATCGAAATAAATCCATGACAAAATTAGGGGTATGATCTACATAAAAATCCCCTGTTCTTATCCGATTTATTTCATTCAATTTTTCCTATTTAGTACCTACCGCACTCACAAAAAGCACCTCTCATTAATTTATATTATAGTCATTGAAATCTAATTTACTGAAATCATCATACTATATGTTTTGTAAGAAGTAAAGGTGTCATAACTTTATAACTATGCAGCATGTAAAGAATGAAGAGGAAAGCTTACTGCTGAACATATACGGAAACTGATCCTCCACTTACATGGAACTGCCCCCACCCATCCTTATTAATTGTTACTGTATTTGTTTGATTACCCGTAATATCATGCCATACTTCCCCTGCGTTACTCTTTCCAACATCCATCCACTTTAATCCTCCTGGTCCATCAGAGATTAATGTCGCTAAACCAGAATTAGCATGTACACTATCCCCTTCTCTTGTCCAGCCAATCACATCTGGATGATCAAAATAATCACGCTGCGTACCATATGCAAAGTTTTTTCGTGCCGTCAAAATCGGATCAATTTTGTCCTTTAACGCTGGAATTTCATAACTACTATTTCCGCTTGTCCCATAGTAATCACCATAGAAAACTGAAGGATAGCCCTCTGCACGAGTTAAAATAAATGCATATGCCAACGGTTTAAACCACGGACTTACTAAAGATTCCAAGGACTGTCCAGGCTGCGAATCATGATTTTCAACTAGAGTAACCGCAAGTGTAGGATGATTCGCAACTACCGTTCCTTTTAAAATATTTCTCATATCATAATTTCCATTTCCTGTTGAAGCATAGTGAAAATTATAATGAAGTGGTGCATCAAATACAGATTGATTATAATTGACTTTCGCTAAATAATTATTTAAAGTTCGGATATCATTTTGCCAATATTCAGCCACCGTAAACATTTCTTTCCCCGTTTGCTGTCTGACATGATTTACCCAATCGCGTAAATATTCATGATCAATATGTTTAACAGCATCTAAACGAAAACCATCTAAATTTAATTCATTCGCATACCACGTCCCCCAATTTTTCATCTCATTCGCAACATCTGGATGATCAAAATCAAGGTCTGCATACATCAAATAATCATAATTTCCATTCTCGCTAGACACTTCCCAGTCCCACGCTTTACCTATACCCCTAAATTTATAAATTCGATTCAATTTCCTTCCTTCATCCCAATCCGTTCCGTCAAAATGATACCATTTCCATTTGAAATTAGAATAAGAATCTCCGCGCCCAGGAAAGTTAAACCCTGTCCATGCATTAATTTCATAATCACCTGATACTTCAATATTTCGATTGCTCGGGTCTACCTCAACTGCTGTGATAGTTTCCGTATAATCAGCCCCACCTTTATGATTCATAACTACATCACCGTATACATCGATGTTTTGCTTATGTAAAGCTTCAATTGCAGATTTCAACTGTACTTTTGTCCCATATTTCGTCCGCACAGTTCCTTTTTGATTGAATTCCCCTAAGTCATATAAATCATATGCTCCATATCCTACGTCATTTTGCGTAGTTCCTTTATATGCAGGTGGTATCCAAACGGATGTAATTCCCTTTTGAGCTAAATTTCCAGCATCCGAACGCAAGCGATTCCAATGATTCCCATCATTTGGAGCATACCACTCAAAATACTGCATTAACGTTCCATTGTTAACCGTATCTGCATACGCTTTACTCTCCCCATATATACTAGGTAAAAACAAAACAGCCGACAAGCCGACTACTGTTATTTTTTTCAACATATTTAAACCATCCCCTTTAAAGAAAACGTTTGCATAGTTTATCAGAATTATTATAATATTCATCCCTCTGTTAGTAAAGTATCAATCTGTCACTCTTCCACATTATTTTTAATTTACCTTCAAATATTCAACATAGTTTTCATTTCACATCTTATTCAAGATTGTTTACAATTTATCTATAAAAGCATGACGGAGGGGTTTCTATGACTGACTATCAAAAACAATTTTTCACGCGAGTAAATATAGAAGAAAAAGAAACAGTTTCATTTGAATATTTGCCTCACATTATGCAAGCAATGGCGCAAACTGTCCCCTTTGAAAACTTAAATATTCTCGAAAACAACTTTACAGAAATATCAAAAGAAAATCTAAAAGAAAAAATTATTGTTGAACATGAGGGCTCACCATTTAACAAAGTACCTCTGATTGTAAAACTAACTGAAGATGGGCATGCATCTTTAACAAAGGATACTCTGACAATAGCGAAAAACGGTAAAAAAACGAAAGAAAACGTTACAGATGTGCAATATAAAAATCTTTTACATTCAAAATTCGGAATTACATTATAATTTTTAAGCCTTGCCATTTTAGCAAGGGTTAAAAATTTTCAGCAGGGATTTTTTGCAATTTGTTGTATTTCATAGTTATATAGGAATATAACTACATATTTAGAAAGGAAATGATTATGACTGAACTTAAAGATCGACTACAAGTAGATGAGAAAGACAAATGGGATTTAACGGATATTTACGATACCATTGAAGATTGGGAAAGCGATTTTCATAAAATTGAAGTATTAACGAAAGAATTACACGAATTTAATGGAAATATTTACGATGGTAATAGCTTATTAGCTTATTTAACAAAGAGTGAAGAAATATCTAGCATAATATCTTTAATGTTTGCTTATGCACGATTACAATCTGATCTTGATACGCGCGATACTGACGCCCAATCTCTTGTCGATAAAGTGTCACAATTACATGTGAAAGTAAGTGCGGCTAAATCTTTCTTTTCTCCATTCTTACTTAGCGTAGATGAAAACACATTACATTCTTACATAGAAGAAGCAGAAGGCTTACAATATTATAAAGAAGACTTATTTGAATTGTACCGTTATAAAAAACACGTATTGAATAAGGACCAAGAAGAGATTTTATCACAAATGGGGGAAGCACTTTCCTCTCCTCAGCGTACATATGGCATGTTAAATAATGCAGATATACTATTTGGTGAAGTGACTACTGATGAGGGAGAAAAAGTTACTTTAACACGAGGAATGTATGCAAAGTTAATAGAAGATGAGAACCGTGAGAAACGTAAAGAAGCCTATAAAGCTTATTACAAACCATACGTTCAATTAAAGAATTCTATCGCTTCTACTTTATCTGCCGCTATTAAAAATAATGTTACTGTTTCAAAGCTAAGAAAATATCCATCAGCTTTAGAAAAGTCATTATTTGGCGATATGGTTCCGAAAGAAGTTTATGAAAATTTAATTGAGACAACGAAAAAAAACATTCAGTCATTACATACTTATAATCAACTTCGAAAAGAAAAATTAAATGTAGATGAACTACGCCAGTACGATTTGAGCGTTGATTTAGTAACGGGTGTAAAACAAGACATTCCATATGACAAAGCGTTTGACATCATGATCAAATCACTAGCTCCATTAGGTGAAGAATATATTGAAACATTAAAAAGCTTTAAAGATAAACGTTATATTGACGTGAGAGAAACGCCAGGAAAACGTTCCGGCGCCTATAACTTTGGTGTATACGGTGTTCATCCTTTCATTCTTTTAAATCATCATGATGATTTAAATAGCCTTTTCACTCTCACTCATGAATGTGGACACGGTATGCATACGCACTACTCACACGGATACCAACCAAGAATTTCTGCACACTATACTATTTTCGTTGCAGAAGTCGCTTCTACAGTAAATGAAGTGCTATTAATCCATCATTTATTAAAAGAAGCAAAAGATGCTAATGTACGTAACCATTTAGTAAACCATTTCATCGAGAAATTTAAAGGCACTTTCTTTACACAAATTATGTTCGCTGAGTTTGAAAAAATCACACATGAAATGGCGCAGCAAGGCAAACCATTAAATGCCCAAGTCTTTAGCGAAGTTTATGAAAACTTGTTCAGAGAGTATAATGGCGACTCCCTCGTATTTGACGAGGAAGTAAAATACGGATGGGCTAGAATACCGCATTTCTATCGTCCATTTTACGTATACAAATACGCAACTGGATTCGCTTCTGCAATTCAAATTGCCGATAAGTTATTGAGCGGCGATCCAAATGCTCAAAAACATTATATTGAATTCCTTAAAGGCGGAAGTTCAGACTACCCATTAAACTTATTGAAAAAAGCTGGTGTTGATTTAACTACGCCAGAACCGCTTGAAAGTGCATTAAATCGTTTTAATGCACTTGTTGAAGAATTTTCAGCATTATAAAAAGAAGAGCCTCTCTCACTAGAGGCTCTTTCTCTTTTAGGCTCCTTTTCCTTCTATTAAATCACTTGCCATTTTCCTAAACTCTTGATTAAATGCATCATTCATACCATTTTGGACGTTAGAGAATAATATGACAAACATTTTTTTATCCGAGTTAAAATTATTAAAAGTATTCCAACCTGCTAATACGCCGTGGTTATGATAATAATCTGGATACGTATAGAAACTAAATCCATATTTTCTTGCAGGTGATGCCGTAAACATATCTAATACACTTTGTTTCGATAACAGTTTCCCGTCCATAATTGCCTCATCTAATCTTTTCATATCTTCAACAGTCGTATACATTTCACCACACCCATACAACCAGTTCATTTTTAAGCGGGGTGCAGCAATTAATTCATTATCTTTTTTCGTATAACCTTCTGCTAAAAAAATATCTTCTGGGAGAGTTGCCCCCATTCCAGATTCATGCATTGCAACAGGAGCAAAAATATTTTCTTTGACGTATTCAGCGAGCGGTTTATTCGTAATTTTTTCTACAATATATGCAAGTACCATATAATTATAGTCTGTATATTTCCAGCCTGTCCCTGCAGGAAATTGCAATTTTTGCGCTCCAATCCACGTTACTAACTTTAAACGTGACCCCGCATCCACCCTACCTTGTCCTTGATCTGGTAAGCCTGACGTGTGTGTTAATAGATTTCGTAACGTAATGTTTTTATCTGCTGGAAACGATGGAATATACTTATTTACATTATCTTCAATATTTAATTTTCCTTTTTCTTTTAGCTGCATAATAGATATTGCAACGACCGTTTTCGTAATAGAACCAATACGATATTTCGTTCTTGGCGTTGTTACTACTTTATCTTTCACATTCGCATATCCATAACCTTTTCGTAAAATCACATGATCTTTACTAGCTACAAGAACGCTCCCATTAAATCCTTTATCTTTTAAATATTGATCTAGTTTTCCAGCTACAGCTTCATAGCGTTTTTTCTCAGTTGCATCAACTTCTTGCATATCGTCCTTTTGCTTACTATTTAAATTAGAAAATGCCTTTATATCATATTTCTTACCTTTATTTGCATGTATTAGTGCAACGACACTCCCACAAAAAATAGCAAAAATAAAGAAAACAATTAACCATTTCTTCAGCATAATAGGAACCCTCTTTTATCTAGTTTCACTTAACGCGCATCCATTCTATTCTATCTCTATTAATTTTTAAATACTTTATATTATTACCTATCTATTATTCACCTAATTAAACTAGATTCCTTTTTCTCATATTCAGTTTTTGGCTACTTTCTATTGTATTTCTTTCTTGCGAAATTTCCACCTTACAATCGGATGCCCCCTACTATAATTTCAACATCTTATGTAACATTTGTTACACACATTAAGAAACGGAGTTATTACGATGAAAAATACCGATAAACGCAATCGTTTAAATGATAGGATGTTTCATTACAGGGTAACAAAAAACAGCATAGCTTTAATTGAATATTACGGAAAACAGATTATGGTATTAAAAGGAAATGATGCTGAAAAATTTTTATCCAAAATAAATTATGCACATAATGATTCAGAAAAACAACTCATTATGGCTAAAGTAACAGGCAATTTCAAAAGAGGAAATGAACATAACTGAAAACGAATCTCATTTATATTATGATTATACAACATATAAAAAAGAAATGTCGCTCATTTTGCATTTCTTTAGACTGTCTTCATAAAAAATTTACATTGCTAACTTTCTTTTATTTTTACTATATAAAGTGAAGCTTTAATCAGTGGTGTTTTGTCCGTCCCCACTGATTATTAGCCCACCCCAATCCGGCTTTTACTGGCTGCCTGGCAAATTGCGGGATAAACTCACTGCCGAAATACTTAGTAATACCACTATACACAACCACGCATACGTATACCCTTTCTCATCGACAATATAACCAAATAAAACAGGTGCAATAATAACCGCAATTTGATTGAATGTAAGTGCCAAACTAACTGTTATTCCCACAGATTCTTCACTTGCCAATTCAGCAACTTCGACGATAAAAAGACTAAACCAACCAATTGAAAAGAAGCCTAACAATGCGCTTATACCATACAATACTCCACTCGTTACTGTATGTATGCTCATTACTAACAATAGAATCAAACCGATAGAAGCACAGACAGCTATAAATAAAGGCGTATGTCGATTCCCTTTATAAAACAAATCACTACTAGCTGCTAATACAACACGGCCAATCATTCCAGAAAAGAACATCACTGAAAATACTGAGCCGGCTACAATAGATGTAATGGATTGTTCCCTTACTAAAAATTTCATAAAGTGCCCAACTAACACCATTTGCAATGAAATCATGCAAATACCCGTCATATAAATGGGATACAACTCTTTTTTACATATCACTACTTTTAGCTCCGTCCAAAAAGCAATTTTAATATGTTCTTTCCTTGCTTCCTCCTGAACATATGGCTCTTTATAAAAAAAAAGAAGTAATAGTCCTCCAATTATACAAATGCATGCAATACTATTTATCGCGTAAGTCACATTATATTGTATTGTAAGAAACGGGATTAACACTCCCGCTAACGCGCCACCAATCGGTATACCAGCTTGCCTTATTCCCATCGCTAATCCGCGAATTTCTTTTGGGAACCATTTTATAACCACTTTACTTCCTCCCGGCTGGGAAACACTATAAAACGTTCCTACTAATAAAAGTACAAATAATAACCCCTTAAATCCATTTACTATATTAGTCAGTAAAAGCGAACCTCCTAACAAAAATGAACTGATAGAAATTAATATTTTTTCATTATATTGATCAAGTAGCCGTCCGACAAAAAGCATACAAAATAACGGTCCAATATTTACAACACTTACTAACAATCCACTCTCCGTATTCGTAAGCGCATATTCTTCTTTCCAAAATAAAGCGAAGACCCCGACACCATATGTTATAAGCGTCGCTGTTGTTTGAGCAATCGTCGCAACAATTAACATCACCCACTTAGAAGTACTGTTCATCCTTTCTTCCATTAACACAATAATCCCTCCATCCTCTTCCATTGTATGAAAGTTCTGATATCATATAAAATAAAGATTCATTATATAATCCATCAAAAAAAATGATACCTTTTTGGAGGGATGATACGTGGACATAAAAGATTTAACTGTATTTTACGAAGTCGCGAAAGAAAACAATATTTCTCACGCAGCGAAAAATTTGAACTACGTACAATCAGGCGTAACAATGCGTATGAAACAACTAGAAAATGAATTAGGCGTGCCTTTATTTTACCGTAACGGAAAAGGTGTAACTTTAACTTCTAACGGTGAGATTTTATTAACGTACGCCAAACAAATTATCCACTTAATGGATCAATCTATAAAAGCGGTTCAAAATAATGGAACTGAACCAAAAGGCACTTTAAAAATTGGATGTACAGAATCTACAACTGCGGTAAGGCTCCCCTCTATATTAACGGCCTACTATGAGAAATACCCAAAAGTCGATTTGATTTTAGAAACAAATACAACTGAACAACTAATTAAGCTTGTATTAGAGCGAAAACTTGACGGAGCATTTATAGCTGGCTCTACTCAGCATGCTGAACTTCATACAAATGTATTTCATGAAGAAGAATTAATTCTCATTAGTAAAAAACCTTTATCCTCTCTTAAAGACATAGAAGATATGAATTTACTCGCTTTTAGTCACGGTTGCTATTATAGAAGTTTATTAGAAGACTGGCTTCAAGAAGAAGGGGTCTCGCCTAAACGAGTATTAGAATTCGGAACAATCGAAGCGATACTTGCATGTGTAAAATCAAGTATGGGCGTAGCGATTATGATGAAATCAATTTTAAAGGGACATGAACATGACGTATCATTCAATCCTTTACCAAATAGCTTCAAAAAAGTTCCTACTACTTTTATTACTAGAAACGATATATTTCGCTCAGCTGCATTACAAAAATTTATGGAGATGACTCACAATGCATGAAAAGAAAATACGTGGGATGAAACGAAAAACAAACACTATGATTAAACGCATTGAGGAACATACAAAAACGTTCCCTTCTGCTTTCTATAACAATGAATATTGGTATATGCCTTTACCAGTTTCCCAAGCTTTTATCGATTCGTGTAAAACGCCTAGAAAAGTAAAACGATTGTGTATACAAACCTTATTAAATCAAGCACAGCATTTAATAAAAATAAAACCGAGCGATACACATACATATCGAGTTATTGTTTTCATTTCTATAGAAAATTTATGGAGTTCTCAAATTATCGTATTTAAAGACGATGACTACTTTCATAACTTTTTCAATAGAAATAATGAATTTCAAACATGGATTCCTCTTTCAAATGAAATGAATTTTTGGGAAACATGGGGAATTTCAATTTGTCCTACTGCCCAAATGTTACAATTTCAAGAAGTCATTTATGATGAGGATGCAATCGATAAAAAAGAAATTTGGTTTATTGGGGAGTTATCTTAAAAGGGGTACTTTCAAATGAAAAGCTTCCCTTTTTCCACTTAATAAAATCGCTATATAATGAATTTATCATTTTACTATATAGGAGGTTTTCAAATGGTAATCCCTAAATATCCTGATGTTCCTGCTCTTACGAAAAAACAAATCGATCAAATTACAGAAATCACTTTTCTAAAAGAAATAACACCACAAAAATGTGATGCCATTTTCGTTTTCGGCGGTTCTCACCCGGGCAATTGGCAAGCCCCTCTAGAAGCTTATCGGCAAGGTTTAGGAAATCAAATTATCGTTACAGGTGGTACTAGTTTACATGGCATGAAACATCCAAGCTGGAATTACGGGGATTTGTCAGATGCAGAAGTAATTGTAAATAAATTAATTGAACATGGCGTACCAAGCGACGCTATCATGTTCGAGAAAAACTCCCTCCATTCTATCGCTAATGTAATGGAAGCGAAAAAGATTTTTGATTTCACAAAGATTAATCGGCTACTATTTGTATGCAAAAGTTTAGGCGCTGGTCGTCAATATAGAGTATTAAAAAAACATTTACCTAAAACTATTACTTGTATCCCATATACATTTGATACAAGTTTTGATGGTGAGTTTATAATTAATAGATATAATTGGATGGAAAACGAGAAAAGCCGCTCTATGATTTTTGGAGAATACTTGAGAAATGTTTGCTACGGCAGAAAAGGTGGTATTGAGCCACCTGAAAAAGAGGTTCATGGTCTAGAAGAATATGTATCCTATTACTATAATCTAGCATAATAGAAAAAAGGTATATCTAAAAAACTTACTGCCCTTGAAAAGAAACATAATGCGCAATATTCATTTTTATTTATGAAGCCAAGCGGTGATCAATTACGTACTATCGCAAACTATATTGAAGCCGGAAAAATCAAACCGGTAATCGATCGAGTCTTCCCTTTTGAAGATGCTCAAAAAGCAATGGAATATTCAGAGGCTGGAAGAGCAAAAGGAAAAATAATTGTAAAAATAAAATAATAATAAAACCTCCATTTTTTTTAAAATGGAGGTTTTAAATTTGCTGCTAAATAGACATAGTGCACTGAAGTCCTTACAATAGATTGCAAGGGGAAATATCATATTATACTTTTAGCTGATTTTACAAAGAATACATACGTACAAATACATAATAAAAAATAAATAAGGAGGAGATAAAATGACTAAAAATAATGAAGTAGGTTGGAATTTAGACAATAGTTATGCTACTTTACCACATTCATTTTATACAGAAATCCCCCCTACTCCCGTAAGTTCACCGGAGCTAGTTAAACTAAATCATTCGCTAGCAATATCTCTTGGCTTTAATCCTGAAGAAATGAAGAAAGAAGCCGAAGTTGCTATTTTCGCTGGTAATGCACTCCCAGAAGGAGCTCATCCATTAGCGCAAGCGTATGCTGGACATCAATTCGGACATTTTAATATGTTAGGCGACGGTCGTGCTCTTTTAATTGGCGAACAAATTAATCCTTCAGGTAAACGTTTTGACATTCAACTGAAAGGTTCTGGCCCTACTCCGTATTCACGCCACGGTGATGGTCGTGCTGCACTCGGTCCGATGCTACGTGAATATATTATTAGTGAGGCAATGTATGCACTTGATATTCCGACTACTCGTAGTTTAGCAGTTGTCACAACTGGTGAACCAACATATCGTGAAACAAAGTTACCTGGAGCAATTTTAACCAGGGTCGCTAGTAGTCATATTCGTGTTGGCACATTTCAATATGCTGCAGCTCGTGGTTCTATCGAGGATCTTCAATCACTAGCTGACTATACAATAAAAAGGCATTATCCAGAAATTGAAGCTCATGAAAACCGATATACTGCATTACTACAAGAAGTCATAAAGAAACAAGCAAGTCTCATCGCTAAATGGCAACTTGTTGGATTTATCCACGGTGTAATGAACACTGACAATATAACAATTAGCGGAGAAACGATTGATTACGGCCCTTGTGCATTTATGGACAATTACGACCAAGGAACCGTCTTTAGCTCTATCGATACACAAGGTCGCTACGCATATGGAAATCAGCCATATATGGCCGCATGGGACCTCGCGCGACTAGCTGAATCTTTAATACCGATTCTACATGAAGATGAAGAAGAAGCATTAAAGATTGCTCAAGATGAAATTTCAAAATTTAGCGTACAGTATGAAAACCAGTGGTTCATTGGAATGAAAAAGAAATTAGGACTATTTAGCAACGAAGAACAAGATCATTCACTTATTGAGCAATTTTTAAAAATGATGGAGAAATATAAAGCAGATTACACTAATACATTCCGTTCATTAACTCTTGATACGATCGAAAATGCCCCTCTATTCGATAGCCCTGAATTTAAAGAATGGTACAAACTATGGCAATCTCGATTAGAAAGACAAGAGGAATCGAAAGAAAATGCCTACGAAATGATGAAAAATAATAACCCATCCATCATTCCAAGAAACCACCGTGTAGAAGAAGCATTAGAAGCAGCTGTTACAAGTGGAGATTATAGTGTAATGGAGAAACTTCTTGAGGCTCTATCAAATCCTTATGCGTATTCCGCAGAGCAAGAAGATTACTGCGTTCCGCCTGCGCCGACGAATCGTCCTTATCGTACTTTTTGTGGGACTTGATGATTTAATCTTTTTTAATGTGCTTTCAATTATTGAAGGCACATTTTTTTACATAAGCATAAATCGTACTCCAATCAAACCACACATATATCACTATTCCAATCATATTAATTGACTATATTCGTGAAAAATGTTGAGAAATATAAGTTTTGCTTTTTAGTGTTATTATTTTTGTTATTATTATTTATAAGAATATTCTAAAGAAGGAGGAATCTTCATGTTTACATCCACTAAAAGTGAACAAATCACACAACTATTAAATGAATGGTACATAGAAATCCGTTTAAGACGCATTGATAGCGCAAACCGTTTTAAAGAACAAATAGATAATAAAATCAACATTTTAAAAAACAACTATCCAAAAGGTATACCTGATCAAAACTTATTGCTCTATTATTCTTTACTAAATTTCCGATATAATTATTTAATTGATAACTTAGGCGTCTCTAAAGACAGTTTTAATAAAATTGAGTCGTTTGAAATTCCAACAAATAATTTCTTATCATATTACTATCATTTCTTTAAAGCTATTCACTCAGATGCAATTGGAAATTATATACTAGCGAGAGAACATTATGATAAAGCTGAAGCTTTGCTTCAATACATTCCAGATGAAATTGAGAAAGCAGAGTTCTACTATAAACTAGGATATTCCTACTATGATAATCAACAAGCACTTCAAGCTATCAAAGAAGTAACAAAAGCTAAAGATATGTTTTCTAATCATCTAGGATATGAAGTGAATGTAGCTTTTTGTGATAACATTTTAGGTTTAGCATGTATAAACTTAAAAGAATGGGAGCTTGCTGAAGAACACTTTACAGCTGCAATGAATCAATTCCAAAAAATAGGAGAAGAAAAATTCATTTTAATGGTTCGACATAACTTAGGATGGATGTATTCAAATCAAAATCTTAATGCATTAGCTATTCGTTATCTCTCTGAAGTTATCGAGAAATCCCCAAATCATTATAAAGCTATCTTTGCTAGCGCCTTAGAATACTACAAATTAAAGGAACTTAGCGTCGCAGACGAGCTAATAAAAAGGGGATTAAATATTAGTAACGAACTAAAACAAGAGGAGTTCCAACATCGCTTTATGATTTTACAAGAACTAAATAACAGTTCACCTGCTAAAACATTTGAAAAAATAGCATTAGCAGGAATTAAATATTTCGAACGCGAAGAATTATATGAAGATGTTCAGGAACAATATGAAACATTGGCAATTAAATTCTATGATGAAAACGAACATTCTGAAGCAAGTAAATATTTTTATATGGCATTACAAGCAAAGAAAAAAGCAAATGCTAAAGGAGGATTAAAATGAAAAAATTACTCTTAAGTTTTATGGGAATCGTTACAATTCTAGCATTTAGTACTGGTATAACAAGTCCAACAAAGTTGGATCATTCTAATACCAAGATACAAAGCCTTTCTGTAGGTGATGGAGGCGGTTGATCAATACATTTTTTCACGCGAAAAAAGTGAAGTCATGCATTATCGTATGACTTCATTTTTATTCGTTGAAACTTTTGCTTCTTTTTCTTAGCTCTCTTATTTCATTTACATTACCAAAATCAATAATATATAACTTGTTTTTTCTATTACAACGAATTCCACGTCATCATTCTAGCAATCCCCCTACTCCCCTCGCTACCAACTTTCTCAAGTTTCTCCACAACTAATTTTCTTCTTTCCACAGAATGATTTTGGCTTAACTTCGCTTTTCCTTCTATTTTACTAATCTTAATTTTAAAACCAACTATCCCTTTACTTAATCCTGCCATATAATTCGAATCTACCTCATTTAGCAAGTAGGTACTCTGTGGATCTTCATATTTATGTACTAATTCTTGAAGAGAGTCTATTAATTCCTGTTCACCCTCAACAATTTCTAATTCACCGTATACATGTACAGCAACGTAATTCCATGTTGGTACTGCATTGTTTGTTTCATACCATGACGGTGATATGTAACTGTGTGGCCCTTGGAATATAGCAAGCACTTGTTGATTCTCAATATCTTTCCACTGTTCATTCGGCCGTGCGAAGTGACCATGTAAAGTAAGGGTCTCCCTATTTAATAACAACGGTAAATGCGTTGCAAATGGTTCCCCATTATTTTGAGAAAATAACGTTGCAAAGCTATTTTTTTCCATTATTTCGCACTTCATTTCTTCATCTTGTATTGCGAAATATTTTGGTATATACATAAGCTCCCTCTTTTCCACTCTTTTCTATTTTATTTCCTATTATATTTAGTAATCGCATCAATCAAAAGGGACAGTTTGTCATTATTTTATAGTGGCAGCTTTCAATTTAAAAAGAATAGGCCGCATATACTCCATGCGACCTTAGTTTATTTCCCCTAATATATTTGTAATAAATGCCGTCTTACCTTCACTATAACTGGATTGATTTTTCGATTCTCTTGCTAACTCTTCCTTTAAACGCCCATATTCAACAGCAACGTCTTCATGTTCACGAAGGTAATCCCGAAACGCTATATGTCTTCTTAACTCTTCACTTTCTTTATCACACACATACAAATGATGTTCCATCCAATCTGTACTTTCTCCGTCCCACGGAACGAAAGCGTCCTTTCTGCCAAACGCCTCTCTCCCTTTGTAACTCCATTCTGCCTGATGATAGTATCCTATCGCTTCAAGCTTTGTTACTACTTCAGGAAAAATTTCGTAATCTTCTATTACTATATCAATATCTAATCTAATACTGGTTTTGCTGCAAGTCCTTTAATAGATGTACTCCCAACATGTTCAATGAATAAAATGCTCTCTTCCATTACATCGTTAATGAGAGTTTGTAGCTTATTAAATTCAATTTCCCATTTGGTGTTATATCCTTCTATAGTAATTCTCTTTTTCAATATATCCCTCTTCTCACAAACAATTACAACCTTTGAATATGAGTATCTTTAAAATCCGTCTCATATTTCAATCCATATCCAAACATTCGATCCATTCCAATATGTGCTGTCCATATTAGGCCTATCATAATTACTGTGTCTATCTTAAAAAAGATACCTATGATAACAATTAATATGGATATAATATATGTGTGAAATAAATTATAAATGTTAGCACCAACTTGATTATTTATCCGATAAGCTAACATTGATAAATCCGGCGCTAATAGGAATACCAAAAATATGATCCAACTAAATTCATATAATGAATACGTATAAATCGCGGCCAAGAATACAACTAAGCCTTCAAAATGTACAATACGTTTTTGCATTCTTTATCATTCCTATTTTTCTATATTTACCGAGAATTTTTCATCACCGAAAGTATTCTTTGCATTTTTTGACCAGATGGTTGCTAAAATCGGCCCTGCAATGTTATGCCACACTGCCGCTAATACACTCGGAAGCGCAGCTGCTGGTCCAAAATGTGCTGTTGCCAGCGCAACACCTAAACCTGAATTTTGCATTCCTACTTCTATTGAAATAGCCCTTCTTGTCCCTTCGTCTAGTCTAAGTATGAATGCTGTTATATACCCGAGTAAAAAACCGAAAGCATTATGAAGCATAACAGCAATAAAGATAAGAAGGCCTGAAGAAGTAATGCTACTTACATTCGCTGAAACAACCGCAGAAACAATAATGATAATTGCTAAAACTGATATTAAAGGGATAACGGTCATTCCTTTCGTAACAGTTTTAGGGAAAAACTTCTTCACTACTAATCCTAAAATAATCGGTATGATAATGACTTGTACGATAGAAAGAAACATAGACATAGGATTAACCGGCATCCATTGTCCTGCAAGTAATAATAAAATAAGTGGTGTAGCAATTGGTGCTAGTAACGTTGATAATGACGTCATTGCAATAGACAACGCTAAATTCCCTTTTGCTAAATAAACCATAACATTTGATGCAGTGCCACCCGGTACTGAACCGAGCAACACTAATCCAGCTGCTAATTCGGCTGGCAGATTCATAACGTAGGCTAGTACGTATGCGACAAGTGGCATAATAACAAACTGAGCACATACTCCGATAATAACTGGCAATGGTTTTGTAGCAATGATTTTAAAATCAACAGCTTTTAATGTTAATCCCATCCCAAACATGACAACCCCAAGTAAAATCGTTATGTAACTAGTTAACCCGAGAAATGGAGCAGGAATAAAATATGTAATAGCTGCAATACAAATAACCCAAAATGCAAAATACTTTCCAGCTATATTACTTATCGCCTCTAGTACTTTCACCCAATCAGCCCCTATCCTTTAATTGAAACACCTTATTCGGATTCAAAATATTTTGCGGATCAAGAGCTCTCTTTATTTTTTGCATTACGAATAATGCCGCCCCGTGTTCTTCTTCTTGATACTTCCTTTTTCCGATTCCGACGCCATGTTCTCCTGTACACGTTCCCCCTCGTTTAAGAGCATACAAAACGATATTTTCATTTATTTCGTCTGCCTTTTCCACTTCTTCTTTATCGTTTGGATCCACCATTAAAAGCACATGGAAATTCCCATCTCCTACATGACCAAGAATACCACCAACAAGACCAACCTTATCTAATGTCTCTTTCGCATGTTGAATTGCCCCAGCTAATTCTGAAATTGGTACACACACATCTGTACTCATAAGCTTTTTACCAGGATAGCTATGAACGTAAGCGTATGCTAGGTTATGCCGTGCATCCCATAATTTATTTCTCGCTGCAGTTTCCGTTTCAAAAGCAACTTCTTTACATTTATGATCACAAACAATTTCCTTCGTAAATTCAATATCTTGCTTTAGCCCTGCTTCATTACCGTGAAACTCTAAAAACAGTGTAGGTTCTTCTCTGTAACTTGTTTCACTGTAATGATTGACTTGTTTCATAGATAGTTCATCAACGAGTTCAATTCTCGCAATCGGAATACCGGCTTGCAGTATGTTAATAACAGCTTCAACTGCATCATTTATAGTTGGAAACGATGCTCTTGCGGCCATAACATGCTCTGGTATGCCGTATACTTTTAATGTTAACTCTGTAAAGCATCCAAGCGTACCTTCTGATCCTACGAAAACACCATTTAAATGGTAACCTGATGACGACTTCGCTGCTAAATTCCCGGTATGTATTATTTCTCCATCAGCAAGAACAACTTCTAAATCACGAACTTGATCACGCATAACGCCATACTTTACCGCTGTCGTTCCGCTCGCATTTGTAGCAGCCATTCCACCTAACGTTGCATCTGCTCCTGGATCCACACTAAAAAACAATCCATACTTTTTCAATTCTTTATTAAGCTGAGAGCGAGTCACTCCCGGTTGTACTCTCACTAGAAAATCTTTCTCTCTTATCTCAAGTATTTTATTCATAAGTGACAAGTCCATTGTAATTCCCTTTTCATATGGAATAACGTGGCCTTCTAAACTAGAACCTACCCCAAAAGGAACGACAGGTTTTTTATGCTCACTCGCTACTTTCATTATTCTACTAACCTCTTCGGTCGTTTTCGGAAAAACTACTACATCAGGTAAACTACTAGCATGATAAGATTCATCTTTACTATGTAACTCTCTTACTGTCGTATTCACAACTACTCGATCTTCGGGAAGTACACCCTTTAATTCATTTACTAAACGCTCTACCGTTATTTCCATTGTACACTCTCCTTCTTTCTATAAATCCGAATTACAAAATATGCTAACTATTTTATACATAATAATCCGAAAAATTAAATAATTCAAGTTTTACATATAATTCATTTCTTACTTTCGAATAAACGAAAAGAACTTGCAGCAATTGCTGCAAGTTCTTTTCTATAAAACTATATTTTAAATGACTTCTTTATTAACAACATAAACCAAATTAAAGTAACTGCCATCAGCGAATGAGAAAAACCAACAATATAAGTTAACCCTTTAAAGTCCGCTCCATTTAACTGAAGAAGCCCTCTTGCTGCCAATGAGCCTAACATTAATATTAATGCGATATTATGTACAATAAACCACTTATTAAAACTTTTCGCTTCATGAAACGCGAATACTTTTGCTAATCCTAAAGCAATTAAGAAGAAGAAAAAGCCTAGTACAAGTATATGTGTATGCAAAAGATTTAACAAAGTAGATCCTACAATCCCCTTATACTTTCCATATTCCCTAGCGAAAATCCCTGACAATAAACCGATAATCAAATACGTAAACGATGCATTATATAATTTCTTCATTATATACCTCCTTGAGTAGAATGTGTAGTGTGTCATATTTAGTAATAATGATAGTTATATAGTAAAAACTCCTAGTCACCTAGGAGTCATTGTATAAGCATCTCACTCTTTACAATCAAATCTAATTATAAAATATCCTTTTATACAAAACAAACGAACTTTATGTGAACAAACAAAGCCCCATTAAAATATGTTGCACTTTTGTATTTCTCAATCCATACTAATTGTTATAACTTTTAAAGGTGGTGCAATAGATTGATAGTTCTTGAAACTGAACGACTCACTCTTCGTTGGCTCGATATAAAAGATGCTCCGTTTATTCTTGAGTTAGTAAACGATCCTGCATGGATTCAGTTTATTGGTAATAAAGGAATTAGAAACTTGGAAGATGCAAAAAATTATATTGTAAAAGGACCAATCGATATGTATAACAAACTCGGATTTGGCCTTTACTTAGTTGAACGAAAAGAAGATCACACACCAATTGGTATGTGCGGCCTTATAAAAAGGGATTCATTAGAAGATGTTGATATCGGCTTTGCCTTTTTAGAAGAATTCCGTTCAAAAGGATATGGCTACGAGTCAGCTTCTGCTGTAATCGAATACGGTGTACAAAAACTAGGGCTGAAACGAATTGTAGCAATTACTACTATAGATAACATCAATTCAGGAAAGCTTTTAGAAAAAGTAGGATTGCAATTTGAGAAAATCATTTCAGATTCAGGAGAAGATTTAAAATTATTTGGGTATAACGCATAGTAAAGAAGGTCGCCGTGAATGACGACCTTCTTTACTATTTTACTAATTTCGCAATAATATTTTTAGTCACATTTCATATAATATTTTCTACACATTGAGATTGCATGTTGTATAAGGAAGCCCTTCTTTTTTCCATGCAAGAAATCCTCCCTTTAAATTCACTACTTCCTTTATACCAGCTCTTTGTAAAATACTAGCTGCTATAGCGGAACGCAATCCAGTTCGACATTGTAAAACTATTGGGCAATCTTTTGGTATACAATCTAGCTGCTTAAATAGATTTCCTAAAGGGATATGTATTGCATCATGAAGATGTCCTTCCTCCCACTCTTTTTTACTACGCACGTCGATTACCTTAACACTTCCACCTTTTATATGCGGATATAATTCGATTGATGTGTCTTCTTTGTAACTTTCTAATCTAGTAAATCTTTGTATTACCTTTAAAGGTGCAAAAGCAATAATATTATCTAAACCAATAGATTCAAAGTCTTTAATAACTGCCTCCACTTTAACTTTTTCCTCATCTAGAATGATTAAAGTGTCTGTTTTATAATCTAGTAACCATCCACACCAAGTTGTGAAAGAATTGTTATAAGGCATGTTAATTGATGGTATGTCAACACGAAACTAGACAATTTTTTTAAGGTGTTCCTGCCTGTACTGTACTGAACAGGACTCAAATAGCCCAGTGTTCCATGGATTCTGACATTGTTAAACCAGTTTACGTAGTCGTTCAATTCTAAGGTCAATTCTTCTAAACTTGCGAAATGACGACCGCGAACGAACTCGGTTTTAAAGAT
>NZ_NWUW01000011.1 GCF_002746455.1 Bacillus fungorum | reverse complement strand
CCGCTAACTTCATAAGAGCAAGCTCTTAATCCATTCGCTCGACTTGCATGTATTAGGCACGCCGCCAGCGTTCATCCTGAGCCAGGATCAAACTCTCCAATAAAGTTAGTTTGTCTAGCATCTAAAAATAAAAATTGACGTTTCACGTTGTTTGTTTCGTTTAGTTTTCAAAGTTCAACATCGCGTTTCAGCGACTTTTATAATATATCATAGTATATTATTTTCGTCAACAAGTTTTTTCAATAACTTGTATGTCTCATTTGCTGACTCTGCCTATTATATAAGCTTTCTCTTATCTATGCAAGTATTATTATAAAAAAATAAAGAGGGGAGAAATCCCCCTCTCTTATTCTTCTGAAGAAACCTCTTCGCTCGTTTCTTCTTCGTCATCTTTTTGTGCTTTTGCTACCGTCGCTACCTCTTGCTCATCTTCTAATCGAATTAGACGAACACCTTGTGTATTACGTCCCATTTGAGAGATTTGATCAACTGGCATACGAATAATAACACCCGCTGCTGTAATTAACATAATGTCTTCTTCACCTGTTACAGACTTAACCGCTACTAATTTACCGTTCTTATCTGTAATGTTACAAGTCTTCAGACCTTTACCACCACGACTCTGTAGTCGATACTCTTCAACCGGCGTACGCTTACCATATCCATTCTTCGTTACAATTAAAACATTCGTATCCTCTTCAACAATTTCCATACCTACGACTTGGTCCTCTTCGCCTAGTGTAATGGCTTTTACACCAGCTGCATTACGGCCCATAGAACGTACATCTTGTTCATTGAAGCGAATTAACATACCATTACTTGTCCCTACGATAATATCCTTATCACCAGATGTTAAACGTACAGAAATCACTTCATCTTCTTCACGAAGCGAAATTGCAATTAAACCGTTCGTACGTATATTTGCAAATGATGAGAGTGGCGTTCTCTTAGAGATACCTTGTTTCGTTGTAAAGAATAGGAACTGGTCGTCACCAAACTCACGAATTGGAATAATGGCGTTGATCCATTCACCCTTATCTACCCCTAATAGGTTAATAATCGGTAGCCCTTTCGCTGTACGACTATACTCTGGAATTTCATATCCTTTTGTACGATATACTTTACCCTTGTTTGTGAAGAATAAAATATGATCATGTGTAGAAGTAGTCAATAAATGTTCTACGAAATCATCATCGTTCGTTCCCATTCCTTGTACACCACGTCCACCACGGTTCTGTGTTTTGTACGTAGAAGCTGGTAACCTCTTAATATAACCGTTATGAGTTAACGTAATTGCAATATTTTGCTCTGGAATTAGATCTTCATCTTCAATAAATTCCATACCGCCGATTGTGATTTCTGTTCGTCTCTTATCATTGAAGCGCTCTTTTACTTCTGTTAATTCTTCTCGAATAATCTCAAGAACTTTCTCTTCATCTGCTAAGATCGCCTTTAATTCAGCAATTAACTTCATTAAATCTTGATATTCTTGCTCGATTTTTTCACGTTCTAATCCTGTTAAACGTTGCAAGCGCATATCTAAAATCGCTTGTGCTTGTTTCTCACTTAAACCGAAACGTTCCATTAAACCTTGCTTTGCGATATCAGCTGTTTTTGAACTACGGATTAAAGTAATAACTTCATCAAGGTGATCTAACGCAATGCGTAATCCCTCTAGAATGTGGGCACGTGCTTCTGCTTTCTCTAATTCGTAAGCAGTACGTCTACGAATTACTACCTTTTGATGCTCTAAATAATAATATAGATTTTGTTTTAGATTTAGGACTTGCGGCTCTCCATTTACAAGAGACAACATATTAATACCGAAGCTCGTTTGAAGTGCCGTGTGTTTATATAGATTATTTAATAGTACATTGGCATTTGCATCACGACGTACTTCCATAACAATACGCATACCATTTCGATCTGATTCATCACGTAAATCTGTAATACCTTCAATTTTCTTATCGCGAACTAATTCTGCAATTTTTTCAATTAATCGCGCCTTATTAACTTGATAAGGTAGTTCCGTTACGATAATAGATTGTTTACCATTTGATTTCTCTTCAATTTCAACTTTGGCACGAAGCATAATAGAACCTCGTCCTGTTTCATAAGCTCTACGAATACCACTTCGCCCTAAGATTAAACCTGACGTTGGGAAGTCTGGCCCAGGAATATATTCCATTAATTCCGCAATGGTAATGTCAGGGTTATGGCTTAATGCCAATACACCGTCAATTACTTCGCCAAGTTGATGCGGCGGAATGTTTGTTGCCATACCAACTGCAATACCCGTCGTACCATTTACTAGTAGGTTAGGGAAACGAGCTGGTAATACAATTGGCTCTCTTTCAGAACCATCATAGTTATCTTGATAATCAATTGTATTTTTTGAAATATCACGTATTAATTCCATAGAAATCTTAGACATTCTTGCTTCTGTATAACGCATTGCTGCCGCTGAATCTCCATCAACAGAACCAAAGTTACCATGACCATCAACAAGCATATAACGTTGACTAAAATCTTGCGCCATACGTACCATCGTTTCATAAACAGCTGAATCTCCGTGGGGGTGATACTTACCAATTACTTCGCCGACAATACGCGCCGACTTCTTATATGCTTTATCAGCTGTAATTCCTAAATCATTCATCGCATATAAAACCCTACGATGAACTGGTTTTAACCCATCACGAACATCTGGTAATGCACGAGATACGATAACACTCATCGCGTAATCTAAAAATGAGGTACGCATTTCATGACTAATATTAATTTCTCGAATTCGTGCTTGTTGTTGATTGTCTGACATCAACGAGCACCTCCTCTTACATTTCCGTTACACATACATTGATTTATATGTAGAAGACAGGAATACTTAGATTCCTGTCATTACTCATTTAAATATCAAGGTTTTTCACGTATTTTGCATTTTCTTGGATAAAGTTACGGCGTGGCTCTACTTTATCACCCATTAAAATTTCAAATGTTTCATCTGCTTCAATCGCATCTTGAAGAGAAACTTGAAGTAACGAACGTACTTCTGGGTCCATTGTTGTCTCCCACAGCTGAGTTGGATTCATTTCCCCTAGACCTTTATAACGCTGAATTCCAGGTTTAGGTTGAGCTGGTAATTCAGCTAGTATTTTTTCAAGTTCTTTATCGTTGTAAGCATATTGAATTTTTTTACCTTGTTGTACTTTAAACAATGGTGGTTGCGCAATATAGATATAACCACACTCAATTATTTGACGCATATAACGATAGAAGAACGTTAATAATAGGGTACGTATATGTGCACCATCCACGTCGGCATCCGTCATAATAATAATTTTATGATAACGGGCCTTCTCAATATCGAAATCCCCACCAATATTTGTACCAATTGCTGTAATAATTGTACGCACTTCATCATTAGATAAAATTTTATCTAATCGCGCCTTTTCAACATTAATAATTTTACCTTTAAGTGGTAAAATCGCTTGAAAATGACGGTCACGTCCTTGTTTCGCAGATCCGCCGGCAGAGTCACCCTCTACGATGTAAATTTCACTGATTGCTGGATCTTTCGAAGAGCAATCCGCTAATTTACCTGGTAAACTCGAAACTTCTAACGCACTCTTTCTACGTGTTAATTCACGAGCTTTTTTAGCAGCTACACGCGCACGCGCTGCCATCGTACCTTTGTCTACAATTTTACGCGCAACATTTGGATTTTCTAGTAAGAACTTTTCAAAGGCTTCCGAGAATACAGATTCTGTAATCGTTCTCGCTTCACTATTTCCAAGTTTCGTCTTCGTTTGTCCTTCAAATTGTGGATTTGGATGTTTAATTGATACGATCGCCGTTAAACCTTCACGAACATCTTCACCAGTTAAATTACTATCCGCATCCTTTAAAATGTTATTTTTCCGACCATAATCGTTGATTACACGTGTTAGGGCAGTTTTGAATCCTACCTCATGTGTACCACCTTCATACGTATGAATATTATTTGTAAATGAGTAAATATGATTTGTATATCCTTCGTTATATTGCAACGAAACTTCAACCTGGATTCCATCTTTTGAACCTTCCACATATACAGGCTCTTCATGGATTGGTTGTTTTGAACGATTTAAATGCTCCACATAAGATTTAATTCCACCTTCATAATGGAACTCTTTCTTTTGCTTATGTTCACGCTTATCTTCAATTGTTAATTTTATATTACGATTTAAAAACGCCAACTCACGCATACGAGTTGCTAACGTATCAAATTCATATTCTGTCGTCTCTTTAAAGATTTCTGGATCTGGCTTAAAGCGAGTTATTGTTCCTGTTTGATTTGTATCACCGATAACTTTTAAATCAGCAACCGGAATACCTCTTTCGTATTTTTGGTAATGGATTTTACCATCACGATGTACAAATACTTCTAGTTCTGTTGATAATGCATTTACAACAGATGCTCCAACACCATGCAAACCGCCAGAAACTTTATAACCGCCGCCGCCAAATTTACCACCAGCGTGAAGGACAGTCATAATAACCTCTACTGCAGGACGTCCCATTTTTTCTTGTATACCAACTGGAATACCACGTCCATTATCGGTTACAAGAATACTATTATCTTCTTCGATGCTAACATTAATTTCATCGCAATATCCTGCTAATGCTTCATCGATACTATTATCGACAATTTCCCATACAAGGTGGTGAAGTCCTTTTCCACTCGTAGATCCAATATACATACCCGGACGTTTCCGAACTGCTTCTAGTCCCTCAAGCACCTGTATCTGACTTTCATCATATGCGTTTTCTTGCATTTGTTTTTGGTCCATTGACACAAAGATCACCTACTTTTCCATTTAAACAGGGGTTATGCCCTATCTATTTCACAATCTACCGTGCCGTTCGTTACATGAATTGTTTTTGCTTCTTTCAATGTTTCGTGTTCAATTCCGTCGACACTCGTCGTTGTCACAAATGTTTGCACCTTACCTTGAATTGTATTTAACAGATGTGATTGACGATAATCATCTAGCTCTGATAAAACATCATCTAATAAAAGAATTGGATATTCCTTAACTTCTGAGTAAATCAATTCAATTTCAGCTAATTTTAGGGACAGTGCGGTCGTTCGTTGTTGTCCTTGCGAACCAAAGACTTGAACATTTTTACCATTAACGAAGAATTGTAAATCATCACGATGAGGACCTATTAAAGTCGTACCACGAAAAATTTCACGTTGTTTCACAGATTGAAAACTTTCATAGTATACTTCTTTTATTTTCGACAACTCCATTGATTCTGATACATCTACGCTTGGTTTATAGATGATTTCTAACTCTTCTAATCCTCTACTAATCCCACGATGGATTGGTGCAGCCCATTCTTGTAGTAAGTGCAAAAACTCAAAACGTTTTCGCAATATTTTTGTACCATGTTCAATAAGTTGAAGTGTAAATACATCCAACATCGTTTCCTCATTTTTGCTATTCCCTTGCATTTTTTTAAGCAAGTGATTTCGTTGCGTGAGCACCTTTTGATATTGACTTAGTTCATACAAATAGACGGGTGCTATTTGTCCAAGTTCCATATCTAAAAAGCGTCTTCTTACTTGAGGGCTTCCTTTTACAAGATTTAAATCTTCTGGGGCAAACATGACAACATTCATCACGCCAATATATTGACTCAATTTTTGTTGTTCAAGTTGATTTAATTTTGCCTTTTTACCTTTTTTCGAGATATTTAATTCCAAAGACAAAGAACTATTTCTCTTTTGTAACTTCCCTTTAATTTGACCGAATTCTTCATCCCAACGGATAAGCTCACGATCATTAGAGGTTCTATGAGATTTCGCCATCGCTAAAACATAAATAGCTTCCATCAAATTCGTTTTCCCTTGCGCATTTTCGCCGATAATTACATTTACCTTATCTTCAAAGGAAAGCTCTAACTTTTCATAATTGCGATAGTTTTTTAATTGTATTTCTGAAATAAACAAAGGGCTCCCCCTTTATGACTGAACTTGGAAACTTCCGCTTCCTGGAATTTCGATAATATCGTTCGCATATAGTTTGCGACCTCTTCTATTTTCAAGTTCTTGATTCACGTACACTTCATATTCTTGTAAAAACCATTTTACAGCGCCACCTGTATCAATTACATCGGCTAACTTTAAAAATTGCCCTAGTGTAATATACTCTGTTGAAATTTTAATATGTTTCATAAAATCGCTCACTTTCTGAAAGTGTTCATTCTTTCATTGTACTAAATAAACTAGCATTAGGAAAGTAATACCCAAAAATCAAATAAGGGCTACTAGCATCTGAAAACTAGCAACCCTTATTTCTTACTTAGTAAGTACGAACCGGTAAAATTAATTGAATAATGGATTCATCATTTACTGTACGAATTAAGAATGGTCTCATTGCTCCAGTAAAGCTAATCTTAATTTCAGTACTATCTAATGCCTTTAGTGCATCCATCATATATTTTGCACTAAAAGATATTTTTAACTCTTCCCCATCTACTTTTTCACATTGAACTTCTTCAACTACTTTTCCGATTTCTGGTGAATTCGAAGAAATTTCTAACATTTCCTGTTCTAAAGTTGATAATTTCACAACATTATTACGACCATCTCTTGCTAACAGAGATGCACGATCGATCGCTTGTAAAAATTCTTTTGTATTTACAAAAATATCTGTTTTACTCTCCGCTGGAATTAAACGAGTTGTATCAGGGTAATTTCCTTCTAACAATCTTGAGAAGAATAATAAATGCTTTGTACGGAATAATACTTGATACTCCGTAATAACGATATCTACCATCTCTTCAGACTCATCTAGAATTTTGCTTAATTCATTTAAACTTTTACCTGGAATAACAACATTCGCTTGGAATTCATCTGCGATGCCTTCGATTTTTGCTTTTCGAAGAGCCAATCTGTGACTATCTGTAGCAATGCAAGTTAGTTCGCTGTTATATACCTTCCAGTTTACACCTGTCAAGATCGGTCTTGTTTCAGAAGTAGAAACGGCAAATACAGTTTGTCTGATCATATGTTTAAGTAAATCTGTTGGAACCTTAAAAACATGATGTTCTTCAATTTGTGGTAACAATGGATATTCTGCAGAATCTAAACCATTTAAATTAAATTCTGATTTTCCAGAAGTTATTTTTGTCATCAAATGATTTTCCACAGAAATTTCGACAGTTTCTTTCGGTAATTTTTTTACAATTTCACTAAAATATTTTGCTTGTAAAACGATACTTCCTGATTGTTTTACTTCTACGATTTCTTTTCCATCTTCTTCGACTGGGATAAAAGATTCGATAGAAATATCAGCATCGCTTCCTGTTAACGTAACGCCTTCTTCTGTAGCAACAACTTTAATTCCTGTAAGGATCGGGATTGTTGTACGAGAAGAAACAGCCTTCATTACATCTTGTACACTCCTTACAAGATAGTCTTTTTGTATTGAAAAACGCATAAAGAAAAACCTCCGGTAAGTATAAGATTTTATTTAATTAATAAAGATAAAAAATAGTAGTAATAGTAGTAGGGCTTGTGGATATGTGGATAACTCTGTTAAAGGATGTAAAAACAGTCTATCTACATGTGGATAGACTGTGCGTAAAACAAGGGAAGTTATTCACACTATTCAGCTACTACTTTAAAATATCGTTAATTTCTTCAACTTGCTTTTGTAATTGCGTATCCGTTTTAAGTAGCTTAGAAATTTTTTCATGGGCATGGATAACTGTTGTATGATCACGTCCACCGAATTCTTCACCTATTTTAGGTAAGGAGGAGTCTGTAAGCTCGCGTGATAAATACATTGCAATTTGGCGAGGAAAGGCAACTGATTTTGTTCGCTTTTTAGCCTTGAAATCTTCCAATTTTACTTGATAAACATCCCCGACAGCCTTTTGAATGTCATAAATAGAGATAATTTTTGGTTTAGAATTTGGAATAATATCTTTAAGTGCTTCAGCTGCTAAATCAGCATTAATATCTTTGTTAATTAAAGATGAATAAGCTACAACTCTGATGAGTGCACCTTCTAGCTCACGAATGTTTGAATCGATTTGATTTGCAATGTAAAGCATGACCTCATTTGGTATATCAAGTCCTTCAGCCTTTGCTTTTTTACGTAAAATTGCAATTCTTGTTTCTAAATCTGGTGGCGTAATATCCGTAATGAGTCCCCATTCAAAGCGAGAACGAAGACGATCTTCTAAAGTTGGAATTTCTTTTGGTGGCCGATCACTAGAAATTACAATTTGTTTACTTTCTTCGTGTAATGCATTGAATGTATGGAAAAACTCTTCTTGAGTTTGTTCTTTTCCTGCTAAAAATTGAATATCATCTATCAATAAAACATCTACATTGCGGTATTTATTACGAAAATCGACCGCTTTATTATCGCGAATAGAATTAATGAATTCATTTGTAAATTTTTCTGATGATAAATATACAACCTTTGCGTTTGGGTTATGTTCAATTACATAATGACCAATTGCATGCATTAAATGGGTTTTTCCAAGTCCGACGCCCCCGTAAATAAAGAGGGGATTATATGCCTTGGCTGGTGCTTCGGCTACAGCCAAGGAAGCAGCATGAGCAAAACGGTTACCAGAGCCAATAACAAATGTATCAAATGTATATTTTGGGTTTAGCATACTCTGTGGTAAATGATTAGCATCATCTTGTGCTGAATTTGGTTTAGAAGAAGGAAAATCAATTTCCTCTTCAGCTTGACTTTGGGGAATAATAAAGCGAATAGCTAATTTTGCCCCTGTTAAATCATAAAGTGTTTCCGAAATTAACTCTGAATAATGAGATTCTAACCAATCACGGGCAAATTCATTTGGAGCCGTAATTGTTAATACGTCTTTCTTTAAATTATGTGCGGTTGTTGATTTTAACCATGTTTCATAACTCGGTTTACTGACCTTTTTTTCTAATTCTTTTAAGGCACTGTTCCATAAATCAGATATGTTTTCCAAAGGTGTCCCTCCTTTACTAAGTTGGTAAAAGAATAAAGTTGTGCAACAAATGTACAACTTAAATAAATATAAAATGTATATTTATACGAAACGTATTTTAAAACCTAAAAACGTCGTTTGTATATGAGATAGGGTTTTCGACAAAAAAAGTAAATGTGGATAATCATTTACCCACATGTGATTAAAACTGTCCACATGTTATACACAAATTGTGGATAAGATAAAGATGTGAAAAACTTATTCAAAGTGAAAACACAACTATAATATCAAAAAAAAGTAGCTATAGCAATGAAATTAAGAAAGTTATCCACAAAATCAATACCTTGTGGAACAAACTTGTCCACAACACGATATACTGTGTAAAAGTACGAAAAGGGTTTGTGGATATAAAAAACAAGAAAAACATTTATCCACAAGGAAATATGAGGTCTGTGAAAAAGTATGTGAATAGGTTCAAAATGAATATTTGATGAAAATTTCGAGAACCATTGACATTTTCCTAGTTGATTAACTATAATTTATAAGACTGTCTTTAACAGATATTCCTCAGGGAGGTGTCATATAATGAAAAGAACTTACCAACCAAATAAACGTAAGCGCAGCAAAGTACATGGTTTCCGCAGCCGTATGAGCACAGCGAACGGACGTAAAGTGCTAGCAGCTCGTCGTCGTAAAGGAAGAAAAGTATTATCTGCGTAGACCACTGATCGTTCAGTGGTCTTTTTTTCTAATAATAGTGAATTTCCGCTGATGAACTACAGGAGTGTCAATTGATATGAAGAAAAAACATCGTATAAAAAAGAATGATGAATTCCAGACGGTTTTTCAAAAAGGAAAATCAAATGCGAATCGTCAGTTTGTTGTCTATCAACTAGATAAAGAAGAGCAGCCAAACTTTCGTATTGGCCTTTCTGTCAGCAAGAAAATAGGGAATGCAGTAGTGCGTAACCGAATTAAACGTATGATTCGCCAGTCGATCACAGAATTAAAAGATGAGATAGATTCTGGAAAAGATTTTGTTATAATAGCAAGGAAGCCTTGTGCAGAGATGACATATGAAGAATTAAAGAAAAGCTTAATTCATGTCTTTAAACGCTCTGGTATGAAAAGAATAAAAAAGTAGCGTAAGGAAATGAATTACACTATATACATACCGATACAAGGAGGAGTAGGCTTTGAAAAAGAAATTAGGTTTACTAGCCATGGTTGTTGTATTAATGGCGATTACTGCTGGCTGTAGTGAAGTAAATCAGCCAATTACACCAAAAAGCACTGGAATTTGGAATGAATACTTCGTATACCCGCTTTCTCAGTTAATTACGTATTTTGCCAACTTATTTGGTAGTAATTACGGTTTAGCAATCGTTGTTACGACTCTTATTATTCGTTTTGCATTATTACCATTAATGATTAAACAAACGAAGAGTACGAAAGCAATGCAGGCGTTACAACCAGAAATGGTGAAGCTAAAAGAGAAATATAGTTCTAAAGATCAAGCGACACAGCAAAAATTACAACAAGAAATGATGCAGTTATATCAAAAAAATGGTGTAAATCCATTAGCAGGATGTTTACCAATCTTTGTTCAGATGCCTATTTTATTCGCGTTTTACCATGCGATTATGAGAACATCAGAAATTAGTAAGCATACATTCTTATGGTTCGACTTAGGACAGGCAGATCCGTTCTATATCTTACCGGTTGTTGCGGCAATTACGACATTTATTCAGCAAAAGCTTGCAATGGCAGGAACTGCTGGACAAAACCCGCAAATGGCAATGATGATTTGGCTTATGCCGATCATGATTTTAATCTTTGCAATTAACTTCCCAGCTGCATTATCACTTTACTGGGTTGTTGGTAATATCTTTGGTATCGCTCAAATGTATTTGATTAAAGGGCCAGAAATTAAGGCTAGTAAGGCTGAGGGATCAGGTAAGTGAGTGTAATCACCACTAAAGGTCAAACAGTTGAGCAGGCAGTAGAGGATGCTTTAAGGCAATTAAATGCTTCAAAAGACCGAGTAGATATAAATATTATCGATGAAGGTAAAAGAGGATTCTTAGGTTTATTTGGGAATAGACCTGCAGTAGTAGAAGTTGTATTGAAGAAAGATCCAATTCAAGAATGTGAAGAATATTTAAAAAATGTTATTCACGATATGGGTGTGGAAGCTGAGATTAGTAAAATTGTAAAAGGACGCGAAGTTGAATTTACAATTTCTGGCGGAAATATAGGTGTTTTGATTGGAAAAAGAGGAAACACCTTAAACTCTTTACAGTATTTAACAAAACTTGTAGCGAATCGTAATACGAAGCAGTATATTGGTATCACACTAGATGCTGAAAATTATCGTAGTAAAAGAAAAGGTACATTAGAAGCACTTTCTTATCGATTAGCAAAACAAGTAGTAAGTACGAAAAAAAGAGTTGTGTTGGAGCCTATGCCATCTTTTGAACGAAAGATTATCCACCAAGCATTATCTAATCATCAAAATATCATTACAACTTCTGAGGGAAAAGAACCACATCGACATGTTGTAATATCTTCCAAGTGACCGGTTACTCAATTGAGTGCCGGTTTTTTTGAGGGGAAAATAGATGTGGAT
The DNA here is from genome assembly GCF_002746455.1 of Bacillus fungorum. Classification (GTDB taxonomy): domain Bacteria; phylum Bacillota; class Bacilli; order Bacillales; family Bacillaceae_G; genus Bacillus_A; species Bacillus_A fungorum. The sequence continues at coordinate 140,062 of NZ_NWUW01000011.1, read as the reverse complement.
AACTAAAAAACACTAAACTTATCCACTGTGAATAAGTTTAGTGTTTTTTACATGAGGACATAATAAAATGAGTTATTAATCTTTTGTAGATAGGTTCGTTATGGTATTCTAATAATTTAGTGAAGAAAATAATCATGTTGAAATAGAGATAAATAAGCAAGTGAGGTGAAAGGACATGGAATTTGATACAATTGCCGCGATTTCCACAGCGCTTGGAGAGGGTGCAATTGCCATTGTTCGAGTAAGTGGGGATGATGCGGTTGAAAAAGTTAATCGTATTTTTAAAGGGAAGGATTTAACAGAGGTTCCTTCTCACACAATTCATTATGGTCATATTGTTGATTTAGATACAAATCAGGTTATTGAAGAAGTGATGGTGTCTATTATGCGTGCACCAAGGACTTTTACACGTGAAAATATAGTAGAAATTAACTGTCACGGTGGACTTGTTTCCGTAAATAAAGTATTGCAGCTTATTTTAGCGCAAGGAGTACGATTAGCGGAGCCTGGTGAATTCACAAAACGTGCTTTTTTAAATGGCCGTATTGATTTATCACAAGCAGAAGCTGTTATGGATTTAATCCGTGCAAAAACAGATCGTGCAATGAACGTAGCAATTAATCAAATGGAAGGCCGATTATCTAAATTAATCGGCCGTCTGCGTCAGGACATATTAGAAACGTTAGCTCATGTTGAGGTAAACATAGATTACCCGGAATATGATGATGTGGAAGAAATGACACATAATATTTTAATTGAGAAAGCTACACATGTTCGTGCTGAAATTGCAAAAATATTAGAAACATCGAAGCAAGGAAAGATTTTACGTGAAGGTATTGCTACTGCAATCATCGGTAGACCTAATGTTGGGAAATCATCGCTATTAAATAGTCTCGTTCAGGAGAAAAAGGCAATTGTAACTGATATTGCAGGAACAACTCGTGATGTTATTGAAGAGTACGTTAATGTGCGTGGTGTACCACTTAAGCTTATAGATACAGCCGGGATTCGTGAAACAGAAGATGTTGTTGAACGAATTGGTGTAGAGCGTTCAAAAGAAATGATGAACCAAGCTGATTTAGTATTAGTTGTCGTTAATTATAGTGAAGCTTTAACGAATGAGGATGAAGATCTATTCCGTGCCGTACAAGGAAAAGATTTCATTGTTATTGTAAATAAGACAGATTTACCGCAAGCAATCGATATGGAACGTGTTACAGAATTGGCAGCGGGAAATCGTGTTATTACAACGTCGTTAATTGAGGAACAAGGAATAGATGAGCTTGAAAAGGCAATAGCTGATTTATTCTTTGAAGGAACAATTGATTCTGCAGATGTGACATATGTTTCTAACGCGAGACATATTGGATTATTAACACAAGCAGGAAAAACAATTGGAGATGCAATTGAGGCAATAGAAAATGGTGTTCCAATTGATATGGTGCAAATTGATTTAACAAGAACGTGGGAAATACTTGGTGAAATTACTGGTGATACCGTTCATGAAAGCCTAATTGACCAGTTGTTCTCTCAATTTTGTTTAGGAAAATAATATAGCGATGTGTTAGAAAGATAGAGATTATTAGGAGGAATAAACAATGGGATACAATGCCGGTTCATACGATGTCATAGTAATCGGTGCAGGTCATGCAGGATGTGAAGCTGGTCTTGCGGCAGCACGAATGGGCTCCAAAACATTAATGTTAACAATTAATTTAGATATGGTAGCGTTTATGCCATGTAACCCTTCTGTTGGTGGACCAGCAAAAGGGATTGTTGTTCGTGAAATTGATGCATTAGGCGGAGAAATGGGACGAAACATTGATAAAACGCATATTCAAATGCGTATGTTAAATACGGGTAAAGGGCCAGCTGTACGCGCACTTCGAGCACAAGCAGATAAGTTCTCTTACCAGCATGAATTAAAGAAAACAATTGAAGAAACACCAAACTTAACGTTGTTCCAAGGAATGGTAGAGCGTTTAATCGTTGAAGATGGCGAATGTAAAGGGGTAATTACGCAAGCTGGTGCTGAATATACAGCAAAAACAGTTGTAATTACGACTGGAACATTTTTACGCGGTGAGATTATTATGGGGGATTTAAAATATTCGAGTGGTCCGAATAATCAACAACCATCTATTACTTTATCAGAACATTTAGAGGAACTTGGATTTGATCTTGTTAGATTTAAAACAGGTACACCTCCGCGCGTAAATAGTAATACGATTGATTACAGTAAAACAGAAATTCAGCCAGGTGATGATAAACCACGAGCGTTCTCTTTTGAAACGACAAAATTTATTATGGACCAAATTCCATGTTGGTTGACGTATACAAGTACGGAAACACATCGTTTAATAGATGAAAACCTACATCGTTCAGCTATGTATTCTGGTATGATTAAGGGAACAGGACCTAGATATTGTCCGTCAATTGAAGACAAAGTAGTAAGGTTTAATGATAAACCACGTCATCAAATTTTCTTAGAACCAGAAGGACGTAATACACAAGAAGTGTATGTACAAGGTTTATCCACAAGCTTACCAGAAGACGTGCAGCGTGATATGCTTAGAACAATCCCTGGTCTAGAAAATGTTGAAATGATGCGTACAGGTTATGCAATTGAATACGATGCAATCGTGCCAACGCAATTATGGCCAACACTTGAAACGAAAAAAATTAAAAATTTATATACAGCAGGACAAATTAACGGAACTTCTGGTTACGAAGAGGCGGCAGGACAAGGACTTATGGCTGGGATTAATGCAGCATGCCGTTCTTTAGGTAAAAAAGAAGTTATTTTAGGTCGCGAGGATGCTTATATTGGTGTCTTAATTGATGATCTTGTAACGAAAGGTACAAATGAACCATATCGTTTATTAACGTCTCGTGCAGAATATCGTCTATTATTACGCCACGATAATGCTGATCTTCGTTTAACTGAAGTTGGTCGTGAAATTGGATTAATTAAAGAAGAGCGTTATGAGCGATTTACAAATAAAAAATTACAAATTGAACAGGAAAAGGAACGTTTAGGCAGCATTATTATTAAACCACGTCCTGAAGTTCAAGAATTAATTCGTAGCATTGGTGGAAGTGAATTAAAAGACGGAATACGTGCAAGTGACTTATTACGTCGTCCAGAGATGACATATGAGCATATTCATCTTTTAGTACCAAGTGAAGTAGAATTAAGTGATGAAGTGACAGAACAAGTTGAGATTCAGATTAAGTACGAAGGATATATCGAAAAATCTTTACAGCAAGTAGATCGTATGAAGAAAATGGAAAACAAAAAAATCCCTGTGGATATTGATTATGATGCGATTTCTAGCCTTGCCTCAGAAGCTAGGCAGAAATTGAAAGATGTTCGTCCACTTTCAATGGGGCAGGCTTCACGTATTTCTGGCGTAAATCCAGCGGATATTTCCATCTTACTTGTGTATATTGAACAAGGAAAAATTGCGCGAGTATCGAACCAATAAATAGTAAGGAGATATTGTTAGATGAACATAGAACAATTTCAATCTATGCTAGAAGAGAAGGGTATCACCCTCTCTTCTAGACAGTTAGAGCAGTTCGAAATCTACTTCGAAACATTAGTAGAGTGGAATGAAAAAATGAATTTAACGGCTATTACGGAGAAAGAAGAAGTATATTTAAAACACTTTTTTGATTCCATTACAGCTGCTTTTTATTATGATTTTTCAAAACCATTCTCAATTTGTGATGTTGGTGCAGGAGCTGGATTCCCAAGTATTCCTTTAAAAATCTGTTTCCCGCACTTAAAAGTGACAATTGTAGACTCATTGCAAAAACGTATTAATTTCTTAAATCATTTAGCACAAAAGTTGGAATTAAGTGACGTCGCGTTTTGTCACGATCGTGCTGAAACATTTGGGAAAAAAGAAGGTGTACGTGAATCGTACGATATTGTAATGGCACGTGCAGTTGCGCGTCTTTCAGTATTAAGTGAGCTATGTTTACCACTTGTAAAAGTTGGGGGAACATTCATTGCAATGAAAGGTGCCGCAGCAAGCGAAGAAATTGAAAATGGCAAGTATGCTTTAGAGGTGCTAGGCGGGGATCTAAAAGAAATGTCTACGTTCCAATTACCATTTGAAGAAAGTGAACGTAATATTTTATTAATTGAGAAAAAGCGCAAGACACCAAAGAAATATCCACGCAAACCAGGAACACCCAATAAATTACCTATTGAAAAATAAATCTTATTAGACGTAAGATTAAATTATATAAATGAAAACGTAAATGTTTCATAGGAAACATTTTATGGAGAATAGTCAATAGGCCTAAAAGGTGGTGGAATATGTATGAAAAATACGTTTTCTCGTTTATTTGGCTTTGGAGATAAAGAGAGCGAATTCGAATTACAAGACGAAAGCCATGAAGAAATAGATAAAAAGGTATATGAAGAAATACAAGAAATTCCGATAGTAAATATTACCCCTAACCGTTATCAACCACGAACAGTTTTTGACGATGCGCGTATCGAGGAGCTAGCATTAACAATTCGTACACACGGACTTATTCAGCCAATTGTTGTGAGGCAATATGAGGATGATAAGTACGAAATTATTGCTGGAGAAAGACGTTTCCGTGCGGCAACGAAGTTAGGATGGGAAAAGGTTCCTGCAATTATAAAGAACTTAAATGATACAGAGACAGCTTCTGTAGCTTTAATTGAAAACTTGCAACGTGAGGAACTAACAGCAATCGAGGAAGCTGTGGCATATCAAAAGCTAATTGAGTTACATAATCTAACACAAGAAGCATTGGCACAACGACTTGGAAAAGGACAATCGACAATCGCAAATAAGTTGCGATTGTTAAAGTTGCCTGAAGAAATAAAAAGTGCGTTATTAGAAAAAAGCATTACAGAACGCCATGCCCGTGCGCTCATTCCTTTAAAGAATGAGGAATTACAACTGAAAGTTTTACAGGAAATTGTGGAGAAACAACTGAATGTAAAGCAAACAGAGGAACGAATTGCGAAACTACTAGAGGAAGCAAAACCGAAGCGCAAGGCAAAGCAAAAAGCAGTAAGTCGAGATACGAGAATTGCCATGAATACAATTAGGCAGTCATTACAAATGGTTGCTGACAGTGGTTTAAATGTTAATTCTGAGGAAGAAGAATTTGATGAGTACTATCAAATTACAATTAAAATTCCGAAGAAAAAATAATAATGGCGTGTTAGAGACCTGATCCTATTGGATAGGTCTCTTTTACTATATTTTCTTGTGAGATGAAGAAGGAGTTTAGAAATAAATTTTGAAGTTTAATAAGGACGTAAAAGAAAAACTTTTATTTCATGTTACAATAAACGTAATTGTTACTAGAATAAGATAGAAAGGTTGAAAGTAGGTGACATCATGGGAAAAATCATTGCTATTGCCAATCAAAAAGGTGGCGTTGGGAAAACAACAACATCTGTTAATTTAGGGGCTGGATTGGCACAAGTAGGTAAAAAGGTCCTTCTTGTAGATATTGATGCTCAAGGAAATGCAACGACTGGTGTGGGAATTGAAAAATCCGAATTAGATCAATGTATTTACAACGTTCTTGTGGAAGATGCAGATGTTCAAGGAGTTATACGGAAAACCGCAACTGAAAACTTAGATGTTCTACCCGCTACAATTCAATTGGCAGGTGCCGAAATTGAATTGGTACCGACTATTTCCCGGGAAGTACGTTTGCAAAGGGCATTACAGCCAGTTCGTGATGAATATGATTATATTATTATCGACTGTCCCCCGTCCTTAGGGTTATTAACGATTAATGCGTTAACCGCAGCAGATTCCGTTATTATCCCTGTTCAATGTGAATATTACGCACTAGAAGGATTAAGTCAGCTATTAAATACAGTACGACTTGTGCAAAAGCATTTAAATAAAAATCTAGCAATTCAAGGTGTATTGCTAACAATGTTGGATGCCCGTACGAATTTAGGGATTCAGGTTATAGATGAAGTGAAAAAATACTTTAGAGATAAAGTATACCGTTCGATTATTCCTCGTAATGTTCGTTTAAGTGAAGCACCAAGTCATGGGAAACCAATTATGCAGTATGACGCTAAATCAAGAGGGGCAGAAGTATATATAGATTTAGCAGAGGAAGTGATTGCAGGTGGCTAAAGGATTAGGAAGAGGAATCAATGTGTTTTTTCCTGATTTAGATGTGAAAGAAGAAGAGACAATTCAGGAGATTGTGATAACTGAATTAAGACCGAATCCATATCAACCACGTAAACACTTTAATAAAGAAGCGATTCAGGAGTTATCGGCTTCTATTAAAGAGCATGGCATATTACAACCGTTAATTGCTAGGAAGAGTATTAAAGGATATGAAATTGTTGCAGGTGAAAGAAGATATCGTGCTGCCAAAGCAGCGGGACTTGAAAAGGTACCTGCAGTTGTAAGACAATTAAATGAGCAGCAAATGATGGAGTTTGCATTGCTTGAAAACCTACAACGAGAAGATTTAAATCCAATGGAAGAAGCAATGGCGTATCAAATGTTAATGAATGAGCTAAATGTAACGCAAGAACAATTAGCAAAACGTCTTGGTAAGAGCAGACCTTACATTGCAAATTATACGCGGTTATTAAGCCTCCCTTCTTTTGTGCAAGATATGATTGCAAATGGTCAACTTTCAATGGCTCATGGGAGAACTTTACTTACGATAAAAGATGAAGAACAATTGAAATCTTTATTGAAACGAATTGAAAAAGAAGGATTAAATGTTCGTCAATTAGAGAAAATTGTTCAGGCAATTAATCAACGCGTTTCACGTGAAACAAAACAAGTGAAAAAAGAGAGAAATATATTTTTCGTAGAACGCGAAACGTTCTTAAGAGAAAAGTTTGGCACAGATGTAAAAATTAAAGAAACGAAAAAAGAAAAAGGTAAAATCGAAATTGAATTTTTTAATAAAGAAGATTTAAATCGTATTTTAGAATTATTAGCACAGAAAAACTAAAAAGCAAACCATCTTATTATTTATAGATGGTTTGCTTTTTTTAATACAGATAATTTTTGGTCTGTTTCTTTTATACTCTGTGCAATCACATCAGCCATTTTCATGACTAAACTTAATCTTGTATTTTGCAGGACGAAAAACTCCATAAAACCATTTAGATTTACGATGCCATGAATATGTAAATCACCAACTGCAGGTAATTTCTTATTCATCGCAGCTCCAGGTTTACTAGGTCCCATTCCGGTAGTAATAGAACCGATACTTTGAGATTTTCCTAGACAGGCATCAACCGCAATTATAAATGAAGTAGGATTATCTTTCTGTATATTCTGGATTTTTTCTTCTAAATTTAGTGCATGTACTGGTTCATCTAGTGTGCCGAACACCTGGAAGTTTTTAATTCCTACTTGTTCTAGTTTTGTACCAACTAACGGGCCGAGTGCATCACCTGTAGAACGATCTGTTCCGATACAAATGAGAATAATTGGTATATTCGTTTTAATAGGGATATGGGAAAGTAAGAAGTTACTAATTGTCTCGGAGGCTTCTAAGTCTTGGTGCATAACATTTTGAGTTTCTTTTTCGAAAAAAGGTAAGCGAAAACTTCCAATATTCATGAAGCACCCATCCTTTTAATAAATTTTCAAAATATGTTATATGGTGAGTAAAATGGAAAACTATAAGTGCGTACTTTTTGTAAAACTTAAGTGAAAACGGAAATAATAGTACTAGTATATATATATTCGTTCCATTTTATACCTGCATAGAAGTTAACAAATGTAATTAAAGTCATAAAATTTTTTCAGCAATTAGGAGACTTCTGATACAATAAGAAGGATAACTAAAAAGAAATTTTGGCTGGAGAGGTAGAGGTACATGGATGTATTAACAAAGTGGTTTAATGCCACGAAACAGTATTTATTAAATGCTGATCGTTGGGCTGATATTGGAACAGCGACATTGAAAATATGTATTATTTTAATCATTGGTGCAGTTGTTGTACGAGTTGCGCGTGCAATTGTACGAAATGCATTTCGTATGGGAAGTCGTTCTCCAATTCAAATCTCAGAACGTCGTACAGTTACAGTAGCGAAGTTACTTGAAAATATTGTGGCATACGTTGTTATGTTCATTATGTTAATTGCGATTTTAGGTGTATTCAATATTAATGCATCAGGTTTATTAGCCGGTGCTGGGGTAATTGGTTTGGCAGTCGGATTTGGTGCTCAAAGTTTAGTGAAAGACGTTATTACAGGTTTATTTATTTTGCTAGAAGATCAGTTTTCAGTAGGTGACTATGTAAGAATTGGTCAGTTTGAAGGTGTTGTTCTAGAAATTGGACTTCGTACAACGAAAGTAAAGAGTTGGACAGGTGAAATTCATACTTTACCAAACGGAAGTATTATTCAAGTTACGAATTTCTCAGTGAGTAATAGTGTAGCATTTGTTGATGTATCTATTTCGTATGAGGCTGACATAGCAAAAGCAGAGCAAGTCATTGAAGAATTATTAGAAGAATTACCTGCAAAGTATGAGAAAATGGTAACAACGCCTCAATTGTTAGGTGTACAAACATTAGCTGCTTCAGAAGTTATATTACGTGTTATTGCTGAAGTAGAACCAATGCAACATGCAGTTATTGCAAGAGCACTTCGTAAAGAAATTAAAAATCGTCTAGATTTACATGGTATTGAAATTCCATATCCACGTATGGTTTTATATAATCGTGAAGAATTGGTGAGTGGAAAAGCAATTTAGTATGGAGAGGGGTTTGGAGAATGGAGCAAAAGCAGTATAACTTGTACGATGTTGTGGAAATGAAGAAAGCACACCCATGTGGTGAGAATCGTTGGAAAATTATTCGTATGGGAATGGATATCCGCATTAAGTGCGAGGGATGTGACCATTCAGTAATGATTCCTCGACGAGAGTTTGATCGTAAGGTGAAAAAAATACTTGTGAAGCACGAAGAATAGAGAGAAAGTAACAGTTACAGTGGGTAGCTGTTACTTTTTTTCGTTTGGAGGAAACTTGTCATTTTTTTCGTTACTATCTATAATGATGAAAGATTGAGACATAGGAGTGAAAAATATGGGATTAACGGCTGGGATTGTTGGATTACCTAACGTAGGGAAGTCCACTTTATTTAATGCAATTACACAAGCAGGAGCAGAATCTGCAAACTATCCATTCTGTACAATTGATCCAAACGTAGGGATTGTAGAAGTACCAGATGAGCGTTTAAATAAATTAACGGAATTAGTAGAACCGAAAAAAACTGTTCCGACTGTATTTGAGTTTACTGATATTGCAGGTATCGTAAAAGGTGCTAGTAAGGGTGAAGGTTTAGGAAATAAATTCTTATCGCACATTCGCCAAGTTGATGCAATTTGCCAAGTTGTTCGTTGTTTTGAAGACGAAAATATTACGCACGTTTCAGGGAAAGTAGATCCGATTGATGATATTGAAACAATCAATTTAGAGCTAATCTTAGCAGATTTAGAGTCTGTTGATAAGCGTATTGAGCGTGTTGCGAAATTAGCAAGACAAAAGGATAAAGAAGCAGTATATGAGCATGAAATTTTAGTGCGTTTAAAAGAAGCTTTTGAAGAGGGAAAACCGGCTCGTACTGTTGAATTTACAGAAGAGCAGATGAAGATTGTTAAAGGTCTTCATTTACTGACAACGAAAGAAATGTTATACGTAGCAAACGTAAGCGAGGACGATGTTATCGACCCTTCTGAAAATAAATACGTACAAATGGTAAAAGAATTTGCTGCAAATGAAAATTCTCAAGTAATCGTTGTATGTGCAAAAATTGAATCAGAAATCGCTGAGTTAGACGAGGAAGAGAAAAAAGTATTCCTTGAAGAACTAGGCATTGAAGAGTCTGGTTTAGATCAATTAATTCGTGCTGCATATGATTTATTAGGACTTGCTACTTACTTCACGGCTGGTGTGCAAGAAGTACGTGCATGGACGTTTAAACAAGGTATGAAAGCACCACAATGTGCTGGTGTCATTCATACAGACTTTGAGCGTGGATTTATTCGTGCGGAAACAGTTTCTTACGAAGACTTAATGACAAACGGTTCTATGACAGCGGCAAAAGAAGCTGGTAAAGTTCGTTTAGAAGGAAAAGAGTATATCGTAAAAGACGGAGACGTTATGCATTTCCGTTTCAACGTTTAATTTAATATTTCCTAGGAAAAATAAAGATATGAGCTTGGCAAATATATTATGTGTTTGCCAAGTTTTTTATGTATGGGTCAGTTGATTCATCTAACTTACTATGATATAATCTAAACTCGTGAGTAATTACTATAAATTAATTGCTCCTTGCCCATTACGGGCCGTTTAGACCAAAAGGAGGTGAAAGTGTAATGAGAAAGTACGAAATTATGTACATCATTCGTCCTGGCGTTGAAGAAGAAGCTCAAAAAGCTTTAGTTGAACGTTTTGCAGGTGTTTTAACAAACAATGGTGCAGAAATCATTAACACGAAAGAGTGGGGTAAGCGTCGTTTAGCTTACGAAATCAACGACTTACGTGAAGGTTTCTACATGATCTTAAACGTGAAATCTAACGCAGAAGCGATTAACGAATTCGACCGTTTAGCTAAGATCAACGAAGACATCCTTCGTCATATCGTTGTTAAAGAAGAAGAAAAATAATTGATATATAAGGGAGAGTGGTTCGATTGATGAATCGTGTTATCCTCGTTGGTCGTTTAACTAAGGACCCTGACTTACGTTACACGCCCAATGGTGTTGCAGTAGCTACTTTTACGTTAGCTGTGAATCGCGCATTTGCCAATCAACAAGGTGAGCGTGAAGCTGACTTTATTAATTGTGTAATATGGCGTAAACAAGCAGAAAACGTAGCAAATTATTTGAAAAAAGGTAGCTTAGCAGGCGTAGATGGACGTCTTCAAACTCGTAATTACGAGGGACAAGATGGTAAACGTGTATACGTAACAGAAGTTCTTGCGGAAAGCGTGCAATTTTTAGAGCCGCGTAATGGCGGTGGGGAGCAACGTGGTTCATTTAATCAGCAACCATCAGGAGCTGGTTTCGGTAACCAAAGCTCTAACCCATTTGGTCAATCTAGTAATTCGGGTAACCAAGGTAATCAAGGAAACTCTGGATTTACGAAGAATGACGATCCATTTTCAAATGTAGGTCAACCGATCGACATTTCCGACGACGATTTACCGTTCTAATACAGTAAATTTGTTAGTTTTAACAAAGAATGGAGGGAAATAGACATGGCAGGACGCAAAGGTGGACGTGCGAAACGTCGTAAGGTGTGTTTCTTCACAGCTAACGGCATCACTCGCATCGATTATAAAGATGTTGATTTATTAAAACGTTTCGTTTCTGAGCGTGGTAAAATTTTACCTCGTCGTGTAACAGGAACAAGCGCAAAATACCAACGCAAACTTACAGTTGCAATTAAACGTGCTCGTCAAATGGCACTTTTACCATATGTTGGTGAATAATAGCGTATGAAATGCACAGTAGAGTCCGACTCTACTGTGCATTTTGCTATGCTTTTCTTTTTTTGAAAGAGAGGTTAGAGGATGAAAAAGACGAAATTTATTACTGAGGGTGCAGCGTTGTTGGCAATATATGCAATGTTGTTGCTTATATCTATGTATGTTCCGATTTTAGGTAGGGTTGTAACGTTTGCGTTGCCATTGCCATTTATATTGCTAACGATAAGATATAAATTATCTAACGCCTTTGTAATTTTTACAGCGGCGCTTTTTATTACTGTTATTGTCAGTCAGCCGATGAACCTAGTGAAGACAACTATGTTTGGATTGATAGGTATCGTTTTAGGATATATGTATAAAAAACGAAAAAAGCCGGTAGAAATTTTGATGGCAGGGACACTGGCTTACTTAATTGGTATTATGCTCATTTATGTTGCGAGTATAAAGTTTTTTAACATAGATTTAATGAAGCAAATGCAAAATATGTTTAATGAAAGTATGACGCAAAGTGAAAAGATAGTTAGTGCTGCGGGTATGCCGATTAGTAAAGAGCAAAAAGAGCTATTTTCACAATTTAATGATGTGTTACAAACGTTATTCCCAAGTTTACTTGTCATGTTATCAGTATGTTTTTCTTGGATTACAGTTATGATATCAGGTAGTGTTTTGAGAAAGCTAAAACACGATGTTATACCTTGGCCTAAATTTAAAGATATACAATTACCAAAAAGTATTGTTTGGTATTACGTTATATTTATTTTGCTATCAACTTTTGTAAAAGTAGAACCGACATCATATTTACATATGGTATTTTCTAACCTATATGTCATATTTGCTTTACTACTAGTATTGCAAGGTCTGACATTTATCGCTTTTCTAGCGCATAGCAAAGGTTTTACGAAAGGGGTTCCCATTATTAGTTTTATTGTATGCATGTTTATTCCGATGCTGTTTCCTCTTGTGACAATCTTAGGTATAATTGATTTAGGGATTTCATTGCGTTCTAAAATAGGAGGATAAAGTAATATTCCTTATACTATTTTAATCTGTTTAACTAACTGGAAGATGAGTTAGTTTTACTTTATAGGAGTTGTATACATGCCTGAATTTTATAAGAAACAGTGGTTTTTATATCCTGTTTATGTATTGGCATTTTTTGTATTTGTGCTCATTTCAATCCTCTGTTATTTTCATTTAATGATGGGGATAGTCTCCTTTTTTATTTTTTGTATCGTCCTTTTTGTTGTTGTACGATTTGAACTTACCTTTCAAAAGAATTTCGAAAAACATACGACAGATATGATTACAAGGGTAAAGAAAGTGAGTAACGAAGCATTTAACCAAATGCCAATCGGTATTTTGTTATACAATAAGGATTATGGGATTGATTGGGCGAATCCTTATTTATCTTCATGTCTAGGGCAGCATGCATTAGCTGGATGGCACCTTTATGATGTATCAGAAACGTTACTTCTTTTTATTAAAGGAGAGACTTCCGATGATATAGTCTCTTTAAACAATCGAAAGTTTCGTGTGTTTGTAAGGAAAGAAGAAAAGTTAATTTATTTCTTTGATGTAACGGAACAAACAGAGATTGAAAAGATGTACGAGGATCAACGCACTGTTTTAGCTGTAATTTATTTAGATAATTACGATGAGGTTACACAAGGGTTAGATGATCAATTACGTACGAATATAACAAGTCTTGTAACATCACGACTAAATGAATGGGCCGTTAAGTATGGGGCATATTTAAAACGTGCATCTTCAGAAAGATTCTTCGTCGTACTAAATGAAAGTATTTTAGCGCAGATGGAGAAAGGGAAATTTAGCATTTTAGATCAGGTGCGTGAAGAAACATCCAAAAGGAATATACCACTCACCTTAAGTGTAGGTGTTGGATCAGGTGATTTACCTTTATCAGAGCTTGGGGCAATGGCTCAATCCGGTTTAGACCTTGCGCTTGGCCGTGGTGGAGATCAAGTAGCTATTAAACAAGCAACAGGTAAAGTTAAATTTTATGGCGGTAAGACAAATCCAGTTGAAAAACGTACTCGTGTACGTGCCAGAGTTATTTCGCATGCATTAAAGGATTTAGTATTAGAAAGTAGTAATGTCATTATAATGGGGCATAGGGCTCCTGATATGGACGCGATTGGTGCTGCGATTGGTATTTTAAAGGTAGCTCAATTAAATGAGCGCAAAGGATATATTGTGCTAGATGAAAATGATTCTGATAAGGGAATTAAGCGTTTGATGGATAAAGTGAAACAAAACGAAGAGTTATGGTCTCACTTTATTACACCAGAACAAGCGATGGAATTTGCAAATGATGATTCTTTACTTGTTGTTGTTGATACGCATAAACCTTCAATGGTGATGGAAGAAAAGCTGTTACACAAAATTGAAAATGTAGTTGTTATTGACCATCATCGCAGAGGAGAAGATTTTATTGAAGATCCATTGCTTGTTTACATGGAGCCATACGCTTCTTCCACAGCAGAACTTGTTACAGAATTACTTGAATACCAACCGAAAAGTTTAAAAATGACAATGTTAGAAGCAACAGCATTGTTAGCAGGTATTATTGTGGATACGAAGAGCTTTACATTCCGGACAGGTGCTCGTACGTTTGATGCGGCTTCTTATTTACGCTCACATGGTGCAGATACTGTACTTGTACAAGAGCTTCTAAAAGAAGATATGGATCAGTATTTACGGGTTGCAAAAGCTATTAAAAATGCGTACATTTATACAAATGGAATTGCGATTGCAAAAGTTGATAGTGATGATTATTATGATCAAGTGCTTATTGCACAATCAGCGGACACATTATTAACAATGACAGGAATTATTGCGTCATTCGTTATTGCGAAACGTGGCGAGAATTTCATTGGAATTAGCGGCAGGTCTTTAGGTGAAGTGAATGTGCAGCTAATTATGGAAAATTTAGGAGGTGGCGGGCATTTAACGAATGCAGCCACACAAATGAAAAATGTTACAGTAGATGAAGCTGAGGAGAAGCTTCGATTTGTTATTGATGACTATTTACAGGGAGGCACACAATCATGAAAGTAATTTTTCTAAAAGACGTAAAAGGTAAAGGGAAAAAAGGGGAAGTAAAAAACGTACCAGATGGTTATGCAAATAACTTCTTACTAAAACAAGGATTAGCTGCTGAAGCGACAAATAGTAGTATGAAAACTTTAGAAGCTCAAAAACGCAAAGAAGAAAAAGATGCAGCAGCAGAGCTTGAAAGTGCAAAGCAATTAAAAGAAACGTTAGAGAAACTAACTGTAGAATTAAAGGCCAAATCTGGCGAGGGTGGCCGTCTATTCGGTTCAATCACAAGTAAACAAATCGTAGATGCAATGCAAAAATCACACAAGATTAAACTTGATAAGCGTAAATTTGAAATGGATGATGCAATTCGTGCATTAGGCTATACAAACGTTACTGTGAAATTGCATCCGCAAGTAACAGCAACAGTAAAAGTTCATGTTAGTGAACAATAAAAATAAGTTAAGCAAGGAGGATTGCGTATGAGTGATGTAATGGCTGATCGTACCCCTCCGCATAATATAGAAGCTGAGCAGGCAGTCTTAGGTGCTATATTAATTGATCAGGATGCGTTAACATCAGCATCGGAACTATTGGTACCTGACTCATTTTATCGAACGAAACATCAAAAGATTTTTGAAGTCATGCTTGGGTTGTCTGACAAGGGAGAGCCGATCGACTTAGTAATGATGACGTCAGCGATGGCTGATCAAGGATTACTAGAAGAAGTTGGTGGGGTTTCTTACTTAGCAGAATTAGCAGAAGTCGTTCCGACTGCTGCTAACGTAGAGTATTATGCACGAATCATCGCTGAAAAAGCACTGTTACGTCGTTTGATTCGAACGGCGACTCATATCGTGTCTGATGGATATGAGAGAGAAGATGATGTAGATGGCCTTTTAAATGAGGCTGAGAAAAAAATATTAGAAGTATCTCATCAAACGAATGCGAAAGCATTCCAAAATATTAAAGACGTTCTTGTAGATGCTTACGATAAAATCGAGCTTTTGCATAATCAAAAAGGTGAAGTTACCGGGATACCAACTGGATTTACTGAATTAGATAAGATGACGGCAGGGTTCCAGCGTAATGATTTAATCATCGTGGCGGCACGTCCATCGGTAGGAAAAACGGCATTTTCATTAAATATTGCACAAAATGTAGCGACGAAAACGGATGAAAATGTAGCGATTTTTAGTCTAGAGATGGGTGCTGATCAGCTTGTTATGCGTATGCTTTGTGCAGAAGGGAATATTGACGCACAAAGGCTTCGTACCGGGTCATTAACTTCTGATGATTGGGCGAAATTAACGATGGCAATGGGTAGTCTTTCTAATGCCGGTATCTATATTGATGATACGCCAGGGATTAAAGTAAATGAGATTCGGGCAAAATGTCGTAGATTAAAACAAGAACAGGGTCTTGGTATGATCTTGATTGACTACTTACAACTTATTCAAGGAAGCGGGAAATCAGGAGAGAACCGTCAGCAGGAAGTATCTGAGATTTCTCGTACACTAAAAGGAATTGCACGTGAATTGCAAGTACCTGTTATTGCCTTGTCACAGTTATCTCGTGGTGTAGAATCTCGTCAAGATAAACGTCCGATGATGTCTGATATTCGTGAATCGGGGAGTATCGAGCAGGATGCTGATATTGTAGCCTTCTTATATCGTGAAGATTACTATGACCGAGAAACGGAAAATAAAAATACGATTGAAATTATTATTGCAAAGCAGCGTAACGGTCCTGTAGGCTCAGTAGAGCTTGCATTCGTTAAAGAGTTCAATAAGTTCGTTAACTTAGAACGTCGCTTCGAGGATGGGCATGCGCCGCCTGCATAAAGATAGTATAAAAAAGAAACACATTTCTTATAATAAGATGTGTTTCTTTTTTTTTATAGGAAAGATAAGGCTTTCACAATGTAAAAATATAATTCTTACGAACAAAAATGTTTTTTAATAAAAAAATGTTCGCTTTTTGGTTGACTTCTTTTTCCGTTTTGGTACAATTATATTGTTTGAATAGATCGTTTGAAAATTGCGGAGGTGCTTTAATAATGTCTTCAGTAGTAGTTGTAGGAACACAATGGGGCGATGAAGGAAAAGGTAAAATCACTGATTTTCTTTCTGAGCATGCGGAAGTAGTTGCAAGATATCAAGGTGGAAATAACGCGGGACACACAATTGTTTTCGGCGGAGTTAAATATAAATTACACTTAATTCCATCGGGTATTTTTTATAAAGAGAAAATTTGTGTAATCGGAAACGGCTTAGTAGTAGATCCGAAAGCATTACTTGAAGAGTTAAAATACTTACACGATCGTGGTGTAAGTACTGATAATTTACGCGTAAGTAACCGTGCGCACGTTATTTTACCTTATCACTTAAAACAAGATGAGTTAGAAGAAGCAAGTAAAGGTGATAACAAAATCGGTACAACGAAAAAGGGTATCGGTCCTGCATATATGGATAAAGCTGCTCGTATTGGTATTCGTATGGCTGATCTTTTAGACCGTGAAGCATTTAAAGAGAAGCTTGAGCGCAATTTAGCACAAAAAAATCGTTTGTTTGAAAAAATGTACGATACAGAAGGTTTCAGTGTAGAAGAAATCTTCGAAGAGTACTTCGAGTACGGACAACAAATCGCACAATATGTATGTGATACGTCTGTTGTATTAAATAATGCACTAGATAACAATCACCGTGTATTATTTGAAGGTGCACAAGGTGTTATGCTTGATATTGACCACGGTACGTACCCGTTCGTTACATCTTCTAACCCGATTGCTGGTGGTGTAACGGTTGGAACTGGAGTTGGTCCTGCGAAAGTTACTCGCGTTGTGGGTGTATGTAAAGCATATACAAGCCGCGTTGGTGATGGTCCATTCCCTACTGAGCTTCATGATGAAATTGGTCACCAAATTCGTGAAGTTGGTCGTGAGTATGGAACGACAACTGGTCGTCCACGCCGCGTAGGTTGGTTCGATAGCGTTGTTGTAAGACATGCACGTCGTGTTAGTGGTTTAACGGATCTATCATTAAATTCTATCGACGTTCTAACAGGTATTCCAACTCTTAAAATTTGTGTTGCTTACAAATACAATGGCGATGTTATCGATGAAGTTCCAGCAAACTTAAACATTTTAGCGAAATGTGAGCCTGTATACGAAGAGCTTCCAGGCTGGACAGAAGATATTACTGGCGTAAAATCATTAGATGAGCTTCCTGAAAACGCACGAAAATACGTAGAACGTGTTTCTGAGTTAACAGGAATTCAATTATCTATGTTCTCAGTTGGACCAGATCGTAACCAAACAAATATCGTTCGTAACGTATACGAAGCTTAATTGATATTTTTAAGAAAAAACTCATGTTCGCATGAGTTTTTTCTTATTCTTTTATAAAAAAACAAAAAAGGTATTGCAAAAAATAAATAAAATATGTTATGATACATCTTGTCGTCACGAAAATATGACGTTGGTGAACATGAGCCATTAGCTCAGTTGGTAGAGCATCTGACTTTTAATCAGAGGGTCGAAGGTTCGAGTCCTTCATGGCTCACCATTTTATTTTTCGTGGCCCGTTGGTCAAGTGGTTAAGACACCGCCCTTTCACGGCGGTAACACGGGTTCGAATCCCGTACGGGTCATGTTTTTTTTATGTTCATTTTTGGTCCCGTGGTGTAGTGGTTAACATGCCTGCCTGTCACGCAGGAGATCGCCGGTTCGACCCCGGTCGGGACCGCCACTTTTGTTTATACCACCATTAGTGGTTTTATATATAGTTTTGGCTCGGTAGCTCAGTCGGTAGAGCAGAGGACTGAAAATCCTCGTGTCGGCGGTTCGATTCCGTCCCGAGCCACTCTCAGGATATTAAGTGGGCCCACTTAATATCCTTTTTATTTGTGTAATTTTACAAAATTGAGTAGTTATTTTAAAATAGAATGAGGAGCCTCTAGCAGTTGAAGCTAGAGGTTTTTCTATAGATCGTATAGGATTCCGTGTAAAAGTGGATCATACATGAGTCTGTGAGAATAGAGGAGAAAATACTTAAACAAAAGATGTGGTCATATATGGATATACTATGTAAACATCAATGTGTTTAAGGATTATTGACCATATTTTTATAAGGAGGAAATAGACGATGATGGGAAAGAAAATTTTAGTAGTTGATGATGAAAAGCCGATTGCGGATATTTTGAAGTTCAACCTAGAAAAAGAAGGTTTTGAAATTGTAATGGCGCATGATGGTGATGAAGCGATTGAAAAGGCGAATGAAGAACAGCCAGATATGGTTTTATTGGATATTATGCTACCGGGTAAGGATGGCTTAGAGGTTTGCCGTGAAATACGTAAAAACTCAGAAATGCCGATTATTATGCTTACAGCGAAGGACTCTGAAATCGATAAAGTATTAGGGCTTGAGCTTGGGGCAGATGATTATGTAACGAAGCCATTTAGTACGAGAGAATTACTTGCTCGCGTGAAGGCGAATTTACGTCGCCATCAACAAGGTGGTGCTGCAGAAAAAGAAGAAAATACGGAAATGGTTATTGGACCAATTGTTATCAATTCAAATGCGTATAGTGTAACGAAACGTGAGGAAAATATTGAACTTACACATCGTGAATTTGAGTTGCTACATTATTTAGCAAAACATTTAGGACAAGTTATGACACGCGAACATTTATTGCAAACAGTTTGGGGTTATGACTATTTTGGAGATGTACGTACAGTGGATGTAACGGTGCGTCGTTTACGTGAAAAAATTGAAGATAATCCAAGTCATCCTACTTTAATTGTCACTAGACGTGGAGTAGGGTATTACTTGCGTGACCCAGAGCAGGAATAGTATATGAAGAAAGTTGGTTTTTTTCAATCTATTCATTTAAAGTTTGTACTCATATATATGCTATTAATATTAATAGCTATGCAGGTTATTGGGGTATATTTCGTAAGAGAGTTAGAAAAGAGCCTTGTACAAGGCTTTAGAGATTCTTTAACGCAGCAAACGAACTTATTATCGTATAACTTGAAGCAAGAGTTTAAAAAAAGTTATACAAAAGCAGAGACAGAGTCAACAGATGAAACGATTAAAACTTCAATTCGAAAATTTGCCTCTGATCGAAAGAAAGATATCCAAGAGGTAAGTGTATTTGATTCGAATAGAAAGCTACTCGCTATTTCAGATGAGTCAAAGCAAAACAAGGTAAATAGAACATCAACTGATATAGCTGTTCAGCGGGTGTTGGTACAAAAAAAGCCAGAAGTGAAAATTGAGAAGGATGGTCGTACAGGGCATCGTGTACAAGTTATGCTTACTCCTATTCTAGATGATAACGGCAAAGATGCACTTGGTGTTATTTACATTGTTGCATCTATGGAAGATGTTTATAAACAGATGAAGGATATTAATCAAATCTTTGCGACTGGAACCGTTATTGCATTGCTCGTAACAGCTGTACTGGGAATTTTGTTAGCTCAAACGATTACAAGACCAATCTCAGATATGCGAAGACAAGCGATTGAAATGGCAAAAGGAAACTATTCAAGAAAAGTAAAAGTGCATAGCCATGATGAAATTGGACAATTAGCATTATCTTTCAATAATTTATCAAAAAAATTACAACAAGCTCGTTCTTCAACGGAAAGTGAAAGACGTAAATTATCATCCGTTTTATCACATATGACAGATGGAGTAATTGCTACTGATCGAAAAGGGGACATTATTTTATTAAATGATCCTGCGGAAAAGATGCTAAATGTTTCGCGTGAAACGGCGCTCGATCAATCTGTTTTAGAAGTATTAGGGATACAAGAAGAATTTACGCTCGATCATTTATACGAAGAGCCTGATTCTGTTTTATTAGATTTTAGTACAAGAAATGAGCCATATATTTTACGCGCTAGTTTCTCTGTTATTCAAAAAGAGACAGGGAAGGCAAATGGTTTAATTGCCGTATTATATGATGTAACTGAGCAGGAGCGTATAGAAAGGGAACGCCGCGAGTTTGTGGCAAACGTTTCCCATGAATTAAGAACGCCATTAACAACAATGCGCAGTTACTTAGAAGCACTTACGGACGGTGCATGGCAAGACCCGAATATTGCACCGCAATTTTTAACAGTTACACAAGAAGAAACAGAAAGAATGATTAGACTTGTAAATGCGTTATTGCAACTATCTAAACTTGATAGTACAGAACATCGTTTAATGAAAGAATGGGTCGACTTTACTGACTTCTTTAATAACATTATTGATCGTTTTGAAATGTCTAAGGAGCAAAACGTAAGTTTCAAACGATCTTTCTCTAAAAAATCTCGATTTATTGATATGGATACGGATAAAATTACACAAGTATTGTATAACATTATTTCGAATGCATTAAAGTATTCACCAGAGGGTGGAACAGTAACATATCGCTTACGTGATCGCGGGGAATTATTAGAGATTAGTGTAAGTGACCAAGGGATGGGTATTCCGAAAGAAAACGTCGATAAAATCTTTGAACGTTTTTATCGCGTAGATAAAGCACGTTCAAGACAAATGGGTGGTACAGGACTTGGATTAGCAATTGCGAAAGAAATGATTGAGGCACATGGTGGCTCGATTTGGGCGAAGAGTGAGGAAGGAAAAGGGACAACTATTTATTTCACATTGCCAATGGCAGCGGATGAAGAGGACGATTGGGAATGAGTATGGAAAATGTTAAAACGATAGTTTTAATTAATTTGGTTGTAATTAGTCTATTTCTTACTTTTAACTTATGGACGTACGTGCCAGATTCCACGTCTATGCAAAACGCAAAGTTTGTGCAGGGGAATGAAGGAACTACTCAAACTAAAATCGCTGATGTTGTCCGCCCTACTTCTATCATCGTGCATAAAGATAAAAATCATTACGGGAGCAAAAGAGAGGGAGATATAGAATCAATCTATAAACCTTTGGAAGCAGGGGAATTACATGCTTTCAAAGAGATATCGATTGCTAAAGCTGATTTCCTTTCTTATGTGCATGGTGAAGGGAAAATTGAGCTTATTTTCCCTACCAACATCCCATTTGATGCAGTTAAATCTATGTTTAGCATGAAAGAAAAAAGTATAGATAAGCCTAAACATTTTAATCGAATTATTCTTGACCCTTCTAGAAGTAGGGAGCAAGAAATTAAAATTAATTTTGTTTCTGATGGTGATAACTCTAGAATATATGAAGCTAAATTAAGTGGTGTATATTTAAAAGACATTGTAAATGCACAAAATCAATTTATAGTATCGGCGAAACCTTATTTTGACTATCAAATTAATGATATGAAAAAGATATTTTTACCAGATGGAACGACAGAATTAAGTAATATAACATATATTTCATCTAATTTAGCGGTTGATACATTTAAGAATGCTCTTTTTAGTGACCCACGTTATTTAAGCCCTATTACCGAAAAATCAAAAGAAATATTTACAGATGGTATTAGGTCCATGGAGATTGAAAACGATCAGCATATGCTAAAATATAAAAACTCTTCTGTTTCAAGTGAGAAAACAACTGATAATTTAATGCTTTTACAAAAAAGCTTTGATTTTGTAAATGGTCATAGTGGGAGTTTGGATTCATATCGTTTGGACTATATGAATAAAGGACAGACAGTATTCCGTTTACATGAAGATGGATATTCCGTATTCAATACAGATGGATTAGCTGAATTGAGACAAATATGGGGATCAGAGGAAGTAATGGAATATGAAAGACCATTATTGTCTTTAAACATGAAAGGTATAGAACAGAAGGTTACTCTTCCATCAGGTCACGTTGTGATAGCATCCTTGGAAAATAATGAAGCTGTAGATAAACGATTCATTAAAGACATTGGTATTGGATACAAATTATTACTAGATGGGCAAGTAGCTCGACTACAGCCAATTTGGTATGTAAAGTTTGAAGATGAAGCTGGCAAACAAAAAATATATGAGTGGAGTGAGGGAGGACTAAATGGATTGGGATCGGATTAAAACTATATTTATTGTGACCTTTTTTGTTTTGGACCTCTTTCTCATTTTTCAATTCATTCAAAAGCAAGATAGTAATCAATTGGAGCTTATTGCAGAAACAAAGATAGATCAGGAATTAAAAGCAAACAAAATTACTATGGATAATTTCCCTAAAGAGCCGAAAAAAGAGTCATTTATTAGGGCGGAAAACAAGGCGTTTAAAGAAGAAGATGTACAGTCTTTAAAAAATCAAACAGCGCGTATACAAAATATGTACAAGATAGAAAGTAAGCTAAAAGAGCCCTTTTTAAATACAAAATCATTATCTAAAGATAAGTATAATGATTTTTTGAAGAACTATGTATTGGATGGACAAAAGTATGAGTTTGGCGCGATGAAAGACTCTAAAATTTATTTCTTCCAAAAATATAAAGATAAGCCTATTTTCTATAACGATCAAGCAATGATTGTTGTGGAATTAAATGAAAAAAATGAACTGGTGTCGTACACGCAGACGATGCTAACTGATTTAAAAGAAATGGGCGAAAGTGAAAAAACGAAACAACAAGAAATTATTACCGCCCAAACGGCTTTAGAAAACCTGTATTTAAAAAATAAAGTTCATGGGAATACACATGTAAAAGAAGCACAAATTGGTTATGCGACCCTTACCGCATCTACTTCTAATAACCAAGTACTCGCTCCAACATGGAATTTAAAAACGGAGCAGAAGCAGGATTTCTTTGTAAATGCAATTGAAGGACAAGTTATGGAATTAGGGGAAAGGGAAAATCAAGTGGTTGATGAACATACTGGAGTGAGAAAGAATGGGTTTGCATTTTAGCGTACTTGCAAGTGGAAGTACAGGGAATATGCTATATGTAGGAACAAATGAAAAAAAATTACTCGTCGATGCGGGTTTAAGTGGTAAAGCAACAGAGGCTTTATTTAAACAGGCAGAACTAAATATAAATGATGTGTCAGGTATTCTTGTCACACATGAACATAGTGACCATATTAAAGGATTAGGTGTATTGGCACGTAAATATGATTTACCTGTTTATGCAAATGAGAAAACATGGAATGCAATGGAACACTTAATAGGAAATATCCCAACTGAGCAAAAGTTCATTTTTTCAGTTGGGGATGTGAAAACATTTGGTGATATTGAGGTCGAGTCATTTGGAGTTTCTCATGATGCGGCAGAGCCGATGTTCTATGCTTTTCATAACAATAATAGAAAGTTAGCCCTTATTACAGATACGGGATACGTAAGTGACCGTATGAAAGGTGTTATTAAGGGGGCTAATGCTTTCGTGTTTGAAAGTAATCATGACGTGGAGATGCTTCGTATGGGACGTTATCCATGGAGTATTAAGCGACGTATTTTAAGTGATGTGGGACACGTTTGTAATGAAGACGCTGCATTAGCAATGGCAGATGTAATTACAGATGAGACTAAACATATTTATTTAGCCCATTTAAGTTTAGATAATAACATGAAAGAACTAGCTCGTATGTCAGTATCACAAGTATTAGAGGAAAAAGGATTTGGAGTGGGAGAAGCCTTTGAAATTCACGATACAGATCCAAAAATGCCTACAAAAATTCAATACGTATAATTCTTCATTTTAGTAAACAATAAAGGTGAATATAGTTGTTTTCAGGAAGATGGGTGAACAAATATGTCCTTTATTGATGAAGAAAGTTATCGTATGAAACGTGCAAGGAAAAAGAAGCATAAAGGTATTGTTATTTCTAGTATAGCAGGAACAATTGTAGGAGCTTCGTTATTTGCATTTGGAGCTCCTTTATTTTCAAATGATGGGCGCGCGCTTCCGCAAGCTGAAGCAAGTGGAAGTAATGTGGCCGAAGCTCAAGGAATTAAACAGATTAGCTTTGTGGATGCTGTTGATCGTGCGTCTGAAGCTGTTGTTGGCGTTATTAATATTCAACGAGATAATTTTTCAGAGGCAGATTCAGAAGCTGGTACAGGATCAGGTGTAATTTATAAGAAGACAGATGGCCAAGCTTATATTGTAACGAATAATCATGTTGTTGCTGGAGCAAATCGCACTGAAGTAAGTTTAAGTGATGGTAAGAAGGTTCCAGGAAAAGTATTAGGAACCGATGTAGTCACAGATTTGGCGGTACTAGAAATAGACGCCAAGCATGTGAAAAAAATAATTGAAATTGGCGATTCTAATACAGTTCGTAGAGGAGAACCAGTTATTGCGATTGGCAACCCACTCGGGCTGCAATTCTCTGGAACTGTCACACAAGGTATTATCTCGGCTAATGAACGTATTGTCCCTGTAGATTTAGATCAAGATGGACATTATGATTGGCAAGTAGAAGTATTGCAAACAGACGCAGCAATTAATCCAGGTAATAGTGGTGGTGCGCTTGTAAATGCAGCAGGTCAATTAATTGGTATTAACTCAATGAAAATTGCTGCAAAAGAAGTAGAAGGAATTGGACTAGCTATTCCAGTTACTAGAGCTGTTCCAATTATGAATGAATTAGAGAAATACGGAAAAGTAAGAAGACCTTATATTGGAATTGAACTTAGATCGTTAAATGAGATTCCAAATTATTATTGGTCAAAAACATTGCATTTACCGGGCAATGTAACAGAGGGAGTTTGCATTTTAGATGTGAAAAGTCCTTCGCCAGGTGCAGATGCTGATTTACGAGAACACGATGTGATTGTAGCAGTAGACGGAAAACCGGTTCGCGATATTATCGGATTCCGTACGGCCTTATATGATAAAAAAATTAATGATAAAATGACTCTTACGTTTTATCGTGGTACAAAAAGAGCAACAACAACGGTTAAACTAGGCATTCAAAAGTATTAAAAACAGGAGGGCCTACCTCCTGTTTTCTATTGTAGAAAAGTGAGGTGAAGAATATGAATTTACCTTGTTGTTTAGAACATGTTGAATTAGCTTTAGATATTATTGTGGATGAGTGTGAAGTTGCGCCGGTTATCAACAATGTGGATAACTCAGAAAAAGATAAAAAAACATGTGAATTTTGTCAAAATAAGGCGACATATGTTGTATCGAACACAGATTCTCACACAATATGTGGGTAACATTTGTGGATATGTGGATAAGTTATGTGGATAACATGTTTGTAAGGTGGGGAATACGTGTGAATATCTCGATTATTTCAATTGGGAAATTAAAAGAAAAATATTTAAAACAAGGTATAGCAGAATACTTAAAACGATTATCTGCATACGCAAAAGTAGAAGTAATTGAATTGCCAGATGAAAAAGCACCAGAAAATTTAAGTGAAGCAGAAATGTTAATTGTAAAAGAAAAAGAAGGTATACGTATACTAGATAAAATTTCTGATGATACGCACGTGATTGCATTAGCAATAGAAGGTAAGCAAAAATCATCAGAAGAATTTGCAGTAAGTCTAGATCGTCTTGCTACATATGGAAAGAGTAAAGTTGCCTTTGTAATTGGTGGATCACTTGGACTAAGTTCAGAAGTAATGAAGCGTTCAAACGAATCGCTTTCTTTTTCGAAGATGACATTACCACATCAATTAATGCGATTAGTATTGCTTGAGCAAGTGTATAGAGCATTTCGTATTAATCGTGGTGAACCGTATCATAAATAGTAATAGTACATTCAAACGGCTACAGATGTGGCCGTTTTCTATATTTCATCATATGTAATAGGAGAACTGTATGAAGCCAAAACAACTACTAAGTTTACATATAGAAAATTTTTTAGTGGATGAACTACAAAGATTGAAGAAGTATTTTATGCAGTAAACGCTTATTTCCTAAAATAAGTATGTTTCTATTTCTAAAAAAGTGTGATGTAATATGAAGAGGAAAAAAGTATAAGTAGTCATAGAAGTGAGGAGTTAAAGGTGAAGAAGTTTAAGAAGTTTTACTTGGAGATTACGAGCGTATGTAATCTTGCGTGCAGCTTTTGTCCGCCGACGGAAAGGCAGAAGCAATTCATTTCTGTGGAGGATTTTGCTAAAAGATTAGACCAAATTAAACCTCACACAGACTACATTTATTTGCACGTGAAGGGTGAGCCGTTGCTTCATCCGAAAATAGATCAACTGTTAGATTTAAGCCATGAAAAAGGTTTTAAAGTTAATATTACAACGAACGGAACGTTAATTAATAAGAGAAGGCATAGACTGTTAAATAAGCCCGCTCTAAGACAAATGAATTTTTCACTGCATAGTTTTGATGGACACCCAGGTTCGCAAGATAAAGAGGGCTATGTAAGAAGTATACTTTCCTTCATTAGAGAAGCGACAAGTCAATCGGATTTAATTGTTTCACTAAGGTTATGGAATTTAACGCAGGATAATAAAACAAATGCTGAAATCCAGAAAAATAGAGAATTATTATCCATTATTGAAAATGAGTTTGATTTATCTTATCAAATTGAAGAGAAGCTTACACCAGGAAAAGGTATAAAAATTGCGGAACGTGTCTTTATTAATCAAGACTATGAATTCCAGTGGCCAGCATTACATGAAGAAGAGGATGATGGAAGAGGATTCTGTCACGGTCTTCGAAATCAAGCTGGAATTTTAGCGAATGGAACGGTTATACCTTGCTGTTTAGATGGTGAGGGAATTATTAACCTTGGGAATATTAATAATGATTCATTTTCTAACATTATAGAAGGTGAAAGAGCAACAAACATTGTCGATGGGTTTTCGAAAAGAGTTGCAGTCGAAGAGCTATGCAGGAAATGTGGATACCGTAAAAGATTTGGAAAGTAAATATGAAATAAGCCCTCATAAAGCGAGGGCTTATTTTTTATTCTTGATAAGAGCGCTCTAATTCATCAATTAAGGCACCGACGTAAGAAACAGCTTTACGGATTGCATCTGGTTTGGACATATCTACTCCGGCGTGTTTCATTAATTCAAGTGGTTTCATCGTACCACCAGCGCGAAGTACATCTAACCAGCGATCAACGGCAGGTTGTCCTTCCTCTTTAATCATGTGGGCTACCGCAGTAGATGCAGTGAGGCCTGCGGAATAGGTGTAAGAATATAAGCCCATATAATAATGAGGTTGACGCATCCAGGTTAAGCCAGCGCCTTCGTCAATTTCTACGGAATCTCCCCAGAATGTAGAAAGTACATTTGTTTTTATTTCAGTTAAAGTTGTAGCTGTAAGTGCTTCTCCTTCTTCTGCTAGGGCATATACTCTTCTTTGATATTCACCCTCAAGTAGATGAGTAACGAAGTTGTGGTAATATGTTCCAAGTAGTTGTAGAATCACCCATCTGCGCATTCTCTTATCATCAGTAGTCGCTAATAAATGCTGGGCTAATAGTAATTCGTTCATTGTAGATGGTGCTTCAACAAAGTACATAGATGGACGTACATTCATAATACGCTGGTTTTTATTTGCTAAATAAAAATGACCAGCATGCCCAAATTCATGGGCTAATGTAAAGCATCCACGCATCGTATTTTGCCATGTAATTAAAATGTATGGATGAGAACCATAGGGGCTTGAACAAAATGCTCCAGTTGATTTGCCAACGTTATCTGCAAGATCGACCCATCTTTCTTTGAATCCTTTTTCGATAATGGAACTATATTCATCCCCGAGTACTTGTAAAGAGTCTTGAATGAGTTTTCCGGCTTCTTCGTAAGTAATCGTTGGATTAAATTCGGGATCTAAAGGTGCATGTAAGTCGCAAAACAGCATTTGATCGATTCCTAATACTTTCTTTTTTAAATCTGCAAAACGGCGCATATGAGGCGCTAATTCGTTATAAATAATATCAAGTTGATTGTTATACATTTCAAGTGGGACTTTTTGTGGTTCTAAAAGCATATGCGTAACAGATTCAAACTTGCGTAAACGAGAAAGTGTTACTTGTTTTTTTACTTCAGTAGCATATGTTGTTGCCACTGTATTTTTATATCGTTTCAAGGTGGAAACAAATGATGAGTATGCTTTTCTACGTATGTCTACGCTTGGAGAAAACTCATATTTGCTCTCAAATAATGCAAATGAGACAGGGAGTTCGTTTCCTTGTTCGTCCTGTATGGAGGTAAAATCCATATCGGCTAATTTAGTCATACCGTAAATTTTGTATGGAGAACTATGTACTTCGCCAAGCGCAGCAAGAGCTTCTTCTGTTTCAGGAGAGAGCGTGTGCGACCTTTTTTGTAGTATGTCTAGTAATGATTTACGGAAAGGTTCAAGCTGTGTTTCTTCAGTTAAATATTTTTCAATTGTACCTTCATCGAATGAGAGGATTTCATTATGAATAAAGGATAGTGCCGTATGTACTTTCGTCCATAAAGCAGCAATTTTGGAAGAGTTCGCTTGAATAACTGGATTTGTACGATCAGTAGATTCTTTTAAATTTGCATAGGAGTATAGTTTTGTTAACTTCATTAAAAGCTCTTCTTCTAAAAGTAGGCAATGTAATAAGGTAGTAGGGCTAGTATGTAATTGTCCTTTAAACGCATCAAGTTTTTTTATATCATCTGTTAATACACGTAATGCAGTTTCCCACTCTTTATCAGATTCGTATAAATCAGAGAGGTCCCATGTTAGTTCAGTAGGAACTTCTGCGCGAATATGGCGTTTCTCAATTACATCTTTCATTTATTATATCCCCCTTATTATAAGTATATAAAAACATGATACTAGAAAATTCAGTTAAATTAAAATATTTAACATTTTCATACATAAAAAGAAGGACAAGCATAAAAATACTTGTCCTTCGAGTTAAATTTAAAAATTAATATACTTTATCACCGTTGAAAATAGAGTTTTTCACGACTACATAATCTACAGTACGAATTGAGTCTAATTTTGTTCCACCAGCGTAAGAGATAGAAGATTGAAGATCTTGTTCCATTTCGATTAAAGTGTCTTCTAAAGAACCTTTATGCTCAACGAACATTTTCTTACCTTCAACGTTTTTCTTCTCGCCTTTTTGGAATTCAGAAGCAGAACCGAAGTACTCTTTATAAAGTTTGCCGTCTTTTTCGATTGTTTCCCCTGGAGACTCTTCATGACCAGCGAATAGAGAACCGATCATAACCATAGTCGCCCCAAATCGAATAGATTTAGCTACGTCGCCGTGTGTACGAATACCACCGTCAGCGATAATTGGCTTACTTGCAGCTTTTGCACACCAGCGAAGTGCAGCTAGTTGCCAACCGCCAGTTCCAAAGCCTGTTTTAATTTTAGTAATACAAACTTTACCAGGTCCAATACCAACTTTTGTTGCGTCAGCACCAGCGTTTTCTAATTCTCTTACCGCTTCTGGAGTTCCAACGTTTCCAGCGATAACGAAGCTTTCTGGTAAATGCTTTTTAATATGTTGAATCATGTTGATCACAGCATTAGAATGTCCGTGCGCGATATCAATCGTGATGTATTCAGGTGTAAGTTGCTCAGCAGCTAATTGTTGTATGAACTCATACTCGTCCTCTTTTACACCAACGCTAATAGAAGCGATTAATCCACGTGATTGCATATCTCTAATGAATGAGATTCGTTTCTCTGGTTGGAAACGATGCATGATATAGAAGTAATTGTTTTCAGCTAAATAAGTTGCAATTCTTTCATCAATAATCGTTTGCATGTTTGCAGGTACGACAGGTAATTTAAATTTATGTTTTCCTAAAGTGACAGTTGTATCACATTCAGAGCGGCTATTTACAATGCATTTTGCAGGAATTAATTGAATGTCTTCATAGTCAAATACGTTTTCCATCATTTACACCCCTAAAATACGAATGTTTTATTCGTTTTGTTTAAAAATGTTCGTCCAAAGGATAATTTACATTATTTTCACTCATAAGTCAAAGGTTTTCATGTTTATATTTAAAAATTGAGTCTATTTAAGTTAATTATAGGTTTTGTTGTCAAAATAATGTTTCAATAAAGAATTTTCTGATATAAAATTATGTGTGGCAAAGAAAAAATTAAATATACAAAATTGGGAGAGATTTTAATGAAGCGATTAATGTATATGGACTGGTTGCGAGTATTAGCGACAATCGCAGTTGTTACAATTCACGTTGCAGCTGGTTATGTTTCCGTTTTAGATGCAAATAACGTTTCACGCTGGATGGCTGGTAATCTATTTGAATCGATTTCACGTGCGAGTGTTCCGATTTTTGTAATGATTAGTGGAGCTTTATTGTTAAAGGGGACAAAAGATATTTCAGTCGGGGAATTTTTACAGAAGCGCGCAAGTAAAGTGATTATACCTTTTGTAGCTTGGAGCGCTATATTTTATGCATATGGAGCATATGCAGGATATTTCCCAGCATCTTTAAAGCAAGGGATCAAGCACTTTTTAACGGATACTATTGGGGGACATTTGTGGTTCTTATACATGATTGTAGGGATATACTTGATTACACCTCTACTGAAAATCTTTGTGAAGAACGCTAAAAAAAGAGAAATAGAATACTTTTTAATTTTATGGCTATATGCATCTGTTGTAGTCAATTTAGCGAAATATTATTATCCTATCAACTTTAATATTGAATTATTTTACGTTACGAATTATGTAGGGTATTTCCTACTTGGTTATTATTTATCTAATTTTGATATTTCAAAAAAATGGAGAAATATTTCTTACATTGGAGGATTTGTAGGATTTATTAGTACATTCTTTATTACTTATTACTATACAGTAAAAGCAAACGGACAGTTAGAGCAGTTTTGGTACGGCTACTTTGCGCCAGGCGTTGTACTGATGGCAATTGGATTATTTGTATTTTTCAAATATGCTTTCCAAAATTCAGAACGAGAATTACCGTTCTTATTACGTTTTATAAATCAAGCAAGCCTTGGAATCTATATTCTTCACTTCTTCTTATTAAATAACTCATTGTACATGGTTTTCCCTAAAGTAAATGAGCGTGTACATGCAATATTGGCAATACCTATTAATGTAACGATTACAATTGTTTTTAGTATGGTAATCACGTTAGTATTGCAAAGAATACCAGTTGTGAAAAAACTAGTTCCGTAAAAAATGAATATGGTATAGATAGGGCAGACTTATTATTAAGGCTGCCCTTTACTATTTTAAAATTATACTTAAATAAATTTAAGTTGAAACGAATTAAAAACAGTGGATTAATATAGTATCTTACTATAGTCTAAAGTGAGACATGAAGAACACAATTAGTTAAATATAAAATCAAATGAGGTTAACATATGAGTAAAAAAAGCTTTAGTAATTATGCATTAAGTAAAGAAATAATACGAGCACTTACTGGTTTAGGGTATGAGCATCCAACAGAAGTGCAAGGAGAGGTTATCCCAGTTGCATTGCAAAAGAAGGACCTTGTTGTAAAGTCGCAAACGGGAAGCGGAAAAACGGCTTCGTTCGGTATACCACTTTGTGAAATGGTAGAGTGGGAAGAGAATAAACCACAAGCATTAGTTTTAACACCGACGAGGGAACTTGCTGTTCAAGTAAAAGAAGATATTACAAATATAGGGCGATTCAAAAGAATTAAAGCTGCTGCAATTTATGGTAAATCTCCATTTGCACGTCAAAAATTAGAGTTAAAGCAAAAGACACATATTGTAGTAGGGACTCCAGGACGTGTGTTGGATCATATTGAAAAAGGGACCCTTTCTTTAGATCTGTTAAAATATTTAGTAATTGATGAAGCAGATGAAATGTTAAACATGGGCTTTATCGATCAAGTAGAGGCAATTATCGATGAATTACCTACAAACAGAATGACAATGCTATTTTCAGCAACACTACCGGAAGATGTTGAAAGGTTATCACGTACATATATGAATGCACCAACTCATATTGAAATTAAGGCAGCCGGGATTACAACAGATAAAATTGAACATACCCTTTTTGAAGTAAGGGAAGAAGAGAAGCTTTCACTCCTTAAAGACGTAACCATGATTGAAAATCCAGACAGTTGCATTATTTTTTGTCGTACACAAGAAAACGTAGACCATGTGTATAGACAGTTAAAACGAGTTAATTATCCTTGTGACAAAATACACGGTGGTATGGTACAGGAAGATCGTTTTGAAGTTATGGATGATTTCAGAAAAGGAAAGTTCCGTTATTTAGTAGCAACGGATGTAGCTGCGAGAGGGATTGATATTGATAATATTACACATGTTATTAATTACGATATTCCATTAGAAAAAGAAAGTTATGTACACCGTACAGGAAGAACGGGACGAGCTGGGAATAGCGGAAAAGCCATTACATTTATAACGCCGTATGAAAATAGATTTTTAGAAGAGATTGAGGCGTACATTGGTTTTGCAATTCCTAAGGCACACGCACCTTCAAAAGAGGACGTTATGAAAGGGAAAGCTGTATTTGAAGAGAAAATACACGCTAAACCAATTATAAAGAAAGATAAAAATGCGGATATAAATAAAGGAATTATGAAACTGTACTTTAATGGCGGGAAGAAAAAGAAAATTAGGGCGGTGGATTTCGTCGGTACCATTGCTAAAATTCAAGGTGTTTCCGCTGAAGATATAGGTATTATTACAATACAAGATAATGTTTCGTATGTTGAAATATTAAACGGAAAAGGACCGCTCGTTTTAAAGGTCATGAAAAATACAACGATAAAAGGTAAGCAATTGAAAGTCCATGAGGCAAATAAGTAAATAAAAAACTATCCACCTTAATAGGTGGATAGTTTTTTATTTAAGATTCTTTTAAGTCATCGACTAACTTTTCTGCTAAACGTCTATACATATTACTCATATTCACTAAGGAGTTTAGTAATAGAAACTTTTCTAGTTTTGGATCTTCTAAGGAAGAAATCTCACTTACTTCTGAAACACGGTTATTTACGTCTTGTTTAAAGCTTTCGACGTTGTTTTCGGTAAGAGTAAGATAATCTTTATATAGCGTATTTAATTCGAATGAATTATCGCTTAATAAGGATTCATTTATATTTTCTAAGGAGCTTTTTATGTCATTAATAGAAAGGACCCCTTTTAATTGATAAATTAAGCTGATTAAAATCATATGATCTTTTGAGTATTTTTTATTTTTGATTGGAATAAACAATTTCCCTTTTGCATAATTGTTAATCATTGTTTTTGTTAATACTTTTTCATCATCGGTTCTTGTTGTATCCCCATAAGTATTTTCAAATAGTTGGACAACCTGGTCTACATACAAGTCGACATTTGGAATATCCTCAAGCGTAATATTTTTTTCTAAATGTAATGTTTCAAGTAATTTATTTATATTTTCCACGTAGAACCCCTCACTTTTATAACTTAGTGGAGCATAATGTTTAGTTTATCTCTAAATATGGTATTACGAAACAAATGAATTGTAAATGTTGACCTCTAATAATAATGTGTATATAATTACATGTAGTTATCAAAACTACATGTAATTATATGAGGGGTGTTTATATGAATGCGTATATAAGAGAACCAGTTAATGCTTTTACCCATTTGGGAGGAGCTGTATTATCATTTATTGCATTATTAGCTATGCTTGTAAAAGTTTCTGTTAAGATGCCATCTTTTGCGTCAATTACAGCTGTTATTTTGTTTGGTATCGGAATGATGGTTCTGTATACAGCATCAGCTGTATATCATAGTGTTGTAGCCAGTGAACGTGTTATTTATTTCTTTAGGAAGCTTGATCACTCTATGATTTTTATATTGATTGCAGGTACATATGCACCATTTTGTTTAATTACATTACATTCCGCAAACGGTTTATTATTATTTTGTTTAGTTTATGCAACTGCCATTTGTGGTATTGTTTTTAAAATGTTTTGGTTTAGTTGCCCCAGATGGTTATCAACAGCAATTTATATTACGATGGGCTGGTTAATTGTTCTATTCTTTGCACCGTTAGCAGCTAACTTAAGTGTAGGAGGTATGGTGCTCCTAGTGTTTGGAGGTATTCTTTATACAATAGGTGGATTTATTTATGGAACAAAGCTAAAATGGTTAGAGTTTAAATATATGGGGCATCATGAAATTTTTCATGTTTTCGTGTTATTGGGAAGTCTTGCCCACTTTTTAAGTGTATATTATTACGTAATTTAATAATGTGAAACTTCCAAGTGATTGTTATGTTTCTTGATTAATAAAAAAATATATAGACACATATGTATGTTGAAGAGTTGCATAACGTAAACGTTATGTGGCTCTTTTTTGTATAAAAAATAACCGAAAATTTTTTAGAATTATCAGTCTCTTTGTGATAGGATAGATGTGTATTAAGGTATAAAATTTTATAATTAATAATTAGTGGGGGACTATATATATGGCGATACTTATAACAGGTGGAGCAGGATATATTGGTAGTCATACGTGTATAGAATTATTAAATAATAATTATAAAATTATAGTCGTAGATAATCTTTCAAATAGTTCAATAGAGTCTCTAAACCGAGTAGAAGAAATAACAGGAAAACAATTTAAATTTTATAAAGAAAGTGTTTTAAATCGTGAAAAAATGAATGAGATTTTTTTGAAACATAACATTGAAGCGGTCATACATTTTGCTGGATTTAAAGCAGTGGGGGAATCGACTACAATTCCGCTTACATATTATTATAACAATATAATAAGTACAATCATACTATGTGATGTGATGCAGAAACACAATGTTAAAAAATTTATTTTTAGTTCATCTGCAACTGTATATGGAATTCCAAAAACATCACCAATTACAGAAGAATTTCCGTTGAGTGTGACAAATCCATATGGGCAAACAAAATTAATGATTGAGCAAATTATGCGTGATGTAGCAAAAGCGGATGATGAATGGAGTATTGCGTTACTACGTTATTTCAATCCATTTGGAGCGCATAAAAGTGGTCGTATTGGAGAAGATCCAAATGGGATTCCGAATAATTTAATGCCATATGTAACGCAGGTAGCGGTAGGTAAGTTAAAGGAGCTAAATATATTCGGAAACGATTATCCAACAAAAGATGGGACGGGTGTCCGTGATTATATTCACGTTGTTGACCTTGCAAAAGGACATGTAAAGGCACTTGAGAAAGTACTTGAGACGGAAGGAATCGAGGCATATAACCTTGGCACAGGTAAAGGGTATAGTGTATTGGAGATGGTAAAGGCTTTTGAGAAGGTTTCGGGTAAAAAAATACCTTATAAGGTGATAGGGCGCCGTCCTGGTGATGTAGCAATATGTTTTGCTGATGTATCTAAAGCGAAACGAGAATTAGGATGGGAAGCTGAATATGGGTTAGAAGAGATGTGTGTAGATTCTTGGAGATGGCAGGTAAATAATAAAAATGGCTATCAAATGATTTAGGGTAGTTACTAAAGTATTCTTTTATAGGATACTTTATTTTTATTGTATGTATATAATGAATTCTGTGTTTTATGATGTTACCTGAGGTCAGTAATATGCATCTAAATTTACAATGTTTATTACTGCTGAAACTGTTGTAGGATCTCTTGTTAATACACCTGTTGAATGAATAATAGATTCATTTGGATAATGAGGAGGTATATATATCAAACCTTTCTAATTTAATATGATTGTACAATATTTTATACAGATCATTGATAGAATGAGATAGGGAAAATGCATCATTCTATTAATTTTTTCTAGAAATAAAAAATGTAATATTGAAGAGTATTCTAATACTTGTATCATTGTTAAAGTGCGTTTATAATCAAATAATCCTATTAGCTTTTAATTGAGTTATGCATTATTGAAAGCGTTTTTACCATGTGATACATTTCGATTGACATGATTACTGTATGGCATGTATTGAAGGGGTTTTTTATTGGTTTTTAAGGTAGGAAGTCTGACTTATTTTCGAAAAAACTTTGTATGTAGTTGTAAATAAGAAGGAGAATAAGAAATAATATAATTTTTACAAGATGGGGAGGGTACAGTGTGAAAATGTAAGGTTTTCACATGAGGATATATGGGTTACGTAGGATTATTACTTTCGGGTGCAGCTTTATTTTTAAACAGTCTTGTTATATTAGGAAAAGCAGAGATGAAAAGTGCGGGTGTTTTTAATTTATTTGTAGGTGCACTGCAAATTATTATTCCATTCTATTTGATCATGATTTCTGACCAAAGCAATTGGACAGTTTATTCATATGCAGCTACTTTCTTATTTGGATTAACCTATTTATATGTAGGTGTTACCTTTATAAAAGGAATGGATAGTAGCGGTCTAGGGTGGTTTTGTATTTGGGTAGCAATTATTGCTTTATTCTATATGGTTGTTTCATTTGTTCAATTCCACGATGTTGTGAATGCGTTAACGTGGTTTATGTGGGCATTACTGTGGTATTTATTCTTTGTATTAAATACACAAAAAAAGAATATCAATCAATATCTTGGAAGGATTGCCTTCGTACAATCATGGGTAACATTGACATTGCCTTCACTCTTTTATTTTATGGGAGTATGGGGAGAGGGATTCGTATATGAACTATGGGTTTATGTATCAGTAATTTCTATTTTATACTTCTGTTATTGTATTTATAAATATCGAGTACGTTAATATATGTTCTGTAGAAAAGCATGGAATCGTTAAACGAATTCCGTGCTTTTTATATATGAGCATTTATAATAGAGAGGTAGTATTTTACATTTTATCAAAATGGGGATGATGAAGTTGAAAAAAGTATTGGTGCTAGGGGGAACAAGATTTTTTGGTAAACATTTAGTAGAAGCGCTTTTGCATGATGGACACGATGTAACGATTGCGACGAGAGGAATTACAGAAGATTCTTTCGGAAGTACAGTAAAAAGACTGATTGTAGATAGAGAAGACGAAAAACAACTAGCAGAGCGTCTAGAAGATAAAAGTTATGATATTGTATACGATAATTTATGTTATAGCTCGAATGCAGCGAAGTTAATATGTGAAGTGTTACGAGGAAAAACGAAGAAATACGTTATGACATCTTCAATGGCTGTTTACGAGCCAGAAATAGGCTTGTTAGAAGAGAACTTTAATCCGCATGAGTATGCCATTACGTATGGGGATAGGAAGGATTTTAATTATAGTGAAGGCAAGCGATTAGCCGAAGCGGTTTTATTTCAACAAGCAACATTCCCTGTTGTTGCAGTGCGTTTTCCAGTTGTTATTGGAGAAAACGATTATACGAAAAGGTTACAATTTTACGTTGAACATATTGCGGGGCAAGAGCCTGTCGCGGTGAAGCATTTAGATGGAGAGTTGTCATTTATACATGAGAAAGAAGCAGGAGAATTTTTAGCTTGGTGCGGGATGAAGGACATAGAAGGGCCAATTAATGCTTGTAGCAACGGAGTAGTTTCTACTAGAGAAATGATTCATTTCATAGAAGAAAACATGGGAATAAAAGCACTCGTTCAAGAGGTAGGAAATAATGTAGCGCCTTATAATAAAGTGATTAATTGTACATTACATAATGGAAAAGCTAGTGAATTAGGATTCCCGTTCCGAGAGTTGAAAATAGAGATAGAACAAGTATTACGTTATTACATACATGCAATGAAATAATCATAAATCCCCCGGTGGCAATCCGGGGGATTCTGGAGGATTTCGACAATACTAATTTTACATTACCAAACTTACCTTATACGCACGACTAATGTTTTTGTGATTGAATTGCTTGTAAATACTTTTCATTTACCTGGTCCCAGTTCACTGTATGCCACCAATTGGTAACAAATTCTGGACGCCGATTTTGATACTTTAAATAATAGGCGTGTTCCCATACATCGATGACGAGTAATGGAATCTTACCTTCTTGCAGAGGTGTATCTTGATTTGGTGTACTCATAACAGAAAGTTTTTCACCGTCAAGAACAAGCCACCCATATCCACTACCAAAACGACTAATAGCTGCTTTGGACAGCCGATCTTTTAAGTTGTCAAAGGTATTGAAATAATAATCAATGACTTTTGCAACGTCTCCATTAGGCTCACCGCCACCTCGTGGGCTCATTACTTCCCAAAAAAGACTATGACAATAATGTCCACCACCGTTATTTCTGACAGCTGTAACAATTTCCTTTGGTAAAGTATCTAAATTACATAGTAACTCTTCTAAAGATTTATTATGTAATTCCGTATAATTTTCTAAAGTAGCATTTAAATTGTTTACGTATGTCGCATGGTGCTTTCCATGATGAATAGAAAGCGTGTTGCTATCGATATACGGCTCTAGTTCATCATAGTCATATGAAAGCTTTGGTAATTGAAATGAAGACATAACATTACCTCCTTTCTTTTTAAAAGTTGGTCAAGGTAAAAATAATTTACCTGAGTCAAAAATACACCTATTTTTCATGTAAGTCAATAGTAATCCTTTTAATTTTCTGAAAAATATTACAATAAAAGTAACACTTTCACTTTCATTTGTGACTCTTATCCTTTTTGCTTATACTGTAAAGTAGTAACGTTTTGTTGAGATAGAAGGAGATCGTTTATGAGTAAAACGAAACAATTAATAGAGGAAGCAAGTCATTTTATTACGATTTGCTATAAAGAGCTTAATAAAGAACAATTCATAGAAGAGCGTGTGAAAGAAATTCAAGTTGAGATAGAGAAGACGGGGACGTATGAGCATACATTTGAAGAACTTGTTCATGGATCGCGCATGGCATGGCGCAATAGTAATCGATGTATTGGAAGACTATTTTGGAGTAAGATGCACATATTAGATGCACGTGAAGTAAATGATGAGGAAGGTGTATATAATGCATTAATTCATCATATTAAATATGCAACGAACGACGGAAAAGTGAAACCGACAATTACAATTTTTAAGCAATATCAAGGTAAAGAAAATAATATACGAATTTATAATCACCAATTGATTCGATATGCAGGATATAAAACAGAAATGGGAGTGATTGGTGACTCTCATTCCGCCGCATTTACAGATTTTTGTCAGGAACTTGGCTGGCAAGGAGAAGGTACGAATTTCGATGTATTACCACTTGTATTTTCTGTTGATGGAAAAGAACCTGTATATAAAGAAATTCCTAAAAAAGAAGTGAAAGAAGTACCAATTGAACACCCAGAATACCCGATTTCATCACTTGGAGCAAAATGGTATGGAGTACCGATGATTTCAGATATGCGATTAGAAATTGGTGGCATTTCCTATACAGCTGCCCCGTTCAATGGATGGTATATGGGAACGGAGATTGGGGCGCGTAATTTAGCGGATCATGATCGTTACAATTTACTGCCAGCCGTTGCGGAGATGATGGATTTAGATACATCGAGAAACGGTACTTTATGGAAAGATAAGGCATTAATTGAATTAAACGTGGCTGTGTTACATTCCTTTAAAAAACAAGGAGTTAGTATTGTTGATCACCACACTGCTGCACAACAATTTCAGCAATTTGAGAAGCAAGAAGCTGCTTGTGGTCGTGTTGTAACGGGCAATTGGGTGTGGCTCATTCCACCGTTATCTCCAGCTACCACTCATATTTATCATAAACCGTATCCGAATGAAATTTTGAAGCCGAATTTCTTTCATAAATAGTTAGTAATATAGAGTTATCAATCGTGAAATTTAAATTTTTTTAATTCCTGTTAGATAGCAGTTTTGCAGCGATTCTTTTATACATGGGTGAGGGAAGTATGAATGCGTTGCAATCATTCATCGTCGTAACAGCTGTCACAGTATCAATTCTGTTATTCCCAATGCTATGGCTAGCACCTAAAGTTGCAGGGGAATTAGCATTAAAACAAGGTATTGTAAGAGAAGAAGATAAAACTTCCTTCTTGTTCCAAAAAGCTAGTAAATCAAAATAAAGAATAAACAAATTGTATGTTTTATTTATATAAAAAGAGGAAGCATTTCATTTGAGATGCTTCCTCTTTTCTATTTATCCAACTACTCTTCCTGAAGGGGATAGTACTTGAACAAACATTTCGTATAGTTTTAATCTATTCTAATACTTTATCTTTTGTCTCTGGGACACATAATAGCATTGTAACTAAACCGATTGGATAGATAATAAAGATGAGAGATAGTGCTCCCATTATATTACCACCTGCAGCGAGTAAACCGATAATAACAGGTCCAAATCCAGCTAAACCACGTCCTGTACCGAAAATAAAATTTTCTGCTGTAGAACGAGCTTCAGCAGGATAGTTTTCAGCTAAAATTGCTCCGAATCCTCCCATCATGCCATTTGCAAAGAATCCAAGCAATGCACTTCCCCATAATAATAGTGTTGAATCTGTGAATAAGAAGAAGTAAATGAGACAGTATATAGTACCACCGACATAATAGATTGTAAAAGTTTTACGACGACCAATTTTATCGGCTAGAATACCAAAAGTTGCAATTCCAATTAGCATGCCGATTGTAGAGATGAACATCCAACCGCTCGCTTTTGCTAATGTATAGTTATATTTATTCGCTAAAATAGTTGGCATCCATGTGAAAATCCCATAATATCCGAAGTTCTGGATGAATGACATAATAATAAGACCAATTGTCGTTATCGTTACTTTTTTATTTGCAAATAACTTTCGAAGTGGGAACTTTTTCATTTGCTTTAGTTGCTCTGCCTCAGTAGTTGTTAAAGTACCTTCAACTTCTTTTTGTAACAATTCTTTTTTATATCGTTGTTTTTGTTCCCATATTTTCGGCTCACTTAAACTTTTGCGGACATAAACAGCTAATAAAGCGGGAATGAGTCCAAATAAGAAAACAGCTCTCCATCCAAAATGTGGGACGATAAATGCTGGAAGGAGTGAAGCGACTAATACGCCAAATTGCCATCCAAGTGCAACAACTGATGTCGCCTTAGCACGCATTTCTTTAGACCATGTTTCAGTTACGATGGCCATTCCAATCCCGAATTCACCACCAACTCCCATTCCAACTAAAAAGCGAAGAATTAATAATTGCCAATAATCTGTTGCGAAATAAATGAGTGCTGTCGCTAGTGAAAATAGTAAGATTGTGAAGGCCATCGTACGAATACGCCCAAATAAATCAGCAATAAATCCAAATAAATAAGACCCGATTAGCATTCCTATTGTGGTGGCTAATGTTAAGTTTCCACCTTCAACAGGGCTTAAATGAAATTCCTTTAAAATGTAGACGAGTACGAAAGATAAGAGTAACATATCTAAACCTTCCGCTGCATATCCTAGCGCAGAACCAAATAATGTTTTATATCTTTTCTCTTTCGTCTCCTCTATTGTTGATTGTACATCAGTAGTGACGTTCATTATTACTCCTCCTTATTTTTTTCTACAGTCGCTATGGAAGAATAACAAAAGGCCTTCTCACCAGATATGATGAGAAGGCCAAAAAAGCATACGTATCCCCAAAAAAGACCATACGTATAGTATATTCCGACTTCCTTCTCAACCTCACGGGGTTGGATTAAAGGACTGTATTATATTACTTTATTTTTATCACTCTTCTATTACATTGTCAAATAATGAGGGAATTGTGATGTGTAAAATATTTCAAAAGATATTTCATTCTTCTTGACGCACACTTCATTATTTTCCCATAATAAAACTAACTCATATAAAAAGGGATGAATCACAGATGCTAAATTTAGTACTTATGATGATTGAACGTGTCGGACTTATTGTTATTTTAGGATTTTTACTTTCTCATATTAAAACGTTCAGGCGCCTTCTTCATAAGCAAGATGGGTATGTAGATAAGCTTAAGCTTATTTGTATTTTTTCAGTGTTTACAATTGTAAGCAATTACACAGGAATTGAAATTGCAGGGAATACAATTATGAATGAAAATTGGCTACAAGGTGTTTCATCATCGAGTACAATTGCTAATACACGTATTATGGGTGTTGGAATTAGTGGATTGCTTGGTGGCCCTATTGTCGGAATTGGAGTAGGAGCAATTGCTGGTATTCACCGTTATATGCTTGGCGGGACGACAGCGCTAAGTTGTGCAATTTCATCAATTTTAGCAGGCGTTATAACAGGGTATATTGGATACATTTTCAAAAAATATAATCGTACAATTACGCCTAAGTTTTCAGCGATTTTAAGTGTATTTATCGTTTCTTTAGAAATGATTATGATCCTATTAATCGTAGAGGATGGAATTAATATTGTGAAAACAATTGCGATACCAATGATCCTTGTAAATAGTTTTGGGAGTTTTATTTTACTGTCTATGATACAAGCTATTTTGCGCCAGGAAGAAAATGCGAAAGCTTTGCAAACGCATAAAGTATTACGAATTGCTGACAAAACATTACCATATTTTCGCCAAGGCTTAACAGAAGAATCGTGTAAGCATGTGGCACAAATTATTCACCGCTTTACAGGAACAGATGCGGTATCCTTAACAGATACAGAGAAAATATTAGCTCATGTTGGATTAGCATCAGATCACCATATTCCTTCACATAGTTTAATAACCGGTTTATCGAAAGAAGTGTTAAACACAGGGAAAATAATGAAGGCGAAATCACGTGAGGTTATTAATTGCCAACATGAAGGTTGCCCTTTACAAGCTGCTATTGTTATTCCACTAACTTCACATGGAAATACGATAGGGACATTAAAACTGTATTTCAAAAATCCTAACCAGTTAAGTCGTGTGGAAGAGGAATTAGCAGAAGGGTTAGCAAAAATATTCTCTACACAACTGGAATTAGGTGAAGCTGAGTTGCAAAGTAAATTATTGCAAGATGCGGAGATAAAAGCATTACAAGCACAAATTAATCCGCATTTTTTATTTAATGCGATTAATACCGTATCAGCTTTATGCCGAACAGATGTAGAAAAAGCAAGGAAGTTATTACTGCAGCTTAGCGTATATTTCCGTTGTAATTTGCAAGGGGCACGTCAATTATTGATTCCACTAGAACAAGAATTAAACCATGTACAGGCATACTTATCACTAGAACAAGCAAGGTTCCCAAATAAGTATGGAGTAAAGATGTATATCGAGGATGAACTAAAGACAACTTTAGTACCACCATTTGTTCTTCAACTATTGGTTGAAAATGCATTGCGACACGCTTTTCCGAAGAAGCAACCAGTATGCAAAGT
This sequence comes from Bacillus fungorum, assembly GCF_002746455.1. Lineage (GTDB taxonomy): Bacteria > Bacillota > Bacilli > Bacillales > Bacillaceae_G > Bacillus_A > Bacillus_A fungorum. The sequence goes on along the minus strand of NZ_NWUW01000011.1, from coordinate 96,485 downwards.
GGAGGTACATGTGTTTGAAAAAGAGGGTATGGTTCACTTTGAAGTAAAAGACAATGGACAAGGAATCGAGCAGAAACGTCTTGATCAATTAGGAAAAATGGTAGTTTCCTCAAAGAAAGGGACTGGAACGGCTTTATATAATATTAATGAACGACTTATCGGGTTATTTGGGAAAGAGACAATGCTTCAAATTGAAAGTGAATTAGAGCAAGGGACAAAAATCCTATTTGTAATTCCGAAAAAAGTAGGGGAGGAAAAACGGAGTGTTAAAAGTATTAGTAGTTGACGATGAAATGTTAGCACGGGATGAATTGAAATATTTATTAGAGCAAACAAAAGAAGTAGAAATAATAGGTGAGGCTGATTGTGTAGAAGATGCATTAGAAGAGCTAATGCAAAACAAACCAGATATTGTTTTCCTAGATATTCAGCTATCTGATGATAACGGATTTGAAATCGCAAATATATTAAAGAAGATGAAAAATCCACCTGCAATTGTGTTTGCTACTGCCTATGATCAATATGCGTTGCAAGCATTTGAAGTAGATGCGTTAGATTACATTTTAAAGCCATTTGATGAAGAGCGTATTATGCAGACATTAAAGAAGTATAAAAAACAAAAACAAGCGCAAATAGAAACGAAGCACGAAATAAAGGGGACAGATGTAACAGCAGAGATGCATAAATTAGCATTACCAATTGAAGAATCAATCGTACTTGTGAATATTGAAGATATTATATATGTAGGACTTGTAGATGGGAAAGTGACAGTAAAAACGATGAGGGAAACGTATGTAACACACGATACACTTGTGATTTTGGAAAAGAAGTTGCCACAGGCAAGTTTTATGCGTGTCCATCGTAGCTTTATTGCGAATATTAATCATATTACTGAAATTCAGCCATGGTTTAATTCTACTTATAATTTAATCATGAAAGAAGGATCGAAAGTACCTGTTAGCCGTACATATGCAAAAGAACTCAAGAAGCTGCTTCGTATTTAAGAAGCAGCTTTTGTATTTCATCCTTTTATATTTGTAACTGATTCTGTATATTTGACGCTCTGTTATGTAAACGCTTACCTATTCGCTTACATCCTATACAATAAAGGTACCAAATCGAAAGAGGTGGCCAAAATGAGTACGAAAAAAGTATATAGTTTCTTATCACAAGCATTCATATTTTCAGCTATTATGTTAGTTTCTAATATTATTGCAACACATTTACCAATTCCGATGCCTTCATCGGTGATCGGATTAGTCATTTTATTTAGCCTATTATGTTTAAAAGTTATTAAATTGGAGCAAGTTGAATCACTCGGAACAGCTTTAACAGGTATTATCGGATTCCTATTCGTACCATCAGGTATTTCAGTTATTAATTCTCTTGGTGTAATGGGACAATACTTTGTACAAATTTTAACTGTAATTGTTGTAGCAACAGTTATTTTACTCGCTGTAACAGGACTATTTGCACAATTCATTTTAGGAAAAGATGAAAAAGAAACAAAAGATACGAAAGAATTGAAAGTAGTAAATAAAGGACGCAAGCACGGAAAGGTTGCGTAACCATTGTAGTTATATATTGTTAGGGGGTAATGAACATGGCAAGCACAATGACTCCATATTTCGGAATCGTCGTTTCATTAATTGCATACGGAATCGGAACATTATTATTCAAGCATTCAAAAGGGTTCTTCTTATTTACACCGTTATTCGTAGCGATGGTTTTAGGGATTGTCTTTCTAAAAGTAGGCAACTTTACTTTTGAAGAATATAATACTGGCGGAAAAATGATTAGTTTCTTCTTAGAACCAGCAACAATCGCGTTTGCAATTCCATTATATAAACAAGTTGATAAGTTAAAAAAATATTGGTGGCAAATTTTATCAGCTATCGTAGTTGGATCTATTTGTTCAGTAATTGTCGTGTTCATTGTTGCAAAAGCAATTGGTCTAGATACAGCAGTAATGAATTCAATGTTACCACAAGCAGCAACAACAGCAATTGCGCTACCAATCTCTGAAAGCATTGGTGGTATACCAGCAATTACATCGTTTGCAGTTATTTTTAACGCAGTTATTGTATACGCATTAGGAGCATTATTCTTAAAAACATTTAGAGTGAAACATCCAATTGCAAAAGGTTTAGCGCTTGGAACAGCAGGTCATGCATTAGGAGTGGCAGTAGGAATTGAAATGGGTGAAGTAGAGGCAGCTATGGCAAGTATTGCTGTAACGGTAGTAGGGGTTGTAACTGTAGTTGTCATACCGATGTTCATGCCATTCATTGGATAGTAAAACTTACTTAAAAAATGAGAAAAGCAAGCTATTTGTAGAACAGATTTCTACTGATAGCTTGCTTTTTATGTTACAGTAGTGGTAAGACCTATTTAAACAATATGTAAGTTTCCTTAAATCTTCATTAATACTGTGTAGAATACGTTTTGAATTAGGTCATTGTATTGTAAAATAAGAAGTAAGCTACTATAGACCTGCTAATGTAGGCGTATAATGAGCTTATAAAAATCTTAATATGAATAAATAATTAAAAGTAGAAAAGAGAGAAAAATCTACTTATTAACGTTTTACTTTATAGGACAGGAGAGAGTACTCGTCGATTATGCAAATAAAAAACCTGTTTCAAAGCAAAGGATTTCAGAGGTTACTCGTATTAGTAATACTTGCTCTCGTGTTATATGGGCTGCAAAGTATGTTGAATCTAATATTAATTACGTTTATTCTTACGTATTTAATGGATCGATTCCAAAAGTTTATTTCTCGCAAATTAGACCACTTTATGCCCATTAATCGAAAGCTCATTATCGCATTTCTATATGTAATGTTAATTGGTGGAATTGCTATTACGCTATTTAAATATTTACCAGTATTAACGATACAAATTTCACAATTGATTTATCAATTTAATGTATTTTTAAGAAACCCACCAGATAGTGAATTAATAAAGTATGCAGTTAATGCTGTCAATCATATGGAACTTTCTAAATATGTAGGACAAGGTGTAGACATTTTGTATAAATCGATTACAAATGTCGGGAAGTTCGGACTTCAAGTTTTACTTTCTTTAATTTTAAGTTTATTTTTCTTATTGGAGAAATCTCGTATCGTTGCTTTTACTGCAAAATTTAAAGAAAGCCGACTTGCAATTTTCTATACTGAAATCGAGTACTTTGGTAAGAAATTTGCACGTTCATTCGGAAAAGTAATCGAAGCACAATTTTTAATTGCAGTTGTTAACTGTGTTTTATCCGTTATTGCACTATGGATATTAGGATTCCCACAATTATTAGGTTTAGCATTAATGATCTTCTTACTCGGTTTAATTCCAGTAGCTGGGGTTATCATTTCGTTATTCCCGCTTTGTATGATTGCTTACAATATCGGCGGTATTATGTACGTGGTTTATATTTTAATTATCGTAACAGTCATTCATGCGCTTGAAAGTTACGTGTTAAATCCGAAGTTTATGTCGCAAAAAACAAACTTACCGATTTTCTATACGTTTATGGTATTAATTTTCTCAGAACACTTCTTAGGTGTATGGGGATTAATTATCGGTATTCCAATCTTCATTTTCTTATTAGATGTCTTAGATGTGACAAGTGATGAAATGGAGAAGGAAGTTGGGAAAAAATAAAGTGAAGAAAAGAAAAAGCATCGATGTTCGATGCTTTTTCTTTTATAACATGATGTTTCTTATGCCATACTGTAAGGAGAAGATAGAATAGGGGTGAAGTAATGGCTGTAAATGAAAAAGTAGAGTTAGCTACATTTGCTGGAGGTTGCTTTTGGTGTATGGTTTCGCCATTTGAAGAGATGGAAGGAATTATAAAGGTTGTTTCTGGCTATACAGGTGGTCATAAAGAGAATCCAACATATAAAGAAGTATGTTCAGAAACGACGGGACATTATGAGGCAGTACAAATTACATTTGATGCAAATAAAATGCCGTATGAGGAGTTATTAAATATATATTGGAGACAAATTGATCCGACTGATATAGGTGGGCAATTCCATGATCGCGGACAGTCTTACGAAACAGTGATTTTTTATCATAATGAAGAACAACATAAAAAAGCAGAGGCTTCAAAAGAAGAGCTTGCAAAGAGTGGGCGTTTTTCAAAACCGATTGCGACAAAAATATTGCCAGCTGCTACATTTTATCCGGCTGAAGAATATCACCAAGGATATCATAAGAAAAACACATTCCGCTACGAGTTATACCGTAAGGGCTCAGGGCGAGATGCATTTATTAAGCAACATTGGCCAAAGGATAATGCTCATTTAAAAGAAAAACTCAATGAGATGCAGTTTTATGTAACACAGGAAAATGGAACGGAACCACCATTTCGAAATGAGTATTGGAATCATAAAGAAGAAGGTCTTTATGTAGATATCGTTTCGGGTGAACCTCTATTTACTTCTTTAGATAAATTTGATAGCGGATGTGGATGGCCTAGTTTTACGAAGCCAGTTATGTCAGCTAGTGTGAAAGAAAAAATGGATGTGAGTCATAATATGACACGTACGGAAGTGAGAAGTAAGGAAGGAGATTCACATCTCGGGCACGTATTTCCAGATGGTCCAGGACCGAATGGACTTCGCTATTGTATAAATTCAGCAGCTCTTCGATTTATTCCAAAAGAGGAATTAGAAAAAGAAGGCTATGGTGATTTCCTAATCTTGTTTGGAAATAAAAAATAACCTCGCAGTTAGCGAGGTTATTTTTTGTTATTTTGCTTTTTTCTTTTTGAACTTGCTTAATACTTCATAAACGATTGGAACAATAAGAAGTGTTAATAATGTTGAACTTGTTAATCCACCAATTACTGTTACACCAAGTCCTTTAGAAATTAAGCCGCTACCTTCAAATCCTAATGCGAGCGGGATAAGGGCACCGATTGTTGCAATTGCAGTCATTAAGATAGGACGCAGGCGTGTTGCACCAGCTTCTAATAAAGCTTCACGTGTTGATAGACCTTCATTTTCTTTATGAATAACGCGGTCGATAAGCACGATTGCGTTTGTTACAACGATACCGATTAACATAAGGGCACCGATCATTGCAGAGACACTTAACGTTTCACCAGAGATTAATAAGGCAACAAGAGCTCCGATGATTGTAAATGGTAGCGAGAATAAAATTGCGAATGGTGCAAGAGCACCGCCAAATGTAACAACAAGAACGAAGTATACAATGGCAATCGCAGCTAACATCGCTAAACCAAGTTGTTTAAATGATTCTTCAATATCTTTTGTAACCCCGCCCATAGAAACATCTACGCCGGAAGGAAGATCCATTTTATCTACTTCTTTTTGAACCGCGGCGGATGCTTTTGAAACGTCATCAGATGTTAGTTTTGCACTTACTTCTGCATAAACACGGCCATCGCGGTGTTTCACTGTATTCGAAGTTTCTCCTTCTTTTACAGTCATCACATCTTTCACAGCCACTTCATTACCAAGTGGCGTTGTAATTTTACGATTTGTTAAGTCATCGATTGTTTCATAATTTTGCTTTTCAGCTTCTACATATACATTGACATCTTTACCGTCTTTTTTAATTGTTGTCAGAACAGGGCGATCATGTTGATTAGAAAGTCCCATTCCGATTTGTGCAGCCGTTAGACCCATTTTACTTAGTTTTTCCTGATCTGCGACTAAAGTGTATTCTGCATACGTTTTTGCAATACTAGAGTCTACATCTTTTAAGTCTTTATTTTTCTTCATGATATTTTGAATATCTTTTACGACAGGCTTAATTTCTTCAGAGCTATCTCCGTAAACGTATAGTTTAATTTCATTACTACCGCCACTCGCTCCGAAATCTTGGTTTTTCCATTCACCTTTTCCAGACATCTTCTGTAAATCTTTAACGACTTGTTCTTTCTCTTTTTCAAAGTTTTTCGTGTCGTTATCATATTGTACGAAGAACATTGCTTGATTTGATTGACCAGGGCTCATTGGGTTTTCTCCACCTAATGAGAATTGAATTGTTTTGACGTCTTTATTATCTTGGAAGTGCTTTTCAGCTTTTGTAGCAATTTTTTCAACGTCTTCTAACGTTTGACCTGGTTCAGGATTGTACGTTGTAATGATCATTTTTTCTTCTTCAGCTGGTAAGAAGCTTACACCGATAATTGGCACAAGTGCAAGACTACCAACTAATAGAAGGACAGCAATACTTGATGTAATAATTTTATGATTTAAAGCCCATGCAAGTATGCGTTTATAAATGTTTGCTAATTTACTTGTTTTTTCTTCATGATGTACTTCTTTTTCTCTCATGCTCTCTTTTTTAAATAAAGAGTGAGCTAGCATCGGTACGATTGTAACTGCTACTAGTAACGATGCTAATAAGGCGAAGACGATAGTTAAGGCGAATGGTAAGAACATTTCACCAATCATACCTTTTACTAGTCCAAGCGGTAAGAATACCGCGATTGTTACAATGGTAGAAGACATAATTGGGATAAACATTTCCTTCGTAGCTTCACGAATTAAATCTTTCCCACGTAGTTTTTCTTCTGATAATGACATACGTCGGTAAATGTTTTCAATAACAACAATTGAGTCATCGACGACGCGCCCGATAGCGACTGTCATTGCCCCGAGCGTCATAATGTTAAGCGTAATATCCATTTGCTTTATGACTAAAACAGCAATTAATAAAGAAAGTGGTATGGAAACGACCGAAATTAATGTTGTTCGGATATTTCGTAGGAACAGCATAATAATAACAATCGCAAAGATAGCACCAAAAATGGCTTTGCTCAGCATGGTTTCTACTGATTTCTCAATCGGTGCACCTTGGTCGAATGTTGAAATAATCTCTAAGTCTTTATATTTTTTCTCAAGTTCTTTTACTTTATCTTTAACAGCATTTACAACATCAACTGTATTCGCGTCAGCAGCTTTCACAATTTGAATTCCAATTGCTTCTTTTCCATTTGTTCGAGAAATAGATTCTGCTTTTCCGACTTCTTTAATGTCAGCAATTTCGTCTAATGTAACTGTCGGAATCCCGTTCATAGCGGCTGGATTCATTGGCGGCACTTGTGTAACAGCTCCAGCATTTTGACTACCTTGACCGCTTGCTGATGAAGGAACAGCAGGGATTTTTAATTCTTTTAATGCTTTAATTGTTGTAATATTCCCATCTACAACAACTGATTTTTCTGTGTCTTTAAATGTATATAAGCCAAGTGGTAAAGATATATCCGATCCTTTAATTACATTTTTTACAGTATCTTCACTTAAACCTAATTCTTTCAACTTATCTTTCTTGAAGACAATTTGCACTTCATCTACTTGTTGACCTGAAATTTGAACAGATGCGACCCCATCAAGTCCTTTTAATCCTGGAACAACATTTTTTTCTACATTTTCAGTTAAGGTAGCTAAAGATTCATTTTTACTTGCTACACTTAATGAAATAACAGGAAAGGCATTGAAGTTTACACGTGAAACTTTCGGGTCCTTTACGCCTTCTGGCAGTTTCACATTTGCGAGAGATTCTTTAATTTCTGTTTCAGCCTTTTCCATATTTTTATCAAAATCATATTCTACCTGAATAGAAGATGCGTTTTGAAAAGATGATGAATTAACAACGTTTACACCACTTAAATTTTGCAGTTGCTCTTCCATTGGTTTTGAAACTTTATCAGCTACTTCTTCTGGTGTAGCACCAGGATAAACCGTGGTTACTGTTACAACAGGTGTTGTAATATCAGGAATTGTTTCCAGCTTCATGTTAAGCCCAGAATAAATACCTGCAATGGTAACAATAATGGTTAGTAGCCAAACTGCGAACTTATTTTTTAACGAGAAATTAATGATTTTGTTCATGTTTGCGCTCCCTTTTTATTGTATTGACCAAATGGTCAGTCTAACACATAATATAACTGACCATTTGGTCAGTCGTCAATGAAAAGAGATGGTATAATAAATTCATAATAAGATGCGAGATTAAATTTAGGAGAGAAGATATGAAAGAAAAAGAGCGTTTAATTATAGAATCGGCTATGAAGTTATTTGCGACTAAGGGTGTAAATGCGACATCAGTACAGGAAATTGTGACAGCTTGCGGCATATCTAAGGGAGCTTTCTATTTATATTTTAAATCGAAAGATGAGCTTTTATTAGCAACACTTCGATATTACTATGACAAGATTCAAAATAAAATGATGGATATTGATAAAGAATCATTATTACCACGTGAAAAATTTGCAAAACAATTGCATTGCCAGTTTAACGATATACAGAAGCATAAGGAATTTATTATTATGCATGCGAGGGAAAATGCTATTCCTTTTAATAAAGAAGTGGAAGAGTTTATGATGCGGATGAAGTTAGAGTCTCACGCATTTTATCGGAATAGTTTACTGTCTATTTATGGTGACAAGGTTATGCCATATTTATTAGATTTAGTCATTATGGTAGAAGGAATATGCCGTGGCTATTTAGAACTAATTATTTTACAAGCACCAGAAATTGACTTATCTTATGTCTCTGCTTTTATTTTGAAAAGAGTAGATGATTTAGTAGATGGATTGGTAGAATCTTCGGAAGAACCCGTTTTGCATGAAGAAAAGCTTGGAGAATTTCTTTGTAAATCAGAACTCATTAAGGAACAGGTTAAGGAACATTTTTTAAAGGAAATTATTGTGTTTAAACGCACATTAGCTGATCAACTAGAAGATGAGGAATTGCTTGTTACACTAGATGTTTTGGAGGCAGAAATGAGATTGCAAAATCCAAGGATCCCGGTTATTCAAGGGATGTTATCTAATTTAGAGGTATATCCAAATTTAAAAGAATTTCGTTTGAGGCTTATGGGGTATTACAATATAAAAAGGTAACAATGATAGTTTTCATTGTTACCTTTTTTATTATGCATTCACTTTTTCTTTTGTTTGTGTAGTCTCTTCTTGCTCAATATTAATTGTTTCTTTCACGATATAAATCGGACGGTTTTTACTTTCGTCATAAATACGAGCAATATACTGGCCGACGATGCCAAGGCCAAGTAACTGAATACCACTAAAGAATGTAATAGCAACCATAATGGATGCCCAACCTGTTTGCGTATCAGTGCCAATGATTTTTACAGTAATTGTATATAGTAAAACAATTATTGAAATGAGAACTGATAATAAACCTAAAGTCATAACGATACGTAACGGTTTTGTTGAAAATGCAATAATGCCATCAGATGCAAATTTAATCATTTTCTTTAATGGATATTTTGTTTCACCAGCAAAGCGCTCATCACGCTCATATTCAACATACGTTTGGCGGAAGCCAACCCAAGACATCATACCGCGGATGAAACGATTTCGTTCCGTCATTTGATTGAAAACATCAGCTACTTTGCGATCGATGATTCGGAAATCACCAGTGTCTTTTGGGATATCGATATCAGACATGTAGTTTAAGAATTTATAGAAATATTTAGCTGTTAAAAGTTTGAACCAAGTTTCACCTTTACGTTGTTTACGTTTTGCATAAACAACTTCATATCCTTCTTCCCATTTTGCAATAAGTTCAGGAATAACTTCAGGTGGATCTTGTAAGTCTGCATCTATAATTACAATAGCGTCACCTTTTGCAGCAGCGATACCAGCTGTAACAGCTACTTGGTGTCCAAAGTTACGTGCGAAGTTAACGATTTTTGTACGATAATCATTTGCTGCAATTTCAGATAAGATTTCCATGGTACGGTCTGTGCTACCGTCATTTACAAATACAAACTCGTAATTAATATCATTTTGAAGCATAACGGACTTTAAACGGTTATAACATTCCTGTGCTACTTCTTCCTCGAAGTACATAGGAACTACAACCGAAATTAATTTTTGCATGTTGTATCCTCCGTATTTTTAATAAGTTGTTCAAGTTTAATTAGTAGCCTTTTCAGTTTGGTTGAATGTCCAAATTTTATTAAGGACAAAATTTATAACCATTCCGACACCAATTGCGAAGATCTGTGCAATTAATGCATTAAGAGTAAGTTTGTCTACTAATATAAATAAACATAATGTATTAAAAGCCAATACAATTAAATTTACAGTTAGAAATTTAAAGAACATTGACGTGCTTTTATTATTAGGTTTAAACACCCAATTTTTATTCCAATAGTAGCTATTGGCAACACCAATTAAATAGGCAATGGTATTCGCAATCAGGTAGTTCATACCGAATTTTAATAATATCCAAAAGCTAATAATTGTAATGAGTGTATTAAAGATCCCTACTAAACCAAACTTTAAGAGTTTCTCCATAATAGTATCCTCAACTTTATAAAATGTATAAACAAAACAGGAAATGTAGAAAGGTTACTCGTACATAACAACTATCAATTATAGCATATTTCATGCTTAAACGTTATTTATTTTAGGTAAGATAATTTTCTGAGCAATGAATTTCAATTGGGTTTGGTTTTGGGGAATATGAAAAAGAGTAGGTGATATGTGTAAAATATAGGCGAATATATGGTATGATTTATTTATTATCAACAGTCAGAAAAAGTATAGTGTAAACAAAAATGAAATGGGTATTTTAGTTTTTTTGTATAAATGAATAGCTCTACATATTCAGTACGTTTTTGTAATGGAGTTAACGCTATTCTTATATTAATGTTAAAGGAGTAAATTGTGTTGAACTTATTTTTAAAAGGAATGTCTACTTTCTCTACACGTGCGGTATATATCATATACGGTTTTTTTGCGTCGGTATTACTTATTAATTATTTTTCAGATACTCAAAAATATAACTATGTAACATTATTAGTGGGTGTTTTATTATTATCTATAGTGGGAAGTTTTATCCTTAGAAAAAGTTCGCTGTATCTAGAAAAATTAAATGAAAAAACATGCTTTTTCGTTTTAGTAATCGTTTGTTTAGCAGTTAAATTAACATGGGTACTCAGCTATCAAATCCAGCCATTAGTTGATTATGCAACGTTTTATTATACGGCAGAAGAATTAAGTAAGAACTTCGTTATTACTAATAGATACATAGCACTATTTCCACATATTTTTGGTTATGCTTCATTCTTAAGTATTTTCTTGAAAATATTTGGATCAAGTTATATGATACCACCTATTTTAAATGTCATTTTAACTACAGTATCAATGGGATTAATATATGCTATAGCTAGAAAAATTGGTGGGGTTAAAACTGCAATAACAGCAAGTGTTTTATGGATCGCTTTACCTTCTCAAACAATGTATAATATGTTCGCGATGTCAGAGCCACTCTATTGTACTGTATTGTTGTTGATTTGGATGATTATGATAATTGTTCATGAGAAAATCTCTAATATGAATATAAAAAGATTACTTGTTTATGCCATTTTAATAGCAGCATTACTTTCGTTTATGAACATGGTACGACCAATTGCGGCAGTTCCAATTATAGCTGTAGTAATATGGACCTTTATTATATGTACAAAGCAGATAGGGAATAAAAAAATATGGTTAAACAAGATAATACATGTAGGTGTTATCATTGTTGGATACCTTATTTTTTCTTCGGCGATAAATCAGTATATAACATTACGTCTAGGTGAGGAGATAGCATCAGCTCCAGGATATAACATTTATGTAGGCTTTAATGAGGAAAGCTCGGGGAAATGGAATCAGCCAGATGCTGAACTATTGTTTCATTATAGCGATAAACCAGGATGGAGTGCTGATGACGCTCAACAGAAAATGCTAGAAGAAGCAAAGAAAAGGATACAAGGTGGTAATATCAATTTTGTGAAATTATTCTCTGATAAATTCTTTGAGTTTTTAGGTGAGGATAGTGCAGCTGTTTCCTATGCTGGACCTGTATTAGATCATAAAGTACGATATACTATAGCATCTAATATGTTTTATTACTTCTTAATTGCTACCTCATTACTAGGTGTATTAGTAGCCATAAGAAATAAAAATAAATCCGCTTTATTTATTATTTGCTTGTATGCGATAGGGCTAACAATGGCGCAGTTGTTAGTAGAAGTGGCATCAAGATATCATTATTCGGCTACAATATCAATGATAATTTTGGCTGCTTTCGGCATAAATCATGCTTATAGTAAAAAAGAGAATATAGATATAAATGAAAAGGCATGAGTTCGGTATTGCACTGGGCTCATGCCTTTTTATTTGTTCTTAATTTTTTTTGATATTTAAATCCTTATTGTATTTTATAGTTTTGAGGTTTTTCTGTTCGATATAAATCGATAACATAAATATAGGCCATAGCTCTGAATGATTGTAAAGCTAGGAATGATGAAGTATCGATATCTTGTTTGGTACTCGATTAAGAAATGAACAGTTACGTAACCAATTATCAATAATAAAAATAGTGTGTAATGCGTGTTGTTTTGCTTAGTCAAGATGAGATAAAGAAATGCTAGCGTACCAAATAACATAGCTGTAATATACATATACTTTTCATATTTCATAAGGTCGTTTTGTAAAGTAATCATATTATTATCTGTGTTCCCCAGTGTTAGTAGACTCCACGATGGGGCTGAGTCGTAATCTGCCCACATGAGCGTGAATTTATCGCCAAATAAAGATAAAACTTTTTGTGGATCAGCTAGTCGCTCTTGAATTAGTTCCTTTTCAGCAGCTTTACGTTCTTCACCGATTTCAATGGACATAATATATTCTGCATCAGCTGCAGAATAACCACCCTTTGTTTCATGATTAAATCCTACTGTGAATTTCCAAAGAGGATCACGGTTAGATAGCGGATATTGTGTAATTCCAGCAGATATAAATGAATAACTTATAATGTAATGTATAAGGTAAAACACGATGAAAATCCCAAAAAGTTTCTTAATGGAATTGAAAATGTCTTGTTTTGATTTGCCTAGCATACCTTGTAAAAAAACATAAATAGTTACCGCAATCAGGATGATAGCACCAAGAGGACGCATGATATCCCCTAAAGAAAGTGAAATCCCTATGAAAATCCACATGTATTTATGGCTTAATCCTTTTGTAATTAATAAATAAAACCCAAGATAAAATAAGAATGTAGCAAGATGCTGATTTGTTAGGACTGAGCTTAATACAATGCTTGGGATATATATTGCGTACAGTAATCCAGCTATGCGCCCAGACCACTCATTAAATATATGAGAAGTTATTTTGTAAACGAGTAATGTTGTTCCTGTGCAATATATCACATTTAAGAGCTTTAAAAGGAAGGTACCTTCACCAAATAAATTGATAATAAAAGCTTGGTACATTGTAAATCCAAGTTGGTAAACCCATGAAGTATAATATATACTTTGGGCAAAACTAAAATCTCCTTTAGTTGCTTGTATAGCGCCGTTGTACATCAAAGCAAAATCTGATTCGACAGGGGTTTGGATATTAAGAACCCAGATTAATCGAATAGAGAAGGCTAAAATGATAAGTGAAATAGTAAATACTAGCGTTGACATATATTTATTAGAAATATAACCAATTAGTAAAAATAGAAGACCTATTATAATGATACTTGGGATTATTATAAGTAAACGAGTGTTAGCTTGATTTCTAACCACAGCTACTGATTGAAATGTAATAGCTGCTGAAATAATAAGACATAGCACTAATAAACATTTCACAAAAAATGTATTGAGTTTTGGAAAAAATGTACTTTGCATTATATATAAAAACTCCTTATCAAATTGCATGGTTATTTAAAACGAAATCCCTTTACACATTAAATATGAGTGTAAAGGGATGTTGTTAGGGGATTAAGAATTTTCTTGGGCCCATTTCTCTACATCCCAAGTTTTTGTTACCCAATCTTCATAAAAATCAGGTTCGTGGCATACAAGAAGAATTGTTCCTTTATATGCTTTCATCGCCTTTTTTAGCTCTTCTTTCGCTGTAACATCAAGGTGATTTGTTGGCTCATCAAAGAGTAACCAGTTACTTTCTTCACCCATTAGTTTACATAAACGAACTTTTGCTTGTTCGCCACCACTTAATTGGTTCAGTGGACGAGAGATATGTTCATTTTTTAAGCCGCATTTTGCTAACATTGCACGGATTTGATGTTGGTCTAAGCTAGGGAATGTATTCCAAACATCATCAATTGGTGTTATATTATCAGCTTTTACTTCCTGCTCGAAGTATGATGGATTTAAGAAGTCACCAAGACTTGTTTTTCCGCTTAATGGTTTAATCTTACCTAAAATTGTTTTTAACAGTGTTGATTTACCGACACCGTTACATCCAACAATTGCAATTTTTTCACCACGTTCAATTGTCATTGTTAATTTCGGTAATAACGGATGTGTATATCCGATCTCCACATTTTCCCCTTCGAAGACAAATCGACTACTTGCACGACTTTCTTTAAAGGAGAACTCAGGCTTAATAGCTGTTTCAGGACGATCAATACGCTCCATACGATCAAGTTGTTTTTGACGGCTCTTTGCACGGCCAGTCGTTGAGTAACGAGCTTTATTTTTGGCGATAAAGTCTTCTTGCTTTTTAATAAATTCTCTCTGCTTTTCATAGGCGTTGATATGTTGATTTTTATTGATTTCTGCTAGCTCTAAGAATTTTTCATATGTTGCTGTGTAACGCGTCATTTTTGTGAATTCTAGATGGAAAATAACATCAACACATTTATTCATAAATTCCGTATCATGGGAAATCAATAGGAACGCATGTGGATACTCTTTTAAATAATTTGTTAACCAATGAATATGTTCAACGTCTAAATAGTTGGTAGGCTCATCTAATAGAAGTACTTCTGGTTGCTCAAGTAGTAACTTTGCAAGTAATACTTTTGTACGTTGTCCACCACTTAATGCCGCAACATCACGATCTAGCCCAATCGCGTCAATTCCAAGACCACGTGCTGCTTCTTCAATTTTAATATCTAATAAATAGAAGCCACCTGCTTCAAGAGCATCTTGAATTTCTGCCATTTGCTCAAGAAGTTCCTCTAATTCTTCTGGTGTAGCAGTTCCCATTTTCTCTGTAACTTCATTTAAAGCTTTTTCTTTTTCAAATAAAGGTAAAAATGCATCTGCTAATACATCACGAATTGTGCGACCAGGTGTTAAAATAGTATGCTGGTCTAAGTAACCGTAATTTGTACCAGGTGTCCATTCAACGCGACCTTCGTCATGGATAAGCTGACCAGTAATTATATTCATAAATGTTGATTTACCAACACCGTTTGCTCCAACTAATCCAACGTGTTCTCCTGCAAGTAAGCGCATGGATACATCTTTAAATAATGTACGATCACCAAATGTATGGCCTAATTTTTCAACAGTTAATAAGCTCATAATGTCCTCCGTTCATTTCTAAATAGTGTCTTGAATCATGATACTAAATTCTTGGATATAATGCTATCATTTCAAAAATATATAATGTAATTGACCAGTGGGGGATGCGATTATAAAAGAATGATGGGTTACTTTGCAAGAAATAAGCTATGCAAGAGAAATAAAAAAATAAGGTGTAACCATTTAATAAAAGTGGTTACACCTTGTTTTTATTTTAAAAATCCACGAACAATTCCGCGTAAGCGATTTGCGTGGAACTTGCGCTTATCATTAGAAATATTTTGTGTCATACGGAATGTTGCGGCAGCGACAGCACGTAAGAAATAAGGGAATCCATAGTGTAAGCGAATAACCCTACCAAAACCACCAGCATAAGAAATGGCACGTTTTAATGATTGTTCATTAATAATTTCCTCTTTTACAGGATGGTATACGAACAGATCTTTTCTAAATAAACCAGTATAATTTTGTTTCATACCGCGTAGTACAAAGTCAGTTTCTTCACCAGCTCCATAAATCGTGCCAGAACCAACACCTAAATCTTCATCAAATGTACCTACATCTTGTACAAATTGCTTTGTGAAGAATAGGGTGAAAGAAGGCCCCATGAATCCATACTTATTATTTAAAATAATGTCTGTACTCGGTGCGTGTATTAAAGAACCAGTTCCTTCAACATTTGTCGTGTTTGTTGAGATGAAATGCACATCTTTATTAGAGTTGAAAGTTTCTAATATACTCTCTAAAACATTCTTTTCATAAATACAATCATCATCTGGAAAAGCGATAAAATCGCCATCTGCTACTTTTAAGCCCGCATTACGAGCTCTTGATAGTCCTTTAATAGGTGTATAAATGTAATTTATAGAAAATTTATCTTTATATTCATCAAATAAATCAGAGATTGGCGTATCATTTTGATCTACTACGATAAGTTCAAAGTTTTTGTAAGTTTGTTGTTCAAGTGATTTTAGTAAGTCAAGAATATCATCACGTCTGCCACAAGTAGCCATGATTAAAGAAAATTTCAAGTTTAACAGCTCCTTTTAGAGATTGCGTTTAAGCTTTTTTGAATCGTGCCAGTATCTTTTCAAGTAGTGAAAATAGAATTTCATCCTTTGTTATAAAGAGGATAAGGGCATACGTTAATCCACACGTTATTATGACTAGGATAACTTGTAGTATTTGTCCAGATACTACCATATCAATAACGAATGCTATGGGGACAAATGTTAGTGAATAAAATAGATATTTAAGTTTTTGTATATTGAATAACGTATAATTCACTTTTAATTTCTTTTTCACATAAATATATTCAAATGTGATTAAGAAACAATTCGCAATTGTTGTTGTGAAAATTGCGGTTGTTGGTGTAAGTACATGGAAGTATATTAGTGCAATATTGGATGCTAAGTTGATAAATCCACAAATGAATAAAAATCGCACTAAAATGCTTTCTTTCTTTTTTACATAAATAATTTGATTCGATAAAATGGACTCAATACCGACTGTAATCATATAGAAGGCGAAAACAATTAATGTATTACCAGCCTCAGCAAATTGTTGTCCACCGTAAATAACAACAGCTCCATGAGCAATGAGCATTAAACCGATTGCAGCAGGGAATAGGGTAATGAAATACACTTTTGAAATTTTATTTAGTAAAGATTCATACTCCAGTTCAGATGCATTTCCTGATAAATAAGACAATCTTGGAACGGTTACTTGTACAACACTTAACATAAGTGTATTAATAATCATCATAATTTGAAAAGCCATTACGTAATATGCAACTTCTTCTTTTCCAACATATACTCCTAAAACAAGACGATCTAATTGAGTATATAAAATATTAGCATTTGAAAAAATCAAGACTAATAGTAACGGTTTTAAATGAGGAATAATCGTTAAGTTGGAAAAATCAAATTTCACTTGGCGTTTCACATATATAAAGCTAATAGAGTGGTTTAAAAATGTTGATAATACTAATAAACCAGCATATGTTTTGTAATCGTCAACCCCATGAATCAAAGAGAAAAGAAGTACGACATAGATTAATCGAACGATAACTGTTTTTTTAGTGATGAAATCATAATTTTCATATGCCTCATTGAACCATTCTACATAAAACATGTTAGATATAAAATTAAAACCGAAAATAAGAAGAACAGGAAATAGACTATGATGTCCATATCCAATATAACTAAAGAGCACAAAGGCTGATAAAGCCAAAATACTAGTTGTGAAGTTAATTACATAGAGGCTTGTAAATAACTTAGAAACTTTCTTCTTATCGTTTTTAATTAAGCTAATTTCACGTAAACCATATTGATATACACCAAATACGGCGAACACGAAGAAGTAATTGAAAAAAGTTTCAGCAATATTAACGGTTCCGATTGAAGTTGCTCCTAACGTTCGATATGCGTAAGGACCAACTAAAATTGGAAGGATAATATTAAACGTATTGAGCAGTATTTTATAAAAAATATTTGAAGCAATTGATTTCTGCATAATTTCACCTTTCCATTAAAATAATCCAATTTAATTAAAATACTTGCTATGTCATAGTAAGGTTTTTAACTACAGTTAATTCTTTCAATATAATGAAGTGTAAGGTGTTTTCTACACGATTTACAAATCCTTAAATTGTTTTGTTGACCACCCGTATAAGTGTACCCTACATAAACTTTGTAAAGCAACTATTGATAGGATAGAACCGTATTATAAATGAGATTTTATTCATTAGAAAAAGTTAATAGCAAACGGGTATGTATAAAAATATTACATAGTATGTGTGAAAAGGAGTAATGGTTGTATGAAGGTGGGAAGTTGTTTATAAAAAATGAGCGAATACATGATCGTTATTCGCTCAGAAGATGTCTTAATGGTGAAGGCCTACATACTCCAAGGTTTACTTAAAGTTAGAACTTCAGCCATTTCTTTGCTTTTTACACGCCCTTTTTTTCTACTTTCTGCACGCTCAGCACCAGTTGTGTGTAGCCAATGTTCTTCTTCCGTTTCGGGTAGTACTTGTGGAACAGAAGAAGGTTTTCCATCTTTTAATGCAACGAATGTAATGAAACATGTTGCAGCTATTCTACGTTCTCCTGCTAATAAATTCTCTGCAATTACTTTTACGAACACTTCCATTGAAGATTTTCCTGTATAACATACGAATGCTTCGTAACAAACAGAATCTGCTTGGTGAATGGGAGTTAAAAAATCAACAGAATCGATAGATGCTGTTACGCAATGTTTACGACTATGCCTTGCAGCTGCAATTGAAGCGATACTATCAATTTCTGCTAATAATTTTCCTCCGAAAAGTGTTTGATGATTATTTAAATCATTCGGAAAAACACGTGTTGTTTTAATTGCTTTGGATTCTCGCATGAATTTCTTTTCCATATGGTCAGCCCCTATTTTCTGTTTTCAATCAGAATGACATGTCTTGTGAGTGGAGTACAAAAATATTAAAAATCTATAGATGTTTAATGAAGTAAAGAATTCCAGAAGAGAGTTAGCAAAACTTCTGTATTTGTATTCATGTAACTGAAAGAAAATTTATCATATATAAAATGTAGTGTAAAAGAGGATTCGCTTACATTGCAAGTGAAAAAATTAGGACCCTGTATTTGTCATAGAAATTCCCTATCAGCCGTGCACCTATTCATGATAGAATCGTTTTGTTATGAATGGAAATAGAGGTGCAATGGAAATATGAATCATATACAAACAAATTTTTCGTCTTTTTTCAGTAAAATAATGATTGGTGCGATGCTTGCATTTTTTGTTTATAGTTGTTGGTCTGCATTTGAAATAAGTAAACAATTTTTTGGAGACAGTACAACAAGTGTAACAATCGTATTGGTTATTTTCGTTATTCTCATGCTGTTAGTGGCATCGATTTTACAGTATCGTTTTACAGATAAACAATTTCTTGGTTTTCTTATTGGTACATCTATAGTCGTGAGACTTAGTATGGTTTTATTTGTAGACGTTCCGATAATCGGTGATATGAAATCTATGTTTGAGTCTGCAAAACAGGTTGCAATTGGTAATAGTGTAGAGAATGTAACGCAGTTACCTTTTATTATTTATGAATCAATTATCATTCGTATATTTGGCGATACAGTATCCGCATTGCAGTTATTTAATATTTTATTTTGCACAGGGACTGCATTTTTCATTTATCGTATTGCAGCAATAGTTTTTGGAGAAGAATGCGGTCGTATTGCGTCTGTATTTTACGCTTTATATATTCCAAATATATTTATGAGTTCTTTATTAACATCAGAATCGCTCGCAATATTTTTATTTTATTTAGCTTGTTACATACTTTTATATAAAGGTTTAGATCATCCTTATATGTGGGTGCTTTCAGCAATTTTATTTGCATGTAGTAATATGATTTTCCCATTGGGATTATTTCTTCCTATTTTTATTGTTGTATATGTGTTGTTAATTGAACTTTTTCAATCAGCAATGAAGCAAAAAGTATTACTAAAGATGATAGGGATACTTATTCTATTTTATAGTGCCCATTTTGGTGTGAGTTACGGAATTCAGACAATGGGAATGTCACAATATACGATTTCAAATGAAACGTATGTTCAATCTGTTTTGATTGGAAAAGGTAAAAATGAGAGGGAAATAACAAAGAATCAAAGCGTAACAGAGCGTATTGATCAAAGGCTAAAAGAGATTGAAGAAGAAAGATTTAAACTTTTAAAGCCAGTAATGAATCAATTCTCAGATGAGGGAATACATTCTATTCTATTTAAATGTGAAAAACTTATATATATAGCGGTAACATTGTTTATGTCTATTGCTTTATTACACTTTTTTATTAAGAAACAACAGAACGAAGGATATATGTTGTTCTTATTGTTAATTAGTGGATACGTATTGTTAAGGCTCTTCCAAGTAGATATGGCATATTACAATCTTATTGTACCAGCTTTGTTTATTTTGCAAAGCTTTGGTGTTTATATGAGTTATGTGTACTGTCAAAAAATATTCTTCAGAAAATAAAAAGAATCCAATTTGGATTCTTTTTTTTGAATGGACGATGAGGACTAAGAGTCAGCAGCGATAAAGTACCT
This sequence comes from Bacillus fungorum, assembly GCF_002746455.1. Taxonomy (GTDB): domain Bacteria; phylum Bacillota; class Bacilli; order Bacillales; family Bacillaceae_G; genus Bacillus_A; species Bacillus_A fungorum. The sequence goes on along the minus strand of NZ_NWUW01000011.1, from coordinate 76,060 downwards.
CTACTGACATAATCTTCACTCTATCGGTTCAGTTCCAGTTGTAAACTATCGGCTGTTAGAGCCATTTTTGAGGAATCGTCTTGAATTCCTTTCATTACTTGTGAAATGGTTTCTAACTCATTTTCGATTTTTTTATTCTGCTCTTTCGAGTTAGACATGTCTTTTACAATTTCTTGGAAGTATTGATCTGTTGCAGACATACTATCCGTTCCTTCAGATACGAGGGAGCTAATTTGTTTCACTGAAGAAGAGACACGAATAATTTGTTCATTTGTTTTTTCGACGAGCTTTGTCACGTTGAATATAGATTCTTTCGTTTGCTCTGATAACTTTCGAATTTCTCCAGCTACAACAGAGAAGCCCTTACCAAATTCCCCAGCACGAGCAGATTCAATCGCAGCATTTAGTGCGAGTAAATTCGTTTGCTCTGCAATTGATTTTACAATATCTATAATTTCATTAATTTTGTTAGAAATATTGAGAAGTTCATGAGTATCTGTAATAATCGTTTCCATGTTCATTTGAATGTATTCCATTCGTTTATTTTGCTTATTTAATTGTTCTTTACCTTTATTCGCTTTTTCTTCTGATGTTGTAGCTAATGATGTGCCTGTTTTGGCAATTTCTACAATCGTTTCAGATTTAGCCGTTAGCTGTTGAATAGAAGCGCTCGTTTTTTCAGATACAGATGCTAATTCTGTTGCAATATGCGTAATGGTCATAGCTGTTATTTCTTTTTCTTTTTCAAGTTCTTTTTGCATTCTTTCATATTCAGATTCATAAGCCGCAATAACAAGTTCTTGTTCAAGTGTGAATAATTTATTTATTACGTTTATAGAATAAGAAAAATCTTCAATTGTTGTAATTTTTGTTTGCAAAATCTTCATGATAGAGCGGAATAATTCTTGATAAGCAGCTGTATACCATTTTCTATGTAAGCCAATTTGTACATGTCTTTTGGCAATCCTAACACGTTGTTCAATAAAATCTTCATGCATATCTCCGCTGAATAATTCTTTTATATGCGTTTTTAAAGTTTGCTTTAGTTTTGGAATAGAGCTATAACGCTCAATAATAGTAATTAAATTAGGCTGTTTTGTAATATTGACATAGAATTTTTCCGTAATCCAATCAATTTCTTCATAAATAAAGGGTTGTAGTACCTTTACGACTTGTAAATCTTCTTTTGAAATATGTAGCATATCCATTTGAATCTTCAGTTCAGAATTAGTAGGCACGTTAAAAGTGATTTTTTGATCCTTACTTAATTCAAGTACACTGACGTTTGTTTTATTTGTATGTTTTTTAAAAACCCCAAGCATTGTTCTTCCCCCCTGTGTGTAAAGCGTTTTCATTTTTTAGTTACAATATAATTATATATTTTTATATACAATTACTCTACATTAGTGTGTAGAATAGTATATAAATTAAGAGAATTCTATGTAGAATTCTCTTAATGGCCTTTATTAATTTTAGCATGTGTTTTAAAGAAAACTGGGAAATGTACATTATATATTACAGTGACAACACGAATAATGAATGTTACTAATAAACAAACATAGAAAGCTAATACGTGTGCCCCCATTGCATGTGTGATTAGGAAACTAATAGCTCCTAAAATAGAAGCGATTGCGTAAATTTCTTTTCGGAATACGTAGGGGATATCTTGAGCGCAAATGTCACGCAAAATACCGCCTCCAATACCTGTAATGACTCCCATTGAAACAACTAAAAATGAGGCGTCAACATGATGTGACATTGCCGCATTTGCACCAATAGCTGTAAAAACACCTAAGCCAACAGCATCAGAAAGCATAATAACGACTTGCAGTTTATTGATACGCTCAAAAAACATACAAGTAAATAATGCTGATAATACGCTTACGAAAAAGTAAATGGGTTTAACAAATGCGACGGGAGGCAGGTTACCAATCATAATATCACGAATAATACCGCCGCCGAGCGCAGTAGCTACAGCTAGACAAAGGACACCGAATAAATCTAAATCTTTTTTTAAACCAACTAATGTACCGGAAATAGCAGCGGCGATAATGCCAAGAAACGTAAATATGTCGATTAATAACATTGCTGTAATCCCTTCCTCCTAAAGATGTTCCAGAGAAAAAATATACACTAAAGTTATGTAAATAACAATGCATTTTCGTTACATGTAGAAAAAAAGAAAAAATGAGGAAAGAAAGCGCTTGAAAATACAAATACGCTTTTTTCTATAAGGTAAGATTGGGGAGAAATGTGGGACGTTTAATTAAAAAATATGTGTTATAATAAATATTTGAGATAAGAAAAAAATATTAACTATATAGATTGAAATTTGGTAATCGTTATGGAGGTTCTAGATGTTAAGCGAAAATAGTAAAAGTAATAAATTTGAAAATTTTCTACTAATCTTTATTTTGTTGCAACCGATTTTAGATTTACTTACAGCGTTCTGTATCATGGTTTTAAAAATTGATACGACCATTGGAGTTATTACACGCTTATTCGTTATGTTCCTAAGTGGGATATATATTTTAATTCAAACGAAGAAACAAGGAAATATAAAATATATATTGTATATAATCTTAGTAGGAATAGTCTTCACTATCGGATTGGTAAATAACAAGCTTACAAAAAATCCTATGGTACTTACAGAAGAAATTAAGTTTATAGCAAAAGCATTATATCCGTTTGTTATGCTTACTTGCTATGTGTTTGTATTTAAGTCTTTAAAAGAAAAAAGTCATTCGAAAATGCGTAATTATATTACGTATGCATCGCTAATTATAGGAGTAGTAATGGTAGCTTCGATTACTACTGGTACAGATTATAATAGTTATGAATGGGTAAAATTGGGGTCGCGCGGCTGGTTTTATGCAGGTAACGAGCTTGGATCTATTTTAGCTATCATGTGTCCAATTGTTATTTTGTACTCAATTGAAAAAACAAAAAGTATAGGCAAAGCATACTATTGGATTCCTTCAATTTTAGTTGTATATTCTCTATTTGCAATTGGGACAAAGGTTGGCGTAGGAGCAATTTTTGGAACAATGGCTATCGCAGTTATTATGTGCTTTATTCAAGCATTTACACAACGTAAAGATGGAAAAAAACATGCTTATTTATTAAATGGTTTTCTTGCAATGACTGTATTTGTAGGCATATTGGCATATACACCTTTTTCACCATTTATGAAAAATATGGGATTTCATTTCCAATTAATTGAACAAGAACAGAGTGCGAAAAAGGAAGAGAAAAAGAAAGAGGAAGCTAAAGAGCATAAAAAACATCCTGTGACAGAGCAAGCAAAAGAAAAAGAGAAAGAAAAAGAAAAAGTAGCGGAGAAAAAAGAAGAAACGCAAGCACTTATTTTTAGTGGGCGTCAATTATTTGAACAGATGTATAAAGATTTCTATAATGAAGCCCCAATGTCTCAAAAATTATTAGGAATGGGTTATGCTGGTAACTATAAAGAACAGCCGAAATTAATTGAACGTGATTTCCACGATTGGTTCTATTCTTTCGGAATCATAGGGTTTATTTTACTTGTAATTCCATTCTTATACTTCGGTATTAAATTTATTGCATGTGTATTTACTAAATTTAAAGAAATATTCACAGTGAAATATGCATTGGTGATTGCAGCGATACTTCTCGGATTAGGTATCTCATTCATGGCTGGTCATATTTTAATTGCACCTGGAGTGAGTTTCTACTTAGTATTAATCATGGCATATTTAATAGTTGACTTGGAAATTGAATGATAGAAAAATAAAAGCTAGCATATGTTAGCTTTTATTTTGTTATAGTAAATAAAAAGAAAAAAATGGGGGATGTAAGAAATGAAAGTGTTGCATATGAATGCTGGTGCAGAAGAAGGTGGGGGGAAAACACATATTATTTCACTTTTATCTCAGTTTTCAAAGGAAGAAGTGGAATTAATGGTATTTGAAGAAGGTGCGATTGCTAGAGAGGCGAGAAACCTTGGCATTCAAGTGCATGTTTTTACTCAATCATCTCGGTACGACCTATCAATTCTTTCAAAAATAAAGGCATTTATTAATGAAAATCAATTTGACATTGTGCATACACATGGCGCACGAGCAAATTTCTATCTCTCCCTCTTGAAAAAAGGTATAAAAGCGAAATGGATAATGACTGTCCACAGTGATCCAACTTTGGATTTTATGAAGAGGGGATTAAAAGGATGGGTATTTACGAAGTTAAATTTACGTTCTTTCAGGAAGGTAGATTTATTCTTTGCAATTACGGAAAACTTTAAGAGAAACATAATAAAATTAGGTGTACCAGAAGAGAAGATTTGTACGGTTTATAATGGAATTGAGTATGATAGTACTCCAGCAAAACCTTATGATAAGAGTGAATTTGGCATTGATGAAGGAGTATTTACAGCTATTCAAGTAGCGCGTCTTCATCCTGTTAAAGGTCATGATATTTTATTTGAAGCGTTACAAAAAATTAAAATTCCAAATATAAAGGTGCTCTTGCTTGGTGATGGACCTATAGAAGCAGAATTAAAAGAGATGGTGAAACAAAAGGGCTTAGAGGACAAGGTGATGTTTCTAGGTTTTCGAACAGATTCCAAAGAATTATATGCATCTGCAAACATTAATTTGTTAACCTCTTATAGCGAAAGCTTTCCTCTTGTTTTATTAGAAGCGGCTAATCAGCGCTTAACGTCTATTGCAACAAATGTAGGTGATATGAGAAAGTTAATAGTTGATGATACGTATGGGTGGGTTGTACCGATTGGTGATGCAGACTCATTAGCAAATGCATTAGAAAATGCATATGAAAAATGGTTGAATGGTGAATTAGAAGCGATGGGAAATCGTTTATATAATCACGCATCTACTCACTTCTCGCTAAAGAATTTGTATGAAGATACTTATAATGCATATAAAAAACTTTTACTGAAATAGAGAGGATAGTTAATCATGGAAGTAAAAACGGTTGATATTTTGGGTGTTCCTTTTTCTACAATGACAATGGATGAAACAATCCAACATTTGAAGGGACAACTAGAATTGGAGCGAACTCATACTTTTCAGGTAGTAACAGCAAATCCTGAAATTGTTATGTGTGCAAAAAAGGATGAAACATTCCATAAAACATTATTAAATACAGATTTAATTACACCCGATGGTATCGGAGTTGTAAAAGCAAGTGGCATGCTAGGTACACCTGTAAAGGAACGTGTAGCAGGTTTTGATTTAATGTGTAATTTATTTGCGAAGCTATCAGAAGAGAATAAACCGGTGTCTGTTTTCTTGCTTGGTGCAAAACCGCATGTTGTACAAGCTGCAGCAGATCATTTAACGAAGACGTATTCAGCTGTATCTATTGTGGGTATACAAGATGGGTATTTTAAACAAGAAGAAGAAGAGAAAATCGTTTCTCGTGTTCAAGAAGCAAAACCAGATCTATTACTTGTCGCACTTGGTTTCCCAAGACAAGAAAACTTTATCCAAACTAATAAGCATCGTTTAGAAACAAAAATGGCTGTTGGAGTGGGCGGAAGTTTAGATGTATGGGCTGGGGAGGTAAAACGTGCACCAAAATGGATTCAAGCGATCCATTTAGAGTGGTTTTATAGATTGTGTAGTAATCCAACGCGCTGGCGTCGTCAGTTAGTATTAGCGGAATTTTTAAAAGAAGTCATGCGTGCGAAAAAGTAGCGTTCTATCGCTACTTTTTTATTTGGTCATTTTTGATAAAGTGAGGTTTTGTTCATCTACCATTGATTGTGGACCTTCACTAATTCGGCGTTTAATGGCAGGTAGTGCATTTTCAATTTACCTTCTTTGCTCCAGCTGAATTTTGAGGCGGGGGTCTTACTGCCCTCAAATAGTGGGATAAGTATTTTATCTTTTGGGAATGATGAAGGAGAATTTTTTACACGAAAGTATTTTACTTATACAATTCACACATGTAAAATGATGTGTAAAGACAGCTGTGTAAGGAGGACTTCTTGTGGGTAAGGTGAAAGAAATTTCGAAGCGAAAGCTACTTGGCATAGCAGGGCTTGGATGGTTATTTGATGCAATGGACGTTGGAATGCTTTCATTTGTAATGGTAGCGTTGCAAAAAGATTGGGGATTAAGTACGCAAGAAATGGGCTGGATAGGCAGCATTAATTCAATTGGTATGGCAGTCGGAGCGCTCGTTTTTGGAATACTATCAGATAAAATAGGGCGGAAATCAGTCTTTATTATTACATTATTACTATTTTCTATCGGTAGTGGTTTAACTGCTTTAACGACAACACTTGCGATGTTCCTTGTTTTACGATTTTTAATTGGTATGGGGCTTGGCGGAGAGCTTCCAGTTGCTTCTACATTAGTATCAGAGAGTGTTGAAGCACATGAACGTGGCAAAATAGTTGTGCTATTAGAAAGTTTTTGGGCTGGTGGATGGCTAATTGCAGCTCTTATCTCGTATTTTGTTATTCCGAAATATGGTTGGGAAGTTGCAATGGTATTGAGTGCGGTTCCAGCACTATATGCTTTATATTTAAGATGGAATTTACCGGATTCCCCAAGCTTCCAAAAGGTTGAAAAAAGACCATCCGTTATTGAAAATATAAAATCAGTTTGGTCTGGGGAATATCGTAAGGCAACAATTATGTTATGGATTCTATGGTTTTCTGTTGTCTTTTCCTATTATGGGATGTTCCTTTGGTTACCTAGTGTAATGGTATTAAAAGGATTTAGTTTAATAAAAAGTTTCCAATACGTACTTATTATGACGTTAGCTCAATTGCCAGGGTATTTCACAGCTGCTTGGTTTATTGAACGTCTTGGTCGTAAGTTTGTTTTAGTTACGTATTTAATTGGTACAGCGTGCAGTGCTTACTTGTTTGGAGTGGCGGAGTCATTAACAGTATTAATCGTAGCAGGCATGTTACTATCCTTCTTTAATTTAGGTGCTTGGGGTGCATTATATGCTTATACACCTGAACAGTATCCAACAGTTATTCGTGGTACAGGCGCAGGGATGGCTGCGGCATTCGGCCGTATTGGTGGTATCCTTGGGCCGCTATTAGTAGGATATTTAGTTGCTTCACAGGCTTCACTATCACTAATATTTACGATTTTCTGTGGATCAATTTTAATTGGTGTATTTGCTGTAATTATACTTGGGCAAGAAACGAAGCAACGAGAATTAGTATAAGGTGAAACTTTAATTAGTGAGAGATGTATTCCCACTTGATTTTTGGCCCACACTATGATAGTAAGACTTGCACCTCATTTCTTCGCATTCAGCGAGTCTTGCAGTGTGAGTTTTACTGCCTACAAATAATGGAATAAAAGGGCAGGGGGAACCGTGATGGTTCCCTTTTTTCTGTTTTTTTAGATAAATAATGGTATAGTAAGAAAAAAGGGAATGTTCCTTATAAAAGCGAATGTATACAACAAGACATACGGACAAAAGAATTAGGTGGTTGTAGAAATGAAAATTTTACTGGTCATGGAAGAAGTAGAAGAGCGAAGAAGTTTAGCTGAAAAATTTACTGAAAATATAAGGAATGTAGAATGTTTTGAAGCAAATACAGGAACAGAATCATTATTTATCATGAAAAAGCACACACCAGATTTTGTTTTTTTAAATTCAAAATTAATAGAGGGAACGGGTTTTGAATACGCGAGTTTATTACGGGAAGTAAATTGTTATACGAAATTTATTTTTATGGGTGAAGATATAGAAGAGTCCATTACGGCATTTCGTTTTCAAGCATTTTATTATTTACTACGCCCATTTCGTGAAGAAGATTTGCAATTCCTTTTATATAGAATGGTGAAAGAGCAAGGCGAGAAAGCAAAGAGTTATTTGCGAAAACTACCGATAGAAGGTCAAGAGGGAATTAGGTACATTTTCCCTGAAGATATTGTATATGTAAGCAAAAATAAGGAAAACAAAACGGTTTCAATTTATACAACAAATAATCAGTATATTTCAACATATACACTTCAGGAACTGGAAAATAAGCTAAATGTATATGATTTTTTACGCGTACATAAAAGTTATTTAATTAATATGTCATATGTACAAGAATTAAAGCCTTATTATAATGGCACATATAATCTTTATTTAGATAAATATGATGAGCAACCGATTCCGGTTAGTCGGAATTATGTGAAAAAGCTTCGGAATAAAATTGAATTATAGCAGATAATGCGAAAATTTTAACATGATAACCTAAAAATCCTTCATGATAAGGAGGATTCAAATTAAATATTCAGAAAATTTAGTACAATCCCACTAAGAAATAGTATTGGGGGGATTGTATGTGAAAACATTGAAGTCGATTTTACTTTGGGGAGTTATTGCAGCAGTAGGAGCAGGTGCTTTTGGTGTAATAGCTTTATCACAAGGTGAAACTATTAATGCCGTGTGGCTCTTAGTAGCTGCGGTATGTGTGTATGCAGTTGCTTATCGCTTTTATAGTAGATTTATAGCGAGAAAGGTATTTGGTTTAGATAATAATCGGCAAACACCAGCCCATACTTTAAACGATGGAAAAGATTATGTTCCAACAAATAAGTGGGTATTATTTGGACATCATTTTGCAGCCATTGCTGGGGCAGGACCTTTAGTAGGACCGATTTTGGCGGCACAAATGGGATATTTACCAGGGACAATATGGATTATTGTTGGGGTAGTTGTCGCTGGAGCTGTACAAGATTTTGTAATTTTATTTGCTTCTATGAGACGGAATGGTAAATCATTAGGAGAAATGATTAAAGATGAGATCGGTCCTGTTACAGGGCTTATTGCAATGATAGGTATTTTAGGCATTATGATTATTTTATTAGCGGTATTAGCATTAGTAGTAGTAAAGGCGCTTGTTGGAAGTCCTTGGGGAATGTTCACAATAGCGGCGACGATTCCTATCGCTATTTTAATGGGAGTATACATGCGCTACATTAGGCCTGGGAGGGTTGGTGAAGGGTCAGTAATCGGAATTATTCTACTTATACTATCTCTTATTGGAGGACAGTATGTAGCAGAAAATCCAGCGCTTGCAAGTATGTTCACGTTTAGCGGTGAAACAATTGCTATTATGCTTATTGTATATGGATTTATCGCATCGGCATTACCAGTTTGGATGCTTTTAGCACCGCGTGATTATTTAAGCACATTTTTAAAAGTCGGAACAATTGTTGGATTAGCAATTGGTATTTTAATTGTAGCACCAGAGCTACAAATGCCAGCAGTTTCGAAATTTATCGATGGAACTGGTCCTGTGTTCTCCGGAAACTTATTCCCGTTCTTATTTATTACAATTGCTTGTGGTTCGGTGTCTGGATTCCATGCTCTTGTTTCATCAGGTACAACGCCAAAGATGATTGAACAAGAGGGACACGCACAGCCAATCGGTTATGGAGCAATGTTAATGGAGTCGTTTGTAGCGGCGATGGCGATGATTGCAGCTTGTGTATTAACACCAGGAACTTATTTTGCAATTAATAGTCCCGCAGCGCTTATCGGTACCGATGTCTCGCAGGCAGCTCAAGTTATTTCTTCATGGGGATTTGCTATTACACCAAATGAACTAAAAGACCTTGCGATAAACGTTGGAGAGCAAACGATTTTATCACGTACGGGTGGTGCACCAACGTTAGCGATAGGTATGGCATATATTTTCTCACAAGTAATAGGTGGAACGGCCATGATGGCATTTTGGTATCATTTTGCGATTCTCTTTGAAGCGCTATTCATTTTAACAACGATTGATGCTGGAACGCGTGTAGGCCGATTTATGATTCAAGATATTTTAGGGCATGTATATAAGCCATTTGCGAAAACGGATTCTACATTAGCGAATGTAATAGCTACAACGTTATGCGTATTAGGATGGGGTTATTTCTTATACCAAGGGGTAGTAGATCCACTTGGTGGAATTAATACATTATGGCCACTTTTCGGCATTGCAAACCAAATGTTAGCGGGTATTGCATTATTACTTGGAACGACAATTTTGTTCAAAATGGGGAAAAAGGCATATGTTTGGGTGACACTTATTCCAACTGTCGGATTGCTTATTGTAACGATGACGGCGGGTTATCAAAAGTTATTTCATGAAAATCCTAAAATAGGATTTCTATCCCACGCAAAGGTGTTTCAGGGAGCATTAGATGAGGGTAAAGTGTTAGCACCAGCTAAAAATGTCGCTCAAATGAAGCAAATTATTTTCAATGATTATATTGATGCAGCACTTTGCGGGATTTTTATGATAGTTGTAATCGCTGTATTAATTTCTGCAATTCGAATTTGGATTCAAGTATTAAGAAATAAGCCGATGCCGTTAAAAGAGGCACCATATATACCTAGAGATGAAAGTGAGTCGAGGAACTATGCTTAAAAGGCTACAGCAAGTATGGGGACAAAGGAAACACTTTATTAGTTTACTTGTTGGGGTACCGAGCTATGAAACATATGTAGAGCATATGAAAAAGCATCATCCAGAAGAAGAAGTTGTATGTCAAAAGCAATTTTTCGCTGAGGCGCAAGAAGCTAGATTTAATGCAAAGGGCGGAAAAATATCACGTTGTTGTTAATAAAAAAGGGACGAAATTTCGTCCTTTTTTATTTTTTCTGTTTCACGTGGAACAGAAAAAGATAAATGAAAAGATTTGGGAATTATAGGGATTTCGTATACAATAAAATAAGGAAAGGTATAGACGAAAAAGTAGGGAGCTTATTTTATGTTAAGGGATTTATTTGTAAACACAACAATTATTCTTTCCTTTATTTTTGTTGGAGGTCAGCTTTTAAGAGATAAACCGTTAAAAGAAGGATTCTCTTTTTGGCAGAAATGTGTAGTAGGTATTTTTACTGGGATATTAGGTATATTACTAATGTATTTCGGTGTTCATGTTGGTACCAGCCTATTGGATTTACGCTACTTAGCTGTTATTCTAGCCGTTATAATTGGAGGACCAATAGCGAGTACTATAACTGTTAGTATGATTTTAGTAACTAGGTTAGTATTCATGGATTATTCATTAGCGTCTCAAGTAGCCTTTTATACACTTATTGCGATAGGAGTAGGTAGTATCTTTATTTCGCGTCTAAATCTTTCTCTAGGAGAAAAATGGTTATGGTTACATACATATATTTTGTCTATTCTAGTCCCCTCAATATATATATGGTTAATTAAAGATATTAACATAGTGGGATTATATTTAATTTCTAGTATTATTACAGGCTACATAACATTCATAAGTGCAAATTACGTTTTACAATCCAATGAGTTATTTCAAACGATGAAGCAATATGCAACGATAGACGCATTGACAGGTTTAGGAAACGTAAGACAGTTTTATTTAGAGATGAATCGTCATATTAGTAATAAACGCATGAAAAATGATTCGCTTTGTTTACTACTTATAGATATTGATCATTTTAAGTGTGTAAATGATACGTATGGGCATCCAGCAGGAGATGAAGTATTAAAACAAATAGGACGTATTTTACGAGAAGTTTCAACGTTTCCAGGTTTGGCCTTTCGAAAGGGTGGAGAGGAGTTTGCGCTTTTGATACCGCAGAAGGGATTAGCTTATGGAATGCGTATGGGGGAACAAGTTCGCACAGCTGTTGAAAAAAATTCATTCCAATTATTAAATGGAACAAAAATAAAAGTTACAGTTTCAGTAGGAATTTCGGTATATGAAGCATCACCGGAGCAATTTATTCAAGCTGCTGATGACGCGTTATATTACTCCAAAAGAAATGGCAGAAATCAGGTTAGTTCTGTATCTTAAAGATAAGATGACTGGAAGATATAAAGGTTATTAAAAAACACCCACAGAGGAAATATATTTCCTCTGTGGGTGTTTTCATTTATATGTTAGACAAGTTCTTTCGATGCAACGAATTTACGGTATGCACCATGATGAGTCGGGCCTACGTACTCGTTGATCTTGAATGAATAACGGATAGCAGCTGTGATAAATTCTTTAGCTGTTTTTACCGCTTCTTTCACAGATTTTCCTTTTGCAAGTTCTGCTGTAATTGCAGCAGAATATGTGCAACCTGCGCCGTGTGTATTTGTCGTATCAATTTTTTCTGATTCTAGAAGATCGAATGTTTCTCCATCATATAGGACGTCGATTGCAGCTTCCGTACCAAGTTTGCTACCGCCTTTAATTAGGACGTATTTCGCACCTAAAGCGTGAATTTTTTTCGCTGCTTCTTTCATGTCTTCAAGAGAATTAATCTTTACACCACTTAATTGGTAAGCTTCAAATAAGTTCGGTGTTACAACTAATGCTTTTGGAACAAGAACGTCACGTAAGCAATCATTCGTTTCAGGATGTAATGCTTCATCAGCACCTTTACATACCATAACAGGGTCAACTACTACATTTTTGAAATTATGTTTTTCGATTGTTTCTGCAACCATTTCAATAATTTCTACTGATCCAAGCATACCCGTTTTTAAAGCATCTACTCCAACACCTTCAATTGTCGTTTCTAACTGTGGTTTTAATGTAGAAGCTGGGATTGGGAATACGTTATGTGCCCAACCGTTATGTGGATCCATCGTTACGATTGTCGTAAGAGATGTCATGCCGTATACACCAAGTTCTTGGAATGTTTTTAAATCTGCTTGTATACCAGCACCGCCACTTGTGTCAGAACCAGCGATAGTAAGTGCTTTATTTAATGTCATTATGAAAGCCCCCTCAGGTGATATAATGAAAACTATGTTTTCACCATTATATCAATGTTATGAATAAGTACAAAGTGAAAAGTAGATGATTTATTTGAGGAGCTATTTAAAATCTTGTATGTAGGAGACGAATTATGTTTCAAGAGAATCGTACAAATGAATTAGTTATATTAAAAGAAATTGCAGAAACATTAAATACATCAAATGATATGTATCATGTACTGCAAGCGGTGTTAGAAAAATTGCTCAGTGTAACAGGTCTAACGACGGGCTGGATTTTTCTTGCAGATGAAAATGGGAAATATACAAAGTTGATCGATTACCAGTTACCAGAGGCACTTACATATGAAAACAAACGCCCGATGTGTGAAGGTGAGTGTTGGTGTTTACGTGGCTTTGTGGATGGGAAATTAGAGCGGGCAGTTAATATTATTGAATGTAAAAGAATTAATAATGCAATTGAATATAATTGGGGAGATACAGAAGGAATCCTTCATCATGCTACGGTTCCTTTAAAGGCTGGAGGAGAGAAATTTGGTGTTTTAAATGTAGCTAGCCCAGGTAAAACACATTTTTCGGAAGAAGAATTAGTATTGCTCCAATCAGTTGCTTTCCAAATCGGGACGGCCTTAAAGCGAACAAAATTATATGAAAATGAAAAGCGAAGAGCACATTATTATGTGAAATTGGAGCGGTTTATTCAAGCTTTAAAAACGATTCATAAGTTTAATATATTACCTGAAAAAGTGGTAAATCACGTAGGTGAAGTATTTCAGTGGAATCAAGTGGCATTTTTTATTAGGGAAGAAATAGAGTTATCTTTGCGGGCTTCTTATGGTCAGGAAGAGTTACAAGAGGATGTAAAAGAAGCGGCAAATAAGGCGTTAGAACAAGGCGGGCTAGCTCTATTAAAACATGTAAATGGAGCTGTTATTGCTACACCAATACATATCCAAAATCGTATATTTGGTGTTTTATGTGTTAGTTTAAATAATGGGGAATTTGATGTTAATACAATAGATGTAATTCAAGCATTATCGAATCACGTTTCATTAATAATAGAGAATTTAAGATTAAACGAACAGCGTCGTGAACTCGTACGAATGGAAGAAAGAAACCGATTAGCAAGGGATTTACATGATTCTGTTTCGCAAAAATTATTTTCATTAACCTTTATGACAAAAGGGGCTGAAGCTGTTTTAAAAGGTCAAAATGAAAAGGTTGATCAATCTTTGCATGAGATGCGTGAACTAGCGCAAGGAGCTTTAAAGGAAATGAGAACATTAATTTGGCAGCTTCGTCCGGCAGGTTTAGAAAAAGGCTTATTACCAGCTTTAAAGCAGTACGGTGAAAACTTGGGATTGAAAATTCGGGAACAAGTTACAGGTGTTCGTGATTTGCCGCGTGTAGTAGAGGAAGCGCTATGGAGAATTGGACAAGAGGCTTTAAATAACGTAAGTAAACATGCGAATGTCAGAGAAGCAACGATTTATTTCAAAGTGACGGAGAAGAATGTATCATTAGAAATTGTCGATCAAGGAAAAGGCTTTGTAGAAAAGGATATAAAAGAGAAGAATTCACTCGGCATGACTACGATGCGCGAAAGAGTAGAATTAATTGGTGGAACAATTAAAATTGTAAGTGATAAGAAAAGAACCAGTATAAAAGTAAACGTACCATTATGATGTGAAAATGAGGGAAGTTTGTGAAAATAAAAGTATTGTTAGTTGATGATCATACAGTTGTTTTAAAAGGATTAGCATTTTTCTTAAGTACGCAGGAAGATTTAGAGTTAGTTGGAGAAGCAAGTAATGGGAAAGAGGCATTAGTGAAAGTAGGAGAGACAAATCCTGATGTTGTACTAATGGATTTATATATGCCCGAAATGGATGGTGTTGAGGCGACAGCGTGTATTAAAAAAGAATGTCCAAATGTGAAAGTAATTGTATTAACTAGCTTTTCTGATCAGGCGCATGTTTTACCAGCATTAAGGGCGGGAGCAAGCGGGTATATTTTAAAAGATGTAGAACCGGATCAACTTGTTGAAGCAATTCGAAGCGCATATAAAGGTAATATTCAATTACATCCAGATGTAGCAAATGCTCTTCTCTCTCAAACAGTACCTGTGGAAGAAAAAGAAGAAGAACCTTCTATTCAAGTGGATGTGTTAACAGCGAGAGAAAATGAAGTGTTGCAGTTATTAGCGAAAGGGATGAGTAATAAAGAGATTGCTTCCGTTTTAGTTATTACAGAAAAAACGGTAAAAGCTCATGTAAGTAGTATTTTGAGTAAATTGAATTTATCTGATCGCACGCAAGCGGCATTATATGCAGTGAAAAACGGAATTGTATAAGACAAAAGTCGTAAGACCTAGTTCGCCTTTAGAAGGTGGACTTTTTTTATGGAAAAATACGTCTATGTGAGGACGAAATTGTCTTGATATAAAGATAAAATATGTTTGTAAGCAACAAAACAACAATTACAAGGGATACCTTTTTTGAAAGCATATAACAACAGAAGAGTGAGTACTAGGAGGAAAAACAATGGCAACAGTTTTATTTGTAAAAGCAAACAACCGCCCAGCGGAACAAGCAGTTAGTGTGAAATTATACGAGGCATTTTTAGCAAACTATAAAGAAGCACATCCAAATGATGCAGTAGTAGAACTTGATTTATATAAAGAAGAATTACCATATGTAGGCGTAGACATGATTAATGGTACATTCAAAGCAGGTAAAGGATTTGATTTAACAGAAGAAGAAGCAAAAGCAGTAGCAGTAGCTGATAAGTACTTAAATCAATTCCTAGAAGCTGATAAAGTTGTTTTCGGTTTTCCATTATGGAACTTAACGATTCCAGCAGTACTACACACATATATTGATTATTTAAACCGAGCTGGTAAAACGTTTAAATATACGCCAGAAGGTCCAGTTGGTCTAATTGGAGATAAGAAGATTGCATTGTTAAACGCGCGCGGCGGTGTATATTCTGAAGGTCCAGCAGCTGAAGTAGAAATGGCTGTTAAATATGTAGCAAGCATGATGGGCTTCTTCGGTGCAACAAATATGGAAACAGTAATTATTGAAGGACATAACCAATTCCCAGATAAGGCAGAAGAGATCATTACAGCGGGTCTTGAAGAAGCAGCTAAAGTAGCAAGCAAATTTTAATTAAAAATAGAATCGTCACTCGAAAAAAGTAGCATTAACGTCTATATGTTAATGCTACTTTTTTATATTTTAAGTTCGTCAGCCAATTTTTCTCCTGAAGAAGGGCTCATTATTGGGGATTCGTTAAGTGCTGATATTAAAGGTGGATATGTAGCGGGAATTGATACTTGTTGGTTTAATCCAGAAAAGAAATCAAATAATAGCGAGATTGTGCCAACATATGAAGTGCAAAATTTTGAAGAGTTATATGCAATATTGAAGCAGCATGTGTAATGAAAATAGGCAGTGGAACTTTTGTCCCTACTGCCTATTTGTATTAGCTTGTAGTTTCGTTGTTTTTAGGAAGTGGAAATGCATTACCAATCGCTGCCGCTCCAAGCATAGGTAATAGTAAGTTGAGCGGGAAAAACATGAGTAATAGTAGTGTTATAGCAATTGGTTTTCTTAATGCATAGCTTGAGATTGCTGTTGTGACAATGGCTACCGAGGCGATTGGATCTATAGGGATAATGGAAGCTATAGCATATCCGATACTAGATCCAGCGAATATAATTGGGAAAATATGTCCGCCGCGCCAACCTGTATTTAAACAAACAGCAGTAATACATAATTTTAAAACCCCTGAAAGAAGTAGTACCCAGAAGGATAAATGGCTCCATTCAACGACTAAATCTTTTAATTGATGTTCTCCGGAGAATAATGTGTATGGGAGAAAAGTTCCTGCAATCCCTAATAAAATACCACCGATAATTCCAAGTGTAAGTTTGTATTCCCTAAAAGGATGAATGAATTTCTCTAATGTGAATTCTAATTTAAAATAAAAGAATCCAACTATAGCACCGATACTAGCAAGTGGTAGAAAGGCAATCCATTCATTAAGAGAAAGGGAACCTTCCCCAAAATTAACGATAAAGGATCCACGATTATCAAATTTACTAAGTAATAAATAAATGGAAAAACCAGCGAAAGTAGTAGCTAAATATACAATTGCTTTTTTCCCTTTAGAAAATTCATTAATTTGTTCACCCTCATTTTCATTTGGAGCTAAATAACCGAATAATGGCGCGTTAAAAACTACACTTAAAGTAGCACCAATTCCAACCTCTGTTAGTTCATTCATTCCTTTTAAGGCGAATGTAAAGCGATCACCAACCCATGTGCAAAGTCCGCCAATAATTCCAACAAGTGCGGCTTCTGGACCGAGACTAGCCCCGAATATTAAAACGATAATCGCAGTTAAAGTAGCTTTATGTACAAAACGGTATTCAATTCTACCTGTTTTTTTATATTCACCCATTACTTCCGGCATAAGACGTGGATATGTGCCGAAGTATTTTTGGGTTAAGCCAACGAGAATACCACCGATAGTTGTTATACAAATGGTGTAATAAGGGGGAGAAGAGAAAATACTAGGTAAATATCCCCAAATAAAGTGGATTCCGATATTTATTGTAACTAAAAATAGCCAGACTGTAGCGCCTACTATGGATCCTAGAAGAATGCCATATAAGATGATTATATAATGCATGTCTTTTGTATTTGTCATGTTATACCTCCACTATGCAAGTTTTAGTAGGAAAAGGTTGCAGATGTTAGTGTGAAATGGATTGAATATGTATAGTATCTTTTGGAGAGGATTGCTTATTCAACATGTAGGGCGATTTTTTGAATTTATAGGTTAAATTACTTATTTAATTTTATAGATCGATTTGAGTTTTTTAAAGGTCTTTTTTGAAATAGAATGGAATATATTTCTTTTATTTCTTTTATTGCTTTCTATAAAACTGTTAATGTTTATTTTGGAACATTCAGAAAAAACTGATTGACATTAGGAAATTATTGCTATAAAATCAACGGTAATTGCATAGTCTTATCAAGAAAAGGTGGAGGGACAGGCCCGATGAAACCTTGGCAACAGCCGTATAACGGAATTGTGCCAAATCCTGCAGGTAATAATCCTGAAAGATAAGAAAGAGCCTTTAGAGCGTGTTTTCAAACTGCTCCTTTCTTGTTTTCAGGAAAGGGGCAGTTTTTTATTTTGTATAAGAAGAAAGGAGAATGAGAGATGGGAGAATCATGGGGAAAAGGAACAATTTGTGTGCAAGGTGGCTATACGCCCAAGAATGGTGAACCGCGTGTTTTACCGCTTTATCAAAGTACAACGTATAAATATGATACTTCGGATGATTTAGCAGCACTATTTAATTTAGAGGCAGAAGGATATATCTATACGCGTATTGGCAATCCTACTTTAGCTGCATTTGAGCAGAAGTTATCAGATTTAGAAGGCGGTGTAGGAGCTGTTGCAACGGCTTCTGGGCAGGCTGCTATTATGCTCGCCGTTTTAAATATTTGTAGTAGCGGAGACCACTTGCTTTGTTCTTCCACAGTTTATGGCGGGACGTTTAATTTATTTGGAGTGAGTTTGCGTAAGCTTGGTATTGATGTTACGTTCTTTAGTCCCAATTTAACAGCTGATGAAATTGTGGCCCTTGCTAATGATAAGACGAAACTCGTTTATGCAGAATCGCTAGGAAATCCAGCGATGAACGTTTTAAATTTCAAAGAATTTTCAGATGCAGCCAAAGAGTTGGAAGTACCTTTTATTGTGGATAATACATTAGCAACTCCTTATTTATGCCAAGCATTTGAACATGGAGCGAATATTATCGTTCATTCTACGACGAAATATATTGATGGTCATGCAAGTTCTTTAGGTGGCATTGTTATTGATGGAGGGAACTTCGATTGGACAAATGGGAAATATCCTGAACTTGTTGAACCGGATCCAAGTTATCACGGCGTAAGTTACGTTCAAAATTTTGGTGCAGCAGCTTATATTGTGAAGGCACGTGTTCAATTATTAAGAGACTACGGAAACTGTATGAGCCCATTCAATGCGTATATTAGCAATATTGGCTTAGAAACGCTGCATTTACGAATGGAGCGTCATAGTGAAAATGCTCTCGCAGTTGCTAAGTGGCTTGCTAACCATGAACGTATTGAATGGGTGAATTATCCGGGATTAGATAGTAATGAAAATTACTCGTTAGCACAAAAGTATTTGAAAAAAGGTGCTAGTGGTGTTTTAACATTCGGCATTAAGGGGGGATTAGAAGCAGCAAAAGAATTTATCGCAAATGTAAAACTAGCAACTCTCGTAACGCATGTAGCGGATGCACGAACTTGCGTTATACATCCTGCTAGTACAACGCATAGACAATTAAGTGCTGAAGATCAGCGTTTAGCTGGCGTCACATCAGATTTAATTCGTTTATCAGTTGGTATAGAAGATGTTTCTGATATTATTGCAGATTTAGAAACAGCGCTAGTCGGAGGCAAAGAACATGCCAATCATAATTGATAAAGATTTACCAGCTCGCAAAGTGTTGCAGGAGGAAAATATTTTTGTAATGACGAAGGAGCGAGCAGAAACACAAGATATCCGGGCACTGAAAATTGCTATATTAAATTTAATGCCTACAAAGCAAGAAACAGAAGCGCAATTACTTCGTTTAATTGGCAACACACCGCTGCAATTAGATGTTCATTTACTTCATATGGAATCGCATTTGTCTCGTAATGTAGCACAGGAACATTTAACGAGTTTCTATAAAACATTCCGTGATATTGAGAATGAAAAATTTGATGGGCTTATTATTACCGGAGCGCCAGTAGAGACTCTTTCTTTTGAAGAGGTAGATTATTGGGAAGAGCTTGGGCGTATTATGGAGTACTCAAAAACGAATGTAACATCCACCCTTCATATTTGCTGGGGGGCACAGGCTGGTTTGTATCATCATTATGGCGTTCCAAAGTATCCTCTTAAGGAAAAAATGTTTGGTGTATTTGAACATGAGGTCCTTGAACAACATGTGAAATTGTTACAAGGCTTTGATGAGTTGTTTTTTGCTCCGCACTCTCGTCACACAGAAGTACGGGAGAGTGATATTAGAGAGGTGGAACAATTAACATTATTAGCGAACTCTGAAGAAGCAGGTGTTCATCTTGTTATCGGGCAAGAAGGTAGGCAAGTTTTCGCACTCGGTCATAGCGAATATAGTTGTGATACGTTAAAAGAAGAATACGAACGAGATCGTCAAAAAGGGTTAAATATTGATGTGCCAAAAAATTATTTTAAGCATAATCATCCAAATGAGAAACCGCTTGTTAGGTGGAGGAGCCATGGGAATCTATTATTCTCTAATTGGCTGAATTATTATGTGTATCAAGAAACCCCTTATGTATTATAAAAAAAGATTGTGTAACACGTGGTAACGTTTTCTTTGTAAAGATTAACCTATATATTTCCGAATGTTCAAAAAACATTGTTTTTCAGATTTTTTGCTCATATAATTTCATCTAAACACAATTTTTGAGGGGTGGACAGTATTATGAAAGAAATTCAAGTTGGTTTATTAGGTCTTGGGACAGTTGGTAGCGGTGTAGTTCGTATCATTACAGATCATCAAGAGCGGCTTATACACCAAGTAGGTTGTCCTGTGAAAGTAACGAAAGTACTAGTGCAAAATATTGAAAAAGAGAGAGAAATAGAGGTACCTTCTACTCTATTAACACAAGATGCAAATGAAATTTTAGATAATCCAAATATTGATGTTGTCATCGAAGTGATGGGTGGCATTGATGATGCAAAAGCATATATTTTGCAAGCTTTACAAAGTGGGAAGCATGTTGTGACTGCTAATAAGGATTTAATGGCGTTGCATGGGGCGGAACTATTAGCGGTAGCAAAAGATAATAAAGCAGATTTGTTTTATGAAGCAAGTGTAGCCGGAGGGATTCCGATTTTACGAAGCATCGTAGAAGGACTTTCTTCAGATCTTATTACGAAAGTAATGGGAATTGTAAATGGAACGACAAATTTTATTTTGACGAAAATGTCAGATGAAGGGAGAGCATATAACGACGTGTTAAAAGAAGCCCAACAACTTGGATTTGCAGAAGCAGATCCAACATCAGATGTGGAAGGTTTAGATGCAGCAAGAAAAATGACGATTTTGGCTACCCTTGGTTTCTCTACAAATGTAGAGCTTGGAGATGTGAAGGTAAAAGGGATTACTTCTATTACAGAGGAAGATATTGAATACAGTAAGAGTTTAGGGTACACGATTAAATTAATCGGTCTTGCAAAGCGAGATGGTGAAAAATTAGAGGTTACAGTTGAACCGACACTACTTCCAAATACACATCCTCTTGCGGCCGTGCAAAACGAATATAACGCTGTATATGTGTACGGTGAAGCAGTCGGAGAAATGATGTTTTATGGACCAGGTGCAGGAAGCTTGCCAACAGCAACAGCTGTTGTTTCAGATTTAGTAGCTGTAATGCAAAATATTAGATTAGGTGTAAATGGAAATAGTGCGGTATCCCCGCAGTATAAAAAGGTATTAAAAGAGCCAGACGAAATTGTTGTGAAGAAATTTTTAAGACTTCATGTAAAAGATGAAATTGGTGTATTTGCAAAAATTACTTCATTATTCTCTGAGCGTGGTGTTAGCTTTGAAAAGATTATTCAAATGCCGCTTGAAGAGAAAGGAAAAGCTGAAATTGTAATTGTAACGCATCGTGCGTCGCTTGCTGATTATGATTATATTCTACATACGTTGCAAGGGTATGTAGAAATAGATTGTGTGAAGGCAAATTATCGAATTGAAGGAGATGCTAAGTAGTATCTCTTACCATAAAACAGAAAGGGCCTATTAAGCAGCTTGCTTAATAGGCTCTTTTCTGTTTAAAATCTGCGTACCAATTTGAATAAATGCTTGGATAACCCAGCCTGTTGTAAAGGATAAGATGATTGTTCCAAAATAGATAGGTCCATCTAATAAAAAGCTTAATGTTAAAAATAAAAATGCTAACGAAATTTCCGTTCTTCTAAATGTCCATTTCTTTTTCTCAGCAACCGTTAAAACGAAAGCTTCTTGAGGTGCTGCGCAAAGGTTTGTAGAGACGTAAAGACCAATTCCAACTCCAACGAATAGATTTCCGCAAATAAGTGTTATATATTTTGGAAGAGAGCGGATAGCGTCCATAATAGTTGTAATAGATCCAATCCAATCAACAAAAAGGGAAATAAGAACCATCGTTACGATTGTACCAATTGTTATTTGTTTTTTATTCCAAAAGAGTACGATAAGGGTAAAGGCAAAATTAATCATGAAAATCCAAAAACCGATACTTATCCCAAAATTTTGATATAGTGCAATAAAGAAGGAATCATAAGGGCTAAGTCCAAAGGAAGTGATTGTCGTCATCATATTAATACCGATGGCGAGAATGAGTAGGCCGCCAATGAAAAATATATATTCTAATTTGAATCTAAGCATAGTTGCATATCCTTTCAAAATGTATTTGCTAGGACAGGATATATTGTGGAAAGCTTACCAGGTCAAGGGAGAATTTTTGAGGGGAAGGGGAAAATGAGATGACGAATATAAGAAAGATTGCTGAACTTGCTGGGGTATCTGTTTCAACTGTTTCACGTGTACTGAATAATCATCCATATGTGAATGAACAGAAACGAAAAGAAATTTTAGCAATCATAGAAGAATTAAATTATACGCAAAATGTGAATGCAATTCATTTAGTGAAAGGAAAAACGAATGTAATTGGCGTTTTATTACCGCACGTAAATGATCAATATTATAGCGCTATTATTGAGGGAATATCAAAGGAAACAGCAAAGAATAATTATAATATGATGCTTTGTCAGACGAATTATAGTGAGGAAAGAGAATTAGAAATTTTGAATATGTTAAAAATGAAAAAGCTTGATGGAGTTATTATATGTTCCCGAGCAAATAGTAAGGAAAAGCTTGAAGAATATACGAAATTTGGCCCAATTGTTATGTGTGAAGAAATAGACTCGAATTTCATTTCGAGTGTGCATATTGATTACTATAAAGTCTTTTCGCGCGGGATGAAGAGCTTAATAGATGCCGGTCATACAAGTATTGGGTATTGTATTGGGAGAAGTAATAGCATTAATAGTCAGAGAAGAAAACAAGCTTATGAGGATTCGCTTCAACAGATTGCTGCAACACCGATAGAGGCCTGGAAGTTTAAAGGCTGTTTTACAGTGGAAGATGGGCGTAATGTAATTAGGGAATGGACCCATATGTCAGTAAAACCAACTGCATTTCTTGTATCTTGCAACCATATTGCGGCGGGAATGGTAACGGAAGCAAAAAAACAAGGAATTCGTATGCCAGAAGATATTACGATTATCGGTTGTGATGATCAAGATGTGGCAGATATTTTAGGTATTACGACGATTTCATATTCTAGTAAAAATGTTGGTGTGAAGGCATTTGAATTATTATATGAAAAGATTAATGATGAAAAAATAAATGTAAAGCACGTAGAGTTATTACCAGAATTAGTACATAGGGAAACAACATAATAGAGAAGTTGTGAAAATCGCTTTTCAAAATTGCGTTTGGTATAATTATGGACAATCTATGAGGGCTAAAAGGAGTTTTGATATGAGATCAAAAGTAGTAAAAGTAATTCTACTCATTACAATTGCATCTTTCTGTTTATTTGCATATGGCTTTGTTTCAGGTGTAAATGATGTATTAAATCCGAAAGCTTCAAATTTAGTTAAAAAGACCGATGTGGTGGCAAAAGAGAAAAAGAAAACGGGAACGTTACAAATCGTTAGTTTAGGTGACTCATTAACACGCGGTGTTGGTGATAAAGAAGGAATTGGCTATATTGGACGGATGAAAAAAGATTTACAAAAAGATTATAAGCAAAAGGTTGCTTTGACTAACTTAGCGGTTAGTGGTGCGAAAATGCCTGACTTATTAAAACAAATTGAGAGTAGTGGCGCTCAATATTCAATTAAGCAAGCAGATGTAATCGTTTTAACGATTGGAGGAAATGATTTATTCCCGGGCTGGGAATCGCTTGGGAAGATAGATTTAGAAACATACCGTCCTGATACAGAAACATTCCAGAATGAAGCGAAGAAAATTATAGAAGAAATTCGTAAATTAAATACAGATAGCCCTATTTTTTGGCTAGGTTTATATAATCCTTTTGAAGATGTAGAAGATTTAAAAGGTTCTTCAAATATTGTTGTAGAATGGAATGCATCTTTAGAAAAATTAGCGCTAAATGATAAAAATGTGTATATTACACCGACATTTGATTTATTCCAAAACCGCGGGAAAGATTTATTATACTCCGATCATTTCCATCCGAATGAAGTAGGGTATACATATATGGCGGACCGATTAGTTCAAAATGTTGCAAGTAAATTAAAACTAGAACAAGGAGGGGTAAAATGACGACGATACTTTCCGTACGAGACGTGAAGAAGGTAATTGGAAAGAAGACAATTGTAGAGAATATTTCCTTCGATGTAAAACAAGGAGAAGTGTTTGGCTTCCTAGGACCGAATGGCGCCGGAAAAACGACTACCATTCGAATGTTAGTTGGATTGATTAAAGAAACAGAAGGTACGATTTCTATCGGCGGTTATTCTATTAAGGAAAATTTCAGAGAAGCGATGCGTCAAATTGGGAGTATCGTTGAAAACCCAGAACTGTATACATATTTAACGGGCTGGGAAAATTTAAAACAATTTGCCCGTATGTTAGGTGGTATATCAGATGAACGTATTATTGAAATTGCTCAAATGGTTCATTTGGATGAAAGAATTCACGATAAGGTAAAAACATACTCACTCGGTATGAAACAGCGCCTTGGCATTGCACAAGCGCTTCTTGGGAACCCAAAATTACTCATATTAGATGAGCCAACAAATGGTTTGGACCCAGCTGGAATTAGAGAACTTAGGGAATTTATACATAAGCTTGTGAAAGAAGAAAATATGAGTGTGTTTATTTCAAGTCACTTGCTAAGCGAAGTACAAATGATATGCGATCGCGTGGCGATTATTCATAAAGGAAAAATGATAACAGTTGCCAAGGTTGAAGAGTTAATTAAAACAGCAAGTGATCGTGTAGAATGGATCGTTACACCGATTGGCAAAGCGAAGGGTATGCTAGAAGATGCGGAAGAGGTAAGAGAAGTGAGTATAGAGGGTGACCGATTACTATGCCGCATGGATATCGCATCTATAAGTAGTTGGAATAAACATTTTGTAGAAAATGGGATAGATGTGCATAGTGTTAAGGAGCTTGTATTTACGCTAGAAGATTTATTTATTGAACTCACAAGGGGTGAGCAGCATGCGTGAATTTGCGAATCTAGTCTTAAATGAATCGGAAAAAATTTATCGTAAAAAACGTATTTTTGTTGTTATGCTTATTTTAGCGATCTTGATTCCACTTTTCGTATATGCACAGTATCGTGAAATAGAAACGACACAAAAAAGGCTCGGTACAACGGATTGGAAAGTTTCGCTGCAACAACAAATTGTTGATTCTCAAAACCGCTTAAACAACTCTAGATTACCAGAAGAATGGCGTGATTGGCTAAAGGTAAGAGTGGAGCAGCAACAGTATTATTTAGATCATGATATTAACCCGATGGCACCAGGTGCACCAACTTTTGTAAGGGCGTTTATTGAGCAAGGAATTACATTGTTTATTCCGCTTCTCGTCATGATTGTCGCTATTGATATTGTTTCAGGAGAACGAAGTGATGGAACGATGAAGATGTTACTCACGCGGCCGATTAGGCGCTGGAAAATACTTCTTAGTAAGTACGTGACAATGTTATTTTTCATTTCACTCATACTGTTTCTTGTAGGTCTGTTTGCTTACGCATTATCAGGGCTTGTATTTGGATACTCAGGATGGAATTTACCTGTTTTAACTGGGTTTGTTATTGATAAGGAAACGTTAAATACAAACTTTGTACATCTGATTCCGCAGTGGCAATACATCTTGATGGCGTACGGATTAGCTTGGTTCGTTGCTATCGTTGTCGGAACTATATCATTTATGGTTTCTGTTTTAATTCGAAATACACCAGCTGGTATGGGAATTATGCTAGCCGCATTAATCGCAGGTGGTATTTTAAGCTCATTCGCAACATCTTGGGAAGGTGCGAAATATATTTTTAGTGTGAATTTATCATTAACGGATTATTTATCAGGAAAACTACCTGCATTACAAGGTTTATCGATGGGTTTTTCTTTAATGAATTTAACTGTTTGGGGAGTTGTATCTCTTATTATTTCATTTGTAGTATTTACAAAGCAGGATATGGTGAATTAATTGAACAGGAAGTGAAAGTATGGAAAATGTTTTAAAAAATGATTGGGGACCATTATTGGCGCCAGAATTTGAGAAAGAATATTATCGCAAGCTGGCTGTTTTTTTAAAAGAAGAGTACAGTACACATGTTGTTTATCCAAAGATAGAAGATATTTTTAACGCTCTAGAGTATACAAGTTATGAAAATACAAAGGTCGTTATTTTAGGACAAGACCCATATCATGGACCGGATCAAGCGCATGGTCTAAGCTTCTCAGTACAACCTGGTATTAAAACGCCACCGTCATTGTTAAATATGTATAAAGAACTTCGAGATGAATATGGGTATGACATTCCAAATAACGGTTATTTAGTGAAGTGGGCAGAGCAAGGAGTGTTATTATTAAATACTGTATTAACAGTTCGACAAGGTGAAGCAAATTCTCATAAAGGAAAAGGGTGGGAGCATTTCACCGATCGTGTAATTGAGCTGTTAAACGAGCGTGAAAAACCAGTTATTTTCATATTGTGGGGACGCCATGCGCAGGCGAAGAAGAAGTTAATTACGAATACGAATCATCATATTATCGAGTCCGTACATCCAAGTCCATTATCAGCAAGACGTGGTTTCTTTGGTAGTAAGCCATACTCTAAAGTAAATGCAATTTTAGCTAATATGGGCGAGAGGGAAATTGATTGGGAAATTCCAAATTTATAAATAGAAAAGGTAGTTAACAGTCGTTAACTACCTTTTTATTATTGTTGTTCGTTTTTTAGTTTTGCATCTAGTACAAACGTGCCAAATGGGATAACTGATGAAACGAATGCCCCAAGTGCCCATACAATCGATTTACGGTGTACGATTGTTACTTGAATTACTGCGAAGATGAATAGAATAAATAAAACGCCGTGAGCCATGCCTGTAATTTTAACAGCTGTTGCAAATCCTGCGAAATATTTTAATGGCATTGCTACAAATAATAGTAATAGGAAAGAAATCCCCTCAATTAAGCCGATTGCTCTTAATCGTCCGATTGGTGTAGATAACATGAAGTAGCCTCCTTTAACGTATGCTTGTTTATAGTAAATTTGTATTCTTTTTCAACATAAAATAGTCTATTTTGTTTCATTATATACAAAAAGAAAGTTTACACTACGAGAATAGTGCAAAGTTCAAAATATAGTCACAAAGGCATGAGAATTTAAATGAAAACCTATTTGAAGTATTTGACTTCAAATAGGTTTTATGAGTGAAAATATTAAACAAGCGCTTCTCTTTTTAGTACGAACTTCTCTACAACTTTTGCAACACCATCGTTCATATTTGTATCTGTTACGTAGTTTGCAATTTCTTTAATATCATCAGGTGCATTGCCCATTGCAACACCGAGACCAGCGAATTCGATCATCGCCTGGTCGTTATAGCTATCACCCATTGCGATAACCTCTTCACGCTTAATGCCAAGTTTTTGGATTAGTTGGTTTAAGCTTGTTCCTTTTGTAACACCATATTCAGTAAATTCTAAGAAGAATGGTTTCGAACGCATAACGCTTAATTGGCCTTCTAGTTGTTTTTGTAGTTTTGATTCTACCGTTTGTAAATGTTCTGGATTTTCTACCATTAATACTTTTACAACTGGTTGTTGTACAGCTTCTTTCAGGTTATTTACTTCTACGATTGGCATACCCGTAATTTGACCTTCAATTTCTGTATAAGAGTTGTTTTTTTCAGTGATAATATCGTCACCAATGTATGTGTGAATCCATACATTTTCTTTTTTACTAATATCGTATAGACTGTGAACGATTTCAGGAGATAACGTACTACTGAATAATTCTTCATCTGTTTTACAGTTAATAATTTTTGCACCGTTAAATGAAAGAATGAAGCTACCGTACTCTTCTAAATGTAATTCTTTTGCGATTGCACGCATTGCGAATGTTGGACGTCCAGAAGCAAGTACCACTTTTACTCCTTGCTCTTGCGCAGTCATTAGAGCCTCTTTTGTGCGAGGTGAAATAGTATGGTCATCACGTAATAAAGTATCATCTAAATCTAAAACAATCATTTTATAAGTCATATTGAAAATTCCCTTCTTTATTTAAATAGAAATACATGTTCATGAAGATATTAAGGAATAATAGTAAGACATCGAACTTCTTGGAAAGAAGTAGATAAATTACCATGAGCGTATTGCCCATGATAATTTATCGTAACAACTCTAAAGGTAGAGTGCAATAATGGAAGTTTTCCAATTTACGATAGTTGTTTTTTTGTTGAACGAGAAAATAGTATTTCGAGCAAAATTGCTATTACAGACCCAAGAACGAGACCGTTACTTAAAAATGATGCTAGAAATGGTGGGAGCGTAGAAAATGCTCCAGCTGGAACGAACATAACTCCGACTCCTGTAAAGATGGAAAGCCCCGCTACTTTAAATAAGCGCTCTTTATTTTGTACTGTGTCGTATTCACGGAAAGCTAGACCAATCATACTTGCAAATACAGGATAGATAGCAGCATAACCAACTGCAACTGGGATTGCTGCAAAGAATGAGGTAATCTTTGGGAATATACTAACGGCAATAATAAAGCTTGATCCTAACATAAATGGGAGTCGCTTATAAATATTAGTCGTTGCAATAAAACCTGCTGATCCAGAAATGGCGACAGGTCCAATAGCTGAGAATAGACCACCTAGTAATTGATTGATTCCTGTTATAATGCCGGCTTGTTTGAAACGATCTGGTGCGGCACCTTCTTCATACTTAGAGACAATCTTTTGCACAACGCGAATACTTGCTAACATATTTGTTAGAAGTAATAGTGTAACGAAAACTACCGTAATTGCCATGTTCCATTCAATGCGAGGCATGCCGAAAACAAATAGGGATGGAAAACGGATTACATCTGTCACAGGCGTTACTGGATTAGATAATCCGAAGCATGCAAATAATATCCAGCCGCAGACAATACTGAAAAGAACGGAATATTGTCCAATAATAGGTAGCTTCATAATGAAAAAGGATAGTAAAATAACAATGAGTGAAAGAATAAATACGTCAGCTTGTACTTCTGTATGTTGTCCGTCAAGGCCAAACATTCCCTTTAAGAAGGAACCACTAAGTTGTGCGACAAGAAGAAATAAATATGTTCCAATGACTGTCGGTGTAAAATAGCGAACTAGCTTATCGATGAGTCCAAAAACACTAAGAATAATACAAATGATACCACTTAATAGGAAGGCGTATTGAAGGACTTTAAGCGTTTCATTGCTTGATCCAAATAATACGACACCTAAACTTGCATAAAGGGAGAAAATCCCCCACCAAAGGCCTGCAGGACCTTCTTGAATAGGAAGTTTATGTCCAAATATAGCTTGCAGTAGACCAGCAAAGCCAAGAACAAATAATGTTCTTTGTACGAATGCAATAGCTTCAGCACCACCTAGGCCATAACTAGTTGCGACGCTAATTGGTACAATAAGGCTCCCAGCTAAAATAAATAGCGCCCATTGTAAGGCGGAAAGAAATGTTTTCATTATATCAACCTCTTTCATAGATTCCGTATCTAGTATATATGTATTTCATTTCCACTGGCAAAGATTGTAGATAGAGAAAAGAGTTGAAACACGATATGAATGCACGTAAGCAATTATGGATAGCAGTTATATGTATGACTTTTGTTGTAATTTTAGGAACATTAGGATTTATGACAATTGAAGAGATTAGTTTGTTTCAAGCATTTTGGATGACGATGATTACTGTATTAACTGTTGGATACGGAGATGCCGTTCCTGTAACACATGCAGGAAAAGTTTTTGCGCTTCTTATTATACCGGTTGGCGTCGGTATCGTTACGTATGCAATTGGTGTAGTGGCAGCTATGATTATTGAAGGGAATTTATTTCATGCAGTACGGAGGAAGAAGATGGATAAACAAATAGCACAGTTACAAAATCATATTATCGTATGTGGTTGCGGTAGAGTGGGGCTTCAAGTTGTACATGAATTGCAAGAAAAGAAAATTCCATTTGTCGTCGTGGATAAGGATGAAAGCATATTAGAGAAGGAAAAAATTTTGTATGTACATGGAGATGCAACAGAAGACCAAGTGTTACATCATGCTGGGATTTCAAAGGCAGCTGGTTTAGTTGCCATCGTAGCAAATGACGCTGAAAATGTATTTATTACATTAACGGCAAGGGGATTAAATGATTCAATTAAAATTGTGGCAAGAGCAGAAAAACCAGAAACCGAAGACAAATTAAAGAGGGCTGGGGCAAATAAGGTGATTAATCCATCTAGTATGGCAGGAATTCATATTGCAAAAGGTATTGCGAATCCGCTAACAGTTCATTATATTGATACAGTACTGTATGGCGTGGATCAGACATTTGTAATTGAAGAAATTGCAGTCGGAAAAGGCTCTATTTTAGCTAGTAAATCGTTACTAGAGAGTGATGTGAGAAATCAATTTGATGTAACAATTTTAGCGATTTTGAGAAATGGGAATGTTATACATAATCCGACGGGGCAGGAAAAATTGCAAGAACATGATATGATAATAGTATTTGGTTCAGTAGAGAAGCTGGGGCAATTTGAGAAAGAACTACAAAGTACGAGGTGATAAGGAATGCAAATATCGAGCGATAAGATTTTAAATAAAATGGCGAATGAAATTGCAAAGGCAAAAAGTAGTGAAGGGCAAAAATCAAAAGATCATTTATTAGTTGTGCGTGCTTTATGTGATTTACTATTAGATGAACAGGTTGAATCTCCTACGTATAGAGAGCCGCAAATTCAATCGCAAGTAATTGGAAAGCAGCCTATAACAACTGTTCAACCAATTATGCCGGTTTCTGGAGAACCTGTGTATATAAAAGAAGAAGGTGCAAATGGTAATTCTTTATTTGATTTTTAAGAATTAAATCGTTTGGATTATATGTGGAAATTGCTTATGATAAAAATAAAAAGGGGAATTAATATGAAAATTTTCTTTTTACTAGGTTGTATTGCAGCGGGGCTATCTGTTGCGTTAGGGGCATTTGGAGCACACGGTTTAGAAAATAAAATTTCTGCGAAAATGTTAGAAGTTTGGAAAACAGGCGTTACATATCAAATGTTCCATGCAGGTGGGCTATTCGTAGTGGCTTTATTAATGGATAAGATTCAATCATCACTTTTAACTACTGCTGGTTGGCTTATGGTAGCTGGGATTATTATGTTCTCAGGTAGTCTGTATGCGTTAAGCACAACAGGGATTAAGTTTTTTGGCCCAATTACACCTCTTGGTGGTGTAGCGTTTATCGTGGCATGGATCTTAGTCGGAACTGCAGTTGTAAAAGGGTTATAAAAAACAAAAGCTGGCATATGCCAGCTTTTTTTATGGTCTTGGAGCATAAGTTGCTTGTTGACTAGGTAAATACGTAATTTCTTCTGGGAATTCTACATAATCTAAGTAAATCATCAATAGTAAATAACGTTTCCCTGATTGTGGCTCACTAATTACAATATGATCACGACCAGCTGCTTCGATAATACCTGTATACGATTGTGTACCGAGTGAACTACCGCGCTCATAAGTCATTACAATTGTAGCTTGCTTGCCCTTGTTCAAGCGAAGAATATTTTCAATATACGACTGTTCTAATGGTAACATGCCTTGAGAAATGGCATATTGGGCTTGCGCAGCTTGTTGTTGCATCGCTTGCTGTTGTTGCTGTTGCTGTGGGGTCATTTGTTGCGGTTGTACATAAGTTCCAGATGGTTGATAGAATCCTGTTCCGTAATACGGGTTTTGTTGCTGTGCCATTCAAAAATCCCTCCTCGTTTTCATTCCTTAATATACGCTAGGGCAATCTCCAGCAGATGGTTGGAAGAAGCAGTGTTTTTTAAAGCGACCAGAGTTTTGTTGGTTATACCAAGTTGGTGGACATGCACCTTCGGGTCTAAAGAACCATAAGGCAAAGTTGGCAGGCCAAAAACGTTGCCCTTGAATGGTCCGTCTCGCCAGGGCAATATCTTGTTCACGTGCCCGTTGATAAAAATATCCTTTTTGCGTTGCTTCAAAACCGCCGGGGTTTTGATAAACCATTTGACGTAAATTACGAATGCTTTTAAAGTCTAAACAATTTCCGCGGACACGATTTACCCCAACGTTTCCGACCATTAACATTCCTTGTTGCCCTTCTCCTTCGGCTTCAGCACGCATCAGTCTAGCTAATAACTTTACATCTTCTTCGTTATAAGCAATAACACCCATTATGTGTCACCTCTCTTTTTGGAATACCTTTTGGAAAGAGGTTTATTTCTAGATGAAGTGTGGAACAATTACTAGTTCATACGTATGAGGAAAAGGACTCAGATATGACAACCAAACGAAGTTTTACATTGAGAGAGGAAAATAAAAAAAGCTAGCGTGAGCTAGCTTTTCATCATTAAAATACTTTAGACCATAAGTTTGAGAAGAAATCTCCAATAGAGCGCATTGTTAGCACAAACCAGTTTGCTTTTTCAACTTCCTCTGTCGTTTTTGCAGTAACTTTCATACTTTTACTACCGTCTAAGAAACCATATTTATCAGTTGATTCTAAAGTAATCGATCCTACTTTGGCATCTTTCTTAACAGGAGCAACTAAATGTCCATCTTCAGCGAGAGATTTATCTACTTCAGTCCCAATTTTATAAGGGTTTTTACTACCCTTTTTCGCAATTACTGTTATTTCTTTTTCTGGTGCAACAGTTACTTGATCTTCTTTCCCTTGTACTACAGAGATTGTATTGTTTTTATCAACCTTTAGCTTTTGTTTTTCGAAGTTATTAAATCCGTATTCGATTAATTCGCGAGATTCTGTGAAGCGCTCGTCCATTGATTTTGTTTTAATAATAACCGAAATAAGGCGTACGTCACCACGTTTAGCAGTAATAGTGAATCCATATCCGGCTGTATCAGAACTTCCTGTTTTTAAACCATCTGTTCCCTCATAAGAGAAAGCGGCACCCGGTAACATCCAGTTCCAGTTTTCCATACGAATTGGTTTCGGATGATTGTCCGGGAAGTTTCTAAATCTTTGTTTTGTATCCTCTAGCATTTCTGGATACTTTGTAATCATTGTTTTTGAAAGACTACCCATATCGCGAGCTGACATAGAGTTTTCTGCATTTGAATCAGTACCCTCAGGATGTTTTCCTTTTAAGTCAGCGTTATTTAACCCAGTAGCGTTTACAAATTTATATTTCTTTAACCCTATATTTTTTGCATGTTCATTTGCAAGATTTAAGAAATTTTTCTCACTTCCTGCAAGTAGTTCTGCTAAGGCAATACTAGATCCGTTTGCAGAGAAGATAACGATAGAATGATATAATTCTCTTACAGTATATTGACGTCCCTTTTCAAACGGAACGTTAGAGAATTCATTATTACGTGAAACTTCATAAGCGTAATCAGAAATGTTTACCTTTGTATCCCAAGTGATTTTTCCTTCTTTAATTGCTTCTAATACGGCATAAACAACAATTAACTTTGACATACTAGCGATAGCTAGTAATTCATCTGGATTTTGTTCATGCAGTATTTTGCCTGTATCTGCATCAAACAGAAGTGCAGCAGCTGCCTCTATATGTATTTTTTCTTCTGCATGGGATGTTGTTACTACTAAGGGGGAAATTGACAATAAAAGCGCTAGTAAAATAGACAAGATTTTCTTCATATAGTTTATCACCTTCGCATCTTTATTAGCATGTAGCTCGTACCATTTTAGCATAAATTTGGATATGAAAAGGTTACAATTTCACTAGGAATTTGAAAAGAATTTGTCGATTTTTGTTCAAATTTGAGGATAAAAGAAGGTTTTTGAGGAGAAATATAGATGGTAATAAAAAAAGGAACGAATTTCGTTCCTTTTTCACGATTTACCCCACTATTTGCCGGGCAGTAAGATTCCTACCTCCCAATTCAGCGAAAGCAAAGAAGTTAGGAGGGGTATCAACTGCCCATAAAAGCCCGATTGGTGAGGGTTGATTAGAGTTTCACTTTATATGTGTAAAAAGTCCTCTACCTTTTCGTCTGGTAAAATGTTTCCAACGAAAAATGTTCCGAATTCACCATAACGAGCACTTACTTCATCGAAGCGCATTTCATATATAAGTTTTTTAAATTGAAGAACATCGTCAGCGAATAATGTTACGCCCCACTCGAAATCATCGAATCCGACTGATCCTGAAATAACTTGGCGTACTTTACCTGCGTACTGGCGACCGATTTTACTATGACTGTACATCATTTTTTTGCGTTCTTCCATAGGAAGCATGTACCAGTTATCATCACCTTGGCGACGCTTGTCCATTGGATAGAAGCAAATGTGATTTGCTTTTGGTAGGTCTGGATATAAGCGAGCTAAGATCTGTGGGTTTTGGTATGGATCTTCATCAGCTGGAAGATAGTTACTTAGTTCAACAACAGATACGTAAGAGTATGCAGGAACCATATATTCAGCTAATGTTGTTTTATTCAATTCTGTCTCAATTTCATTTAACTCTTCCATTGTTGGACGTAAAATCATAAGCATAATATCAGCTTTTTGGCCAACAACTGTATACATTGCATGACTGCCTTTTTTCGCAGTAGCTACTCCGTTCCATTTTTCAACGACATTTAAAAATTCAGACACAGCTTGCCCGCGTTCGTCGCTAGATAATGTTTTCCATGCAGCCCAATCAATAGAACGTAAATCATGTAAACAATACCAGCCATCTAACGTTGTTGTTGCTTCACTCATTCTATTCACCTCAGTTAATGATAGTTTTACACGTTAACTATAGCATATATAGTTTTAAAATCATCTATATAAAACCTTGGGGCATAAATTTGTCACATTTAAATTTACTTGAAAATAGGAGAAGATAAGGATTAAAGGGGATTTATTTCTATGCTGAATTTTATGAAAATATAATCATTTTCATTTTATCTATTTTTTGGGAGCTATAAGTTTAAAATATAGAGGAAAAGCAGTATTCTTAAAGATAGAGTTTTTTTAACATATGTAGGAGGGTTTATTCGTGAGCAACTTATTTACAACAGTAAAAGAAAAAGTTCAAGGAAAAGGCATTTCTATCGTACTTCCTGAAGGAACTGATGAAAGAATTTTAGGCGCTGCAGAGCGTTTAGCAAAAGAAGAGTTAGTAAAACCAATTTTAGTTGGTAATAAAGAAGAAATTAGCGCAAAAGCTGCTAGCATGAATTTAACATTAGCAGGCGTTGATATTTATGACCCAGCTACATACGAAGAAATGGATGCAATGGTAGCATCTTTCGTTGAACGTCGTAAAGGTAAAGCAACTGAAGAAGACGCTCGCAAAATCCTTAAAGACGAAAACTACTTCGGTACAATGCTTGTATACATGGGCAAAGCACACGGTTTAGTAAGTGGTGCAGCTCATTCTACAGCTGATACAGTTCGTCCAGCACTTCAAATCATTAAAACAAAACCAGGCGTTACAAAAACTTCTGGCGTATTCATCATGGTACGTGAAGAAGAGAAATATGTATTCGCTGATTGCGCAATTAACATTGCACCAAACAGCCAAGATTTAGCTGAAATTGGTATCGAGAGTGCGAAAACTGCTGAATTATTCGGTATTGACCCACGCGTTGCTATGTTAAGCTTCTCTACAAAAGGTTCTGCGAAATCTCCAGAAACAGAAAAAGTTGTAGAAGCAACTCGCATTGCAAAAGAAATGGCTCCAGAATTAACTTTAGATGGAGAATTCCAATTTGATGCTGCATTCGTACCATCTGTAGCTGAGAAAAAAGCTCCAGGTTCTACAATTAAAGGTGATGCTAACGTATTCGTATTCCCAAGCTTAGAAGCTGGTAATATCGGTTACAAAATCGCTCAACGTTTAGGTAACTTCGAAGCAGTAGGACCAATCTTACAAGGTTTAAACATGCCTGTAAATGACCTATCTCGTGGATGTAACGAAGAAGAAGTGTACAAGTTAGCTTTAATTACAGCAGCTCAAGCACTTTAATTCTATAACGAATTGAAATAAAGACCGTCGCTATAATAGCGACGGTCTTTATTTTTCTAACCCAAGTGCTTTATTGTTACGATCAATAATACGTTGTAAATTCGTCTCATATAAAGGTATTTCATCTACTGTTAATTGAGATGGTGTTAACTTTGGAGCGAATTGTTGCATTGTTTTTAAAAGGCGCATCATTAAATCTTGTACTGTAATGGTTTCGCCAAGCAATTCTGAAAGTGAAGCCATCGTGCTCGGTACAATTTCAGGGTACGTAAAGCGTGTTTCTTCCCCTTGAATGGCTAGACTGTAGAAATCACGAACGAGTGCAGCACGCTTAGAGCCACTTCCTGTAGCACAGAGATAGATTTGGACAGCGACACCACCGCGAATACGGCGCTGTGAAATGCCAGCAAATTTTTGATCGCGAATACTTAAATCGTAGCTACCAGGACAGTAAGAGCCAACAATTTCTTTTGCCTCGATTGTAACATTGTAATCCTTTAACATTTCCTTAATTAAATGCCACATTGTATCGTATCCAAGATCAATATCGATACCTTTTTCGGTCTCTTGGAATAAAAGTGATACGTTTAAAACACCTTCATCAAGTACGACTGCAAGCCCACCAGAATTACGAACGATAACATTGAAGTTGTTTTCTTTTAAAAAGGAAATACCTTCTTCTAGGTGTGGTAGGCGTGAATCTTGAATGCCAAGAACAATTGTATTGTGATGAACCCAAGAACGCATTGTTGCAGCTGATTGACCATTTCCGATACTTGTGCATAGTGTGTCATCCATTGCGAATGACTGCAATGCATGGAATGTTGGTCCTAAACTAGACTGATCTACAATACGCCACTCTGGCTGCGATAAAATGGAACGGGAATTGCTCATATAACTAACCCCTTATCTTTAAAATGACAATCTCTATTATAGCAAAAAATGAAGAATGGAGTTTTCTTACATATAAAGGGGAAGCTTAGAGGGGAAATAATAAAAAGGATGCATGTAATGCACCCTTTTTATTCTGCAATTTTTTCTAAATTACCGTTTCGATCCATTCGGAAAGATGTTTGAGAACGTTCTTCGTCATCCATGACTGCTAACTTACGAGCGCGGTTCATAATGTTCATAAGTGTTTCGTAATCTTCTTGTACAGTATGAGATTGTTTTTCTAATTTTTCTAGTTTCTTTTCTAGTTCTTCATTTCGAAGGATTTGTGCTTTAATTTCTTGTTTCAATCTCGTATTCTCGTTTTCAAGAGCTGTCACTTTTATATTTGATGATCCAACTGTTTGTAAAAAATAAATAACATCTTGCATTGTCATAGAGCCCTTTGCGGCAGGAACGGTAGTTTCTTGATATGGAGTAGCTTCTTTATATTGTACAATTGATTCCTCTTGTACGAATTCTTCATAATTAGTTATCGAATCTGAAGCTGGTGGTGTATAGAGTAAACGTTTTTTCGCTTGTTCACCACTTGCAGCACGCATTTTATCTTTACGATGTTTTTTTGCTAGTTGAAGAGCTTGTTCATAGCTATAGCGAACAACAGCATTCCAACGGAAACCACAGGCAGCTGATGTACGATTTAACCTGTCTCCTACTTCTTCAAATGCATTTAATTGAGTACTTCCTTCTCGAACGTGACGAAGTACAGTTTCAGCAAGTAATAAATCATCCTCATCCGTCCAAGCATCTTGTCTTACTTTCATAGATTCAACTCCCTTTCTTTTTATGAACTTCCTATTTTTATAATGGGCAAAAAAATGAGCTTTTATACAAAGCTTTTAAAAATATGGTAGATTTCGATGAAAGGTATAAAGTGAAACTTTAATCAGTGGGGGTTTTCTTCATCCCCCACTGATTATTAGTTGAACCAATCGGACTTTTATGGGCAGTTGATCCCCCACCTAGATTCTTTGCTTTCGCTGAATTTTGAGATGGGGGTCTTACTGCCCATTAAAGCGGGATAAATTTTGCCAAGAATGACGGAAGTCTCTGTAGGAGAACATATAAATATGTAGCATTATATGAAGAAAGAGCGTCGCAAGGAAACTTGCAACGAACTTCAAAGAGCGGTAAAATACCATTTAGTGTTTATTTTTAAATGTACTTGAGAAAAGTTTAAAATAGAGGAAGTGTTATATAATGGGAAACGAATTTCGTGTGTGTGATGATTGTCAGGCAACGAACGTTAAAACGTTGATTCCGAAATTAAAAAAAGTAGATTCATGTGCAACGATTGAAGTTGGATGTCAGTCTTACTGTGGCCCTGGTCGCAAAAAATCATTCGCATTTGTAAACAATCGCCCAGTTGCGGCTCCAACAGAAGATGAATTAATTGTAAAAATTGAAGCAAAGTTAAATAAGTAAGAAAAAGAAGAGTGAACAGATTACTCTTCTTTTTTATGCCCATAAGAGCAAAGATTCATTCTTTGGAAGCTTAACTAGTGTTGGCTAATGGTTAGTAACACAGGGACATCACCTACTTATTAAAGTTTCAATCTATATGAATTTGTATTTCAAAATAATGGTTGACATTCTTTGGGAGCAATAGGTAGAATAGAAAGTGTCTGATTCTGAGAATCATTATCAAAGAAATAACAATGCATCTAATTTTTTTTATTACTATTTGAGAATGAATTTCATTTAATAAATATATGTTGTTGGTTAGGATGGTTGAGGGATGGAAGCGAGCGCAAGGAGTATAGAACAGCAAGAAGTGAATGTTAAAGAGATTAAGAGCAGGCCGCTCATCGCTTCTATTATTTTAGTAGCAGGTACAGTTTTGTTAGCTTTAAGCATGGCAGTTTCTATTTCATTTGGTGCGGCAGATATTAGTTTAAAGAATGTATGGCAAGCTGTATTTCAGTTTGATGGTTCTATTACGCATCATAACGTAATTCAAGAACTTCGCATGCCTAGAGCAATAGGGGGCGTAGTTGCAGGTGCCTTTTTAGCGGTATCGGGGGCAATTATGCAAGGTATGACGCGAAATCCACTTGCTTCACCATCGTTAATGGGGATTACAGATGGGGCTGTATTTGGAATTGCAATTATGTATGCATTCTTCCCTAATTCACCTTATTTAATGTTTGTTATCGCTTCTTTTATTGGGGCTGCGTTTGGTGCGAGCATTGTATATGGGATTGGGTCCTCTTCACCAGGTGGATTAACACCTGTGAAATTAGCTTTAGCAGGTGCAGCAATTAGTGCTTTATTAGGGGCCATTTCATCTGGAATCGCACTGTATTTCAACCTTGCCCAAGAGGTGAGTATGTGGAATGCAGGCGGAGTTGCTGGAGTGAAATGGGAAAGTATTAATATGTTAGTACCAATTGGTCTGGTTTGTCTCTTTATTGCAATTATGATGTCGAGGTATATTACAATTTTGAGCTTC
Organism: Bacillus fungorum; assembly: GCF_002746455.1. GTDB lineage: Bacteria > Bacillota > Bacilli > Bacillales > Bacillaceae_G > Bacillus_A > Bacillus_A fungorum. The sequence continues at coordinate 36,566 of NZ_NWUW01000011.1, read as the reverse complement.
GGTGAAGAAATTGCGATTGGACTTGGTCAAAATACGACATTAATTAAATTTATCGGAACAGTACTTGTTCTTGTGTTAACAGGTTCTGCAGTTTCTATGGCAGGATCGGTTGGATTTGTTGGTCTTGTAATCCCGCATATGACTCGTTTCCTTGTAGGTTCGGACTATAGATGGGTTATTCCGTGTTCTGCAGTCTTAGGCGGGCTTTTAATTGAATGTGCTGACATGTTGTCTCGTGTTATTAACCCGCCGTTTGAAACGCCAATTGGAGCAATTACAGCGCTAATTGGGGTTCCATTCTTCCTCTACTTAGCACGTAACGAAGGGAGAGGGAAAATGTGAGGACAAGTGTCTTAACAAAAAAGAACGTTTCTGTTTTAACAATTTTAGTAGGATTAATCGTTACTGTATTTTTAGTGAGTTTAAATACAGGGACATTTAAAATACCACCAATGGACGTATTAAAATCATTGGTTGGGCTTGGGGCTGAAGATCAGTCTGTTATTTTATTTGAATTCCGCATGCCGCGTATGGTTATTGCAATACTAGTTGGCTCTGCATTAGCGATGTCAGGTGCAATTTTGCAAGGTTTATCACGAAATCCACTTGCTGATCCAGGTATTATCGGTATTAACGCTGGAGCGGGGTTAACAGTTGTTATCTTCGTCTACTTTTTCTTCGGTAAAGTTGGAACTGGTACATTTTTATCTGTATTTATCCTTCCTTTCTTCGCGTTAGTTGGTGCGATATTAGCAGCGGTTATTATTTATTTACTAGCATGGAAAGACGGCGTTTCATCAACGAGATTAATACTTGTTGGTATCGCCGTTGCAGCCGGGTTTGGTGCTGTTAGTTTAATTTTTTCTATGAAGATGACATCTAACGATTTCCGTTTTGCTACGATTTGGTTAGCAGGAAGTCTGTGGGGCACAGATTGGAAGTTCGTGCTAAGTGTACTTCCATGGATGGTTATTTTCTTGCCACTTGCTATTAGTAAGGCACACATATTAAATGTAATGAACCTAGGCGACTCCACAGCTGTTGGTCTTGGTGTAAATGTAGAAAAAGAAAGACGTAAATTATTATTTATTGCAGTTTGTTTAGCTGGTGCATCTGTCGCTGTTGCCGGAGGAATTGGTTTTATCGGTTTAATGGCCCCGCATTTAGCGAGGCGCCTTGTTGGTGGTAAACATCAAATTATGCTGCCTACTGCTGCACTAATAGGGACGTTTTTACTTTTATTTGCAGATGTAATTTCAAGAAGTGTATTAACAACTTCAGAAATACCGGTCGGTCTTGTTATTTCTGTAATTGGTGCACCGTATTTCATATACTTACTTATGAGGACAAAATAAAGGGAGGCTTTTTTGTATGGCAACTTTAGCAGTTGATGCGGTATCTGTTGGCTATAATGAAGGGTTAATTATTGATGGATTAACAGTTGAAATTCCGGAAGGGAAAATTACAACAATTATTGGACCAAATGGTTGTGGGAAGTCCACATTATTAAAAACGGCTTCTCGTATTTTGAAGGCGAAAAAAGGTACTGTTTATCTTGACGGAAAAGCAATTGAGAAACAGCCAACGAAAGAAATCGCAAAGAAAATGGCAATTTTACCACAGACTGCAGAAGTGCCAACAGGCCTTACTGTGTTTGAACTTGTTTCATACGGACGCTTTCCTCATCAAAAAGGATTTGGAACGTTAAAAGAAGAGGATTATCGCTACATTCATTGGGCACTTGAAGTGACTGGAATGACTGAGTTTGCAAACCGTCCAGCAGAAGCTTTATCAGGTGGTCAACGTCAACGTGTATGGATTGCGATGGCTCTTGCACAAGGAACAGAATTACTCGTATTAGATGAACCAACAACGTACTTAGATATGGCTCATCAATTAGAAGTATTAAATTTATTGAAAAAGTTAAATGAAGAAGAAGGTCGAACAATTGTAATGGTTATCCATGACTTAAACCATGCTTCTCGTTTCTCAGATCATATGATTGCATTAAAAGCAGGTAAGTTAATGAAACAAGGAACGCCAGATGAAGTGATGACAAGTGAAACACTTCGTAACGTATTTGAGATTGAAGCTCAAATCGTTCCATGTCCAGTAAACTGTAAACCAATTTGTTTAACATATGATTTAATGATGATTAATAATCAATTACGAAAAAAAGCATAAATAGAACCTCCTCTTAGAGAGGAGGGGGACTTCTAATGGACGTTGAGCTTCTTATATATGAATGGGAAGTTGAACGCCCGTTAGAATGGGCTATTAATAACAATTAATAAATATATATTAATTAATTGTTATTATTGTTTCTTATAGTTCATTGTAACTTATAAGAGAAATACACCTAGAAGGAGTGGGAACATGAAGAATTTTAAAATGGCGTTATTAGCAATGGTACTAGTCGTTACTTCTGTACTATTTGCAGCTTGTTCTAACAAAGAAGAGAAGAAAGCAGATGCGAAGACTGAAGAGCGCACTGTACAACATGCAAAAGGGGAAATTAAAATCCCTGCAAATCCAAAGAAAATTGCTGACCTTAGTGGTTCAACAGAAGAATTATTAATCTTTGGTATGAAACCAATTATTACTGCTAATACATCTCAAGAAAAAATTGATGCACATATTGCAAATAAATTAAAAGACGTAAAACCAGTTGGTTCTGCTTGGGGCGATAAAATTAATATCGAAGCAGTAGCTGCTGCAAAACCAGACTTAATTCTTGTAAACAACCGTCAAGAAAAGATTTATGATCAATTATCTAAAATTGCACCAACAGTTATGTTAAAAACTCCATTAGACCAATGGCGTCCGAAATTCGAAGAAGTAGGTCAAATCTTCGGTAAAGAGAAAGAAACAAAAGAATGGTTCAAACAGTATGATGAAAAAGCAAGCAAATTACATGACAAAATCGTTGCGAAAACTGGCGATGCTAAATTCATGAAAATGGCTGCATATCCAAATGCCTTCCGCGTATATGGTGACTACGGTTACGGTAGCGTAATCTTTAATGATTTAAAATTACCAGCAGTTAAAGGTACACCAACTGATAAACCGCTAGTACAAGTACAAAAAGAAGCTTTAATCGATTACAACCCAGATTACTTATTCGTATTTACGACTGGTGACGGTTCTCAGCGTCTAAAAGAATTCCAAGAAGAATCAATTTGGAAAAACATGAACGCTGTTAAAAACAACCACGTATTTACAATTAAAAACGAAGACGTAAACAAAGGTTACTTCCCACTAGGTAAAGAAATGATCTTAGATGAAGTTGCTGAGTTCGTTTTAGGGAAATAATGTATAAAAAGAAATCACTTTTACTCCGGTAAAAGTGATTTTTTCTTTATATAAGGGCAATTAATATAGTCTTTCATTTCTTTCTGTTTCCTATTTCGTTTATAATATATAGTAAGAATGCAGTAAAGAAAGGGGGATGTCGGAAGGTGGTATATTTAAACGACAAACTCAGCGAAACAAAAGTGTTTAAAGACCCGGTACATAAATATGTGCACGTGCGCGATCGCGTTATTTGGGATTTAATCGGAACGAAAGAATTTCAACGCTTGCGCCGTATTAAGCAGCTTGGAACGACATTTTTTACATTTCACGGTGCAGAGCATAGTCGCTTTACTCATTCGTTAGGTGTATATGAAATTATTCGTCGTATGATTGATGATGTGTTTGCTGGCAGACCGAACTGGAATGCTGAAGATAGATTGTTATGTTTATGTGCGGCATTACTTCATGATGTCGGTCACGGCCCGTTTTCTCACTCGTTTGAAAAAGTATTTTCATTAGATCATGAGAAATTTACGCAAAAGATTATCGTTGGAGATACGGAAATTAATCGCGTATTAAGTCGTGTGGATAAAGACTTTCCGCAAAAGGTAGCCGATGTAATCGCAAAAACATCTACTAATAAATTAGCAATTAGTATGATTTCCAGTCAAATTGATGCAGATCGTATGGACTATTTATTAAGGGATGCGTACTTTACTGGCGTAAAGTATGGAAACTTTGATATGGAACGTATACTGCGTGTTATGCGTCCGTACGGGAATCAAGTAGTTATTAAAAATAGTGGTATGCATGCTGTTGAGCATTATATTATGAGTCGTTATCAAATGTATTGGCAAGTATATTTCCATCCAGTAACTCGAAGTGCCGAAGTTATTTTAACGAAGATTTTACACCGTGCAAAATCATTGCATGAGAAGTATTATACATTTAAAAATCATCCTGTTCATTTCTATTCTTTATTTGAAGAAGAAGTAACAGTAGAGGATTATTTAAAGTTAGACGAGAACGTTATGTATTATTACTTCCAAGTATGGCAAGACGAAGAAGATCCAATTTTAAGCGATCTATGCCGCCGTTTTATGAATCGAAACCTATTTAAATATGTAGAGTTTACAGATAAGCACGGTTTAGATAATTGGATGGAATTAAGTAGCTTATTTAAAAAGATTGGACTTGATCCAGAATACTATTTAGTAGTTGATTCAACATCAGACTTACCGTACGACTTTTACCGTGCTGGTGAAGAAGAAGAACGTCTGCCAATCTTACTTCTTATGCCAAATGGAGAGCTCAGAGAGCTTTCACGTGAATCGGATATTGTTGAGGCAATTACTGGTAAGAAGAGAAGGGATCAAAAACTATTCTATCCGCATGATTTAATCTATGAAGATGGAAGAAAAGGAAAATATAAAGAGAGAATCATCGAGTTACTAGAAGGGAAAAAATAAGAAGCAGCTAAGAGCTGCTTCTTATGAAAGAACTTGAAATTATTTGTCGCTTAAGCGTTTTCCGCCAACTGCATAATGGTTTTTAGACATTTCTTCGATGAAAACAACGATGTTTTCTTCAGGAGCACCAGTTGTTTCGCTTACTGCTGCTGTTACTTTCTCAGCAAGAGCTTTCTTTTGTTCCTCTGTGCGTCCTTCTAGCATTTTCACTGTTACGTATGGCATATATAATCGCTCCTTTTATGTAAGTTACAATCTTATTATAGCGGATTATGGGGAAGAACAATCGAAAAAACAAATATTTTCTTTTTTTGACATATTGAAGAGGAGATGAAGTATGGACCAGTTATTTAGATACCCGTTGCATCAAATTCCTTTGGTAGCAATGGCGATTATTATTGCATTATCAGTGCATGAATTTGCGCATGCATATGTTGCATATAAATTTGGAGACGATACAGCAAAGAGACAAGGCCGTTTAACTTTATCACCGATGGCACACTTAGATCCTATCGGAATGATTGCAGTGTTAATTCTTGGTTTTGGTTGGGCAAGACCAGTTCCTGTTAACCCGTATAACTTTAAAAGACCACGTCTTGCAGGTATATTAGTTTCAATTGCAGGACCGATTAGTAACTTAATTTTAAGCGCAATCGGTTTAATTATTTGGTATAGCTTATTAAAATTTGGTGTATTATACTCAATTCCATCTGCAGTAGCAGATACATTAGCTCAATTTTTCCAGATTTTTATTATGTTGAATATCGTTTTACTTATCTTTAACTTATTACCGATACCACCACTTGATGGATATCGCGTAGTGGAGGATCTAGCACCAACAAATATTCGTGCGAAAATGACACAGTATGAAAAGTATGGAGCGATAGCGTTATTAATTCTTGTTATTACACCGCTTAGCAATTACACAATCCAGCCTATTTTTAATGTTGTTATTCCGTATGTATTAATATTTTTACAGAATATCATTGCGCCTATTTTCGGCCTTTAAACGAGGAGGAGCTTACATATGACAGAGAAAAAGAAAAAAATTGGTTTTAATATCGTGAAAAATGATTCAACAGATGGACATGGTGGTTTTGGCGTTGGGACATTAAGCCTAGAGAATATTTCACCTGTATTTGTGGATGTATTAGAAAAAAATGCTTTCGTTGATATCGGTGCGATGCATGCGCGTAGTACAGTCGAAAAAGGTATTAAGTTTTTAACAAATAAAGATGAAGTTCCAAACGGAAAACCATTTTGGCTTGTATGGGTAACGATTGAAAGAACAGCGACAGGTGCTTATTATGCAGGTGTAACAGCTTGTGAAATGACAGTTGACCGTGAAATTCGTCGCGGATATAAATCACTTCCAGAGCATGTAAACAAAATGGATAAATCATTGAAGCGTCACATTATGGTGGATCATATGGATGAATCATCTAAAAAAGTACTTGGTACGTTCTTGAAAGAACATAATGAAGCGATTTGGAACGAATCTAGTGAAGAATTGCGCCGTGCGTTATTGAGTGAATAAAAAATAGCTGACGGATGTCCGTCAGCTATTTTTTTACCAAGGAAGATATCTTTTCCACCAACTTGTTTTTTTCTTTTCTTCAGTTGTCTTTTCAAATTCCTCTTTATCATCGACATGATCCATACAATATTCAGTTGGTTCTGTACCTTTTGCGAAGTACATTTTCACTGAAATTGGACAGTTTTTTGTAGCGATTTTTCCGTTTTCAGGGTTAATATCGACTGCAACGACGTCACTTGGCTGCTTAAACTCTTTTTTAGGTTGTCCATTTAAGCCTTTCTCCATCGTATCCGTCCATATTCTTTTCGCATATCCTTGTTCTGCTACGTTTGAGATTGATTTAGGTTGATCATATCCAACCCACACACCAGTTACAATTTGCGGGGTAAACCCAATCATCCAACTATCTGTTTCAGTAGAACCAGATTTTCCAGCATATGTTCTTGATAGTTTAGATAACATCGATTGCCCAGTTACAGCAGCATAACTGCTTAGTTTTTTATTAAACATGCCCGTCATCATTTCTTCCATTACAAACGCTTTGCTCTTATCTAGAACTTGTTTACTCTCCAAATGAGCGTCGTATAACATATTTCCTTCATGATCCATAATGCGGCGAATGAAAATCGGTTTTACTTCTTTTCCACCGTTTGCGAACATGCTATAAGCGTTAACCATTTCAATTGGTTTTACAGGAGACGTACCGAGAGCAAGAGATGGGACGTCTTTTAATGCACTCTTAATTCCGAATTGCTTCGCTGTTTTTGTAAGAATGTCTTCGCCTAAAAATAAATTGGTTTTCACGGCATAGACGTTATCAGAGACCGCAAGAGCTTGCGCCATTGTTACAAAATTGTCTGCATAATAGTCTTTATAGTTTTTCGGTTTATACTTTGAAACACCGTCACCTAAAGTGAATACAGTGTATTCGCTTTTTAAGCGCGTAGCGGGGGTGAATCCTCGTTCTAATGCCGCATAATATAGAAAAGGTTTAAACGTAGATCCAGGCTGGCGAGCGGCCTGTGTAGCCCTGTTAAATTGACTTGTATTATAATCAGTTCCACCAACAAGGGCAGCTACTTCACCTGTTTTTGGATTCATAGAGACGAGTGCAGTTTGTATGTTTGTTGTGTCAGGTATGTGATCTTTTACAGCTTGCTCTGCAACTGATTGTAATTTAGGGTCTAGCGTTGTATAAATACGCAGGCCACCTTTTTGTAAGGCTTGTTCATCTAATCCGATATCACGAAGAAGAGAAGCTTGTACAGCATCTTGGAAATAGGGTGCGACCTCTGCCACTTTTTTCGTATCTAATGAAGCGAAAGTTAGTGGTTCTTTCTTCGCTGAAGCGGCTTGTTTCTTCGTAATATAACCTTGCCCTACCATTTCATCTAATATGAGAGATTGTCGTCCTTTAGCACGATCCTCTTTTAAAAAGGGAGAGTAGACACTAGGTCCTTTCGGGATACCTGCGAGCATACTAGCTTCCGCTAATGTTAATTCTTTTGCTGTTTTATCGAAATATAGACGGGACGCAGCTTCGATTCCGTAAGCACCATGCCCGTAATAAATTGTATTTAAATATCCTTCTAAAATATGATTTTTATTATAATTCACTTCAAGACGGATTGTGTACATTGCTTCTAATAGTTTACGTTTCCACGTTTTATCATGATCTAAGTATAGGTTACGGGCATACTGTTGTGTGATCGTACTAGCACCTTGGACTTTTGCCATCGCTTTTAAATCGGCAACAATGGCACCAGCAATACGCTTCATATCAAAGCCATGATGTTTGTAGAATCGTTGATCCTCGATAGAAAGTGTAGCCTCTTTTACATAAGGAGAAATTTCATTGAGAGATACATTGTATCGTTTTTGCACTTCATTACTTTGTCCTATAACAGTGTCATCATTAGCGTAAAAGACACTTGTTTGCGGGACTGCAACAGGAGGAGGTCCCATAATTTTTGCAACTATAATAATAACAAAAAAGGAAAAAACGAAAAAAAGAATAGAAGAAAACATTACGGTGAAGAAAAGACGTTTATATTTTTTAAGTTTCGGATTCATAGTTTGATCCATCTTTTTCAGCCCCTCATTCATACAAACATTATTGTATTAGTATTGAGGGTTTTCGGTTATTTTAAACAATGAAATTTGGAAAACAAAAAGCTCCTTCAATTAAGAAAGGAGCTCAAAGGCACGTGCTGGCCAATCGGTAATAATGACATCTACGCCATAATCAATCATAGTTTGTAAATCTTTGTATTCGTTAATTGTATAAGGGCGGAAAACGTACCCTTGTTTTTGCGCTAGTTGCACAAATTCCTTTGTTAGTAGTTGAAAGTTTGGATGTAAACCAGTTGCTTCTCTATTTTTTGCTTCAGCAATCGGATCAGCAAGTGGTGTATCATATAAAATTGCTCTTGGGATTTCAGGAGCAATCTCTGCTAATACTGAAACAGATTCGTGGTTAAATGAGGAGAATACAATTTGATTAGATAGATGATATTCTCGAACGAGAGCCACAACTTTTTCTTCGATATTTAGATAGTGAATCACGTCTGTTTTTAATTCAATATTGAGTTGTAAGCTTGTTGTAGATAGCCAAATAAATACTTCTCGTAACGTCGGGATTTTTGCTTCGTGGAAAGAAGGGTCTTTATGGCTACCAGCGTCCAACGATTGTAGTTCCTCTACCGTTTTTTCAGAAACAAGTCCTATGCCATTTGTTGTACGATCGACTGTTTCGTCGTGAATTACGACAAGTTCACCATCTTTTGATAGGTGGACATCAAGCTCAATTCCATGAGCGCCAATGCGTTCAGCTTCCTGGAAGGCAATCATCGTATTTTCGGGATGTGTTCCTTTTACCCCGCGGTGAGCGAAAATAAGTGGTTTATTCATACAGAAATCTCCTTATCGTTTCTTTTCTTTCATTATGAAACTGCTTTTGGAAAAATACAATTGAATAGGATAAACATTTACAAAAGTCTAACAGTTGCACAAAAGTTAACGTTAACGTAAAATGTAATAATTGAGTGAAGGGAGGAATAAACATGTACAAAATTGATGAAGTCACAAAGCAAGTTGGTTTAACAAAACGTACACTTCGTTATTATGAGGAAATTGGTTTAATTCATCCCCCTGAACGTAGTGAGGGGAACATTCGCCTGTATACAGACGAGGACATCGCCAGAATTAAAAGGATTGTGGAAGCAAAAGAAGTGTTAGGGATTACGCTTCAAGAAATGCAACATTTCTTATCCTTAAAAGAAAGAATGGAACAAAGAAGAAATAGTGAGAACCCTCGTGACCGTGAAGTGATTCAAGAAATTAAAGAGATGCTTGAAAAACAAGTGCAAACGCTAGATGAGAAAATGGAACAAATGCAGCGCGTGAAGGCGGAACTTGAGGATAGTTTACATCGTGCAGTGACATTTTTAGAGAATACAAAAGGAGAGTAATCAAAATGGAGAGCAAACGAAAACTAGGGAGATTGATTACAGTGGTGGCTACCTTTCTTGCCTTTTCAGGTATAGGGGTAGTCGATCCAATTTTGCCGATTATTGCTGAAAAGATTGGGGCAACGCATTGGCAAGTCGAGATGTTATTTACAGCGTATATTTTAACGATGGCAATTATGATGTTACCAGCTGGAATATTTGCATCAAGATTTGGTGATAAACGAATGATGACAATTGGCCTTGCGATCGTAACTGTATTTGCGTTTATATGTGGTATATCGCAAACGATTGCTCAATTATCTCTTTTCCGCGCTGGATGGGGATTAGGAAATGCGATGTTCTTCGCAACGGCGATGACATTATTGATTGCATTAAGTAAAGAAGTTCATGAAGCAGTAGGATTATATGAAGCAGCCATCGGTTTAGGAATGGCGGGCGGACCGTTATTAGGCGGTATATTAGGTGGACATTCTTGGCGTTACCCATTTTTTGCGACGAGTATTTTAATTTTCTTAGCATTTATTTTAGTGTTCTTTTTTGTGAAAGAACCGGAGCGAAAAGTGAAGCGTAAAGCGGCTGGCGTAGGAGAATTACTTAACTTAGTGAAATATAAACCGTTTATGCAAGGCGCGATTTCAGGGATGTTATACTACTACGGATTTTTCGTTGTGTTAGCATATTCACCACTTATTATGCATTTATCTGCCATTCAATTAGGATTTGTATTTTGCGGATGGGGATTAGCGTTAGCTTACGGTTCTGCAATTTTAGCGCATAAGCTAGAAGGTAAATATGAGCCGAAAACATTGTTGAAAGGCAGTTTACTCGTATTTGCGATTTTCTTAATTGCGTTATTCTTCGTGAAAGTTATGTGGTTACAAATTGTGTTAATTGTTCTATCAGGATTAGCGTCAGGATTAAATAATGCATTATTTACAAGTTATGTAATGGATATTTCACCTTATGAAAGATCTGTAACATCAGGTGTTTATAACTTCGTTCGTTGGTTAGGGGGCGCTATTGCTCCCATTTTATCAGGAGTTATAGGTCATACAGTTTCACCACAAAGCCCGTTTTTAGTTGGTGGGATTGTTGTGTTAGTTGGTTGTGTAATGATCATAATTCCAATCCGCAAACCAGTAGAAGTAGAGGCAAAAACCCTTTCTTAAGAAAGGGTTTTCTTTTTATGTATATGTTAGAACCCTCTGACTAAAATATATTTTCGGTATTTTTGTACTTTTAACTATACATTTTGGATGTTTTGTTTTATTTTTGTTAGGGGACATTAATGATGTCCCTATTATAAATTTGCATTGAAAGGCGTGATTGTACGATGGAACTATGGTTCACTGAAAAACAAACAAAACATTTTGGGATTACGGCGCGTATTAACCGCACATTACATACGGAGCAAACAGAATTCCAAAAACTTGATATGGTTGAAACGGAAGAGTTCGGAAACATGCTTATTTTAGATGGCATGGTTATGACAACAGAAAAAGATGAGTTCGTTTATCATGAAATGGTAGCGCACGTACCTTTATTTACACATCCAAACCCTGAAAACGTATTAGTTGTTGGCGGCGGTGATGGCGGTGTTATTCGTGAAGTATTAAAACACCCAAGCGTAAAGAAAGCAACTCTTGTTGAAATCGATGGAAAAGTAATTGAGTACTCTAAACAATACTTACCATCAATTGCAGGCGCATTAGATAATGAGCGTGTAGAAGTAAAAGTAGGAGACGGTTTCCTACACATCGCAGAGAGCGAAAATGAATATGACGTAATTATGGTAGATTCTACTGAGCCAGTAGGACCAGCAGTAAACCTATTTACAAAAGGTTTCTACGCTGGAATCTCTAAAGCGTTAAAAGAAGATGGTATTTTCGTTGCACAAACGGACAACCCTTGGTTTACACCAGAACTAATTACAACTGTGTTTAAAGACGTAAAAGAGATTTTCCCAATTACTCGTTTATACACAGCGAACATTCCAACTTACCCAAGTGGTCTTTGGACGTTCACAATTGGATCTAAAAAACATGATCCATTACAAGTAAGTGAAGAGCGTTTCCACGAAATCGAAACGAAATACTACACAAAAGAATTACACAATGCAGCATTCGCATTACCGAAATTTGTTGGCGATCTAATTAAGTAAGAGAATCGTATCGAAACAAATAAAGTGTAAGTAGCTCATTTAAGGTGTTTGTCCAGAAGACTTGAACATGCTAGCTATTTACACTTCTGTAAAGAAAATCGTCTTCTTATTGTTAAAAGGAAGACCCGGTAAATCGAGAAAGAGGAGCAATTCGCTCCAAATTTGAGAAATAATGAAAGGTTGGGATACCTTAAGTTCCACATAAGGAGGAAAAGAATATGCGTTTTGATGAAGCTTATTCAGGTAAAGTATTTATTAAAAGTCATCCAAGTTTTGAAGAGTCAAAGGTAGTTATTTACGGGATGCCTATGGATTGGACAGTAAGTTACCGTCCAGGATCTCGCTTTGGCCCTGCACGTATTCGTGAAGTATCAATCGGTCTTGAAGAATACAGTCCATATTTAGATCGTGAACTAGAAGAGGTAAAATATTTTGATGCGGGTGATATCCCATTACCATTCGGAAATGCACAACGCAGTTTAGACATGATTGAAGAGTATGTATCAAAACTTTTAGATGCCGATAAGTTTCCACTAGGTCTCGGCGGTGAGCACCTAGTGTCTTGGCCAATTTTTAAGGCAATGGCAAAAAAATATCCGGATTTAGCAATCATCCATATGGATGCTCATACTGATTTACGTGAATCGTATGAAGGGGAGCCTTTATCTCACTCTACACCTATTCGTAAAGTGTGCGATTTAATTGGTCCGGAAAACGTATATTCTTTCGGTATTCGTTCTGGAATGAAGGAAGAATTCGAATGGGCGAAAGAAGTAGGTATGAACTTATATAAATTTGACGTACTAGAACCGTTAAAAGAAGTATTACCGAAACTTGCAGGACGCCCAGTTTATGTTACAATCGACATCGACGTATTAGACCCAGCTCATGCTCCTGGAACAGGAACATTAGAAGCTGGAGGTATCACATCTAAAGAATTATTAGATTCCATCGTAGCAATTGCAAATTCAAATATAAACGTAGTTGGAGCAGACTTAGTAGAAGTAGCTCCTGTCTACGACCATAGTGATCAAACACCAGTCGCAGCAAGCAAATTCGTGCGGGAAATGCTGCTCGGTTGGGTGAAATAAAAGTGAAGCCGACTGTTTAGACCTGGTGACTAAGGTTCTTTCCTGCAAAAGGTGCTTTTTACCTTTTGGCAGGGAAGGTTCTTAGACGCAAGGGTCTAGGAGGCGTAACTGGATAGAATAAAAGCGGAAGCCGCTGTAGCTGGATAAAATAAGAGCCCTCTATATAATTTGAGGGCTCTTTTTCTTATGCAACCTTCTCTTCCGAAGTAATGCCGCGAATTTCATCAGCAGAACGAATTGGATATTTACGGAAAATGATTGATCCGATGTACCCAACAATAGTGGTAACGATTCCGCATAATACGGCAGCAATTGTTACTTTTACAACGTCATTAAATCCGAATAAGACAAGAAGTCCTGGGATTGGTGATGCTGTTCCTGGTGCATTATTAACGAGCTGGAACAGAGATGTAATAATACCAGCAAGTGCACCGCCAACGAAGTTTGTTGCATAAATTGGAATTGGATTTGCTGAAACAACATCGGCTTGTGTTAAAGGCTCGATTGCTACAGCGATTGTGTCTTTCTTTGAGCAAATTTTTAGTCGCTTAAAGAAAATAAAGTTCATTGGGGCTGAGGCTGCTACGGCAAGACTACCAATTGCCATTGGTAAACCTGTTAATCCAAGCATTGCAGTTAGTGCCATAGAACTCAGTGGAGAGGTAGAAATAACTGTGATTAATCCACCAAGCATAATACCCATAATGATAGGACTTTCTGTAGTTGCAACTGAAATCATAGAACCGATTTTACCGAGTGTTGCGTTTACGAGCGGATCCATAAGCATGGCCATTCCGCGTGAAATTGGTGCAGCAATAAATAGAATTGCTAAAAACTCTACACCAGCTGGTAATTTCTTTTCGAGAAATTTCACTACGAAAGCACAAACGTATCCAGCAAAAAATCCTGGTAAAATACCGAATCCACTAGTAGCGATACCGATTAAAACAGCATATACGGGTGAAACACCGATTGCTAGTGCGACTAAAATCGCCGCTGCGACACCGCTCATACTACCAGAAGCTTCTCCTACTGATTGTAAAAAGTCATTATGAAACATTTCTCCACCAATATAACGGTGAAATGCTTCAATAAGAAAACTTGCGATTGCTGCATTAGCTAAAGCACCCATTGCTTTCATGCCGTAAGGAGCACGGTAACTAAAAAGTGTAAATAGACAAAGTACAACAAGTAATAGTGCTAAACCTTGCAAGATAGCCATTTGAAAACTGTCTCCTTTGATTTTTGTAATAAAAATTTGTATCATTCAATAATAATATAAAAGTTCATGAAACGGAAAAAAATTTTATTTTGAAATTGCTATAAAGTGAAAATGCCTTACAATAATGTAAGGAAAGTGTAAGGTGTTTAGATAGAGTATAGTATGTCATTTTTCGTATAATACAAGTATAAACATAGGACTAGAGAAAAAGAAGTGCAAACAGGAGGCGCATGTATGAAATTGGTAATTAAAGTTTTAGCTGTATTCGCCATCATTTTAGGTGGAACAGCGTATTATTTGAACACAAAAACAGAAGGTGTACATGCTTTTGTAGACAACTTCTTTTCAAATAAAGAAATACAAGATTATTATGCGGTTATAGATAAAGGTGAGAAAAAAGACGGAGAATACTTGTATACATTTAAAGGATATACAGAAGACGGAAAGTTACAAGTTGTGAAAAGAATGATGAACCGTGAATTGCATACAGGGGCGTTTATAAAAATTTATGCGAAAGGTATGCAAGGAAAAGGATGGGCTGAAATCCCGAAAGAATCAATTCCGCAAAAAGCGTTGAAAAAAATAGAAAAACGATAAAAGGAGTGATTTACTCGCTCCTTTTTTAGTGCGTTAAAATAGTGATAGATGTCTTTTCTTTGTTAGAAACGATTTTTGCACGTCCACCAATTGGGAAAGTGAAAATTGGGGTTGTATGCCCGAAACTTGCGTTTGCAATGATAGGGATATGTGCCAGTTCAGACTTTGAAGCAATCATTTCTTGAATGTCTTCTATCGTACATTCCGCACCTTTTTGCATCCTTCCGATAACGATACCCTTTACGTACTCAAAATCTTGCTGTTGCATAAGAGAATGTAAATAACGATCAAAAGTTTTAAGAGTAGCTTTTCCAGTTAAACTATCTTCTTCAAGAAATAAAATTTTGCCCTGTAAGTTTGGCATATAGGGTGTACCTTGTAGTAAATTCAAAGTGCTCATATTACCACCGATAATTTCTCCAGTTGCTTCACCTTCGTGAATTGAAACATATCCTTCATTTTTATTAAATTCTCGATTTCCTTGATCTATATACCAAGAATCATCGCTCCATGTTTCAGATGGCAGGACTTCAATAGGTTCATTAGAAGTTAAGCATTTTAAAAAGTAATCGGTCGTATACTCGAGACCTTTCTCCATTCCAAATGAAGAGAAATGGGGTCCTGAATATGTGACAAGTCCTGTTTTTGTGTAAATTGCATTATTTAACGCAGTGATATCAGAATAGCCACAGAAAAATTTCGGGTTTTCTCGAATTAAATCGTAATCGAGATGTTTTAATAAACCATTAGAGTTGTACCCACCAAGTGTTGCTAAAATGGCTTTTACATTTGGGTCTCTAAATGCTTCATGGAGGTCTTGAACGCGTGAAGCAATAGAAGAAGAAGCGAATCGATCTATCTCATCAGCATATGTTGAGAATGTAACTTGAAAGCCCATGTCAGTTAATCTTTTTATAGCAAGCGTTTGGTTCGTATTTGAGACAATACTTAAACTACAAGATGGTGAAATAACTCTAATTTCATCACCTTTTTTTAATTTTGTTGGTAGCACCTAACTCACCTCTTTAAATAAAAGAATATTTAGATTTAAAAAATATTTTATCATATGAAATAAAGTGAAAGTGAATTATTTTTTGAAATGGAGTTTTCCTGATTTTTCAGCAGACAGACAGAGGTTTTTTTTGATATGATAGGAAAAGTGATTTATTATAAATAGTATTTAATATCTATAACATTTGAAAGGTGTGCAAGACGTGGAGAAACAACTTGCAGGCTTGCCGGTACACGTTCATTTCGTAACAGAAATCCGTGAAGGGGCGAGGAAGGAAACCGTTGCTTTCGAAGCAAATGGTCAATACTATGTAAAAGGTCAAGGTACATATGTAACATTCCAAGAGCCGAACGAACAAGGCGAAGTGAAAACAATTATTAAAATTCAAGATGAACAAGTTCTCATTATGCGTTCAGGTGCTGTTTCTATGCGTCAGACGCATGTGAAAGGTGAATGGACAACTGGTACGTATACGAGTGAACTTGGTACGTTTGCATTGCAAACAAAGACTGATAACGTTCTTTTTAAATGGTCGGATGAAAAGAAAAAAGGACAACTCTTCTTAACGTACGCATTGCTTCTAAGCGAACAAGAAGCTGGCAGATATACAATTACACTTAATTTGAAGGAGGCAAAATAATGAATTCTTTAGAACAAGTAAAAGGATTAATTAAAGAAGAAATTCAAGCTGCTGTATTAAAGGCAGAACTAGCGACAGAAGAACAGATTCCAAACGTTGTATTAGAATCTCCAAAAGATAAAACAAATGGTGACTTCTCTACAAATATGGCAATGCAACTTGCACGCGTTGCGAAAAAAGCACCGCGTATGATTGCAGAAGAATTAGTTGCAAACTTCGATAAAGCAAAAGCTTCTATTGAAAAAATTGAAATCGCAGGTCCTGGTTTCATTAACTTCTACATGGATAATAGCTATTTAACGGACTTAATCCCAACAATCGTTAACGCTGGTGAAGCTTACGGTGAAACGAATACTGGTAAAGGTGAAAAAGTACAAGTTGAGTTTGTATCTGCGAATCCAACAGGTGACCTTCACTTAGGACATGCACGTGGTGCAGCAGTAGGTGACACTTTATGTAACTTATTAGCAAAAGCAGGATACGATGTATCTCGTGAGTACTACATTAATGACGCTGGTAACCAAATTCATAATTTAGCTCTTTCAGTTGAAGCACGTTACATGCAAGCGTTAGGTTTAGATAAAGAAATGCCAGAAGACGGTTACCATGGTGCGGATATCATTGGAATCGGTAAACGTTTAGCTGAAGAGTTTGGTGATCGTTATGCGAAAGCTGATGAGAAAGAAAGCTATGAATTCTACCGTGAGTACGGTTTAAAATATGAGTTAGCAAAACTTCAAAAAGACTTAGAAAGCTTCCGTGTTAAATTTGATGTATGGTTCTCAGAAACATCACTATACAAAAACGGGAAAATTGATCAAGCTCTTGCTGTATTAAAAGAGCGTGAAGAGATCTTTGAAGAAGACGGTGCAACTTGGTTCCGTTCTATGACTTACGGTGACGATAAAAACCGTGTATTAATTAAAAATGACGGTTCTTACACATACTTAACACCAGATATCGCTTACCATCGCGATAAATTAGAGCGTGGTTTCGATAAATTAATCAATATTTGGGGTGCTGACCACCACGGTTACATTCCTCGTATGAAAGCTGCTATTCAAGCACTTGGTTACGATAAAGATACACTAGAAGTAGAAATCATCCAAATGGTACAACTGTATCAAAATGGTGAAAAAATGAAGATGAGTAAGCGTACAGGTAAAGCAGTTACCCTTCGTGAGCTTATGGAAGAAGTAGGCGTGGACGCAATGCGTTACTTCTTCGCAATGCGTAGCGGTGATTCTCATTTAGACTTCGATATGGACTTAGCTGTATCAAAATCTAATGAAAACCCAGTATACTATGCACAATATGCTCATGCTCGTGTATGCAGTATCCTTCGTCAAGGTGAAGAGTTAGGATTAGCTACAGGCGGAGATGTGAACTACAAACTTGTTACTTCTGAGAAGGAAGTAGAGTTACTGAAAAAGCTTGGTGAATTCCCAGCGGTAGTTGCGGATGCAGCACAAAAACGTCTACCACACCGTATTACAAACTATGCATTTGAATTAGCTGCAGCACTGCACAGCTTTTACAATGCAGAAAAAGTATTAAACCAAGATAACTTAGAATTAAGTAAAGCTCGCTACGAGTTAATGAAAGCAGTACGCACTACACTTCAAAACGCATTAGCAATCGTAGGAGTATCTGCACCAGAAAAAATGTAATAAAGTGAAACTTTAATCAGTGGGGGTTTTCTTCATCCCCCACTGATTATTAGTTGAACCAATCGGACTTTAATGGGCAGTTGATCCCCCACCTAGATTCTTTGCTTTCGCTGAATTTTGAGGTGGGGGTCTTACTGCCCATTAAAGCGGGATAAAAGACCACTGATAAAAATCAGTGGTCTTTTAAATGATTAAGCAGCTTTCTGTTCAGTTTGAGCAACAGGTTTTTGAAGTGTATTATAAACTCCTGTCCCAATAACCTCTAGTGCCGTTTTCATACGTTCAGGTGAAATGTTCTCAAATACGTTATCTTGAGGTGTGTGATATACCTTCTCGATATGATAGATTAATGGATTCCAACTATCGACACCCATCCAAATAAATAGAGCGGCAGGAATACCAACTTCAGCAAACGGTACGTGATCACTAGAACCGAATTTTCCTTGCAGTACGAGGTCATTATTTAATTGTTTACCTGCTTGCAAGGCTGCGTCTGTTACAAGGTTTGGAGAACCGTTAGGCGTCATAGCATATAAATTCTTTGCTTTATCGTAATTTGTTGCAACCATGTCTGCGTTAAAGACACCTAAAATTCGATCGCGTTCTTTTGAGGATAGACTATTAACGTAATAATCGGAGCCAAGTAAGCCAGTCTCTTCAGAACCAAAAGCAATAAACCGAATTTCTTTATCAGTTTCTACATTTTGAAAAGAACGAGCTAACTCTAATACTAATCCTGTACCAGAAGCATTATCGTTTGCTCCAGGTGCTCCAACGACACTATCATAGTGCGAACTTACAACGACAGCTTTTTCATTACCTGTGCTGTTTTTTGGTTTCTTTTTAGCAATGACGTTTAAGGATTTTAAATTAGATTCATGTCTCGCTTTTAGGGAAAGAATTGTTGTTCCTTTTTTAGCGATTTCTTCTTTAAATGCATTTCCTTGCGCATAAGCAAGGCCGAAGACAGGGACGGACTGCTTTTTTGTTAGGCGAGGATTGAAAGTTTGTCCGTAGTTTCCACGACTGCCAATTAAACTGTATAAAAGAACACCTTTTGCTCCTTTACTAACAGCGTTTTCAACTTGTTTATTGTAGTCCGCTACTGTTGTTCCCCTTTCAAATAGAACAATCTTTCCATTTACTTCATTTGGAATATCCTCTAATTTTGTCCCACCTTGAACAAAGATAAGAGGAGCTGTAACAGCTTCTGTAGAAATTAGTGCGTTAGGAGCAGCGCCAGCTTGCCAATTACGCTTTGTGGATAATGGGGATTCAATAAAGCCAACGTATTGATCCGGCACTTGAAATGGCTGATATTCTACTTCATAACCCATTGATTTAAGTTGCATACCAACGTAGCGAGAAGCCCATTCTTCTGATTTTGTTCCACCAGGGCGAGGACCAATTGTTTCGGATAAGAAACGGATGTGTTCGATGGTGCGGCTTGCATCAACTTGTTTTGTGATAGGTGAATTCTGTGTGATTTCTGACGTGAAATCAGCTTTTGCTTGTCCAATTGGAGCTAAGCTAACAGCGAGTGATACAGCAAGCAAAGAGCTTACTATTTTTTGTTTTAAAGATTGTTTCATTTTTTCCTCTCCTATTCTTCTATTCTCTCTGACTGACAAAAGAAGACGGATAACGACTTTATTTTACCTTTATATTTATTATTTTTCAATATTCTGATATTTATAAATAAAAACACCATATGCATATTTACATATTTGTGATGGAGATATGTATGCTATCATTTTAAATGAAGGTTCGCTTTCTGCTTGGAAAGCTCCTACATTGCATGAATCTAGTGTACCCAAACTTTAGATTATGTAGAGAAAAGAATCCACTGTAGGGTTTCTTTTCTCATGTTTGAATTATGTGATGATAAATATGTTTCCGCATTTCATAATTATCATCAGTGATATATGTAAGGCATCCATATGAAAATACGAGGCTGTTCAAAGGTTTTCCGTACTTTTGGACAGCCTCACCCCGTTAAAAGAACGATACTCTATGTATCGTTCTTTTTTTGCATAAAAAAACACCCAATCAAACGTTCATTTGATTGGGTGTGAAAAACTATTAATAATATTTTTTTCGTTTTGTAGCTAAAATACGTAACAATCCAGCTAGTAGAAGTATGATACCTACTGTTTGGGTAGGATCTTTTTTGTGACCTGTATTTGGAAGTTCTTTACCCGTATTTCGGTCATCTTGCTGTTTGTTTGTATGTGTTTCAGGATTTCCTTTTTCTAATTCTTCAGGAGTTTCCTTACCATGTGTTTCATTTTTTCCTTTTTCTAGCTCTTCGGAAGTTTCCTTACCATGTGTTTCATTTTTTCCTTTTTCTAGCTCTTCGGAAGTTTCTTTACCATGTGTTTCAGGATTTCCTTTTTCTAGTTCTTCGGAAGTTTCTTTTCCTGTTTCTTCTTCTTTATTCGGAGGAGTGATTGGTTTATCATCTCCACCTGATGAAGATTCAATCTTTTTATTTGAAACTGTAATTTGTAGTGGTGCAGCTTGAGCTTTTTCAATTGTAAAGCTTATTGGTGATGCATCTAATTGATAGCCAGTAGGAGCCTTTGTTTCCACTAATTGATAATTACCAGGTTTCAAATCATTTACGATTAATTTACCATGCCCATCTGTTTTTAAATCTTCTCGTACTATTTTTCCATCTTGATCTAAAATATTGAAAATGGCACCTTCAAGTGTTCCATGGTGATCAATATCAACTTTAGTTAACTCCATTGAACCTGTTGTTAAACTATTTAAGGCTGTAACAGAAGTAACTTGAGATTGTCCTTTCGTAATTGTGAAAGGAATTGGCTTAGCGCTTAAATCGTATCCAGTAGGAGCCTTCGTTTCAACGAACTGATAGTCTCCTGGACGTAAATCAGAAACAGAGATTTTGCCATCTTTATCAGTAGTTAAATCGGTACGAACATCGTGTCCATCCTTATTAACAATTTTAAATACTGCACCTTCAAGTGTTGTGTTTTCTTCAACATCATCCACTTTAATTAACTCCACACTACCTTTCGTTAAGCTGTTAGTAGCTGTAACGAAGACATGTTTTGTTTGACTTCTTTCAATTGTGAACTTAATAGGATCTTCATTTAAGTCATAATGTTTTGGAGCTTTCGTTTCAATAAATTGATAGTCTCCAGGTTGTAAGTCTTTAGCGATGATTTTTCCGTCTTTATTGGTAACTAAATTCGTACGAATATCATTACCGTTCATATCAGTAATTTTAAATACCGCACCTTCTAGCGTTTCTTTCGCATCTAAAGAGTCAACTTTCGTTAATTCTACGCCACCTTTAGTTAAGCTATTTTTAGCAGTAACAGAAAGGTGAGTTGGTTGGCTTTTCTCGATAGTGAAAGGAATCGGTGTTTTATTTAAATCGTAATCTTTCGGAGCTTTCGTTTCCACGAATTGATAATCTCCAGGACGTAAATTAGAAGCAGAAACTTTCCCATCTTTATCAGTAGTTAAATTCGTGCGAACAACTTTACCTTTCGCATCAATGATATTAAATACTGCATCAGAAAGTTTTGTATCTGGATTTATATCATCCACTTTAATTAACTCTACAGCACCTTCAATTAAGCTGTTCGTAGCAGTGACCTGTAACTTCTCTGCTTGGCTTTTCTCAATTGTAAATTTAATCGGTTTAGCATCTAGTGTATAGTGCTTCGGAGCTGTTGTTTCAATAAATTGATAGTCTCCAGGATGTAAATCAGAAATAGAAACTTTCCCTTTCGCATCTGTTGTAATGCCAGTGCGAATGTCATTCCCGTTCATATCAACAATTTTAAATACAGCACCTTCAAGAGCTGTACCGTCGATATCATCCACTTTAGAAAGCTCTACCGCACCTTTTGTTAAACTATTTTTAGCAGTAACAGAAATCGGTTCAGCTTGTCCTTTTTCAATGGTGAAAGGAATCGGTTCTTTATTTAAATCGTAATGTTTCGGAGCCGTTGTCTCGATGAATTGATAATCACCCGGACGTAGGTCAGGAACGCTAATTTTACCTTGTGAATTGGTAGTAAGATTCTTGCGAATTACAGTACCATTCATATCAACAATATTAAATACTGCGCCTTCAAGAATAGTACCATCGACGTCATCCACTTTAGAAAGTTCAACGCCGCCTTTTGTTAAACTATTTTTCATAGTAACAGTAGCAATATCTTTTTGGCTTTTTTCAACTTTAACTACAATTGGCTTTTTGTCTAAATCATAATGTTTCGGAGCCGTTGTTTCGACAAATTGATACGTACCAGGACGTAAGTTTTCAACAACGATTTTTCCTTCATTATTTGTTTTTAAATCTGTTTTAAGCACTTTACCATTTTGATCCAGTAAATTAAATACCGCATCAGAAAGTTTTATTTGATTGTTTAGATCATCTACTTTAAGTAGTTCGATACTACCTTGTTGTAAGTTATTTTTAGCAGTTAAAGAAATAGCTTTCTTCTGTCCTTTTTCAATAGTGAAATTGATTGGTGTTTCATCTAAAACGTAATGCTTCGGAGCTTTCGTTTCGATGAATTGATAATCACCCGGACGTAGGTCAGGAACGCTAATTTTACCTTGTGAATTGGTAGTAAGATTCTTGCGAATTACAGTACCATTCATATCAACAATGTTAAATACTGCGCCTTCAAGTTTAGTACCATCGACGTCGTCTACTTTAGAAAGTTCAACGCCGCCTTTTGTTAGAGCGTTTTTAGCCGTAACATGAAGAGTTTCAGTTTGGCTTTTCTTAATTGTAAATTCAATCGGTTTTTTATTTAAATCGTAATGTTCAGGAGCTATTGTTTCAACGAATTGATACGTACCAGGACGTAGATTTTCAACAACAATTTTTCCTTCAGCATTTGTTTTTAAGCCTTCTTCAACTATCTCTCCGTCTGCATCTAATAAATTAAATACAGCATTAGCGAGCTTCGTATCAGTATCAATATCGTCAATTTTTGTTAATTCAACGCTACCTTTTTTCAACGTGTTTTTACCTGTAACAGTAATTTTCTTCGTTTGACTTCTTTCAATTGTAAATGGAATCGGTGTTTTGTCTAATACATAGTGTTCAGGAGCAGCTGTTTCAATGAACTGATAGTCTCCAGGGCGTAAATCAGAAACAGAAATTTTACCATTTTTATCTGTAACAAGATTCGTATGAACATCCTTACCGTCCATATCAACAATTTTAAAGATTGCACCTTTTAGCATTGTACGATCGATGTCATCAATTTTCGTTAAAATGACGCCACCTTTCGTTAAGCTGTTCGTAGCGGTAACGTTAATGTTTTCTGTTTGACTTTTTCCGATAGTAAACGGAATAGGGTCTTTCCTTAAGTCATAGTCTTTTGGAGCTTTTACCTCAACAAACTGATAGTCTCCAGGACGTAAATCAGAAGCGGTAACTTTACCGTGTTCATCGGTCTTTAAGTCTTTACGAATTACCTTTTTAGTGTCATGAGCGTCCACAATGATAAATTCCGCACCTTCAAGCGTAGTGCCATCAACATCATCTACTTTTGTCAAAGTGACGCCACCTGTAAGTAAACTATTTGTTACAGTAACAGGGAGAGGAAGATCTTCCTTGCTACCTTTTTTAATCGTGAATTTAATAGGTGTTTGATCTAATTTATAATGTTCAGGGGCTTTTGTTTCGATAAATTGATAATCCCCTGGTGCTAAATCAGGAATAACTAATACTCCGTGATCATCTGTTGTTAAATCTTTCATAATTTCTTTGCCAGTTGTATCTTGCAATGTGAATACAGCGCCGGCAAGAGCTTTACTACTTTCCACATCATCTTCTTTAATAAGTTTAACTTTTCCTTTCGTTAAACTATTTTTAAATGTAAGTGGAAGGAGTTTTTGTTGTCCTTTTTCGATTGTAAATTCAATTGGTTCTACATTTACATCGTAATAGGTTGGAGCCTTTGTTTCGATAAGTTTATAGTTACCAGGACGTAAGTCATCTACAACTAGCATTCCTTTACTATTCGTAACAAGGTCCGTACGAACATCTTCATTAGTATCTCTATTAACGATTTTAAATACAGCACCTTCAAGTGTTTCCTTTTCATCTGCAGCATTCACTTTTGTTAACTCAATACCGCCTTTTGTTAAGCTGTTTTTAGCAGTAACAGTAGCCTGAGTTGTTTGACTTTCTGTAATCGTAAATTTAATTGGTTTTGTATTTTTGTCGTAATACTTCGGTGCTGTTACTTCGATAAATTTATAATCGCCAGGGCGTAAGCCAGTAGCGATAGCTTTACCATCCGCACCAGTTTTTACATTTTCGCGAATGACTTTCTTTTCATCATTTGCATCAACAATTTTAAATACAGCACCTTCAAGAGCTGTACCATCGATATCATCAACTTTTGTTAATTCAACATCTCCTGGTTTTAAAGCATTTTCAGCTTTCACAAGCAGAGTTTCTTTTTGACTTCTATCGATTGTAAATGGAATCGGTGTTTCGTCTAGTACATAATGCTCAGGAGCCTTTGTTTCAATAAATTTATAGTTACCAGGACGTAGCTTATCAGCTTTTGTTTTTCCATCAGCATCTGTAGTTAAGTCAGTACGAACATCATTATTATTTACATCGACAATTTTAAATACGGCACCTTTTAGAGGTTTTTTATCACCGAATTCATCAACTTTTAATAATTCGACTTCTCCTGTTTTTAAACTGTTTGTTGCCGTAACGGTAGCAAGAGACTGTTGGCTTTTATCGATTGTAAACTCGATAGGGTTTGCATTTAACACATAATCCTTAGGAGCTTCTGTTTCAACAAATTTATACGTACCAGGCTCTAAGTCTTTAACAGTTACTTTACCATCTGCACCAGTTTTTACATTTTCGCGAATGACTTTCTTTTCATCATTTGTATCAACAATTTTAAATACAGCACCTGCAAGAGCTGTACCATCGATATCATCAGTTTTTGTTAAAGTGACGCCACCTTTAATGAGGTGATTCGTTGCAGTAACAGTAACTGCTTTCTGTTGGCTCTTTTCAATTGTAAACTTAATAGGTTTTTTATCTATGTCGTAATGTTCAGGTGCTTTTTCTTCGACAAATTGATAGTCTCCAGGACGTAAATCTTTTGCTTCGATTTGTCCTTGGTCATTTGTCGTTAATTTTTCATATCCAGGAACTTTTATGTTATTCTGGTCTCTTACACTGAACTCCGCACCTGCTAAAGTTTTTCCGTCTTTATCGACTTTTGTTAAAATGGCCGATCCTGGAATTAAACTATTTGTTGCAGTTCGGTATACTATAGTCGTTTGATCTTCTTTGATTGTGAATTGAATAGGTGTACTGTCTAATTTATAATGCTCAGGAGCAGTTGTTTCTTGTAAGTAGTAAGTTCCAGGCTTTAAATTATCTACAGTAATTTGTCCTTTATCATTTGTTGTTAATTTTTCGTGTTCTGAAATTACTTTTTTGTCTTTATCAAGTAATCTGAAAACAGCACCTTGCAGTGTTGTTTTTTGGTTCAGGTCATCAGACTTTGTTAAAACTACTTTCCCGACAAATTTCTTATTTGCAAGTGTATATGTTGTAGTCTCTTGTGAACCAAGTTCAACAATTTTACCTTGTTTTAACTCCCAGCTAATTACATAGCCTTCAGGAGCTTTTGTTTCTTTTAATAAATATTTATCGCGTTTTAAATTATTAAACTTAGCGATACCATCTTTGTCTGTTGTTATTTTACGGATAACAGTTTTCCCTATACGATCGTATAAAGTAAATTCTGCTCCGGCCAATGGTGCGTTCTTATTGTCGTCATCCACCTTTATAATTTCAAGGTTTCCACGGCCTTTAGTAGCAGATCCTCCACCTGAACCAGAAGACATTCGTACTTCAATCGTTTCGGTTGTTTCTGTATTTTGTACTGTTAACTTATTGCCTGCAATCTTTGCTTTATTGCTTACTTCTTCTTTATCATCGGCATTAATAAGTGAACGGTATTCTAAAATATAAGCTCGATCAATTTTTTTCAAGAAGGCAATTTCGAAATGTTGCTTTCCAGTATTATTGTCTGTTGTGATCGTTAACTTATAGTCTGTTCCTTGTTTTAATTCATTTGCTGTATCTTTTGTTAAATTCCCATATAGATCAACAGTTGTAGGATATAAGTGGAATGAATCTTCCACAAGCACCTGATTATCTGTTGGATCATCCGTTACAACAGCATCAGCAATGGTTGATTGACTTTCGTTAATTGCAATACTCCAATTAATGTAGTTGTCGTCTTGTATAGCTTTCTTTGTAACGAAACTACCACCTTTATTTACTTGCGTACCACCTTTAAGAGTGGAGACAATTGTTGAACCATCTTTTAAATCAGCCTCGTTGTCGTAGTAATTTTGGATAAGCTCACCATCAAGGCTTGTTTTAAAGATAATATAGTAAGGTGAATTAATAGAATGCTTGAAATGAACTTTTAGAGTGTTTTTATTTTTGTCTGTAGGCTCTTCAAGTTCATATTCTTTAGGTGCCACGGCATCACCAGTTGCCACTTGCTCAGAACCACTATTTACAGTCATGTGACGCAATTCGATAGATCCAGGAACTAATTTTTGGTTATCCTTTAATACGTCTATAACAGAAGGGTCTTGAATGAAAATGTTATTGTAGTTGAATCCTATTATCCAAGTAATCTCTTTCGTTTGGGCATTATAAGAACCATATTTATATCCATTATCTTTTGTAAAGCGGTCTGGATCAAATGTATCTTTAGAGATATTTGATTGTTTTTCACTTTTTTCATCAATCCAATTTAATGTACCTAAATTATCAAACGATGATTTATCACTTGGTAATTTTGTATAATCGAAAGTTGTTTTATACGAAATAACTAATGAGCTCGTTGTTTTTGCATAATTACCAATTAATTTTACAGTAAATCCATTTTTAGGTTCATTTTCAACTAATATATAGTCATGGTTTTCAAATAAGGCTGTATTTCCATCTTTAATTTGGAATGTATTTTTCTGTAGCTGTAATCCTTCATTTCCAAATGTATCAACAATCTCTGCGTTATTTAGTTCATAGTTATTGTTGTTAACACTCATTTCCCAATTAGTAGTTTTTTCTTTATAGTTTGTATCACCTTTATGGGATTTGATAATGTTTTGTTGTTTAAACTGAACTTCATTTGTTTTACTTGAACCATTATCAGCTGTAACTGTATTTTTGACTTTTCCATCAGTTATAACTTTATTATTTGGTTTTGTTTTATAGGTGATTACATAAGCGCTATTAATATCTTCATTAAACTGTAGATCAAATCCGTTATTCTCCTTAGTTACAGTGTAATTATTAACAACATCACCTGTTACAAGCTCTCCTTTATCATCATATGAAGCATTTTTCACAACGATAGAAGTTTCATCTAGTATATGTGTATCGTCAAAAATATCTTTTAAAACCGCATCTGCTTTTTTGATATCTCTTTGATCACCATTGTAAGTAATTGTCCATTCAATTGTTTGCGTTTTTGGATCATATTTACTTGTTTTGTCTAAATGTGTACCGCGAGAGACTGTGACAGTAGCATCTGCTTTTTGTTGGTTTTGATTGCTACTTGTAATCGTAACGTCGTTTCGGAAGGAGGTTACACTTTCATCAGTAATTTTTGTTGCATATTCGATTTGGTATGCTTTATTTATTTCATCTTTAAAAGAAATCTCTAATTTAGAACTATCTGATGAAATGATCTTGTAATCTGCAGGATCAGCTTCTTTACCACGTGTTACGTTCCCGTTAATATCAACCTCTAAATTATAAACTTTAATAGAATCTTTATTTAAGCTTGTACCTTGTGGGATGTTATCTTTAAAAATAGCTTTTTTAAGAGTATCTTTCTTTTTATTCATCTCTACAGTCCAATTAATTTCATTTGTATTAATTGGTCTATCAGGTAAACCCCTTTTGTTCGTAGCTGTTTGTACATTGGGCTTAAAGTCAACTGTAATAGAAACATCTTTATCTTTAATTGGGAAAGGAATTTCTTGTGTTGTTGTACCTTTAATTTCAGCTTTATTAAATTCTGTCTTTAATTGTAGGTTACCAGCAACATCTGGATGTCCTTCAATATAATCGTTGAATGTCATCGTGACTTTTCCTTCTGTTGTAACAGTAAAGTTCCCAATAGGGTTGTTTTCACTATCGTATAAAGGACTGTTAATTGTATTGTAAATCTTAAAATGTTTAGGAAGATCAAAAATATAGTAATCTCCACTTTTCACATTCATCGATTTTAAAACTTCCCATGTAAACTCAATGTTGGCAGGGGAATCTGTACTTGGACGGTTATCCGCTGTAAATGGTTTTCCGTCTTTGTCCGTCAATTTTACACCCGTTAAAATGTTTGTTGTTATTTGCTTTGGACCTGAATTTGTACTTTCAGCAGGATCGCTTGCTAGCTTTTGTTCTGGGTTGTCAGTAGCAGTTTTAGTTGCTGGGTTTTGTTCCGGATTGTTAGTAGCAAGTTTAGTTGCTGAGTTTTGTTCTGGATTGTCAGTAGCAGTTTTAGTTGCTGAGTTTTGTTCCGGATCGTCAGTAGCAGTTTTAGTTGCTGAGTTTTGTTCCGGATTGTCAGTAGCAGTTTTAGTTGCTGGATTTTGTTCCAGATTGTTAATAACAGGTTTAGCTACTGGATCTTGGGCTTGTTGATTAGTATCCTGTTTGGTGCTATCTTCTTTAGAATCTTCTACCTGAACAGGAACCGATATAGCCTGAACCATTGCTCCTAAAGGAAAAGCAATTTGAACTGATTTTTCTCCAGTTTTTAAAGTTGGGTTAAACACAGTATCAACTTTAATTTTTCCTTTAGCATCTTTCAAGTTTTCTACTTGATCATTAAATATTAGTTTTAAATTATTATCTTTAGCTGTTATAAAATATTGACCAATATTTTTTTGATCTGTTACTAAATCTCCTTGCAAATCTTTAGATACTTTTAATGCAAGTGGTATTTGAAGTACTGCTGTATCGTTTGCATGTACAACTTGTTGATCCTTTATTGACCAAGCGTATTCTACTTGAATGGTTGATCCTATCTTTATTAAGTTGTTAGGATTTTTTGCTTCGTCAATAATGTGATCCGTTGCATCTTTCATCTCAACAGTGTCAAATAATGAAGTTTCCTTTAAAGTCTCAGCTTTTGCTTGATTGTACGGGAAACTAATAAACTGTGAAAATAGTACGAATACAATTAAACATATATTGAAAAGTTTTTTCATTTTGCCTCCTTTGAACACTCATTTGTTCACTGAGGAATATATTCCATATGAACAAATGGAATATAAAAAAGTTAATTGTTATAAAGTATTTGTTGCTACGATCCCTCCGTTTCTATGTACGTTCTCTGACAAAATAGACGTTTAATCAAAGGCATATATAATGTAACGTAAAAATTTGGAATGTACATAATTCGACAAAAAATGTCGGAAGTATGCTGATAAAAGGAATGATATCAGACCTTTATATACAAGAGATTTTCTTGTGAATGTGTTATGAACTGAATAGTCATAAAGGTAAGTTTTACGATACATGCTAACCAAAGTAATGTATCCCAAGTTGAAAGTTTTTTGGGTTTTAAAGTTATGTGGAAAAAATCTTAATAGGGTTAATTTTGGTTAGGGTGAAGACAATATGTACTTTGAAAATATTCATTTATGTAATATAGAATTGAGATAATTGTATCTTAAGAAGATCACTTATTACATTTATGAAAATTAACTTTTTGTCTAGAGATCTGTACAATTTGTGGACCGAAGTTAAGATGGTACAGTTCCTTTTTGGATTTAGTAGAATATAAGGTGTTTATAATATTTGACTAAACCATTACTGCGGTCATTTTTGAAGCTACTTTACCTAATAAAAAAGAAGATATCCCTTTTGATACTGGTGTTATCTTCTCTTAAAGATAATCATGAATAACCTCCGCTAAAGATTATATACTTAAATGATAAAGAGTTCAACAACGTTTCATATATTTTCCAAAAATGAAAAAACGACTGTTTTGTAGATTTATTCTACAAAACAGTCGTTTTTTGTATTATATTTCTGTTAAAATAATCGGTTCGCCGCGTGTTACGACAACTGTATGTTCACATTGTGCAACAAGGCTTTTATCAGGTGTAACGAATGTCCAACCATCATCGCCACGTTCGATAATGTGATCAGCTTTCATAGAAATGAATGGCTCTACAGCGATAACAAGACCGTCTTTTAGAAGTGCATTATCCATTGGGTCAAAGTAGCTTAAAATATGGTTTGGTGCTTCATGTAAGCTAAGACCAATACCGTGACCAGTTAAGTTTTGAATCACATTGTATCCATTTTTATGTGCAAAGTTTGAAACAGCACGACCAATTTGGTTTTGTTTTGAACCAGCTTTCACCTTTTTCATTGCTGCCCAAAATGCATCAACAGCTGCTTGGCAAAGCTTTTCTTTTGCTTCATCTTCTCCAAGTACAAATGAAATACCTGTATCTGCATAATAACCATCAAGTGCAGCAGATACGTCGACGTTTACTAAGTCGCCTTCTTTTAATACGCGATCTCCTGGAATACCGTGAGCAACTTCTTCGTTTACACTGATGCAAGTTACACCAGGGAAATCATATTCTTTTTCAGGTGCAGAAATAGCACCATGCTCATCTAATACTTTTTTACCGATCAAATCAAGCTCTTTCGTTGTCATACCTGGCTTCGCTTCTTTTTTCATTTCTTCACGTGCAAGCGCAACGATGCGGCCGATTTTTCGTAAGCCTTCTAAATCTTGTTCATTACGAATAATCATGAAAACCACTGTCCTTCCTCGAATATATATCTTACCCGATTGTATCATGTTTATTTTCGTCCTGCTACTCGCTTGCAGTATGCGGATTGATTCCTCTCATGAAGAATACATGACAATTGTCATATCGATGTCATGACGCATCATACTGTTTCCTAAGTTTTCCAACACGTACAATGTAAATATAAGAAACAGCGGGGGTGGAGAGATGGAAAAGATTATTGAAGTAAATGGTGTTTCTAAAACATTTAAACATAAAAACGCAGTAAATAACGTTTCATTTTATGTGAATAAAGGAGAAATTGTAGCACTACTTGGACCGAATGGTGCAGGGAAAACAACGACGATGTCGATGATGCTTGGATTAAAGGACCCAACTGAAGGAACTGTTTCTATATTTGGAAAAAGTCCAAAGCATAGAGATGTTCGTAATAGCCTAGGTGCGATGTTACAAGAAGTAAGTGTCATTGATAGCATTACAGTGGAAGAAGCAATTGAGTTATTCCGTAGTTATTATACGAATCCGGTAGAGAAAGAAACGTTGCTACAGTTATCAAATTTAGAATCAGAGCGAAAGCAAAGATGTGAGAAATTATCAGGTGGGCAAAAAAGAAGGTTAAACTTTGCACTCGCACTTGCGGGAAATCCAGACTTGTTATTTTTAGATGAGCCGACAGTTGGAATGGATATTACGTCTCGAAGAACATTTTGGGAAACAATTCGAAAGTTAGCAGGTGAAGGGAAAACGATTATTTTAACAACACACTATTTAGAAGAAGCAGATGCATTGGCGGATCGTATTTTACTGTTTGCGAATGGAAAGATTATCGCAGATGATACACCAGATGAGATGAAAGCAACGATTTCACGAAAAACAATCACGTTTTATTCGAAGGAAAGTATTCCTGCAAAATTACTAAAAGAATTACCAAGCGTAACAGAAGTACAATCAAAAGAAGGGCACTTCACTTTAACAACTGAAGATACGGATGCAACTTTAAAAGCAATTTATCAAAAGAACTTATCTGTAACAGATGTTTCAGTTGAACGTGGAAGCCTTGATGAAGCATTTGAACAGTTTATCGCAAATCAGGAGGGGGAAATCGCATGAGAGCTTTATGGATGCAATGCAAAATAGAAATTTTACGTACGTTTCGTAATAAATTGTTTATCTTTTTCTCATTACTAATGCCAGTTATGTTTTACTACATTTTCACAAATGTTGTTCAAGTGCCACAAAACGGAGATGCGTGGAAAGCACATTATTTAATCTCAATGGCGACGTTCAGTATTGTAGGGACGGCACTCTTTAGTTTCGGTGTAAGGATTTCTCAGGAAAAGGGGCAAGGATGGACACATTTGTTGAAAATTACACCACTTCCAGAGGGGGCATATATAACAGCCAAGATCATCGCTCAAACTGTAGTGAATGCTTTTTCAATCTTAGTTATCTTTATCGCAGGGATATTAATTAATCATGTTGAGTTAACAGTAGGGCAATGGATTGGTGCTGGATTATGGTTGTTGTTAGGTGTGACACCATTTTTAGCGTTAGGGACAGTAATAGGTTCTATTAAGAAGGCGGATGCTGCTGCGGGCTTAGCGAATATTTTAAATATGAGCTTAGCTATAATTGGTGGTCTATGGATGCCAATCGAAGTATTCCCGAAAATATTAAGAACTATAGGTGAATGGACACCAACATACCATTTCGGAAGTGGTGCATGGGATATTGTAGCAGGAAAATCAATTGGTTGGGAAAATATCGCGGTATTAGGAGGTTATTTCCTTATATTTGTTGTAATATCAATATATATAAGAAAAAGACAGGAAGCGGTATAGATGATAGAGAAGAAGAGGATTGAGATTTTTCCGAAACATATGGGTTTCTTCCCATATATGTGGCTTGTGTATCTGTTATTTCCAATTTACCATTTAGCGCAAGCGTCGGGATGGAAGCTTGTAATAGGGAGCGGTATGTTGATACTTTTTGTTATCACATACCGTCAACTTTATTTTGTTAATAAGACTTTCGTTTTATGGGCATGTATTCAAATGATACTGACGTTATTATTTGCTTTTTATTATAATGCCTTTATGATATTCTTTGGTTTTTTCACAGCAAGTGCGATAGGGTTTGCGCCAAATAAGAAAGTGTTTCGAGTGTTGTTATGTTTGTTAGCTGTAATGCTTGGAATTTTTATATTTGTGAATATGAATCAACTATCAACTACAAGTTTAGTGAATATCGTTCCAATGTTTATTTTAATGCTACTTACGCCATTTGGAATGCGTAATTTTAATCAAAAAAAGATGTTAAGAAATCAATTAAATGAGGCAAACGAACAAATTAAAGATTTAGTAAAACGGGAAGAACGGCAGCGAATTGCACGAGATCTTCATGACACGTTAGGGCATACGTTATCTCTTATTACGTTAAAAAGCCAGCTTGTTGAGAAGTTAATTGTGAAAAATCCAGAGCGTGCAAGTGCGGAAGCAAAGGAAATTACACAAACATCTCGTACTGCTTTAAAGCAGCTAAGGGAATTAATTTCTGATATGCGTATGATTACAGTAGAAGAAGAGCTTGAGCAAATAAAAGCGATCTTACAAGCAGCTAATATTGAATTAGAAGTAAAGCAGGAAGCAAGTTCGAGTTCGTTATCACCCATTGAACAAAATATTGTAGGAATGTGTTTACGTGAGGCTGTGACGAATGTTGTAAAGCATAGTAAGGCGACGCGTTGTACTGTTTCTGTACTAGAATCACAAGGTGAATTAATTTTGAGAGTAGAAGATAACGGAATTGGCTTAGCGAATCAAAACCATGATGGAAATGGCATTCGTGGCATGAAAGAGCGAATCGCTCTTATTGATGGATTTGTTGAACTGGGTACGATTAATCCAGGGACACTATTAATAGTAAAAGTTCCAGTTGTTATTCGAACAGGAAAAGATGAGGTGAGGGCATGATTCGAATTATTATTGCAGAAGATCAGCGGATGCTTCGTGGTGCATTAGGAGCCCTACTTGATCTAGAAGATGATATTGAAGTGATTGGGCAAGCTGCGAACGGGGAAGAATCGCTCAAACTAATTGAATCGCTAAAACCTGATGTAAGCATTATGGATATTGAAATGCCAATTCAAAGCGGATTAGATGTTGCGGAAACGTTAAAGAAAGAAAAATCAGCATGCAAAGTAATGATTTTAACAACATTTGCACGCCCAGGGTATTTTGAACGAGCAATGAAAGCTGGTGTGCACGGATATTTATTAAAGGATAGCCCAAGTGAAGATTTAGCTGCATCGATTCGTAATGTAATGAAAGGAAAGCGAGAGATTTCTCAAGATTTAATGTTCGGCTTATGGCAGGAGCAAAATCCTTTATCAGATCGCGAAAAAGAAGTATTGCTACTTGCGAAAGAAGGAAAGACGGCAAATGAAATTGCGAAGGCACTTTATCTTTCACCGGGTACAGTACGTAATTATATTTCTGAAGTATTAACGAAGCTTGATGCGAAAAATAGAATTGAGGCAATTACAATTGCGGAAGAAAAGGGATGGATATAAAAAGAAGTTTACCTATGAGTGGTAAACTTCTTTTTTCTTATAAACAAGTATTTCAATAGAGAGTTTCGTCACAGTCGCATCGCTCAGAATTTGAAGTATATCGCGTGATTTAGATTTTACTTCATTTTTCGACAAAAAATTTGTTATAGTAAGATTAGGTTGTTGGTCTAAATTTTGGACAACTTTACCACTAACAGTTGTAATAACTCCATTTTTATCTACTTTTACAATGAGATCTTGACCATGTACTTTATAGTTTTTGTAAATTTGTGCAAGACGAAATTCGGTTTGATTTTCTTTATCGGTAGGTTGAAAGTCTACATTTTTTTCAGTTGTCACTTGCTCTTGTTGAGCCTTAGCCCCATTTACCTCACCTTTTAAATACTTTTTCGCAATATTTTCTTTCGTATCATTTTGAGGTTGTGTTAATTTCTCAATTGTTAAACTAGGCTGAGCAATTTCAACTTTTACTTCATTTCTGTCTAATTCTTGGGTGTAAATAGCTTCTGCTGATAAAGGATAAAGAAGACCGAATGTAACGAAAGCACGGGCAAGTTTTCTATAATTTATTTATAAAATTCTTAATCTATTATTGTATGTGAGATGAATTGTATGAAAAATTTGCCGAATTTTATATATATTATGCATTATTTCATGTAAAAAATTGTCGAATTCACATTATTGTAGTGGTATGACAACTTAACAAATTAGATTGTTCTAATGGGATGGTGAGTAAGTATGCACGCAGAAAAATTAGGAAGTGAAATTAAGAAAATTAGGGTAATGAGGGGATTAACACAAAAGCAGTTATCCGAGAACATATGTCATCAATCGGAAGTGAGTCGAATTGAATCGGGCGCGGTATACCCAAGTATGGATATATTGCAAGGTATTGCAGCGAAGTTACAAGTTCCCATTATTCATTTTTATGAGGTACTCATTTATTCTGATATTGAGAGGAATAAGCAGTTAAAAGATGGAATTATTATGCTTTGTAAGCAAAAGAAATATAAAGAAATTTATAATAAAGTATGGAATGAGTTGAAAAAGGAAGAATATCATCCCGAGCTTCAGCAATTTCTTCAATGGCAATATTATGTAGCTGCTTACATATTGAAAAAAATCGATTATGAATATTGTATTTTAGAATTAAAGAAATTGCTCAATCAACAATTGGCAGGAATAGATGTATATCAGAACCTTTATATTGAAAACGCAATTGCAAACATTTACGCTGAAAATGGCCATTTTAAGAAGAGTATTAAGTTATATGAAAATATATTAAAACAATTAGAGGTATTACATGATAATAAAGAGTTTGATGTGAAGGTAAGACATAATCATGCAAAAGCATTATACTTAGACAATCAATACGAAGAAGCGCTTTGTCACGCAAATAAAGCCATTGAACTATCGTGTCGAATTAATAGTATGACATTGATTGGACAGTTATATTATCGAAAAGGTGAATGCCTAGAAAAGCTCGAGTGTGATAGAGCAGAAATTGAAGATGCTTACGAAAAAGCGTGCTTCTTTTTCGATATATTAGGAAACCATACGTTAAAAGAATCAATTATAAAAAAAATGAATAAATAAAAAAATAAATAAATATGCATAATTGCATAAGATGTGGATAAATTTTCATGATATATTTAAAGAAAAAATGCGGGTGATGGAATATGAAGAAACTACTTATTGGTAGTCTATTAACGTTAGCGATGGCATGGGGTATTTCATTAGGAGATACAGTTTTAGAGAAAAACCAAGTAATTTCTTATAATGATCAAGAGATACAAGTAGCTTCAGATGTACCTTTTGAGTACTAAAAAACAACCGTCTTACTTAGACGGTTGTTTTTTCACGTTGTTGAAAAAAGATTTTGTCAATGAAAATGTCACCTAAAAGGTGACATTTTCACTTTCTATTTCATCTGTAATTTGGTAAGTTAAATATAGGCCAACTTTCTTTAGCGAGAGAAGTTTGGTC
>NZ_NWUW01000010.1 GCF_002746455.1 Bacillus fungorum | reverse complement strand
TGAATACAGTCTGGTAATGATGGCAGAGAGGTCACACCCGTTCCCATACCGAACACGGAAGTTAAGCTCTCTAGCGCCGATGGTAGTTGGGACCTTGTCCCTGTGAGAGTAGGACGTTGCCAGGCAATCCGGAGGATTAGCTCAGCTGGGAGAGCACCTGCCTTACAAGCAGGGGGTCGGCGGTTCGATCCCGTCATCCTCCACCATTTAGCCGACTTAGCTCAATTGGTAGAGCAACTGACTTGTAATCAGTAGGTTGGGGGTTCAAGTCCTCTAGTCGGCACCAGAAATCATGGCGGTTGTGGCGAAGTGGTTAACGCACCGGATTGTGGCTCCGGCATTCGTGGGTTCGATTCCCATCAGTCGCCCCATTTTTCTTAAATAAATTAATATGCGGGTGTGGCGGAATTGGCAGACGCACCAGACTTAGGATCTGGCGCCTTTGGCGTGGGGGTTCGACTCCCTTCACCCGCACTTTTAATTAAATAACTCATACATGTCTTGCGGAAGTAGTTCAGTGGTAGAATACAACCTTGCCAAGGTTGGGGTCGCGGGTTCGAATCCCGTCTTCCGCTCCAATTTTCAATATGACATGCCGGGGTGGCGGAACAGGCAGACGCACAGGACTTAAAATCCTGCGGTGGGTGACCACCGTGCGGGTTCGACCCCCGCCCTCGGCACCATATGCGCCCGTAGCTCAATTGGATAGAGCGTTTGACTACGGATCAAGAGGTTAGGGGTTCGACTCCTCTCGGGCGCGCTTTTATTAACGGGAAGTGGCTCAGCTTGGTAGAGCACCTGGTTTGGGACCAGGGGGTCGCAGGTTCAAATCCTGTCTTCCCGATATTCCCAAAAAACATGGGGCCTTAGCTCAGCTGGGAGAGCGCCTGCCTTGCACGCAGGAGGTCAGCGGTTCGATCCCGCTAGGCTCCACTTATCTTAATATCATTTATGGCGGTGTAGCTCAGCTGGCTAGAGCGTACGGTTCATACCCGTGAGGTCGGGGGTTCGATCCCCTCCGCCGCTACCATAAAGGACCTTTAGCTCAGCTGGTTAGAGCAGACGGCTCATAACCGTCCGGTCGTAGGTTCGAGTCCTACAAGGTCCACCATTAGACGTTTATATCTCGGAGGTATACCCAAGTTCGGCTGAAGGGATCGGTCTTGAAAACCGACAGGCGGCGAGAGTCGCGCGGGGGTTCGAATCCCTCTACCTCCTCCATTTTTTATAAAGTGAATATTTTATCATCGCGGGGTGGAGCAGCACGGTAGCTCGTCGGGCTCATAACCCGAAGGTCGCAGGTTCAAATCCTGTCCCCGCAACCAAATGGTCCCGTGGTGTAGTGGTTAACATGCCTGCCTGTCACGCAGGAGATCGCCGGTTCGACCCCGGTCGGGACCGCCATTTTTACATAAAGGCTCGGTAGCTCAGTCGGTAGAGCAGAGGACTGAAAATCCTCGTGTCGGCGGTTCGATTCCGTCCCGAGCCACCATTTTGAAGTCGCAAGCCGGCTTAGCTCAATTGGTAGAGCAACTGACTTGTAATCAGTAGGTTGGGGGTTCAAGTCCTCTAGCCGGCACCACTTTCAAAATGAGCCATTAGCTCAGTTGGTAGAGCATCTGACTTTTAATCAGAGGGTCGAAGGTTCGAGTCCTTCATGGCTCACCATTTACAATTTAATGCGGGTGTAGTTTAGTGGTAAAACAAGAGCCTTCCAAGCTCTGGTCGAGAGTTCGATTCTCTTCACCCGCTTTTCAATTATGGGCCTATAGCTCAGCTGGTTAGAGCGCACGCCTGATAAGCGTGAGGTCGATGGTTCGAGTCCATTTAGGCCCACCATAATTGTTCCGCAGTAGCTCAGTGGTAGAGCTATCGGCTGTTAACCGATCGGTCGTAGGTTCGAGTCCTACCTGCGGAGCCATATTTATAGAGAAGTACCCAAGTGGCTCAAGGGGCTCCCCTGCTAAGGGAGTAGATCGCGAACGCGGTGCGAGGGTTCGAATCCCTTCTTCTCTGCCAGTAATTGGCCCGTTGGTCAAGTGGTTAAGACACCGCCCTTTCACGGCGGTAACACGGGTTCGAATCCCGTACGGGTCATACTAAAAGAGATAGCATAATCTGCTATCTCTTTTTTGTTGTGTAAAAAATGAATGTACGGCTTCAATTATCTGAATAATCTTGATAAATATTTTTAAATGTCTTATCCCCCTGTTAGTGCGCTGTTCTTCCTGATAGTATAAATGAATAATCGTATGTTTTTATGAAGGGGGAGTATATGTGATTCTTATAAAAGGTAATGAGAAGATTACTAAATTAATGAACCAGTGGTATATTGCAATGAGATCACAATCATTACTATCAGTACAAAATTTAAAAATTGATGTTGAAGGATTAATGAAAGATATAGAAAAAGATGATACACTTTCTATTTATTATAAACTACTTGAGTTTAGATACGATTTGATGGAAAATAATATGCCTAAATTAGATAGGGGTATATTGGAATTAGAAGAGGCTTCAGGTGATAAAGTATTGAAATATTATTACCATTTCTTTACGGCAATTTATTTTACAAAAATCGGACGTTATAGCGATGCTAAAAAGAATTTCAATTTAGCAGAAGAGTTAATTGTAAATTCTCCAGATGAACTTGAAGTAGCGGAATTTACTTATCAATTTGCTATATTTAATTATTATACATATCAACCTTTAAACGCTATGAACTATGTGGTGAAGGCTAAGAACTTATATTTAGCCGAAGAGGGATATGAGGGATGTATTGCGTTATGTGAAAATATTATGGGACTGGCAAGCACATCTTTAAAGCAATATGAGTTAGCAGAAGAACACTTTATTACTGCATTGGATATTGCGACTAAACAAAATTACGTTACACTTGCATTGAAGATTCGTCATAATTTAGGGTTACTATATTCGGATCAAAATATTCCAGAACTTGCAATTAATCATTTATCTAAATCTTTGGAGAGTAGCTGTAAAACTATGTTTTTACTTGCTAAAGAGTATGCACAATTAAATAAAGAGAGTACAGCGCTAACATATATAGAAAAAGGATTAGAATTATGCAGAGAACAAGGTAACAAAGAATATGTACATCACCTATCTATTTTAAATGCAAGAGTTCGCCAAAGAAAAATTGAAGAATTTGATTGTGTTGTTCGGTCGGGAATTAGATACTTTGAAGAAGAAGAACTTTGGCATTTTGTTCAAAAATATGCAGAGGAAATGGCGAATAAATATTATTATGAAGGTAATCATCTAAAGGTTAGTGAATACTTTCATATAGGGTATCATGCTAAACAAGAAATGGAGAAAAGAGGTGCTTTGAAGTAATGAAGAAATTCATCATTAGTACTGTAGGTTTAGTATTCGCTGGATTTATGTTTTTTACACCTGTATCATCTTCTAATACACATGGAGAGACAT
Source organism: Bacillus fungorum (assembly GCF_002746455.1). Classification (GTDB taxonomy): domain Bacteria; phylum Bacillota; class Bacilli; order Bacillales; family Bacillaceae_G; genus Bacillus_A; species Bacillus_A fungorum. The sequence continues at coordinate 149,834 of NZ_NWUW01000010.1, read as the reverse complement.
TGTTCCCTGTAAAATCTGAAGTAGCACAGTATACAAATACTCATGGAGAAACATGAAAAAACTTTTAGGTTTTAAGAATTAAAACTGAATTTTTTAGTTCTTTGAAAGAATCCTTAAGAATCGATAAGGATTCTTTTTTTATTAGATGAAATTATGTTTATTGGGATTGATTCCACACCTATTCCAATAACTTTACACTCTATGTGAAAAAGTTCACAAATAGGTCATAATTTGTGAATTGATTCACAATAATACGTGCTACAATATGAGTGTAAAGAAGTTAAACAACATTAAATTAGTATTTTAATTAATTACTTAAACAATCATAAAAAAATATATGTGAACAATAGAGAGGGGAAATTACCATGAAAAAAGGTATCAATCGTGTAGTATTAGTAGGAACAGGAGCTGTAGGTTGTAGTTACGCTTACTCAATGATCAACCAAGGTGTAGCTGAAGAATTCGTATTAGTAGATGTTAATGAAGCAAAAGCAGAAGGGGAAGCAATGGACTTAAGCCATGCGGTACCATTCTCTCCATCACCAACAAAAGTTTGGAGCGGTAGCTATGCAGATTGTAAAGATGCAGATTTAGTAGTTATCACTGCTGGATTACCACAAAAGCCAGGTGAAACTCGTTTAGACTTAGTTGAGAAAAATACAAAGATCTTTAAACAAATCGTTCGCGGTATTATGGATAGCGGATTCGATGGAATCTTCTTAATCGCAACTAACCCAGTTGATATTTTAACTTACGTAACTTGGAGAGAATCTGGATTGCCAAAAGAGCGCGTAATTGGTTCTGGTACTACTTTAGACTCTGCTCGTTTTCGTTACATGTTAGGTGACTACTTAGATGTAGATCCACGTAACGTTCATGCTTACATCGTTGGTGAACACGGTGACACTGAACTTCCAGTATGGAGCCACGCTACTATCGGTGTACAAAAACTAGAAACAATCTTAGCTAACAACGAACAGTACAAACAAGAAGACTTAGATAAAATCTTCGAAAATGTACGTGATGCAGCTTACCATATCATCGAGCGTAAAGGTGCAACTTACTACGGAATCGGTATGTCACTACTTCGTGTAACTAAAGCAATCTTAAACAACGAGAACAGCGTATTAACTGTATCTGCATACCTTGAAGGTCAATACGGTGAGAAAGATGCTTACGTAGGTGTTCCAGCTGTAATTAACCGTGAAGGTGTACGTGAAATCGTAGAGCTTGAGTTAAATGAAGAAGAAAAAGCGAAATTCGCTCATTCTGTAAAAGTATTAAAAGAAACAATGGCACCAGTACTATAATAATTGCTAAATCATTCAGAGGCGGGAAACTGCTTCCTACCTCTGAATTCATATAATTTAATATAAATTCCTTTTCCGGTTTTCCTTGTATATCCCCAATATACCCCTTTTACTGGATAAGGGTGGTTTATAGAAAAGAGCACTCTACTTTATCTAGAGTGCTCTTTATTATTATTTTTTAGGCGTTAATCCCAATTTCTTTAAAATATCTGCAAGTGTACCGCTTTTTGATTTTTCAACAGGTGTTTGTGATTTAGATGCATCCGATCCTTTTTTCAAGAAGTTCTTTTCAACGAAACGAATATCTTTTTCGTCGACAATACCATCTTTATTAAGGTCGCCGTCTTTTAAGTCAGGGTGATTGTAATCAATACCTGTATCTAATACACCAACTTTAATTCTTTTTCCGGTAATGCCCTCGCTATGTAACTTGTCGACTCCCATTCCTACTTTTTTTAATGACATGAGAAAGACCCCTAGTTAAATTTTTATAGCGATTGTTCGTAACAAGGATAAATAAGTAAGCATAGTAGTCCGCTATGAATTGTAGTCGCGAAAAAATGTTCTTTATTGAGAACTAATATATAAGTATGAATTTTCCGTTTCAATAAAATTGTGACGAAAAATGTTGAGAAACATTTTTTATGACAGATTATTTTGTTGCGATTTTAAGTGAAAAATAGCGTGAAAAATAGGATAAACCTAATAAAATAGGGGGTGAGAAATAAATAATAGGATAAAAGTCTAGTAGGAAATGAAGCGTTTTCAATGAATATTCGTCAAAATTCGATATTTTATATGGAAATGTGAAAAAAAAACAATATTTTCAAGAAAAAAACGTATATTTTTTATAAATTAACAAGGATATTTCAGTTTTTCGCAGAATTGGTAAAGTATAAAAAATTCTGTCATCTTAGTGAGGTGAGCATATTGAGTGTAATAAATTGTGAAGAAGTGAAACGAGATGAGTTTCATACAGAAAAGTACTATGAAAGTTATAACATCTTTGGCGCACATGTTGTGACGGAAGATGAGATGCGAGGTGTACGATTTACAGTATGGGCTCCTCATGCGAAAGCAATGAGTGTTGTTGGAGATTTTAATGAATGGGATTATGAGCAACATAAGATGCTACAAGTGACAGAAGAGGGGATTTGGTCCTTGTTTATACCGCATATTGAAGAAAGGGAAATATATAAATATGCGATTGAAACGATGACTGGTGACGTTATTTTTAAAGCAGATCCGTATGCTGTGTATGCAGAAGTAAGACCGAATACGGCATCTGTAGTTTTTGATATAAAGGGATATGAATGGAATGATAAAAACTGGAGCCGTAAGAAAAAGAAAAAATCGGTTTATAAAGAAGCGATGACGGTTTATGAATTACATTTCGGTTCTTGGAAAAAGAAAGAAGACGGAACACTGTATTCTTACAGGGAAATGGCAGAAGAACTCATTCCTTATGTGGTGGAACATCAATTTACACATATTGAAATTATGCCGCTTGTTGAGCATCCATATGATCGTTCTTGGGGATACCAAGGGACGGGATATTATGCAGCAACGAGTAGATTCGGCACACCACATGATTTGATGCATTTTGTCGATGAATGTCATAAATATGGAATCGGTGTCATTTTAGATTGGGTGCCGGGGCATTTTTGTAAAGATACTCACGGTTTATATTTGTTTGATGGGACACCGACTTATGAATATAAAGATAAAGATGTGCAAGAAAATCCAGTATGGGGAACTGTCAACTTTGATTTAGGAAAGAGGGAAGTGCGTAATTTCTTAATTTCAAATGCATTATTTTGGATGAGATATTTCCACATTGACGGTTTCAGGGTAGATGCAGTTGCGAACATGCTGTACTGGAATAAAGAAGGGCAAGAGCAAAGTAATGAGCACGCTGTTTCATTTTTACGAGAGTTAAATGAAGCGGTGTTTGCAGAAGATGAAGATTTTCTTATGACAGCAGAAGATTCAACAGCTTGGCCACTTGTAACAGCTCCAACGTATGAAGGTGGGCTTGGGTTCAATTACAAATGGAATATGGGCTGGATGAATGATGTGCTGAAGTATATGGAGTGTGCGCCTGAGTACAGGAAGTATATTCATGAGAAAATGACGTTCTCTATACTATATGCTTACTCTGAAAATTTTATATTACCGCTTTCTCATGATGAAGTCGTTCATGGGAAAAAGTCGTTATTAAATAAAATGCCAGGAGATTACTGGGATAAGTTTGCTCAACTTCGTTTATTATATGGATATTTCTTTACTCACCCAGGAAAGAAATTACTTTTCATGGGAGGAGAATTCGGGCAGTTTGATGAGTGGAAAGACCTTGAAGATTTAGATTGGAATTTACATGATTTTGAAATGCATCGTTATATGCATGATTACTTTAAAGAGCTCATAGCATTGTATAAGCGCTCCAAACCACTTTGGCAGCTTGATCATTCACCTGAAGGATTTCAGTGGATAGATGCTAATAATCATGAGCAAAGTATTTTCTCGTTTATCCGCCAAGGGGATAAACAAGAAGATGCGTTAGTTGTCGTATGTAATTTTACGAAAGCTACATATGAAAACTATAAAGTAGGTGTACCAGATTTCGAGAATTATAACGAGATTTTAAATAGTGATGCTGAGCAATATGGCGGATCGGGGCAAGTGAATAAGAAACGGCTTAAGGCGATTCAAGAACCGTATCATAATCAAGCGGCACATGTAGAAATTACAATTCCACCATTTGGCGTATCCATATTACGACCAGTGAAGACGAGAAAGGGGAGCAAAACACAAGATGGCTCAAAAACAAAAGTGCGTAGCAATGTTACTAGCAGGGGGAAAAGGTAGTCGATTAAGTGCATTAACAAAAAATTTAGCCAAGCCAGCTGTTCCATTTGGTGGTAAATATCGCATTATTGATTTTACGCTAAGTAACTGCGCGAATTCTGGTATTGAAACGGTTGGGATTTTGACGCAATATCAACCACTCGAATTGCATAATTATATCGGAATCGGCAATGCGTGGGATTTAGACCGAGTAAACGGTGGAGTCACAGTGTTACCCCCTTATGCGGAGTCTTCAGGTGTGAAGTGGTACACAGGTACGGCAAGTGCCATTTATCAAAACTTAAACTATTTAAGTCAATATGAACCAGAGTATGTTCTGATTTTATCAGGCGACCATATTTATAAAATGGATTACAGTAAAATGCTAGATTACCATATTGAGAAAGAAGCGGACGTTTCAATTTCTGTTATTGAAGTACATTGGGATGAGGCGAGTCGTTTCGGCATTATGAATACGAACGAAGAGATGGAGATTGTTGAATTTGAAGAGAAACCGCAATTTCCAAGAAGTAATCTTGCATCAATGGGAATTTATATTTTTAACTGGGCAATTTTGAAAGAATATTTAGAGATGGATGCAAGAAACCCTGAATCTAGTAATGATTTCGGAAAAGATGTGCTTCCGCTTTTATTAGATGAAGGGAAGAAGCTAATGGCGTATCCGTTTGAAGGATATTGGAAAGATGTTGGAACAGTGAAGAGCTTATGGGAAGCGAATATGGATTTACTTCGCGACGAAACATCGCTGAATTTAAACGATCGTAATTGGCGTATTTATTCTGTTAATCCAAACGAACCGCCTCAATATATTGCTGAAAAGGCAAAAGTAGAAGAGTCACTTATTAACGAAGGATGCGTCATTGAAGGGGACGTAAAGCATTCTGTCCTATTTCAAGGGGTGACGGTGGAAGAAGGTAGTATGGTTATTGATTCTGTCGTTATGCCAGGAGCAAAGATTGGTAAAAATGTTGTGATTGAAAGAGCAATCGTTGGATCGGAAATGGTTATTGAAGATGGAACAATCATTCGTCCAGAAAAGAATGTTGACGATGTAGTACTCATTGCTGAAGGGAAATAGAAAAGGGGGATGAAATGAATGGGAGAAAAAATGTTAGGAATTATTAATGCAACGGGAAGTTTTCCTTCCTTAAAGAAAGTAACAGGGCATCGTTCACTAGCGGCGTTACCATTTGGGGGCCGTTATCGACTCATTGATTTCATGCTTTCAAATATGGTGAATTCTAATATTCATAGTGTGGCAGTTTTTACAAGCCATAAAAACCGTTCACTAATGGACCATGTTGGTTCAGGCAAACAGTGGGATTTAGATAGAAAACGAGACGGACTGTTTTTATTCCCGCCAAACTGTCAATGTGACCAAGATGAATTTGGATCTTTTGCACATTTTAGAAGACATATTGATTATTTTCTAAGAGCTAGAGAAGAATACGTTGTTATCACGAATAGCCATCTCGTAACAGCATTAAATTTTCAAGCGGTGTTAGAGCGACATATACATACGGCAGCTGACATTACGGAAGTTTGCCATGAAGGGGTTTCGCTTCAAACATACGTGTTAAGGAAACAATTATTGTTAGATTTATTTGAGTCATATAAGGATGTGGAGCAATATAGCTTATTCGATGTAGTGAGGGAAAAGCGCGGAAAATCACTACATATTGCTACGTATGAGCATACAGGATATGTAGCTATTATTGATTCGATTGAAAGTTACTATAAACATAGCTTAGAAATTTTGCAACCTGCTATTTGGAAGCAAGTATTTAAGAAAGAAGCACCGATCTTTACGAAAGTAAAAGATGAACCACCAACTCGTTATGTAAAGGGTGCAGTCGTGAAAAATACAATGATTGCAAACGGCAGTATTATTGAAGGGGAAGTAGAAAACAGTGTTGTCTCCCGTTCAGTTAAAATTGGGAAAGGTTCAATTGTTCGTAATAGCATTATTATGCAAAAGAGCCAAATTGGAGATAACTGTATAATAGACGGTGTTATTATTGATAAAGATGTGAAAATTGGTGACGGTGTTGTACTAAAAGGAAACGCCGATGAGCCATACGTTATCGAAAAAGGAAGCGTTCAAAACAGTACGATTAATAGTTACTCTTAAGAAATCAGTGGGGGGATTCCTCCACTGATTAAAGTTTTAATTCAAATGAAAACTCGAAGGGAGGAAGCTGCAAGGGAAGTAGTATAAGCTTTTCGTGCAGTGGGACAACAAGTGAATATTTTATTTGCAGTATCAGAATGTGTACCATTTGTTAAATCGGGAGGATTAGCTGATGTAGCAGGTGCGCTCCCAAAAGAGCTGAAAAAATTAGGTGTGGACGTTCGCATTATACTACCTAACTATAGTCTTATTCCGCAAAAATTAAGGGATGGATGTACGTTACATAAAGTAATTAACGTCCCGCTTGGGTGGAGAAATCAATATTGCGGAATTTTAAAAGGTGAACAGGATGGGATTACGTATTACTTAATAGATAATGAATATTATTTTAAGAGGGATTCTCTGTATGGTCATTACGATGACGGAGAGCGTTTTTCTTATTTTTCAAAAGCAGTATTAGAGTGTATCCCGCATCTTGATTTTGAAGTGGATGTTCTTCATAGCCATGATTGGCATACAGCTATGGTGAATTTCTTACTGCGTGAAAAGTATCAAGATAACCCATTATACGAGCATATTAAAACAGTATATACGATTCATAACTTGCAGTTCCAAGGTGTATTTCCTCCTGAAGTGATGTACGACTTGTTAGAACTTGGTGATGAATATTTTCATAGTGAGCAGTTAGAGTTTTATGGAAATGTGAACTTTATGAAGGGTGGTATTATCGCTTCTGATCAAATTACAGCGGTTAGCCCGACATACAAAGAAGAAATTCAATATGAGTTTTTCGGTGAGAAGTTAGATGGGTTGTTACGAAAATATAATGGTAAGCTTAGCGGCATCGTAAATGGAATTGATACGAGCGTATATAATCCAGAAACGGATACGTATATTACTGCTCAGTACGATGCAGATTCATTATATGAGAAAAATGAAAATAAACGCGCATTGCAGCGTTATTTTGGTTTGCCAGAAAAAGAAGATACACCGATTATTTCAATGGTAACGAGATTAACGAAGCAAAAAGGTCTTGATTTAGTACGTACTGTATTCCGCGAAATAATGGAGGAAGATGTACAATGTATTATTTTAGGATCAGGTGACTCTGAATATGAACAATTCTTTGAGTGGATGGCATATGAGTATCCTGAGAAGGTAAAAGTGTATATCGGATTTAATGAAGAATTAGCTCATCAAGTGTATGCGGGAAGTGATTTATTCTTAATGCCATCACTATTTGAACCATGTGGACTTGGACAACTTATCGCATTAGCGTACGGTACAATTCCGATTGTAAGAGAGACAGGCGGATTAAATGATACTGTACAATCTTATGACGAAGAAACTGGAGAAGGAAATGGTTTCAGTTTCACGAACTTTAATGCGCATGACATGTTGCACACGGTTCGTCGTGCAATTGAATTTTACCACGATAAACCGGTATGGGAGCAGCTTGTAAAACAAGCGATGACTGAAGATTACAGCTGGGAGAAATCAGCTCTTGCCTATAAGAAATTGTATAAAAGTCTCATGGAATAACATGTAGGTGGTGAAGAAATGTTTACTCATGTTGAAAGTTTCAAATCAGCTTTTCTAGAAAAGTTAGAGACGATGTATGGTAAAAGTTTTAAAGACTCTACAACTCGTGATCAGTACAATACGCTTGGGTACATGGTACGTGAGTATATGAATAGTCAATGGATTGCAACGAACGAAAGTTATCGATCTGGAGAGCAAAAGCAAATGTATTACTTATCCATTGAGTTTTTACTTGGGCGTTTGCTTGGAAGTAACATATTAAATTTAGGAATCAGGGATGTATGTGAGCAAGGACTTTCTGAGCTTGGTATTTCGTTGCAAGAATTAGAAGAAGTGGAAGCAGATGCAGGTCTTGGAAATGGTGGACTTGGACGATTAGCAGCTTGTTTCCTTGATTCACTTGCCTCTTTAAACTTACCAGGTCATGGCTGTGGAATTCGTTATAAACACGGCTTATTTGATCAAAAAATTGTTGATGGTTATCAAGTTGAATTTCCAGAACAGTGGCTTCTTCATGAAAACGTATGGGAAGTAAGAAGGCATGATCAAGCTGTAGAAGTAAGTTATTTCGGTAATGTGGAACCACTATACATTGATGGACGTTTAGAGTTCAGGCATACGAATGCAGAAGTAATTATGGCAGTACCATATGACGTTCCAGTAGTAGGTTATGAGACGAGTACTGTAAATACACTTAGACTTTGGAATGCTGAACCAGTTCCTTTCCCGCAAAATTGCAAAGATATTTTGAAATATAAGCGTGAAACAGAGGCGGTATCGGAGTTTTTATATCCAGATGATACGCATGATGAGGGGAAAATACTTCGTTTGAAACAACAGTATTTCCTCGTATCAGCAAGTTTGCAAAATATCGTTCGTATGCATAGAGAAAGATATGGCGACCTTCGCAAATTACATGAGAAAATTGCGATTCATATTAATGATACACATCCAGTTTTGGCGATTCCAGAACTGATGCGTATTTTATTAGATGAAGAAAAATTAGCATGGGAAGAAGCTTGGCATATAACGACGCAAACGATTTCTTATACGAATCACACAACGTTATCAGAAGCGCTTGAGAAGTGGCCAATTCACATTTTTAAACCGTTATTACCTAGAATTTATATGATTATTGAAGAGATTAATGAACGTTTCTGTCATGAACTTTGGGAACGTTATCCATATGAATGGCATCGTATTGAAGAGATGGCGATTATTGCGCATGATCTTGTGAAAATGGCACATTTAGCAATTGTCGGTAGCCATAGCGTAAACGGTGTAGCAAAAATTCATACGGAAATTTTAAAGCAACGTGAAATGCGATTGTTTTATGAGTTTTATCCAGATAAGTTTAATAATAAAACGAATGGAATCGCTCATAGACGCTGGTTAATGAAGGCGAATCCGCAGCTGACGCACCTTATTTCAGAGGCGATTGGAACAGAGTGGAAGAAAGAACCGATTAAGCTTCAAGCGCTGCAAACAGTTCAATATGATGCGAGTTTCCAAGAGAAATTTGCAGAGGTAAAACAAGAGCGTAAAGAGATTTTAGCGGAGCGTATTCATAATAAAATGGGGATTACAATTGATCCAAATTCTATTTTTGATGTGCAAGTAAAAAGACTGCATGCTTACAAACGACAATTATTAAATGTTCTTCATATTTTATATTTGTATAACCGTTTGAAAGAGGATGCTAGTTTTACATTTTATCCACGTACTTTTATTTTTGGAGCGAAAGCATCACCTGGTTATTATTATGCGAAAAAAATTATTAAATTAATTAATGAACTCGCAAGGAAAGTGAATAATGATCCGTACGTAAGCCAATATATGAAAGTTATCTTTCTAGAAAACTACCGAGTGTCTGTAGCGGAAGATATATTCCCAGCTGCAGATGTAAGTGAACAAATTTCAACTGCGAGTAAAGAGGCATCAGGAACAGGTAATATGAAATTTATGATGAATGGTGCTATTACAATCGGCACGTTAGACGGAGCAAATATTGAAATAAAAGACCGAGTTGGTGAAGATAACTGTTTCATTTTCGGTTTAACGGCCGAAGAGGTTCTTCATTACTATCAAAATGGTGGATATCGTGCAAGTGATTATTATCACCACAATATGCACATTAAAAAAGTAGTAGATCAGTTAACAAATGGTTTCTTTGCGCAGTCGGGAGCTGAATTTGAAGCGATTTACGATTCTCTCGTAATTCAAAATGATGAATATTTCGTTCTGCGAGATTTTGGTCCATATGCGGAAAGGCAAGAAGCTGTTGGTAGAGCTTATGAAAACCGAACGAAGTGGCTAGAAATGTCGATTTTAAATATTGCACAGTCTGGTCATTTTGCGAGCGATCGAACGATTTTGCAGTATAGTAATGAAATTTGGGGTATCGGTAATGCAGTTAAACAGTTTTAAAGAGGTTGCTATATTGGGAGATATATTATCGATTTACCAACAGAAATGGATATTAATAAATAAAACGGGCTTAATAAAATTAAGCTCGTTTTATTTATTTTGCTTAAGAAAGAAATGGAACAGTGGTATATATGATACCTGCCCCATCATACTCTCCTGTCGCAAAGTATGAAAATGTAAAGAAACCTGTAACCGTAAAAATTACAATAAGAAAAAATGCGAAGATAAATTTTAACATGTAAGGTCCCCTCATCCAAAAATAACTTCATAGATTATTATAGTATACGAATATTTTATTTCCAATTGTTTACTGGTTAAAAATGAGAAGTCAGACATGTTTTGTATGTTGTAATGGAATGATTATTTGTAATGGATTTTGTGTTTTTTGTAAATGTCATGTTGTGATGGACGTGTGCATACTCCCAATCATGATCATTAAAATTTATGTTTCGGGGAGGGAGGAGTGGAACGACATCGAATAAGTTGACGAAACGAAAGCTACTAGCTACTTGTAGTTTATAATAATTTCGAAAAGCGATATCTCCTACTTTTGGAGAAGCGAATGTATAAAGTCCATACTGTGCGAAGGCAGTATTTATACGTGCATCTAATATGTGTAATGTGGCAAGCGCGCCACCTAGACTATGCCCAGTAGCTAGCAGTTTTTTATGTGCTGGCAATGATACGAGCATATCCATAATAGAATCACGACAAGACTCATAAATAGAGAGAAAGCCGTGATGGACATTTCCGCCATTTAAAGCATAAGGATAAGGTTTTTGATTGACGAGAGAGTCAATAATCCAATCTGGGTCTGTTTGAGTGCCCCTGAAGGCAACGATAATTGTATCCTCAGATTCTAATATAAATCCGAACCATTCTGTTGTTTGAATCGCCTTTCCTTGAAACCCTTGTACATATTGAAAACCATCTGGTATTTCAAAAATCCCATTTTGTTTATATTGTTCATACGTTAACTCACAACAAGAAGCCAACAGTATGGCAGTGTCTTTATCAAAGGATAAAGGAGTACGCATTAAGGAAGCCCTCCTTAAGAAAAGGTATAGTTTAATATATGCAGTGAGGGACTTGATTCATTCTTTTAGAAAAAAAGCTTGAACCTACAGTTACGTGAGGGAGTATGATTTTTGTAAACCTACTGTTAGGAGGAGTGTAAGATGAGCAAAAGAGAAGGCTATTCAATTGGTGAGTTTTCAAGGGGAACAGGTACAACGATACGAACGCTCCAATATTACGATGAAATTGGATTACTTAAACCTGAAAAGAATGTTAGCTCTGGTCACCGTGTGTACAAAGGAAAAGATATATTAGAGCTACAGAAAATAGTGAGTCTTAAAGTATTAGGATATAGTTTAGAAGAAATAAGCGTCATGCTGAAAATGCCAAGTTTGAATGTAAGTTTAAAAGAAACGTTGGAACAACAAAGAAAAGCCTTTGAAGAAAAGAGACAGCACATTGGAGTTTCGATAAAGGCGCTTGAACGAACAATGGTATGTCTTGAGGAAGATGAAGAGTTGGATAGTGACATATTAATGAGTCTAATTAACAGCATTCAAAAAGAAAACGAACAACGTTTATGGCTTGAAGGATATGTATCAAAAGAAGTGGCTGATGGATTATATAATAAGCCGGAAGAAGAGGGCATAGCACTTGATAAAGAGTTTGTACGTTTAGCAAAAGAAGTGAAAAGGTTATTTGGAAGACAAATTGAGGATTCAGAAGTGCAAAAATTGGTTGATGAACATATGAAGGCGACTCTTAAGTATGTTGGTGAAGAGACAATGTATTCTCTAGGTAAATTAGAGAATGCAGAAGAACAATATAATAATATGATGCCATCTCCTTATACGGAAGAAGAAGAGATATGGCTTAACGAAGCGATGGAATACTATATGATACAGAATGGTTTATATAGTCCACCTAAATAAAAAGAGCCCTATAAGGGCCCTTTTTATTCTTTCCCATCTAATAAACGACCAAGTCCACCTAAAACGCTGCCTTCACCGCTGCTTTGTGCTGCTGGGCTTGTTAGGCGTGCAGCTAAGCGGCTAAGTGTTAAGGATTGGATCCAAACTGTTCCAGGTCCTTCTAACGTTGCGAAGAATAAACCTTCGCCGCCAAATAGAGCTGTTTTTACTTTTCCAACGAACTCGACATCGTAGTTAACATCTTTTGTCATGGCAACGAGACAACCTGTATCAATGCGGAGTCTTTCGCCGGGTTTTAATTCACGCTTATATACAGTTCCGCCTGCATGCATGAAAGCAAGTCCATCACCTTCGAGTTTCTGCATGATAAAGCCTTCCCCACCGAAGAAACCAGTTCCTATTTTTTTCGTAAACTCGATTCCGATAGAAACGCCTTTTGCTGCACAAAGAAACGCATCTTTTTGGCAAACTACTTTTCCTTGATATTCTGTTAAATCTACAGGAACAATTTTACCAGGATAAGGAGCAGCAAAGGATACGTGGCGCTTGCCGTGACCTGTATTTGTAAATACAGTCATAAACATGCTTTCACCTGTAACGAGACGTTTACCAGCGCCCATTAATTTTCCGAATAAACCTCCAGATGGTCCAGAACCATCACCGAAGATTGTTTCCATTTCGATATAATCTTCCATCATCATCATTGCGCCAGCTTCTGCGATCACGCTTTCTTCTGGATCTAATTCAATTTCAACGAACTGCATATCATCGCCGTATAACTTATACTCGATTTCATGTGCTTGCATTTTTTCACCTCATAAATATGTAGTAATTATATTGTACAGAAATTATAAGAATTAGAATACTGTAGTTTTGTTAATTTTCGAATGAAAATAGAATGAAAATTTAAGGTTATACTAGGATTATAAAAAATGATGAAATGAAAGTGTTCTCATTTGACGTTTTTGACATAGCGTGATATAGTGAAGTCACTATTGAGCTACATAATGTGGTACGGAAATAAAGCACGTTGAATTAAAGGCTGTAAGCTTGTTATACATTCATGTCCTTTATATCCACCTTTTCATGTGGATTCATAGTTTCATTTTTATTTAGGAGGTACATGACATGCAAACAGGTAAAGTTAAATGGTTTAACAGCGAAAAAGGTTTCGGTTTCATCGAAGTTGAAGGTGGAGACGATGTATTCGTTCACTTCTCAGCTATCCAAGGTGACGGATTCAAAACTTTAGAAGAAGGTCAAGAAGTTTCTTTCGAAATCGTTGAAGGTAACCGTGGACCACAAGCTGCTAACGTTACAAAAAACTAATTAGCTAGCGATAAAAAGCATTCCGATTTTCGGAATGCTTTTTTTTATTCTTTAGAGCTAGACTCATTTGAAGATAATTCGCCCTTAAAGGTACGTTCTTCAAAGTCATCAAGCATTTGTTCATATTCTTCATGTTCTTCCGTAGCGAAAACTTGCGGATTTTTTCCATACATATCTGTACCGATAAAGTTCTCAAAATCCTCTACATAGCCTACATTCTCTTCGCTATTTACGTACATGGCATTATAATTTTTTGAATCTTGTCTTTCTAAATCAGACGGTGTTTCAGATGTTCCATAATTTGCAACATCTTGCCACGCATCTTCTGCATCGTACTCAACAGAATGATCTTCATCATGCTTGTGGAAAGAAGGGGATAACACTTCCTCTTCAACTGGACGCGCATCCATGTTTAATTTATTTGTTGCGTACTGAACGCATGTTGTAGCAGTCGGCATTGCTTCCAATCTTTCAAATGGAATTTCTTCACCCGAAACTTCACAAATGCCGTACGTACCTGCTTCTATTTTTTGCAGGGCGTGTTTCGTATCCTCTAGCTGTTTATGCCAAAGTTCAATAAGTCCGAAGTCTTTTTCACGTTCATATAGCTCTGTTGCCATATCAGCTGGATGGTTATCATAGCTAGATAATTCTCCAACGGAATCGCGTTCAGATGCACGATCTTCATTTTCATGTGTTTGTATCGTTTGTTCTAGTTCTTGTTTTTGTTTTTCTAAAACGGATTTAAATTGATTTATTTGTTGTGGAGTTAGCATAGTCGTCCACCTTCCTACAATTCAGTTTCTTTACATAGTATGAACGTCGAGAGTAGGAATTATGAGTTGAAATTGGTATATGAAAAAGGAGCTGCGTCAGCAACTCCTTTTAGAGGAAATATCCAAGTAGTAATCCGATTCCCATGAGGAGACCGAAGATTGTATTTGTTTTTGCTGTTGCAATCATTGCAGGTACCATTTCCATTGGAATGCTTTTGCCGATAAAGCCTTTCGTCGCTTTAAATGCTTTCGGTGCACTTAAAAATACGATAAGCATCCATGGTGATACGATGCCCACGATAATTAAAGCAATTGTCCAAATGTAGGAAACGATGAACATAGAAGCAAGTACACCAACGGCTCTTTCACGTCCAACGAGAATTGCTAACGTTTTACGACCGTTTTCTTTATCGCCATCCAAGTCACGAATGTTATTAGCTAGTAAAATGGCACCAATTAAAATGGAGCTTGGAATAGATAGTAAAATGACTTCTGATGTTACAGTTCCAGTTTGAATAAAGAATGAAATCCCAATAATAATGACACCCATAAATAATCCGGCTGTTAACTCTCCAAATGGTGTATATGCAATTGGAAGTGGGCCGCCTGTGTAAAGGTAAGCAACGGCCATACAAACAAGGCCGATTGCAGCAAGCCACCAGCTAGAATTCATACAAATATAAACACCTAATAGTATTGCGATGCCAAAAAATCCAAATGCTAAGTTAAGCACTGTTTTTGGCTGAATACCATCGCGAACGATAGCGCCGCCGATACCAACTGAACCTTCGTGATCGAGCCCTCTTTTATAATCAAAGTATTCATTAAACATGTTTGTTGCTGCTTGAATGAGAAGACAAGCAAGAAGCATTATAAGGAAAAGAGGAAGATGTATTTGATTTATACCTCCGACCTGCATCGCATAGGCTGTTCCGATGAAAACAGGAACGAAAGCTGCTGTTAATGTATGGGGACGTAGTAAACTCCACCAAATGCGCCAGCCTGTTTGCTTACTTGGCTTTGGCGCTGTAGGAAAGGAATTCGTTTCGACGTTCATTTCCATGTTGAATCCTCCTTTAGTCACATATTGTACACAACTAAGTGTAGAAAAAGCATCATTTAGTGTCAACGTTTATTTTCTAGGAAGAGAAGGTGAATTTCTCAGAAATGCTAAACGTTGACAGGCCTTTCGTTTGAGGTGTATCTTAAAATCAAGCGTAATTATGACTATTTTTCGCCCATAGGGGGGAGACAATTGTGATTCAAACGAAACAAGTAGGCTTGCAAGAAGTTATTAGTGCGGCCATTAAGCGTGCAACTGATGAAAAAATATTGGTTAGCTTTGTAAAACAAATAGACTGGATGGATCCGCTTCTGTTTTATGCAGCAGGAAAAAGGATGGCATTCGAAAATAGATGTTACTTTGCAGACCCAGCTCAGCATGTAATATTTGCTGGAATTGGCTCTGTTTTCACTATAGCAACTTCTTCTCACAAACGCTTTCAAACTGCTCGTGACGAGTGGGATAAAGTAAAAGAGAAGGCGTTTGTACAAAGAGAAAGATACGAGTTTGGAACAGGTCCTCTTTTATTTGGTGGATTTTCATTTGACCAAGAAAAAGAGAAAACGGACTTATGGAAAGAATTTGATGATACGACATTTTCACTACCAGCATTTTTATTAACTGTAAAAAATGAAAAAGCATGGTTAACAATGAATACATTCGTTTCAGCAACAGATTGTGCAGAAACCCTTTATAACGAAATTGTTTCTTTAGAAGAGAAAATTTTACAAGAGGGTAAATGTGCACTAGAAGGATCGAAATTAACAGTTACTTCTAAAGTAGAAGTGGATCCGAAAGGCTGGATGAAGGCCATTGAGAAAGTACAAGATGAGATGAAGCAGGGGAACGTGCAGAAGGTTGTATTAGCGAGGGAGCTAAAAGTAGAGATGGATCATCATATTGATGCTGCTCTTGTTTTAGAAGCACTTCGCATTGGGCAACCAGATTGTTACGTATTTTCTTTTGATTATAAAGGAGCATGCTTCTTAGGAGCGACGCCAGAGAGATTAATTCGCAAAGAAGATGAGAAGTTTACTTCAATGTGTCTTGCTGGTTCAACTGGTCATGGTCAATCTATAGAAGAAAGTAAACGAAATAGTAATGCGCTTCTTCATGATGAAAAGAATTTAGCTGAACACGGTTATGTTGTGAACATGATAAGGTCGGTATTAAATGAGCACTGCGAATCCGTTAATATTCCGGAAAGTCCGGGCTTATTAACAACGAAAAACTTAATTCATTTATATACGCCTGTAGAGGCAAAAGGCGATGCGAGTCTTTTAACAATGGTAGAAGAATTACATCCAACACCAGCTCTTGGCGGGACACCTCGTTTGGAAGCGATGAAACTGATTCGTGATGTTGAATTGTTAGACAGAGGATTATATGGTGCACCGATTGGCTGGATAGATGATGAAGGAAATGGTGAATTTGCGGTTGCACTTCGCTGCGGATTATTAAATGGCGAGAAAGCATCCTTATTTGCCGGTTGCGGAATTGTAATTGATTCAGTACCGCAACTTGAATATGAAGAAACAAGTTTGAAGTTTAGACCGATGCTTGGTGCTTTGGAGGAATTAATGAAATGAACAATCATATAGAAGCATTATCATATTATTTAGGCGCGTTCGTGGATGAACTGACGCGTCTAAATGTATGTGATGTTGTCATTAGTCCAGGCTCACGGTCAACGCCGATTGCTTTACTAATGGAACAACATGAAGGAATGAACACATATTTACATGTAGATGAAAGATCTGCAGGATTTTTTGCGCTCGGTATCGCAAAAGCGAAAAAACGTCCGGTTGCATTATTATGTACGTCAGGAACGGCAGCAGCAAACTATTATCCAGCTGTATGTGAAGCTTTTCATTCACGAGTGCCGCTTATCGTCTTAACGGCAGATAGACCGCATGAATTAAGAGATGTCGGTGCACCACAAGCGATGAATCAATTTAATTTATACGGTACGTTTGTGAAGCAATTTACAGAGATGGCACTTCCAGAAGCGAGTGAAGCGATGTACCATTACGCTCGCATGACAACGCAGCGTATGATAGCAAGTGCTTGTTTAGCGCCGCAAGGACCTGTTCATCTTAATTTTCCAGTTCGCGAACCGCTTATCCCGGATTTCTCATTAGAAAGTTTATGGGATAAAGGACGCGGGGAATATACAGGAGTAGTTCAGCAAGGGAATGTGATGATGCCGAATGAATATGTAGATTCTCTTGTAGGGCGCCTTTCACATATGGAAAAGGGGCTTATTATTTGTGGAGATGATAGTCATTCGGAAATTGCAGCGTTTGCGGCACAACTAGCTGAAAAAACGGGATATCCAATATTAGCGGATCCACTTTCTAACATTCGTAGCGGACACCACGATAAAACGATGGTAATTGACTGTTACGATACATTTTTACGAAATGAACTGTTAAAGGAAACGTGGAAGCCAGAAGTTATGATTCGCTTCGGTGGTATGCCTGTTTCGAAAGCATTAACGCAGTTCATTAAAAAACAAACGAAAGCTGTTCATATCGTTGTTGACGAATCAGGACAATGGAGAGATCCAGCTCTCGTTGCGACAGAAGTTGTACAAGCTAGTGACATTGCATTTTGCAGGGCACTAATAGAAAAGCTGCCAATTATGAAAAAGAATGATTGGTCCCAAATGTGGCAACATATAAACGAAAAAACGAAGGAAACGCTTCGTGAAATGGAAACATATGATACTGCATTTGAAGGGAAAGTTATTACGGATATTGTCCGCGTATTACCCGAAGGGGCAACATTATTTGCAAGTAATAGTATGCCAATTCGTGATACAGATTCATTCTTCTTCACATCTGATAAAAACATTCATGTGATGGCAAACCGTGGTGTAAATGGGATTGATGGGATCATTTCGACAGCTTTAGGAGCGAGCATTATTTGCGATCCGCTCGTATTAGTAATCGGTGATTTATCATTTTATCACGATTTAAACGGATTATTAGCCGCAAAATTACATGAATTAAATATAACGATTGTCGTTGTAAATAATGACGGTGGTGGTATTTTCTCATTCTTACCACAATATGAGAAAAAGGAACATTTCGAATCATTATTTGGAACTCCAATTGGGCTTGATTATGAGCATGTTGTCAAAATGTACGGTGGTTCATTTAGCCGTGTAAATGGTTGGGAGCAATTTCGAGAAGAGGTACAAAAAGGAACAAGGGCGGAAGGTTTACACGTTGTGGAAATTTGTACGAACCGTGATGAAAACTTAACATTACACCGTAAATTATGGGCAAAAACGCAGGATGTAATCACTACAGCGTTGCAAGGTGAATCAAAATGAATGTAACGCTGCAAGGTGTATCGTATGAATATGAAGTAGTCGGAAGCGGGGAACCACTTCTACTTCTTCATGGTTTTACGGGAAGCATGGAAACGTGGCGTTCCTTCGTTCCATCTTGGAGCGAGCAATTTCAAGTCATTTTAGTAGACATTGTTGGGCACGGAAAAACGGAAAGTCCTGAAGATGTGACGCATTATGATATTCGAAATGCAGCAGTGCAAATGAAAGAATTACTAGAGTACCTTCATATTGAAAAAGCGCACATACTTGGTTATTCAATGGGCGGTAGACTGGCGATTACGATGGCATGTCTATATCCAGAATATGTACGTTCTCTTTTATTAGAAAATTGTACAGCTGGACTTGAAAGAGAAGAGGACAGAAAAGAACGTCGTGAAAAAGATGAGCGAATTGCTCATAAAATTGAGCGAGAAGGCATCCGAAGTTTTGTATTGATGTGGGAAAATATTCCGCTGTTTGAAACGCAAAAAAGTTTAGCACAAAACGTACAAGAAGCAGTGCGAAAAGAACGACTTGCTAACAATCCAAAAGGACTTGCAAATAGCTTGCGTGGCATGGGGACGGGGGCTCAGCCTTCATGGTGGGATGAGCTACACAACTTGAAAATGCCTGTTCTTTTAATGAATGGAGAATATGATAAAAAGTTCTTTCGCATATTAAAAAACATCGAAAAATGCATCTCTCACGCGAAATTTGTCAAAATTGATGGTGCTGGCCATGCAATTCATGTGGAACAACCTGAAAAGTTTGATACAATAGTAAAGGGATTTCTAAAAACTATGCAGTGATACTTTTTTCAGCAAGAAGGAAGGCACACTTATAGAGGAGATCAGAATTATAAAAGGAGGTAGTTGTAATGGCTATTGAATGGGTAAAAGAAGGCAATTACGAAGATATTATTTATTCAACATACAATGGTATCGCAAAGATTTCGATTAACCGCCCTGAAGTACATAACGCATTCCGTCCTAAAACGGTAATGGAGTTAATCGACGCTTTTGCACACGCTCGTGATGATGCAAATGTTGGCGTTATCATTTTAACAGGTGAAGGTGGACGTGCATTCTGTTCTGGCGGCGACCAAAAAGTTCGCGGTCATGGTGGATATGTAGGTGACGACCAAATCCCTCGTCTAAACGTATTAGACTTACAACGTCTAATTCGCGCAATTCCTAAACCAGTTATCGCAATGGTAGCAGGTTATGCAATCGGTGGTGGACACGTACTTCATATCGTATGTGACTTAACAATCGCTGCAGACAACGCTGTATTCGGACAAACAGGTCCTAAAGTAGGAAGCTTTGACGGTGGATACGGAGCTGGTTACTTAGCTCGTATGGTAGGCCACAAGAAGGCTCGCGAAATTTGGTACCTATGCCGTCAATACAGCGCTGGGGAAGCGCTTGATATGGGCTTAGTAAACACAGTAGTACCATTAGAAGAACTTGAAGCAGAAACAGTACAATGGGCACAAGAAATCTTAGCAAACAGCCCAATGGCACTTCGTTTCCTAAAAGCTGCATTTAACGCAGACACAGACGGTCTAGCTGGTATTCAACAACTAGCTGGAGATGCAACGTTATTGTACTACACAACTGACGAAGCAAAAGAAGGTCGTGACGCGTTCAAAGAAAAACGCAGTCCGGACTTCGGTCAATTCCCTCGTTTCCCTTGATCAAAAGCGGAAGCAGCTCGTTCAGAATGTGAGGGGGATGGAGCTTCTTCCTACGAGGCGCTTTTTGCCTCGTAGGAAGAAGTGAAGCCACGGAACATTCTAGCTGCTGTAGCTGGATGTTTTAAAAGCGAAGCCGACTGTTGAGCCACGCTGGCTAAGGTTCTTTCGCACAGAAAGTGTTTTTTACTTTCTTGTGCGGAAGGTTCTTAGACGGAAGAGGCTAGGAGGCGTAGCTGGATAAGATTAAAAGCGGAAGCGGCTCACCTACAAAGTGAGACGCAGCCAAATGATCAAACCGGAAACAAAACAACTAAGAGACTTGATGTCATATCAAGTCTCTTTCTTTCATGAAAGGAGAATGAATGATGGAGACGATGCCAAATTGGTTAATGCAACGTGCATTTTTAACACCAGATCGCACTGCAATTGAAATAGAGGAAGAGAAAATTACTTTTATGCAGCTACATGAAAAAGTAGTATCTGTTTGTGAACACCTCACGCATGTTGGAGTGAAGCGGGGGCAAAAGGTGGCTGTTCTGATGAAAAATGGTATGGAGATGATTACAGTTATTCACGCC
The DNA here is from genome assembly GCF_002746455.1 of Bacillus fungorum. Classification (GTDB taxonomy): domain Bacteria; phylum Bacillota; class Bacilli; order Bacillales; family Bacillaceae_G; genus Bacillus_A; species Bacillus_A fungorum. Next base: position 128,825 of record NZ_NWUW01000010.1, on the reverse strand, counting down.
CTATCTTACGTAGGTGCAGTAGCTGTGCTTTTAAATACGCGTCTTTCAAGAGAAGAGCTACTTTGGCAAATGGATGATGCTGAAGTTAGTTGTTTAGTGACGGATCAACATTTTGATGCTAAAGATGTTCCTGTATATTCATTCGCTGAAGTGATGAATGGACAGAAGGCGGTGGTCTCTATACAAGAAGAGTTTTCTTTAGAAGAAGCGATGACAATCATTTATACGTCTGGGACGACAGGAAAACCGAAAGGCGTTATTTTAACGTACGGAAATCATTGGGCAAGCGCAGTTGGTTCTTCGCTTAACTTAGGCCTTCGTGATGATGATTGCTGGTTAGCTTGTATGCCGATGTTCCATGTTGGCGGGCTATCTCTTTTAATGAAAAATATTATGTATGGTATGCGCATTTTACTCGTTCCGAAATATGATGCTAATTTTATTCATAAAGCACTTCAAACGAGAGGCGTAACAATTATTTCTGTCGTTTCTAAAATGTTAACTGATTTATTAGAGAGACTTGGAGTAGAGACATATCCATCTTCTTTACGATGCATGTTACTTGGCGGCGGACCAGCGCCGAAACCACTATTAGAAACGTGTGTAGAAAAAGGAATTCCTGTATATCAAACGTACGGTATGACAGAAACGTCTTCGCAAATTTGTACGTTATCCGCAGATTACATGTTAACGAAAGTAGGGTCGGCCGGGAAACCACTATTTCAGTGCCAACTTCGTATTGAAAAAGATGGCGTCGTAGTGCCGCCGTTTGCGGAAGGCGAGATTGTAGTAAAAGGACCGAACGTAACAGGCGGTTACTTTAACCGTGAGGATGCGACGCGTGAAACAATTCAAAACGGATGGCTTCATACTGGTGACCTCGGTTATTTAGATGAAGAAGGATTTTTATATGTATTAGACCGCCGCAGTGATTTAATTATTTCTGGCGGAGAGAATATATATCCAGCTCAAATTGAAGAAGTGTTGCTTTCTCATCCGGCAGTAGCGGAAGCTGGTGTTGTCGGCATGGCTGACGATAAATGGGGACAAGTACCAGCTGCTTTTGTTGTGAAAAGCGGGGCGGTAACAGAAGAAGAAATTCTTCATTTTTGCGAGGAAAAATTAGCGAAATATAAAGTGCCGAAGAAAGCATGTTTCTTAGAGGAATTACCACGTAACGCTTCGAAAAAATTGTTAAGACGAGAGTTAAGACAATTAGTGGAGGAGATGTAGGTGGAAATAAAAAAAGCGACACTGTATATAACGGAAATGTCACTCGTAATCCCGTTTGCTGCAAGCTACGGGACTTACGAAAAGCGTGAGAGTATCGTTATTGAATTAGAGGATACGGACGGGTACACCGGATTTGGGGAAGTCGTTGCATTCTCTGAACCGTGGTATACGGAAGAAACGGTGAAGACAGCGCTGCATGTACTGCAAGACTTTTTAATACCTGATTTATTAAAGGCTGAAATTTCTCATCCGAATGAGGTACCGGGTCTATTTCAACATATAAAAAGAAACCGAATGGCAAAAGCCGGAATAGAGGGGGCTGTTTGGGATTTATATGCGAAGCGTCAAAAGAAATCGCTAGCGACAGTACTTGGCGGAACTAGTCATGAAATTGAAGTCGGCGTTGTAATTGGGATTAATACGATTCCGGTTATGTTAAAACAAATCGAGAAGTACGCGGAAGAAGGATACGAGCGTTTTAAAGTGAAAATAAAGCCAGAGCATGATTACGAATTATTGAAAGAGATTCGAAAAGAGTTTCCGCATATCCCGCTAATGGCAGATGCGAATTCAGCGTATACATTAGCGGATACGGAGAAACTGAAACGATTAGATGAATTTCAATTGATGATGATTGAACAACCGTTAGCGGATTACGATTTTCTTGATCATGCGGAGTTGCAAAAGAAAATTGAAACGCCAATTTGTTTAGATGAAAGCATCCATAGTTTAGAAGATGCGCGCGTTGCGATTACGCTTGGTAGCTGCCAAATCGTTAACATTAAACCAGGGCGAGTGGGCGGATTAACAGAATCTATTCAAATCCATAATTATTGTATGGAACATAACATACCGGTTTGGTGCGGCGGTATGGTAGAGATGGGGATTTCACGAGCGCAAAATGTTGCTCTTGCTTCATTGCCTAACTTTACGATTCCTGGAGATATATCTGCTTCTAGCCGACATTGGGAGAGGGATATTATTTCGCCAGAAGTGATGCTTGAGGACGGGAAAGTGATGGTGCCGCAAAGCGTTGATACTGAGTATGAAGTTGACCGCGGAAGATTGGAAGAAATAACGAAGCAGCGGATTGTGTTTGAGAGGTGAAATAACAAAGGTTACTCTTATGAGTAGCCTTTTCGTATTGTACAAATTGGATAGACTAGTTTACAATCGAGCGTATAAAAGGGGGGAGTAAAATGAAGCGCATTTCAATTTTAATAGCGGATGATGAGGCAGAAATTGCTGATTTAATTGAGATACATTTAGAAAAAGAAGGTTACCACGTCGTGAAAGCAGCTGATGGAGAAGAAGCAATTCATGTTATTGAAGCGCAGCCAATCGATTTAGTGGTTTTAGATATTATGATGCCAAAAATGGATGGTTATGAAGTGACACGCCAAATTCGGGCGAAGCATCATATGCCAATCATTTTCTTAAGTGCGAAAACATCTGATTTCGATAAGGTGACAGGTCTTGTATTAGGTGCAGATGATTATATGACGAAACCTTTTACACCGATTGAATTAGTTGCACGTGTAAATGCACAATTACGCCGATTTCTTACGTTAAATCAGCCGAAAGTAACGGAGAATAAGTCTGCTTTAGAGGTAGGCGGAGTCGTTATTGATCCGGAGCGAAGAACAGTAAATGTGTACGGAGAACAAGTTGAATTAACACCGAAAGAGTTTGATATTTTATATTTATTAGCGAGCCATCCGAAGAAAGTGTACAATGTGGAAAATATTTTTCAGCAAGTATGGGGGGAAGGGTATTACGAAAGTGGAAATACAGTTATGGTACATATTCGTACATTGCGGAAAAAACTTGGAGAAGATAAAAGGAAAAATAAGTTAATAAAAACAGTGTGGGGAGTAGGGTATACTTTCAATGGCTAAAAAGATGAGAAGTTTTCGCTCGAAGATGGTTATGCTATTTGCATTAAGTATGATCTGTGCTGGTGGTGTAACGTATATCATTTATGAAGGATTACGGATCTATTACAAATTAGTCGTTCGTTATGAGGATCCGTTAGCTCAATTGCGTTTCATGATAAGACAAATTGGGGATGTTAATTTCTTTTTAATTATTTTTATCCCTCTGTCCATTATGTTTTTCTTCTTCCTGACTAGGCCATATTTAAAATATTTTGATGAGATTTCAAGCGGGATTCATCATTTAGCGAACGGAGATTTTACAAATCAAGTGCGCGTTTCATCAAATGATGAGTTTGGATATATCGCACGTGAAATAAATGTAGCGAGTGAAAAATTAAAGGAAGCAGTGGAACGAGGAGACTTTGCGGAAAGTAGTAAAGATCAGCTTATTGTTAACTTAGCTCATGATTTAAGAACGCCGTTAACATCTGTTTTAGGTTATTTAGATTTAATTCTTAAAGATGAGAATTTGACGAAGGAACAAATTAAACACTTTTCCACAATTGCTTTTACGAAATCTGAAAGGCTGGAAAGTTTAGTTGATGAATTATTTGAAATCACAAGAATGAATTATGGGATGTTGCAGCTAGAAAAAAGACCAATTGATATAGGTGAATTGCTTATTCAGTTGGATGAAGAATTATATCCGTTATTAGAAAAGAAGGATTTAGAAGCGAGATTGAATATTGCACCGCATTTACCTATTAACGGTGACGGGAAATTATTAGCGAGGGTATTTGAAAATCTTTTAACGAATGCGATTCGCTACGGGTATGATGGCAAGTTTGTTGATGTGAACGGATATATTGAGGATGAAGAGGTAGTTGTACAAATTATTAATTACGGAGATAGCATTCCAAAAGAAGATTTACCGTATCTTTTTGATATGTTTTATACAGGTGATAAGGCGAGATCAGAGCAGCAAGGTGGTACAGGCCTTGGGCTATTTATTGCGAAAAATATTGTCGAGCAGCATGATGGGAAGATTTCTGCTGAAAGTAATGTGATTAGAACGATATTTGAAGTACGATTGCCAAAAGACGAGAATGTAACAATTTAATAAAAATTTAAACTTCACCCCACTTTTTATTTTAATAGTTTTTTCTATTCTATACGTAAGTTACGTTAAGGAGGAACTAAAAATGAAAAAGTGGGTATTTATTTTTCTTTTTATAGCATGCACAGTATGTGTAGGTGTTTATATATCACCGTTATTTCAAAAGGAAATCGACGTTAAAATTGTCGGAAAAGATGAGCTAGTAAAGGCGGCAAACACCGAGAGGAAAGAGATTACGAAGGAACAAATTTATAAGGGCGATTTATTATTAGTTAACAAAGATTATCCAGTAAAAAAAGATAGTATTAGGTCTGATATTATAAATGTAAATCATAATAGTGAATTAGTGAGAGGCTATGTAATATTTGATAGAAATCTTCGTTTATCAAAGGATGTTGTGAAAAAGTTTTTGAACGTTGTCGATGCGGCTGGAAAAGAAAGTGTTAACCATTTTTTGATTAGTAGTGGCTATCGAGATTTTCAAGAGCAAAAACAGCTATATGAAAAAATGGGATCTGATTATGCGCTTCCAGCAGGATACAGTGAGCATAATTTAGGCTTATCACTGGACGTTGGGTCTACTCAAAAGAAAATGGAGAAAGCTCCTGAAGGAAAATGGATTGAAGAGAACGTATGGAAGCATGGCTTTGTATTACGTTATCCGAAAAATAAAAGTAGCATTACTGGAATTCAATATGAGCCATGGCACATCCGTTATGTCGGCCTACCTCATAGCGCAATTATGCAAAAAAAGAATTTCACACTAGAGGAATATTTAGATTTCTTAAAAGAGGAAAAAGAGATTTCGACTGAAGTAGAAGGTAAGAAATATACGGTTTCTTATTATAAAGTTTCTGGCAACATGAAAGTGAGTGTTCCAGTGAATAAGCAGTATGAAATTTCGGGGAACAATATGGACGGGGTTATTGTGACGGTTCAGGAATAGAAAAAGAGGTTGTGGTGTTTGGAACCGTAAGAACTTTAATAGTCTTGAAGAAGAAAATGCCTATTTGAAGGCGCAGGATTATTAATGTTTTCTCACGTAAATGATGCAGGTTTCTGGCTTGTAAAAGAGTATTTAGGTTTGACAGTGAAGGAAACGTTTAAAACGTGGACGGTGCTGGAGACATTATTATCATTTATTGCATTTGGTTTTGTGCTTTTATTGAATATGTTTATTTAGAAGATACCTTAAAAGGTATCTTCTTTTGATGAAGCCCCTTTCCCAAAACAAGCCCGTTTTTAGGTAAGCCAAGCTTCCTATTCGCCCTGAAAACATACTATAAATGGAATCCCCTCATTTAGAGCAAGGTGAACTTGTTATGAATGATACTAAAGGAGGAATAGAGTAATGGGCGAAAAGTGTGAACACAGACATGATGATTGTCATCGTGGACGCGGCGGCTGCGGAGGCGGTTTTGCGCTTCTAATCGTATTATTTATTTTATTAATCATCATCGGTGCTAGCTGCTTCGGCGGAGGCGGTTCTTGTGGTTATGGTGGTTACGGCGGTTATGCTGGCGGCTACGGTGGATATTGCTGCTAATGATTAAAAACTATTGAAAATGGCCTTGTGCGTATTGCACAAGGCCATTTTATTCATATCTTCATATGCTGTGATAATTTATTAATGTACAGAGAACGGATTAAGAAGAAGAAAATAATCTCGATAATCCCGAAAAAGGTAAGTACAATTAATAACTCTTTTAGTAAAGGAAAAGCGAACATGCTTTGTAAAAACTTAACCGCAAATAATGTGTGAACACCAGCAACGATGTATGGGACGAAAAATAAAATTCCTAATTGAATCGTTGCAGAACGAAACATTTCTGATTCTGTTAAGCCGAGTTTTGTAATCGTAATGTACTTTTGTTTTTCATTCGTTAAGTCGTTATACATACGGAAGTATAAAACACTAGCCGCACCGATAAAGAAGATAAAGCCGAGAAATGCCCAAATAAAGAATCGAGCAACTGCATTTTCTTTATTATGGATTAATTCATCAGTAGCTGTATAAATATTAAAAGGGACGGGCGAAGCATGCTTATCGTTTTTATGTGCCTCATAATATTTTTCGGTGTCATTACTAATATTTTTTAATATATTTTTCGTTGGAACAATTGCATTTTCCCAATTTTCCACGAAGTAGTTATAAACCGTAATTGTTTCAATATGAGGAACCATAGTATCAATTGCATTATCTTGCATAATAACTAAATTTGCTAATGCAAAGGGTGGTGCTATTCCTTTGTTAATAAATCCCTTTATATAAAACTCCTTTTTATTGGATTCAAGCGTAATTGTATTTTGTTTTATAAATGGATTTGATACAAGGTTTAATAGCTCTGGTGAATAGCCAGAAATAATGTAAACTTCTTTTGCATCAAGTGTAATTATAGGCCTCGTTAACTGCCTAGCAATTTCGTTATAATCACTCATTTTCATAATTGCAATCTCTTCTTTTGAAGCATTATCTTTTAAAAGCGTAAATTTATATTTTTTATATTGAAAATGAGCATTGGAAAGTTCATTTTCAATAGTATTAATGTGCTTTCGTTCAAGGGAATGGTCTCCTTCTAATTTGTATGTGAAGGGAATAGGATATCGCTCTAGTATCGATGCTTTCGTATTATTATTCGCAGCAAATAGTCCGATAATAATTGTAAATGCAAGCGCAGATAGCATAGAAACGATAAAGAGTACATTAATATTACTACGGGTACGAGAAACTAAGTCTGAAATCCATAACATATTTATTTGTTTCAAATAAAACTTTCTACGCTTCTTTAACATATAGATAAAAAGAAGAAATGTTTGTGAAAAGAATAAATATGTTCCGACTACTACGAGTGGCAAAATAGATAATATAATAAAGAAGACAGATCCATTTTGCACATTTTTTTCGGTTACGTAGCTTTGCGGGTAACCGGCAATATAATAGCATAGCCCTAAACAAATTAAAGCGAATAAAGAGATGAGTATAGATGGTCGTTTTTCAGCTGTCGCTTTCTTGTTCCCTTTAATAAGGTGGACTGTTTTACGAGTCCGAATAAACATTGGTGTAAACGTAGAAACGATTAAAAATAAAATGATAAACGTTACAGTTGTAACGATGATCGCTTCTGTTGGCCAATATAAATAGAGACCTTTCGCACTTGTTAATTTCGAAGTGACTAATAAGAAAAAGTTAGAGAACACAAGGCCACCTTGAATGCCGATAAAGATAGATAATATCCCGATTATCATGTTTTCAGTAAATAACAGTCTTTTTAATTGTCTCTGTGAGATACCGAGAATCGTGAGTATCCCGAATTGTTGCTTCCGAACATTTAAAAAGGTCCCGATGGAATATAAGAGAAAGAAGAACGAGAACATAACGATAACGAATTGAGCTGTACTAGCTAAATTCGTTAGAGGATCCCGATCTTGAAAGTTTTGTACACTTTGCAAGCGCGGATGATACGCGTATACAGTAAATGAAAAGAAAACCATTATCGAAAAAGCGCTACTTACAAAATAAGCGAAATATGCTTTCGAATTACGCGAGACATTTTTAAATGCGAATTGCCAAAATGTCATCCACGTCTTCCTCCTAATAAGGCTAAAACATCTAATATTTCTTGATAAAACTTCTCGCGATATAGCCCGCGATGTAATTCGTTGTAAAGTTCGCCGTCTTTAATGAAAATGACACGGTTACAATAACTTGCTGCAAACGGATCATGAGTAACCATTAAAATCGTTGCATCTTCTTCGTTATTTAATTTCGTAAATAACTCCATTACATCAATTGCTGCTTTCGAATCTAAATTTCCTGTCGGTTCATCGGCGAGTAGAAGTGAAGGATGATGAATAACAGCACGTGCTACTGCGGTACGTTGTGCTTGTCCGCCAGAAACTTCAAAAATACGTTTATCCAAAATATGATCAATTCCAAGCTTTTTTGAAATGTTATCAAGCTTTTCGTCCATCTCTTTTAATGGAACATTGTCCAATGTTAAAGGTAGTACGATATTTTCACCGATTGTCAGTGTATCTAGTAGGTTAAAGTTTTGGAAAACAAATCCTAACTCTTGTCGGCGGAAAATAGCTAACTTCTCCCTACGAAATGTGTGCGGTTTTTTTCCGTTAATAACGACGTCACCAGAAGTAGGGGAATCAATTGTAGAGATAACGTTTAAAAATGTAGATTTACCGCTACCAGACGGCCCCATAATGGCAACGAATTCTCCTTTATCTACATGTAAATTTATATTTTTTAAAGCGGTATGAGGGACTTTTCCCTCATACACTTTTGAGACGTTTTTTATGTGTAATACTTCTTCCATAGTAACCACCTTTCTATCCTCTAAAACTTAATGTGTTGTGATAACTTTTGCATATAGAAGGAACGAATTAAAATGAAAAATAAAATTTCAACTGTTCCAAAAATCACAAGTACGACTGTAATTTCAGTAAAGAACGAGAGATTTAATATTTCTTGTAGCATCTTTGTCGCAAACATCGTATGGATTGATGCCATAATGTAAGGCACGAAGAAAAGAATCGCAAGCTGAATTGTCGCTGAACGTTTCATTTCAGTTTCAGTTAAGCCAATTTTCGTAATCGTTATATATTTTTCTTGTTCATTTGTTAAATCTGTATACATTCGGAAGTAAAGAACACTACCAGCACCGATAAAGAAAATAACTCCTAGGAAAGTACCAATTAAGAAGAACGAAGCGACATTTAGTTTAGTTTTGTATAGAGAATCGCTCGCTTCACTTGCGTGGAACGGCGGATGTTCTGCTTGAATTGCGGCATTATCGTTATCGATTTTTGTTATAAACGATGAGCCGATGTTATGTGCTTTTTCCCAATCTGTAACTTTAAAGCTATATACACTCATTTGTTTTGAAACGTTGGATAATGCTTCTACATTTTCATCAGATAGTATGAGCAATTGGTATATTAAGCGATTTGGGAATGGGTTATAACTTTTATATTCTTTCACTTGTAGTTGTAAATTGTTTTGAGTAAGTGTAAGAGTATTTTTCTTGTCTTTATTAAGCGTTCCAACAACCTGATCATCTAAGTCTTTCATAAGAATATAAGATTCATTCTTATTTACCGTGAGCGCTTCCCAATTTAAAGACTTAGCAAGTACATTATAGTCACTTTGTTTAATGGCATAATAGAGCTGCGTGTTATCTTCAGCCGAAGATACTTCATATATATCCGTTTTAAATTTTGTATAAGTAAAGTGCTCTTCATTAAATTTTTGTTCTAACCAGTTTAAATGTTCCTTAGCTAATGTATTTTCAGTATGTGATAAATAAGTAAACGGGAAAGGGTTTTGTCTAATTTCATCAAACTTTGTAAATTTCCCGAATCCATATAAGAATGTAATCATTGTAAAAGCGAGCGTCGATAGCATCGCCACAATAAAGAGCATATTAATATTCGTACGAATACGTGATGCTAGATCAGAAATCCAAAGCATATTAATTCGTTTCATATAAAACTTTCTTCGCGTTTTTAAAATACGAATAAGTAAAAAACTAATTTGTGAAAAGAAAAAGTATGTTCCAGCTGCAATAAGCGATGGGATGACAAATATACTAGATACGGCATATAAAAGCCCAATGATGTCACCTAGCGACATAAAATACAGCGGATTTGCGGCTAACGCATATCCACATATTAAACACGTCGCACCAAATAGAGAGATGAGAACGGATGCTTTTCTTTCTTTTTGTTTTGTTCCTTCTTTTAAAAGGCGTACGGCTTTTCTCGTACGAATGAGCATCGGTGTAAAAGATGATACGAGAATGAAGAGCCCAAGAAAGATGATGATCGTTAAAACGATAGCACTTGTAGGCCCATATAAATATAAACCAGGTACGTGTGTAATTTTGGCGGTAACTAACAAAAAGAACTGTGAAAAGACAAGTCCAAGTTGAATGCCAAAAAATATAGAAAGAACACCAATTAACATATTTTCTATAAATATGAGTCGTTTTAATTGTTTTTGAGATATGCCAAGTACTGTTAAAATCCCGAACTGTTTTTTTCGTACTTTTAAAAACGTCCCGATTGAATACAGTAAAAAGAAAAATGAAAAGAACACAATGACAACTTCTGAAATTGTCATTAATATGTTCAGAGAATAATTCACGTCTGTCATATGCAATTTAGGATGAAATAAATAAACTGCAAATGAGAAAAAGATTGCAATGGAAAACGCACTGCTTACAAAATAGGCGAAATAAGCTCTGGCGTTCCGCGTCACGTTTTTAAATGCAAATTGCCAAAATGTCATTCACCTAGACCTCCTGTAGAGTGAAGAGGAAAAGGATATAAGAGATACCTTTTCCCCTACTAAATACATTCATAAAAATTAACCATTCGTATACTCTGATAACTTTTGCATGTAAAAGGAACGAATGAATAAGAAAAAGACGATTTCAACTACGCCAAAAATAATAAGAACAGCTGAAATTTCTTTGAATAGTGATAAATCAATTACATCTTGAAGCATTTTTGTTGCAAACATTGTATGAATGGATGCCATAACGTATGGAACGAAAAATAAAATGCTAAGTTGGATGGTTGCAGATCGTTTCATCTCTGTATCTGTTACACCAATTTTTGAAATTGCTACATATTTTTCTTGTTCGTTCGTTAAATCTGTGTACATTCTGAAGTAAAGAACGCTACCTGCTCCAATAAAGAAAATGACACCTAAGAATGTCCCGATTAGGAAGTATGCAGCACTTCCTGATGTGATTCTATATAATGAGCCTGCTGATTCATAGGAGCGTATAAGGGGACCTTCGTATTGGAATTCCTGTCGATCTCTTTGTATTTTTTTTATAAAATCATCAGCAATTTCATACGTCTTTTCCCAGTTATCTACTTTATAATTGTATGCTGCTACATGCTTTGTTGTATTTGGCAAGTTGTTTACAACAGTGTCAGGTAAAATTAAAGTTTGATATGAAAAGTCAGATGGAATGGCTCCTGCTTGTTCATAGCCCTTTACTTGTAATTGCGTATTTGTGCTAGAAAGTGTAATAGACTTTCTATTGTAGCTTGGCTCAAACTCGCTGAATAAGGTTACATAAGCGCTACCTGTTAAGACATATGCTTCATTATCGTTCATGAATAGTTGTTTCATTCGTAAGGAAGCTGCGAGTTTATTATAGTCACTTTGTTTTATTGCATACACATCATTATAAGCGGTTATACCTTCATCTTCTTTTAGCGGTGTTTCATATAAATCAGCCTTTATTTCTTTATAAGAGAAATTCTCTTTTTTTAATTGTTGTTCAAGCCAATTTAAATGATCGTCCACAAAAGGATTTGCGTCATAAGAAAAATAAGAGAATGGAAAAGGTGAACTTCGCGTAACCTCTAGCTTTGTAAACTTTCCGACTCCATATAGGAACGTAATCATTGTGAAAGCAATTGTAGATAGCATCGCAACAATAAAAAGCATATTAATATTCGTTCGGATGCGGCTTGCTAAATCCGAAATCCAAAGCATATTAATATGTTTCATATAAAACTTTCTTCTTTTCTTTAAAATATAAATAAGTAAGAAACTAATTTGCGAAAAGAAGAAATATGTTCCGATTGTAACAAGCGCTGGGATCACAAAAATACTTGAAACCATATATATAACGCCTACTTGTGGATTTATTGAGAAGAAATATTTAGGGTTTGCCGCTAAAATATACCCACCTAATAAACAGATAGCACCAAATAGAGAGACGAATATGGATGGTTTTCTTTCTTTTTGTTTTACATTGTTTGTTTTTAAAAGGTGCAATGCTTTTTTTGTTCGAATAAGCATTGGTGTCAATGCAGATACAGCGATAAAGAGACCAAGAAACACAATCGTTGTTAAAATGAAAGCATTCGTAGGGATATATAAATATATACCTGGTAGGTGTGTAATTTTCGCTGTCACTAATAAGAAAAATTGTGAAAATACAAATCCAAACTGCATACCGAAAAAGATAGATAAAATACCAATTAACATATTTTCAGTGAAAACGAGTCGATGTAATTGCTTTTTTGATATACCTAAAACAGTTAAAATCCCAAATTGCTTTTTACGAACTTTTAAAAACGATCCGATTGAATAGAGTAAAAAAAAGAACGAGAACAAAACAATAACAACTTCTGAAAAAATCATTAATCCTGAAATTTCAGAGATCATAGTGGAATTTTGTAATTTCGGATGAAACAAATAAACAGCGAATGAAAAGAAAATAGCAATGGAAAAGGAACTGCTTATAAAGTAAGCAAAATAAGCTCTCGAGTTGCGCGTTACATTTTTAAATGCAAATTGCCAAAATGTCATAGACTATACCTCCAGATAGAAGATATAGAAGTAGTTTTATTGCAAAAAATGTATGAGAGTGAGTTCTCATACATTTTGCTAGCATATGTTATGATCATGCTTCAGTCACCTTCTCTACATCCTCTGCTGGATTGTTTGCGGCATTATGGAAGATGATTTTAATCGTTGTTCCTTTATCAACTTCAGAATCTAGTTTGACAGAGTGACCTAAATAATCACAAATTTTACTTACAATATAAAGTCCCATACCAGTAGATTCTCCGAATGCGCGACCATTTTTCCCGGTGTAAAACGGTTCAAATACTCTTCGAATGTCTTCTTGCGGAATACCAACGCCTTCATCGCGAACTTCTAAAATAATATCTTTTCCGTTTTGGTAAGCAGATAAGAAAACTTTCTTTCCACGCTCACCAGAGTAACGAACTGCATTTGTCATTAACTGATAAATAATGAATTTTAGCCATTTCGCATCAGAGGCAACCTTTAAATCGGAATGAACTTCTAAAACAGGGAAGACTCCATTTCGAATGAATAGTTCTTTTAATCCATTAATATTTTTTGTTACTGTATCTTTTAATGAAATCGTCTCAACATGGAAATCTTCATGGAAGTTATTTAACCTCGCCATATATAAAGCCATATCAAGCCCTTGGTTTAGACGCTCTAATTCTTTTTTAAACTTCGGAATTAAATGTTCATCTTCCATTTCGAGCACCATAAGCTGCATAACAGAAACAGGTGTCTTCATTTGATGCACCCAGTGGTTAATGAATAATTGATGTTCTTGTTGTTTTACTTCATACGATTGTAGTTCTTTTTGGAATAGACGATACTGCGTGCGCACGAGTTCATTTACACCGTGAGGCATCGGAGCAGTTGCTCTTTCAATAAACGCATCTTCCATTTTTTCTGGTTGTTCACTTAATCTATGGTACATTCTACGATTACGAACGTAACGATAAACGAGGAAACAAATGAATAAATATAAACTTAAAACGACGAAGTAAAATTTATTGTTTTGAAATCCATCTACTGCATCATAAAGAACGAAAATGATACCGAAGTTTAATACGTACAGTAGGAAAAATGCAAAATGATCACGTAAAAATAGCTTCATGCTTATTCACTCCAAGTGGCGTTAAAACGATACCCAAGTCCACGTACTGTTTCAATAGCATTTTCAATACCAAGCTCATTGAACTTTTTACGAAGACGCGTAATGTTTACGTTTAATGTATTTTCCTCAACGAAATTTTCGTCATCCCATAGGGCAGCTAATAAATCTTCACGGCTCGCTGTACGAGGGAATTTAGATAATAACATTTCTGCTAAAATAGCTTCTTTCTTCGTTAAAAGAACTTGCTCAGCACCGAAATGAATTTCTGGGCGTTCTGGGAATAATTTTAAACCTTCTACTTCAACGATACGTTCAGAAATATTTGGTGCGTAATCACCGTAAATACGGCGTAATTGTCCTTTAATTTTCGCCATTACAACGTCGTAGTGGAACGGTTTTGTAATATAATCATCCGCACCGCTTTCAATCGCCATAATTTGTTCCATCTCACCAGCACGAGCTGAAATGAAAATAATAGGACAAGTAGATTCATGACGAATTTGACGGCACCAGTAGAATCCATCGAATTTAGGTAAGTTTACATCAAGTAAAACAAGATGTGGTTTCACTGCGTTAAACGATTCCATAATATCATCGAAATTCTCTGCAATAACAGCTTCATAACCATATTTTTGAATGTGCGATTGTAGTAATGATGAAATATTTGGATCGTCTTCAACGATTAAAATTTTATACATATGTATATTCCTCCTAAAAAAACAATTGTAGCTATAGTGTATCATGTGTTTCGAGTCTTTTCATTAAGTTGAAATGTAAGCTAATAAACAGTATTGGTCAAAAGCGTAAAAAGTAAAAAGGGCTACAGTTAAATTGACAATTAATGGTTTTTGTTTTAATATTTAGATAAATATCTAAATGTCTAATTATCGAAAGGAAGAAAGACATTGAATCAAGCATTCAAAGCGTTAGCAGATCCAACAAGGCGAAAAATTTTAGACTTATTAAAAGAAGGCGATTTAACCGCTGGTGAAATTGCTGAACATTTCAATATGACAAAACCAAGTATTTCACACCACTTAAGCGCACTTAAAAATGCTGAACTTATTCAAGATGAAAAGAAAGGGCAATTCGTTGTATACTCTTTAAACACAACGGTCTTTCAAGATTTGTTGACTTGGGTGTTTACGTTTACGAATAAGGGGGACGAGGGGAAATGAAAAAACATCTTTTTGCAATCTTATTAATTGTTATAACTTGTTTGGCATGGGCCTTTGCTTGGCCACATTTGCCAGATACAATCGCGACACATTGGAGTGGCGGTAAGGTAGATGGCTATTCTTCTAAACTTCATGGAATGATTTCTATGGTTGGAATTATGATTGCATTATATATATTTCTAAATGTGATACCAAAGATTGATCCAAAGAAAGCAAATTACGAGAAATTTTCTAAAGCTTTTATGATAATGAATAACGGGATACTCCTGCTACTATTTGTAGGGAATATAGATATTATTACAAGTGGATTAGGATATAACGTATTTATTAATCGAGTTCCAGAATTATTAGTTGGTGTTTTATTTATAGTCATCGGAAATTACTTACCACAGTGTAAACCAAATTACTTTATAGGCATAAGAACACCGTGGACATTAAGTAACGAAGAAGTGTGGAGAAAGACGCACCGCTTTAGCGGAAAAGTGTTTGTTGTATTAGGAGTTATTATGATTTTAAGCGTTTTCGTACCTGTAGCATGGAAATCTTTCGTAATGGTTGGAATTATTATTGGGGCAGTAGGACTAACGATGGGATATTCATATATTGCTTATAAAAAAGAAATAGGGGCCTAATAAAAAATTATGGGGGAGAGAGGATGAAAAGACACGTATTACCATGGGGTTTAATTATTGGGATTGCAATTGGATGGTATATTGTATGGCCATATTTACCGGAACAAATTCCACGCCATTATAATGCGGCAGGAATAGTAGATGGCTATTTTTCTAAAGTAGAAGCAAGTTCATTTTCAATAGGTAGTATGGTGTTGCTGTATTTGATATGGCTAGCTATGGGATATATTGACGTAACGAAAGATAAGTATAAACAGCATGCTAAAGTCCTTTCTGCAATCCATTATGCAATTCTTTTGATAGGATTCGGTTGTAACTTATTTGCGTTATTAGCAGCGTCTAATTATATTGCATCGGGCTCCATTGCATTTAATTTCGGACTGGGAACATTATTTCTTGTACTAGGTAATTACATGCAACAAACGAAGCCGAACGGGTTAGTAGGCATTCGAGTGGACTGGACATTAGAAAATCCTGTAGTTTGGAGAAAAACACATAGATTTGCTTCGAGGGTATTTGTAATAGGTTCACTTTGTATATATGCCGGGGCTTTGCTTCCAGATCCATTTAATATTTTTATGGGGATTGGAACCATATTAATATGCATTATCGTATCAACAATAAAGTCATATAGCATTTATAAAGAAGAGTTGAAAATGTAAATAAAGCTGCTTTTCCTTTTAAGGAAAAGCAGCTTTGTTTTTTTATCACTTCTTCAAAAGCAGCGAGAGTAAGACGTCTACAGCGAATATATTCTGATAGTGATATACCTGCTAAAAACGAAAACATTCTTTTGAAATGATACTCAGAACAGAGGGCTAGCCTCGCAACTTCTTTAAAATCAATTTCATTCGTAAGGTTATCTTCAATATACTGCATTGCAGCATTCATATTTTTAAGTGAATCCATATTATGACCTCCTCTGTACATAGAATAGCAGGAAAAAATAGCCTCATCCGACATTTCATGCACAACTTTGTAGGATACATTTTTAACCTTACAAAATTGTAATGTTCCTGTAAGGAGAATGAATGGATGGTATGATATCCCAATGTTATAGTAACAAAGTACTTTAATTCATTACGTTAACTTTTTGAGGTCTTTACTTATGTGCCTTACATAACTGTCATGTTTGTGTAAGAAACATCGATAGTGGCAAGAGTAGAGAATGTATATAGTGAAAATAGAGAATAGAAGAAATGAGGGATGTCGAGATGAAAACAGTGTTAGAAGCAAAAAATATTAAAAAAGTATATGACACGGGTGGAAATAAATTTGAGGCGTTAAAAGGTATTAACTTACAAGTAAAAGAAGGTGAGTTTGTTGGAATTATGGGACCGTCTGGTTCGGGTAAGACGACTTTACTAAACGTTCTTTCTACAATTGATAATGCGACGAACGGTGAGATTTTAATTGATGGAAAAGATATCGTGAAAATGAATGATGATAAGTTAGCGTTATTCCGCCGCGATCATTTAGGTTTCATTTTCCAAGATTATAATTTATTAGATACGTTAACGGTGAAAGAGAATATTGCGTTACCTCTGGCGTTATCAAAGGTGAAAGCGAGTGAGATTGATCGACGTGTTCTTGAAATCTCGAAAAAGTTCGGTATTGATCATATTTTAAGTCAGTTCCCATATCAAGTGTCGGGCGGACAGAAACAGCGCTGCGCAGCATCACGTGCAATCGTTACGAATCCAAGTATGATTTTCGGGGACGAGCCAACTGGAGCGCTTGATTCTAAATCTGCAACAGATTTACTTGAAAGTATGAAGTCATTAAATGAATATGATAACTCTACAATTTTAATGGTAACGCACGATGCGTTTGCGGCAAGTTACTGTAAACGAGTTATTTTCATTAAAGATGGTGAGTTATATAAAGAATTACACCGCGGCGAATTAACGCGTAAACAATTCTTCCAACAAGTCGTTGACGTAATGTCTTCTATTTCCGGAGGTATGGCTGATGACCTTATCTAGTATTGCCCTCCGCAATATACAGCGGAACTTTAAAGACTACTTTGTATATTTTGCATCTATGATTTTTAGTATTGTTATTTATTTTACATTTAAAGCACTGCAATATAATTCACAAATGGAAAAAGCAGCGGAAGCTTCTAAAAAAATTAGTGGAGCATTCCAAGTTTCAAGTGTCATGCTAATTATTTTCGTGGCAGTGTTCATTATATATTCGAACGGATTCTTTACACGTAAACGTAAAAAAGAGGTTGGACTATATTCCTTATTAGGTATTCGAAAAAGACAAATCGGTAAAATGCTCTTTTATGAAAATATGTTAATGGGATTAATGTCTTTAATTATCGGGATTGCGATTGGTAGCGTCCTTTCAAAACTATTCCTTGAACTGCTAGTAAGCATGATGGGATTAAACTTAAATGTTCATTTTGAAGTACCGATGGCTGCAATAATTGATACAGCAATTATTTTCTTTGTGATTATTTTATATACATCACTTCAAGGGTATCGCTTAATTTATCGCTTTAAGTTAATTGAACTTTTCCGTGCAGAACGTGAAGGAGAAGCAATGCCAAAAGGTTCTGTTATTATGGCATTAATTTCAGTGTTCTTAATCGGTTCAGGTTATTTCTTAGCGTTAATGTACATGAAAGCAGTTATGTATGCAGACTTTATGGTCGTTGCATTATACATTTTATTAGCGACAGTAGCAGGAACGTATTTATTGTTCATGTTCTTCACGGTATTTGTATTGAAACGTGCAAGAAATAATAAGGCAGCGTTTTATAACGGTATGAATATGGTAACGACATCACAGTTACTATATCGTATTAAAGGAAACGCGAAATCACTTGCGACAATTGCTATTTTAAGTGCAGTAACATTAACGGCGGTTGGTACGTCAGTTACGATGTATTACAATACATTCACACAATCAAAAGTGGCTGCGCCGTATAGTTATTCTTATGAGAAAAAAGATGAAGCATTAGATAAAAAAGTAAATGAAATACTTGCTGGAGAGAAGAAGAATCATCCAGTGACATATGAAGCAGAAGTTGAAATGATTCCTGTGAAAGGAACATTTAAAGGTGAAAGAGCGGATCAAGTTCTGAATACACACTATAATGTTACGAAGCAGTACGAGCTTATTTCTCAATCAAACTTTAATGCACTTGCGAAACATTTAGATGTAGAACCTGTAAATTTAAGTGCGAATGAAGCTTTTGTATACGATAGCTTATATATTGAAAAGCTTGATTTTGGTCCTCTTTACACAGGAAATACAGCTGTATTCCCTGTTGGAAATGAATCGAAAGAGTTAATAATTAAAGGTGTAAATAGTAGAAGTGTTACAAACTTAAATGAACTATTTGTAATCGTTCCGGATCAAACATATGAGAAAGCGAAACAAGTAAACGAAACGCGCATTGTAAAAAATATTGATGTAAAAGGTGAGCGAAATAGTAAAGAGTTAACAGCGAAATTAGCAAGCGTTATGCCAGCTAGTGAATCAGAAGTTTTAAAACCATTTAATGATTTCTATACAGGATTCCAAATGGGGCTTGAAACGACAGGCTTAATGATGTTCATCGGACTGTTTTTAGGATTAGTTTTCCTATTAGCAACAGGCTCAATCATTTACTTTAAGCAGCTTACAGAAGCAAGTGCTGACCGTGATCGTTACATTGTCCTTCATAAAGTCGGTGTAACGAAGCAAGAGATGAAGAAAGCTATCGCCAAACAAGTGAGCTTTATCTTCGCTATTCCATTAGTAATCGGTATTTTGCACAGCTTATTTGCACTAAAAGGTTTAGCTAATATATTACCATTTGAAATTATGATTCCGCTTCTCATTAGTATTGGAGTATACGGTGTCATTTATATTGGATATTATTTCTTAACAGTTCGTTCTTATTATAAGATTGTGAGTGCGAAGTAATAAAGGAGCAGCTATCGCTATAAGCGGTAGCTGTTTTTTATTCTTCATAAAATCTTAAGAAATCTCCTCAATTTTTGTTAAGAAACGATAGTTATACTTAGAAACAAGTTAAAAACTATTGAACGAATGGAGAGAGGGAGAGGTTTATATGCAGCTCATAACATTCTTACATGAATTTATTAAACATCCGAAACATACTGGTGCAATTGCGCCAAGTTCAAAAATATTAGCAAAGAAAATGGTAAATGTAATTGATTTTGATAAAGCGAAGTGCATCGTAGAGTTAGGGCCTGGTACAGGGGTTTTTACGAAAGAAATTATGAAGAGAAAGAAGAAGGAGACAACATTTCTTCTTATTGAAATTAATGAAGTGTTTTGCAAAGAGTTAAAGAGAAAGTTTAAAGATGAGCAGAACGTCATTGTTGTACACGGTTCAGCTGAAAATATAAAAAAGTATATGGAAGCGTTCCATATAGAATGCGTTGATTACATCTTATCGGGCTTGCCTTTTACATCTTTACCAGAAGAAGTTTCAAAGTGCATTTTAAACAATGTAATGGAAGCAATACATGAGAAAGGTGAATTTATTACATTTCAATATTCACTTGTGAAAAAAGGATTTATACAGCATTTCTTTCCCGAAATTACGCTCGAAAAAGTATGGCTCAATTTCCCGCCAGCATACGTCTTTAGTTGTAAAAAAGAGCTAAGGAGAGCATATGCATAATGGAATTGCATGAATTATTATCTTATATTGAACAATACGGTTATTGGGCGTTATTTTTCTGTTTATGGCTAGGTATTATCGGTATGCCAATTCCAGATGAAATGATTGTAATGAGTGGTGGCTTTATCTCCTCACTAGGGATATTAAGTGTCATTCCTGCTTTTTTGTTAACATATTTAGGCGTTGTATCCGGGCTTTCTTTAGGTTATATACTAGGGAAAATATTTGGTACAAAAGTACTTGGTAAGTTAATGAAAAAGAAAAAGGCGAAATATCTTTTGAAATCTCAACAAATGGTAGAGAAGTATGGTCATTATGCCTTAGTCACAAGTTACTTCATACCAGTTGTAAGACATATTGTACCGTATTTAGTTGGAATGAATAACATGTCATTTCGGATGTATGCTTTGTATTCCTATACGACGGGATTTGTTTGGACACTCGTTTACTTTGTGCTCGGTTCTTTATTTGGACAACACATTAACAGGATTGTAGCGATCGCAATAGAGTATGGTGTGTATTTTGGCGGGATTGTCGTTTTGGTTGTCAGTTTGTTTTATGTAAAAAGAAGTGCAGTAGTTAGTAAATAGAGGAGGCTGTTCCAAAATACATTTTGGACAGCCTCCTCTATTGTTTCTACGGTCAGTCGATATAATTTCATATATCGTGATGCCACATTACTCAACATTAAGAAAAAGTTAAGAAACCATACGAGTATTTATTAAGGAATGCTCTCTATACTTAGAAAAGTCTTATTGAAAAATATAATGAAAGGTAGAACATAGATGAAAAGAATCATTTTTGGATCATTAGTCGTCATCATAGCAGGAGCAGCATATTTATTAAATGGGAGTGCTAAAGTAGATTCCATGAACCCGTTTCTGAAACTAGAATATCGTTATGCGGTAATTGATAACGATGGAAAAGATTTAGGTGGAAATAAAGGCCGAGCATATACAGTGAACACGTATGATAAGGATGGGAACGAAAAAGAGATAACGATTGGTGGAGTGGATACATTACCAAAAGGTTCGTACTGGCATGTCATTACGAGAGGAAAGTCTGTGCACGATAAAGTACAAATAGAAGAAGAAATAATTCCTGACGGTGCAAAGGTAAAGTTAGGATTGTAAGTATAAACCCGATTCTTGATGGAAGAATCGGGTTTGTTATTTTATGGTAAAATAGAGGGGGAGGAGTGAGAGGTATGTTACTCATTGTTAGCCTTATTTTAATTGGGATTATGTGTAGTATGAGAGTAGTGTCTTTACATATGATAGAACGGGAAAAGATAGAAGAGAGATATGTATAT
Organism: Bacillus fungorum; assembly: GCF_002746455.1. Lineage (GTDB taxonomy): Bacteria > Bacillota > Bacilli > Bacillales > Bacillaceae_G > Bacillus_A > Bacillus_A fungorum. Next base: position 107,361 of record NZ_NWUW01000010.1, on the reverse strand, counting down.
TGTCCAAAATGTAATAAGAAAATTAGAAGAGGGAATGCTGCTCCTTTTTGTTCGAAATGCAATGTAACATTTTAACTATATTAAATCCAAAACCACTTTGTATGGTTTTGGATTTTTCTTTACTATTTTCCGAGATGGTATTGAAATGTTTGGGTTAATCATGTTTAGTGGTATTTTCTTAGGATTAGTATTTTTACTTGCAACAGGTTCGATCATTTACTTTAAACAATTAACAGAGGCACATGCAGATTGTGATAAAGTCTTTCGTTTTTTATTAGCTAAAATGCGGTGTGCATAACTAGGGTTTGATAAGGAGAATTTGAAACAGAAAAGAGATGGCAAAACCATCTCTTTTCTGTTTCAATGTTCTACGCTATTATCTATTTTCTTTCGATTCACATATAGGAAATGCATCTTGTAGATAAGGAGAAAGATAATCCTTTATTTTAATATTTAAAGTGGAGAAAAGCAGGAGTTAGAGCTTTTGTAATAAACGCTCACTACTATTCATATCATTTTTGCATAATGGACATTTTGGTTCTTCTTCTAGTGAAAAATTTTTACGCATCCATCCACGGCAGTCTTCTGCCGTGCATTCCCATACAGCTATCGCTTCGGGATCTTCTACAGGCTTATCATTTTTTCTCCAATACATGTGATCGCTCCTCTAAAGTGAAAAGTTTTTTTGAAAAAATAAAAAGGTTGTTAACGTTTTTTGTTAACAACCTTTTGCTTATTAATTATACTGTATTTTTCGTAAAAATGCGAAGTTTAGTAATTATTAAAGTATAATGAAGTATTGATTATACAACCGCAGGATTATAAATCATCGTAAAGTGTCCTTGTAATAGTTCAATATGACAAGGTGTATGAAGCGAGCTTTCTCCATCTGTATCCACTTCTTTTTCTTCTTCCGTTTCAATATGAATAGATTTCGCCTTTACGTGGAAGATATCATTTTCATTTGAGTCTTCAAATAATTTCTTTCCAATGTAATCTTTAAACGCTTGAATTCCTGTTGATTTGACGACGAAAATATCAAGTGTTCCATCGTCACATTTTACGTTCGGAATAAAGGACGGGATACCGCCAAGATATTCACCGTTTCCAACCATAACAAGGACAGCTTCGTCTTCATATACTTGTCCGTCGTACGTAATTTTTACTGGGAATGTTTCAGCATTTTTGACAGTTCGAATGGTGCTTAAGTAGTAACCGATTTTACCAAGCTTTGCTTTTTCTTCTGCATCAATATTGTTTGATACTTCAGAGACAAGTCCGATGCCCCAGAAGTTTAAGAAATGTTGCTCGTTTGCTTTTGCGACGTCAACTGGTTTTACATGCCCTTTTGTAATAAGTTTTGCTGCTTCTGTGATGTTTTGCGGAACGCCGAGTGTGCGAGAGAAGTCGTTGCAAGTTCCGCCTGGGATGATTGCAAGTGTAGGTCTAGTTTCAAGAGGTGCTAAGCCATTTGTGCATTCAAATACTGTTCCATCACCACCAAAGACGATAATTAAATCTACTTTACTAGCAAACTCCTGACAATATTTTGTTGCATCACCTTGTTTTTTCGTATGAAGGATATGTAAGTCAGGAAAAGCTGTCGCAAGAGGTGGTACGATTTTCGTTAAGTTCGTATGTAAATCGCCTTGTCCAGCTTTCGGATTTACGATGAGGAGTACTTTTTCGAATTTTGTCTTTGTCATTTTTATTCTCTCCCTTTGTTTTTTCCGAATCGTGATAGAAAATAAACTTCCATCAACTATTGATGGAAGTTTATTCTATTATATTATTTCGTTACAACTGAAGCGATAAATGGTAAGTTACGATATTTTTCTGCGCAGTCGATACCGTAGCCAACGATAAATTCATCTGGAATTTGGAAGCCAACATATTCAGCTTTTAAGTCCACTTTACGGCGCTCTGGCTTATCAAGTAACGTACAGAACTTGAGTGCCTTTGGTTTATGCATAAAGAAGTGATCTCTTAAGAAGTGAAGCGTTAAACCAGAATCGATAATATCTTCTACGACAATTACGTTTTTTCCAGTAATGTTTACATCTATATCTTTTAGTAGTTTTACTTTTCCAGTTGTTTCTGTTTGATTTCCGTAGCTAGATGCAGAGATAAAGTCAATTGTTACATCGTTTTTAATGTGACGAATTAAATCAGCAGCGAATACGAAAGATCCTTTTAGTACAGCGATTACTACGATTTCTTCTCCTTCAAAGTCACGTTCGATTTGAAGCGCTAGTTCTTTTACTTTTTCTTGCAATTGTTCTTCAGAAATTAAAGTGTCTTTTATTTCAATATTCATTGGAGTCCTCCTACAGTGTAAAACTTACGAACATTTCGACTGTAAAGGATAGAAAGGAAAAAGTCAAAGAAGATATAAGTTTTTTACAAAAATCCCCACAAAATAGTCGGATGATATGATATACTGATTACATTAAGAAAACGCTTCCATAAAGGGTGATTATGATGAAAAAGAAAGAGTATACAAGTGCAACATTTATAAAAGCATTACTTTTAACGATTGTTCTTGGCCTGTTGGCTTACATAATTGATGTACCAGCGATTCGGATTTCACTAATTGGAATGACTTTAGTATTAGGCGCAATTTCTCACGGTATGATGTCACAGCTACAAGAAGCTGGGGTCGATCGTATGAAAGATCATATAGATGAAAAATGAGAAACCTTCATGTATAGAGAGTGAAGGTTTTTTCGTTTCTTACAAAAATGTAAGGTAGTTGTAAGGCAAATCGATAGTTGCATAGTAGTGTTTTGGATAAACTATGGGTGTAAGGTAAAAGGCAAGCATATTTTAGGTAAATTAAGTTTTAGGCACTCTATATGTGAAAAAGGAGTAGGAGGGCATGGAGAAACGTTGGACGACCTTTTCTTTTTTAGCAACTAGCAACACCGTAATGCTAGCTGGCGAAATGGATTTTTTGCACTTGTTTGATCGAGAAGACGATCATTCTTCTTCTAATTTTACAATGAAATGGAATAAATGGAGCGAAAGTTGTAGGTTTGAAGAAGAGGCCCCTAACGAAGAGCAAAAGATTATTTTGACAAACCCTATTAAAGCGTGGGTTGTTCAACGTCGTAAGTGTAACGTCAAAAATCACTTAAAGAAAACTGAGCCGAGACAATTAGTTATCGCTCCGGCCCGTTCTACTTCTAAATCACGCGAAAGTAACATGTAAATATTGAGACACACACCCGAAAAAACATCGTATATATTGCGATGTTTTTTTATTTTTCTACAATGAAATCTTTAAATGAAATATATTTCATCTGCATCTTATATTTATATCTCTTGTTTATTCTAGTGATACATCCGATGCGAAGTGATGTAAAACGTATAAAAGGAGAGAAATGAAAAGAAACTATTACCAATCTGTGCAATGGCACTTTTAACAGTAGGATATTCTTCAGTAGCAAGCGCGGATACTGGAACAGTAACGAAGGAAGAAGCAACGCAACTGCAGCAAGATAAAGCAAAAAAAGAAGTAGAAAAGCCAGTTGTACAAGGTGAAAAATTACCAAATACAGCATCAAACAATGGAGCAATGAGGGCACTAAGTGCATGCCTTGTAGGGATAGGGACATTATTTGGTTTGAAACGTCGCAATAAAGTTAAGGCGTAAATAAAATATTGTCCTATAAAGAATGGGATAATTTCATATATTAAAAATGGTAGGCTATTCCTACCATTTTTGGCATGGAGGGATGAAACATGAAGTTACTCAATTATATTGGTATCATATTGATGGCTATAGGACTATTTATGGGATCATATTATGCTATGGAGTGGTATAAAGGAAAAAGCTCTGCTCAACAACTAACGAAAGAAGAAATAAAGAGCCTTAACAATATACAACATGCTCAACTTTCACGTGAAACACCCGTAACTTCTCAAGTGCCTTCTTCTCAAACAGAGCATAAAGAAGGAGAAAAGGTAGCAATGTTAAATATACCGAAAATAAAAAAGAAGTTTTCTATATATTGGGGAGCGAATGATGCAACGTTGAAAAAAGGGGTTGGAATGTTCGTTAGTGATGTAACGACAACGCCATCTGGAGGGGGACATACTGTACTAAGTGGGCATAGGGATACTGTCTTTACAGATTTAGGAGAGTTAAAAGAAAAAGACACTCTTATTTTAGAGTATGATAATAAAACTTACACATATGAAATTCAAAAAATATGGATTACTCATGCGGATGATCGTACTGTTATTATAAAAAAAGAAGAGCCGATACTAACACTGACGACTTGCTATCCATTTGATTATATAGGGGATGCGCCAGATAGATATATTATCGAGGCGAAGTTAACTGCTAGTTATTCAAAATGAAGTGGTAGTTTTTGAAAGCAGGAGGGGATTTATCGAAAAATATTAATGTATTATCCAATAAGCTCCATTCGCACATTGGACAGCTAGAACAAGATATTGAAAAGGAAAGAAAATTAGAAAAGACGCGAAAAGAATTTATTTCTGGTGTTTCACATGAATTAAAAACACCACTGAGTATTATGAAAAGCTGTATTTCTATTTTAAAAGACGGGGTAGCTGAGTATAAAAAAGAGTACTATTTTCAAGCGATGGAACGAGAAGTAGATAAAATGGATACGTTAATTTTTGATATGCTTGAGTTAGCTAAATTTGAGTCAGGTACATATAAAATGAAAAAGGATTTATTTTATATTGATACAGTAATTGAAGATATATGTGAACACCTTTCTGTAGAAATAGAGAAAAAAGAACTTCGTGTTCATAAAAATATAGGTCCAAATGTACATTTTTGATTGAATAAAAACGTTTAAAAATGATTGGGGAAGTCTAAGGAAACTATTGATATTAAGCCATTTTAACTAAAAATATATGTACAGGGATGTCTGTTGTACATTGTTTTTTTACTTTTTCATGAATGTAGTTGAATGGGATTTGTGTAACAAAAACGCTTCAACTGCATTCATGTCAACAACTGAAGCGTTAGCGAAAGGCGGTAGTACGGATCTAGAAACAAATAATTTCTGTTGATATATAAAGCATTTCTGTACATCTTTACACAAGCGAAACTGTGCATTTAAGAATAATCATTTACAGTAGAGAAAGAAAATTTTCATTTTGAGGGTACTTCAAAATTTTAGCTTGATAGCGATGGGGTAGCACCAATTGCTATCAAATTAAAAAATCTGTTGTTCCCCAAAACGATAAAAATAAACTTCGGTACTATAAAAATACAAAATTTCTATTTAGGGGGTACTTTAAAATCTTAACTTGATGGGCATGTACGGTGACCTCTAGTATTCCAGGAGGTTATATTATAAAAAGCACAAATGAACAAATTGTTTTTTTATACGAGTCTCTCAATAAGGATTGTTATCATCAAATAGGCATTTTCTTCTTCAGGACTATTAAAATTCTTACGGTTCCAAACACCACGTTGATCATCAAATGCCTGCCCTTGTTGAGGCGTTTTACCCATTCTATAATTTGTGCATCACTCTTTATACCAAGGTGTTCACGAATTTCTCGTAATGATTTTCCTTCTTCTACTCGAAGACGAACTGCTTCTCGCTTTAGTTCTTCTGTATATTTTTGAAATGCTTGTCCCTTTCTTGCCATAAAAAATCCCCTATAGATAAAACTGTATTGAGTTCATCATACCAGATGGACTCTTTTTTTTACTGTCTACCTGTAGGGGATAATACCACATTAAGCGCTCTTTTTGTTCGAACTCAGTTGATAAGCATTGATGCTTTTGAATAAACGTGGTGAAGTAATAAATAAAAATATAAGTAAAATGGTACATAGAATATAGGAACCAATCATTGTACTACCATTTACGATTAATGAATATAGCACAGCTGATTGACCTTTCGGTGCATATTGTCCCCAAAAAATAATACCGGCAATAAAGTGACAGAAGTAGCGAGCAAAGCTACCAACGAATGTAGCAAGAATAATATAGAAAATGGTTTTCTTTCCTTCACCGTTGATTAGAGTTTGTTGAATTTTTTTATAAAAGAGTCCAGCAAATCCAATGAATGCAAAAGCAACGAAGTATTCAATGAGTACTTGAATTGGTGTTAATATAATGGCATCGCCTACGACAATTTGTAATAATCCCCAAATTAAGCCCCCTAAGAAAGCCATTTTGAAGCCCCAGCGGTATGCGATAATAAAAATAGGAATCATAGCAAATGAAATGGAACCGCCTGTTGGAAGTTTGATTGATAATGGTAAAATGTCGATGACCAGGGCGAAGGCTGCAAGAATTGCAGATTCGATCATCGCTTGTAAATTGGTGTTACGCATGTTGTCTCCCCCTAAATCCAAGTTATACAAAAAAGAATAGATATCATAGGAGGATACGAAATACGTAAATAAAAAAGAGGTATGTATTTCGGACGTTTGCACAATCCCTGCGTTAGCATTAACTAACAGGTTCGAAGGGTCGGAACGAAGTGTTCCCTCTCAGCGGCATGGCTCCCCCTGTGATAACGAGATTCTTTATTTGCTATTGTTTATTGTAAGCGAAATGGATGAGAATGGCAAATGAATCTGTTATGACAATGGTTGAAATAGAATTGTAGCGAAATGTTAATAAATATGAAGCAAAAGGGTATAGTACAAGAGAAATAGAGTGTGCTATAATTTTTTTGAAAATAATTATCATTCTCTTCTGAGGGGGAAGGTTATGAGTTTAGTAGATATTAAAATTGGTGAGAAAGTGTTAGTGAAAAGTGTTCAGTCTTTAGATCATTTATTAAAGAGAAGATTGGCTGCTTTCGGTCTTTCTGAAGGAAGCGAACTTCGTATGAAGCAGAAAGCGATGTTCAAAGGTCCCTGTACATTAGAGTGTCGTGGACAGTTAATTAGTATTCGTCATTGTGACGCGAAAATGATAAAGGTGGAATTAGCGTGAATAAGGTAGCTTTGCTAGGGAATCCAAATACAGGGAAGACATCATTATTTAATGCACTTACTGGTTCTTATGAATATGTAGGAAACTGGAGCGGTGTAACAGTAGAAAAAAAGGTTGGTAAATTAAAAGATAGACAAGGAACATTAATTGATTTACCAGGCGTTTATGATTTAAATCCAGTTTCACGTGATGAAGGTGTTGTTACGAATTTTCTACTAACAGACGAATTTCATCATATGTTAAATATAGTGGATTCTTCGCAATTCGAGAGAAATATGCATTTAACGTTGCAATTACTTGAATTTGGAAAGCCGGTTTCAATTGGATTAAATATGGTCGATGTGGCAAAGCAACGAGGCATTGTAATTGATGTAAAACGATTATCAGAACTATTAGGTGTAACAGTCGTTCCTGTCGTTGCAAGAAGTGGAAAAGGCTGTGAAGAACTACTTGCTACGCTTAAAGAAAATGACAAAAAAGAGAAAAAGCCATTCGTTATTTCATATGGTGTACAAATGGATGAAGGAATCGAGGAGACAATTTCTCTTTTAGAAAAAGTGAATTACGAGCATCCAAGATGGTTAGCTCTTCAATTTTTAAGTAATAACGAAGTAGTAGAAAAAGAAATGAAAGTATTGCCAATTTATAAGGAACTAATAGCCATTCGATCTCGCTTAGAAGGCAAACTTGATTGTACGTTGGAGGAGCATATTTACAAAACTCGTGAAGCGTATATTGAAAAGTTAAAAACAAATGTTATACAGCATGAGAAAGAAGGAAAAATTCCTTTTTCAGAAAAAATTGATAGGTTAATTACACATAAAGTTTTAGGACTTCCAATCTTTTTAGCAGTTATGTTTTTTATTTTTCAGGTTACGTTTACGTGGATTGGGACACCTTTATCGGATATGTTAGATGAGTTTTTTGGTGGACAGCTTACGGATTGGGTGACAGCTGGACTCACAAGTATTGGTGCTTCTGATTTTATTCAAGCGCTTGTTACGGAAGGGATTATCGCCGGTGTTGGCGCTGTATTAGTATTTGTGCCACAAATCTTTGCACTATTCTTTTTCATTTCATTATTAGAAGACTCAGGGTATATGGCGCGAATTGCAGTTGTTATGGATAGAATCATGGAATTCTTCGGTTTAAACGGAAAAGCGTTCATTCCAATGATTATCGGTTTTGGATGTAATGTTCCAGGTATTATGGCAGCGAGAACAATTGAACAAGAAAAAGAACGTTTACTTACAGTTCTTGTAACACCGTTTATGTCTTGTTCGGCACGTTTACCTGTATATGCACTATTTGCGGGAGTATTCTTCCCTCATAGTCAGGCGACTGTTGTGTTTTCTTTATATGTTGCAGGTATTATTCTTGCATTACTCGTTACCAAAATTATGTCGCTTACTATTTTAAAAGCGGAAAAATCTATTTTTGTCATTGAACTACCGCCTTACCGTGTGCCACAAGCAAAAACATTATGGCTAAGCACGTGGGAGAAAGGTAAGGGATTTGTTCGTAAAGCAGGTACATTCATATTCGGTGGTTCTGTTGTTATTTGGTTATTAAATTATGCAGGTCCATCAGGATTTGGTGTTGATATGGGAGACAGTTTCTTAGCAATGATTGGTGGATTTATCGCACCACTATTTGCACCGCTCGGCTTTGGAACGTGGCAAGCTGCAGCCTCCCTTTTAACAGGATTTTTAGCGAAAGAAGTTGTCGTTTCTACAATGGCAATTATTTATGCGGTTAAAGAAGATGTGCTAGGGAATGTAATGGGAGCACATTATACGGCGCTATCAGCATATGCATTTATGTTCTTTATTTTATTATACGTTCCGTGCTTAGCGACAGTAGCCGTTATTAAACGTGAAACAGGGTCAGCGAAGTGGACGATTTTCTCAGTCGTTTATCCGCTCGTAGTTGCTTATATATTAACGCTTATTATATACCAAGTTGGATCTTTACTCGGATTCTAGAAGGAGATGTATAATGATGGTCAATATTATAATTGGAGCTATCATTTTTGGTTATGCAATATATACGTTAGTTAATTTTGTAAAGAGAAGTAAAAAGGGAAAATGCGCAGCATGTTCTTTAAATAAGTCATGTCAATCGAAAACTTGTAGTCCAGATATGGAGCAAGTTGCTCATAAATAGAAAAAAGCTTTGCGAATTTCGCAAAGCTTTTTTGTTTTATTTTTTAATTTTTACAAGTTGAGAAGCTTCTACGCCGTTATAACCAGGGAATTCTTTACTAGGGTCTTTATCGAATTTTAATATCCCAACAGATTTTTCATCGCCTTTTACATTTCCGTAAGTTGCATCATCTACAATCGCGAACATGTCGGCATATGCACGGCCACTTCCGATAATTGTGTTGCCTTCGTATTTTAATTTAGCCCCATCAAGTGTAGCATTTTCTACTTTTTCTTTGGCGAATAATACCCCTTGTTCTGTTGTTACAGCTGGTAATTTATCAAGCGGTTTTGTATCATCGTTTTTATCAACTTTGCTAAGTAACTCTTTTTTTACGAGTTCTTCACCAGTTTTCTTATCCATGACAAGAACTTTTTTACCCTCTAATGTGGTCATTTTCATTTTGTAGAAGTCTTTTTCTTTCACTTCTTTTTTGTTTTTATCTGTAATTTGCTGAACTTGCTCTTCTGATCCGTACAGTACAAAACCGTTCGCTTTATCTCCTAATAAAGAACAACCTGATAGGGCTCCAAGTGAAATTGCTGCTGCTAATCCGATTCCTACTAATTTTTTCATGATGATTTCTCCTTTTTATATGTTTTATAGTAAATACAGTTTTTGTATTAGGCTTTACATTATGGGAAGCGTGTTTGTTGCTTCTGGTATTAGTGTATAAGAAATATCGAAACGTAACTATCGAGTTAGCTTACAGTACCATTACACTTATGTAATGTAGTGAAAGTGCACCAAAGTAAGTTGATTTTAGAAAGAGTTATTGATAATATGTAATTAATTGAATATAATAATATATTATGAATGTAATATTTTAACTGGAATGTCATATTATATTGGATGTGTTTTGGAAATAACATGTAAGGACATCTTAGTTTTGTTATAATAAACACATAGGCTGTAAAAATGAATATTCTTTACTGTAAAGGGAGATTTTTAAGTTTTCCAAGTAGTGAATTTGAAATATGAGGTATATCATAGGAGGAATTCGGATGTCTGTATTTAAACGATTACGAGATTTAACAATGTCAAATGTGTATTCATTAATTGAAAAAGCGGAAGATCCAGTTAAGATGACAGATCAATATTTACGCGATATGCAAGCGGATGTACAAGAAGCTGAGAAAAGTGTAGCAGCTCAAATCGCACTTGAGAAGAAATTTAAATTATTATTTGAAGAGCAAGAAGCACTTGTGAAAAAACGTGAAGAGCAAGCTCATATGGCTGTTCAAGCTAGTAATTTAGATCTTGCGCGCCGTGCCTTAGAGGAAAAACAAAATGCAGAGCAAAAGATGAATGAGTATAAAGCAAGCTACGAGCAAAACAAAGCTGCTGCTGATAATCTTCGTGCGAAGTTAGAAGAAATGCGTAAGCAATTAACAGAGCTGAAAAATAAACGTGAAACACTTGTAGCACGTGTAAATGCAGCAAAAGCACAAAAGAATATTAATCAGGCGATGTCTGGATTTGATTCAAATTCAGCGAAAGCTGGTTTAAGCCGTATGGAAGAGAAAGCTCTTCAATTAGAGGCTGAAGCAGAAGCAAGCGGCGAAGTTTATAAGAAAGAAAAATCATTAGATGATGAATTCGCAAGCTTAAATAAAAATTCTGCTGTTGACGATGAATTAGCTCGTATTATGAAGCAGTATGAGAAATAATATAAAATAGAGACAAATGAACCGACATGTCTAAATAAATTCATGTCGGTTTTCTATTACTTTTTAGAGGAGGTTTTGCAATGACATGGACAAATGTATTAGCCATGCTTGTATGGACTGGAGCGAGTGCAGTACTTTTATTTGCAATTATGTGGGTTGATTCAATTTTTACAAAATACAATGATTTAAAAGAAATAAAAAATGGGAATACAGCTGTAACCACTCGTTTCGTTATGAAATTATTTGCGCAAGGGTACATTTTATCCCAATCAATAACGAAAGCAAATGACTTATGGCAGGCGCTTCTTGCTTCCGCAGTTTCTTTCGTTATTTTATTAGTTGTAGAAATGTTTATCGAATTCGTATTAAAGAAAATGTCTGGTTTAGATTTAGAAGAAGGAACGAAAGAAGGCAGCGTTGCGCATGCCATGTTAGCTGGATCATTACATATTGTTGGTGCACTTATTTTAGGTGCTTGTTTATAAAGAGAAAAGGAGGGGTAGATCATGAGTTTATTTAAACGAATTAAAAATATAATGAAAAGCCCAGAGCAGCCGAAGCCAGAAAAAAGTCTTTTAACGTTAGCTCCTGGCGATATGATTGAAGTTTCATTAGTCATGTATGAATTAATTGGGAAAACGAGTATGCATTCGCGCAAGGAAATTGTTTTGACGCTGCAAGACGGAAAAGACATTCGTTATTTAAAAATTGAAGACCGTGAAAATACGTATTACAAATTATATACACCAATTGATGGTCGTTTAGATTCAATTGATGAAATTCCGACGACAATTGAAATGGATGATACCGAGTACCATATGGAAGAGCAATATAACGGACGTGTTGTTGTGATGGGGAAAACACCATTCTCTGCTTCAGAGGAACAGTATGTATGGGAATTCCAATCAGATAACCGGAAATTATTACGTATTGAATGGCAAAATGGTCGCACAATGATGTATGAGGGAGAAGCAATTATTCCTGCTGATGTACAAATCATAAGAGCAACGTAAGGGGGCGTAATCATGTCAAAACGATTGTTTACCATGATTAAATCGCTTGTGATCTCTATACTTGTTATTGTTACATTACTTGTTGTTGTTGGTTATGCCTTATCAGATTATCAAGGCGGACAGACAAAGTCAATTCAAGACCGTTATCCACTTGAGTCTGTCAAAAAGGAAGGTAAACAAGAATCTTACGTGTATAGGGCCGCCAATCGGTCTGTTCCTGACGTAGCGAAGGAACTTATAGCTGAAAGGAAACCGAAGCAAGCATCTAAAGAAGACGAAAATCAAATGTTTCTCGTTTATTCGGGTGAAATATATAGTCTTCAAAAGGATAAAGAGAAACCATCTGATACGTTAATTGAAGTAAGTAATGAAGAATTTGTTCGTCAAAATTACCAACCATCCTTCTTACAAGGATATATTATGGGGAGTATAATAAACGATATATTCGGTTCACGAAAATCATCACCAGGTGATTATCGCGGATATAATGACAGACAAAATTATAAACCGGTTATTCCAGAGAGACCACCTACGAAAGAAGAAAAGAAAACCCCGCCTCCAATTACGAAGGAAGGAAAAGGATCTATTATTAAGCGTGGCGATAATGTAGATTCGAAATCTTCTGTAGGAGATACAGGAAGTATTACGAAAAAAGGAAGTAGTACCCCTCCGCCTTCTACTGGAAGCAAAGGGAAAATAACGAAAAATCCAGGTGGTTCGAGCGGATCAGATGTGAAGCCGAAATCATCTATTAAAACTCCGCCAAAGAATACATCTCCCCCAAAAACGAGGGTCGGTGGTTCGGGAAACATTACGAAGAGAAGATAGTAGAGAGACCGAAGAGTGGAATTTGCTTTTTGGTCTTTTTTTATTATGGAACTTAATTCCTTGTAGCTGGTGCAATTAAGTTATAAGGAGGAGATTATTATGAATATATATAAAGTTTAGTTTGATTCTGTTCCTCGTCTTATTCCTCAGTTTGTTTATTAGCACAACGATGAAATTTCACTTTGTAGTAGGTATTCTATGGATACTATGTACATGTACTCTATTTCTATATACTCCGCTCCACTGCCCCTCCTTTCAAAAATACGTAGCATGGATTAAAAGCGGGGGAAGATGGGGCGAGTAAAAAATATATCAGCGATTATTAAAATATATTGACTTACCGACAAAAACTTTATAATAAGAAGAGGGTGTGCCAAATTGTTGGCACACCCTCTTTATTCATAATGATTAATGAATATCACGTTTCTTAAAGTTACCGCCTTTTACTTCTGCTACGTCATAAACTGTAATAAAGGCATTTGGATCGATTTCATTAATAAGTTCTTTCATTTTACTTTCTTCTAAACGGTTAATTACACAAGAAATTTCTTTGAATTTCTCTCTTGAATAACCACCGTACACTTCGTTATACGTCGCGCTTCGGCCTAAACGATCGCGAATGGTTTCTACCATTAATTCAGGCTCTTTTGTGATAATTTTAAATGCTTTTGAACCACTTAAACCAACTTCAACGATATGAATCACTTTCGAAGCGATAAAGTAAGCAATGGCCGAAAGGATAGCTCCTTGAAGGCCGAATACTGTTGATACGAAAATAAATACGAACATGTTTAAGAATAAGATAAGGTCACTCGTTCCAAATGGTAATTTACGAGAAAGCAATACAGCTAGCATATCGATTCCATCTAATGCCCCGCCGTTACGTAATGCGAGTCCCATACCAAAACCGATGATAATACCACCAACAACTGTAACTAATAATGTATCGCCTTCAATAATGGCTGGTATTCCGTGCATGACAACGGTACCTATCGCTAATGAAGCAATTCCGATAATAGAATAAATCGCAAAGCTTTTACCGATTTGCTTATATCCTAACCAAACGAAAGGAATGTTAATAACTGCGATTAGAGCTCCTAATGGCAATCCAAATAATCTTGAACTAACAATACTTAAACCAGTCACACCACCGTCTGATACGTTATTTGGAATTAATACTGCTTCTAATCCGTACGCTGTGATAAATGCCCCGATAATAATCATCAAAGCTTTTGAAGCAATTTTTAGCTTATTGCGCTTGTTTGTGATAATTTTCTCCATATAATTTCCTCGTTTCAAACTAGTTTCTTATTTGTTACGTAATTTACACCTAAATCTTATTTTAACATTTAATATGAAAAAATTCTCCTTTAATGGATGTATGCAGGGAATATTATCACCATATTATCTTTAAAATATTTTTGAAATGGGTATAGGAAATCCCATCCTTATGAAAGGATGGGAGAATGTTAAGAAACAATAAAACTAAGGACTGTTAGGAATAAAGCGAAGCCTAAAATCGTTCCACATACTTTCATATGGCGCTTACGTCCCATGACGACAATTGCGACATATTCGCGAATCATTGCATTAGGCCAGTAATAAAATGCAGTTTTTGATCCGATTCCTTGGCTATTAAGACCAGCTTGTCTTGCATATATCCCAGCGCGGAAAAGATGGAAATTATTCGTTGTGAAAATACTTCTATACTTACCTTCAGGTTTTAAAGAATCCATAATTTCTTTAGAGAACGACATATTTTGATATGTGTTTACAGAACGATTTTCTTGCACTGTATGTTCAAGAGGAATCCCTTTTTCAACAGCGTACTTTTGCATCGCTTCGGCTTCTGGAAGACCTTCATCTGGACCTTGTCCACCAGAGAAAATGATTGTTGGTGGTGTATTCACAGCTGCTTGTTTCCAGTAAAAGTCGATCGCTTTATTAATACGACTTGCAAGTAAAGGTGGTACTTTATCATTAATTAAGCCGCTACCAAGAACGATGATGAAATCTTGATTACGCCTTGGTCTGTTGAATTGATATAGAAAATAAGCGCTTAAGAAGTTAGATAAGTGTATGAAGAAATATACGCTTATAAGAGAAATACCAGCAAAAATAGGTTGGAAATGTGATGAGAACAAACTTGCTGGATTTATAATAGGGAGTAACATAAAGAATAACATCCCCAAAGCAGCAATGAGTGTTAAACAGTTAGTGAAACGTCGTCCTTCTCGCTTCATTAAAATTCTAGCATTCAGAAATAGCCCAACCATTAAGGCAATAATACCAAAAGGAAGTATAATGATAAGTGCTAAAAAAGGTAAAAATATAATGTAGCGTAGGACATCACTATCTGAGTTCAAAGATACAATTACACAAAAAAGAAGGAAAAAACAGAAAAAGGTATTAAATAAAAAACCATTTATTATTTTTCGTGGATCTTTTAAATATGAGATAAGAAAAATAATAAGCAATATAAGAGGAATAATTCCAAAATACATAAATATAGTACACCTCAATTTATATAAGAATTTGACATACCTTCTATATTACATGATTTTATAATTGAAAATGAAAAAAAAAGGATTTTGAATTTTCTCAATAAAATATTTGAATACGTATGTTACAATATATTCAAAGCGATATATTAAAAGTAAAATGGTTGAAGGGGTACTCAGTAGAGTGCCTTTTTTTTAGGTATGCAATTATGCATATTGTATTTATTTTCAAGGGAAGAGGATTAAAATATAAGCTGTAGACAGACTTTATAAAGCAGAATTTAATACAAACATTTCCCTCTACTTTTTGTATCTAACAATCGTATAACAATAAATAATTCTGTTTTATAGTGTCTGTTTATGAAAAGCGCAAAAGGTGTCTTCTTTGAAGGCACCTTTTATTGTTTAGTATAGATGGTTTTCACTGTTTTCATAGTGGAAACTATCTATACTAAATATTGGTAATCTTCCGTATAAACATTATCAATTTACTATATATTCCAGTAGTGTTAACCTACATATGAAAGGCTTTCTTTTTCAAAATATTACCCCTAATAAAATTTTGAAGAAGTCAACTGTCTCCAAACTTGCTATTCGTGCTTAGCAAAAAAGAATCCTGCTGGATTCTTTTTTGTTTTCGACATAATGCGACAAATTATATTAGAATAATTTGTTATATTGTTAAGTGGTTATTATAGGAAAGAGAAGGAGACTTAAGCATGGGATTTAAAAAATTAATTTTAACAGGTGCAATTGTTGCAACTACAGCATTTACTTCAATTGGAACAGCACAGGCAAGTGTAGAGTTTAAAGATGTTCCAAACAATCATTGGTCTTATAAGGCAATTATGGATTTAGCAAATAAAAACGTTGTTGCTGGATACGGAAATGGGATTTTTGGATTTGGTGATGATGTAACGCGTGAGCAAGTTGCAGCTCTTATGTTCCGTCAATTAAAGCCAGTCGTAAAAGAACAGTATAATAATCCATATAAAGATGTTACGGATCGTTCGACTAGGTTTAAAAAAGAGATTCTTGCTTTAACAGAGATGGGTGTATTCGCTGGTGATGGCACAGGAAAATTTAGACCGAAAGATTCACTTACTCGTGATGAAATGGCACAAATTTTAACAAAGGGATTCCAATTGCAAATAAGAGGGGATCATAATTTCCCGGATGTAGATAGAAATGGATGGGCGAATCCTGCGATTACTGCAATTAAATCAAATTATATTACAGCTGGAACTGGTGATGGCACATTCGCACCTAGAATGCATGTAAGTCGTGAGCAATACGTTCAGTTCTTATATAATGCAACGTTACCACTTGAAGAAAGACCAGGAGCAAAACAACCACAACCGAAACCAGAAGTAAAACCGGAAGTGAAACCAGAAGTAAAGCCGGATCCGAAACGCTTTGCTAACTGTAAAGAAGCAAACGATGCGGGATATTATGATATTACAAGAGATAGTCCTTATTACGGTAAGCATTTAGATCGTGATGGCGATGGAATCGCTTGTGAGAGAAAGAAAAAAGGTAAATAAGAAAAAGCACTCACTCTGAGTGCTTTTTCTTATTGAAACATGCTATTTTTTTAGGCGCTTTTCATAAAATGAAAGTAAGGAAATGAAAGTAGGTGACAAAATGCCGTCAGTTGTGGAAGGTGTTATTATTGAAAACTGCAATGGAACGATTAATTTAGGTGATAAATATAACGTACAGCCTATTGAAAAGACGAAAGCGTATAATGGGTCGGGATCATCGAATACAGGATTTAATGTGAGGACGTTTAGTGGTATTAGTACAGCGGATGTAGGGGATAACGATGTGTATGATCAAGTAATCCAATCTACGTTATAATTTTTATATGCAAAGTTGCATAAAGTAATATGTTTGTTGTGTGATACAATTTAACTGTGAGTTGTTAATGATTCTTCTGTATTATAGTTGTTAGATTGGAAATATAACATCTTATCAAAAATCATACGTAAAAAAAGACACTTCAAAAACGAAGTGTCTCTTTTCATTTTAGTGATACCCTTTAGCAGAGTCTTTATGGATCTTATTTTTAAAGATACTGTAGCTCCAAAGTTGATATCCAATAACAATTGGTACCATAACCATTGCAACGAAGAACATAATTTTTAAGTTTAATTGACTACCAGCTGCGTTATATAGCGTTGTACTATAAGCGTCATTAATACGAGATGGTAACATTCTTGGGAACATACCTGCAAAGCCAGTTGTCATAAACATTGCGATTGTTAAGCAAACGAATGTGAATGCAAGGCCAATTTTATGTTTGTACACCATAATAAGTGCGAGTACACTCATTAGCATTGCAAGTACTGGAAGAATGAATAGTACCGGATATTCCGTAAAGTTTTGGAATAAGTTTGTCCGATTAGCAGTTGCTACATAGAAGATAGCTAAAATAATAGCTGCTGCCATTGAAAACGGTCTTGCAATTTTATAAGCACGGTCGGATACTTCACCAGTCGTTTTAATCATGACCCAAAGGGCACCAGAGACAACGAATATAGCAGTGAAGAACAACCCTCCTAAAATACCGTAATGGTTTAGTAAGCTAAGTAAATTTCCTTCATAGCCATTTTTTCCGATTTGTAGTCCGTAATACAAGTTAGCAAATGTAACACCGAATAAAAAGGCGATTAAGAAACTCCCAATTGTAAATGCCCATTTACAAGTTTTTTGCCAAATTGGTGAATCATCTTTATGCATGAATTCCAGTCCAGCGGCACGAGCAAACAGTGCAAGTAATACTAAGAATAACGGTGTATAGAGATAACTAAACATATTGGCATATGTGACTGGGAAGGCAGCAAATGTTGCACCACCAGCTGTAATTAACCATACTTCATTACCGCCCCAGAATGGGCCAATTGCTTCTTGTAATTGATTTCGTTCTTGTCGATCTTTCGTAACGAAAGGAAAAATCATTCCGTTACCAAGTGCATACCCGTCAAGAATGAAGTAAACTGTCCAAATCACGCCCCATAAACCAAACCAAATGATTGCAAGCATATCATGAGACATGAGCCACGCCTCCCTCAGTAGCATGTTCTTCTAATGCTGCAGGTCCTTTTTTCGCGAACTTCAGCATTAAGTATACGTCTGCGATTAAAAGTAAAGTGTAGAACAAAATTAAACTAATTAATGAGAACCAAATTTGCGGGACAGATATAGGCGATACAGATTCTGCTGTACGCATTAGTTTATATACTGTCCAAGGTTGACGACCTACTTCAGCGACAATCCAGCCAGCATTAATCGCAATGTATGGCAGTAAGACAGACCATATTGTAATTTTTAAATAACGTTTTGAGTTTTCTAGTTTTCCTTTTCGGTTTAAATAGAAGCCATACCAAGTTAATGCCATAAAGAACATACCAAGTGCAACCATTAAGCGGAAGCTATAATACACGAGGTTAACATTTGGACGTTCATCTTTCGGAATATCTTTTAAACCAACAATTTCGCCATCAAATGAGTTTGTATAGAAGAAGCTTCCGAGTTTTGGAATCGTAAGGAATTCAAAGTTTTTCTCATTTTTCACATCAGGAATTTGAACAATTGAGAAGCCTTGTCCTTTTCCAGTTTCCCAAACTGCTTCCATCGCAGCTCCTTTTGCAGGTTGATATTTAGCTGCTGATACACCAGATTGATGTCCCATAAACGGTGTAATTGTTGCGGCGAATAAGCCTAACATTAAACCAAACTTAAATGATTTTTTGAAGAATTCCACTTCATTTTTACGCAATAAGTGATAGGCACTAATTGCCATAACGAAGAAAGCACCTACGATATAACAACCAATGACAGTATGGAAGAACATGTTCCAAGCATATGGATTTGTAACGAGTGCCCAGAAATCATTTAATTCAGCGCGGCCATTACGTACTACATAGCCAACAGGGTTTTGCATAAAACCATTTGCTGTAATAATCCAAAGTGCGGAAATATTTGTTCCAAGTGCAACCATCCACATACAGAAGGCACGGAACTTTGGTGAAATTTTGTCTTTACCGAATAACCATATTCCCATGAAAGTAGATTCTAAGAAGAAGGCAACGAGTGCTTCAATTGCAAGAGGTGATCCAAAAATGTCTCCCATATATTTGGAGTACTCAGACCAGTTTGTTCCAAATTGGAATTCCATCGTAATCCCGGTTATAATCCCCATTACGAAGTTAATTGTAAATAATTTACCCCAGAAATTTGCCAGTTTACGGTATGTTGGATTCAATGTGCGGGCGTATTGAGTTTCCATACATGCTACTAAAATGACAAGTCCGATTGTCAAAGGTACAAATAAAAAGTGATAAAAAATAGTAATTGCAAATTGAAAACGACTCAGTAACAGAACGTCGGACATAATGAATATTCACTCCTTTTTTACATTATCTACAATCAGTTTATAGTGAAAATACGTTTAAAATAGAGGGGACTTGTTACAAAGGTGTGTGTATATTTTGAAAGAATTATGTCGATTATCTGAAAACATCCTATTTTTACTATAATGCAATATACTTTTTGAGTTTTTTTAATTTTGGTACACTATATAAGTAATGTAAATGAGAGAAAAGAGGGTTTTTTATTATGAAGTCATTAGAAGAGATTTTACAATACAATGAAAAATTCGTTGAAGAGAAAAGATACGAAGAGTATGAAACAGGAAAATTCCCGAATAAAAAAATGGTAATTATCTCTTGTATGGATACTCGTCTTGTTGAATTATTACCAAAAGCGATGAATATGCGTAACGGTGATGTGAAAATTATTAAAGTAGCAGGCGCTGTTATTTCACATCCTTTCGGAAGTATTATGCGTAGTATTTTAGTTGCTGTATATGAACTTGGTGCTGATGAAGTTTGTGTAGTTGGTCACCACGATTGTGGTATGGCAAAAATTCAAGCAAGCAGTACAATTGAGAAGATGAAAGAGCGCGGTATAACAAATGAGAAATTAGATACACTTCGTTATTCTGGAATCGATTTAGAAAGATTCCTACAAGGGTTCTCTAGTGTAGAAGAAAGTGTAGAACATAGCGTATCAATACTTCGCAACCATCCATTACTTCCAGAAGAAGTGCCTGTTCACGGTCTTGTTATCGATCCTGATACAGGAAAATTAGATTTAGTTGTGAATGGTTACGACAATTAAGAATTTACTTTGTCATCCTTTTTATCTGGGACAGGATCAAATCCTCCCGGGTGGAAAGGGTGACATTTTAATATACGCGTACAAGTAAGCCAAAAGCCTTTGAGTGCACCATGTTTTTGAAATGCCTCTAATCCGTAATGAGAACAAGTCGGATAAAAGCGACACGTTGGTGGTGTCATCGGAGAAATAAATTTTTGATAAAAGCGTATAATCCCAATAAAAATCTGTTTCATAACGGTCTCCTTTTCAGCATATTCTTAAAGTATTATAGCACGACTGTACATAATACTTTACTAATGTGCATTTCCGTTATATCATATTGGATATAACGGAATTAAATTAAAAGCGGGAGAGATGTTGTATGCCATCAGTAGAAAGCTTTGAATTAGATCATACGATTGTAAAGGCGCCTTATGTAAGACATTGTGGAGTTCACAATGTAGGTAGTGACGGTATTGTAAATAAATTTGATATTCGTTTCTGCCAACCGAATAAACAAGCAATGAAACCAGATGTTATTCATACGTTAGAACATTTATTAGCATTTAATCTACGTAAATATATTGATCGTTATCCGCATTTTGATATTATCGATATTTCACCGATGGGCTGCCAAACAGGATACTATCTTGTAGTAAGCGGAACACCAACAGTTCGAGAAATTATTGATTTATTAGAATTAACATTAAAAGATGCGGTTCAAATTACAGAAATTCCAGCTGCAAATGAAACACAATGTGGCCAAGCGAAGCTTCACGACTTAGAAGGAGCACAACGCTTAATGAACTTCTGGTTAAGCCAAGATAAAAATGAACTTGAGAAAGTGTTTGGATAAAGTGAAACTTTAATCAGTGGGTGATGGGGGATGGGCCCTATCACCCACTGATTATTAGTTGAACCAATCGGGATAAGAAGGAAAAACTGCCTGTGAAAGGGCAGTTTTTTTATTTTATTAAGAGTGACCATCTTCTTCTTTTTATGAAAATAAACTAGATATACCAACATATAAAACAAAGGCAGAACCAAGAAAATAAACAAATGCTTTTGCTTTTTGTTGTTGTTTTATTTCATCAATTCCGAAAAGGATAAACATAATGCTTAAAAGGATAAACACGTAAGGTAAAAGAATAGTGAAGTTTGCAAAGAGGCTAAATAAGGCGAGAATAAGAGCGATAGTGGCGATTATAATTTGAATGTTTTTTAACATGGAATCCCCCTTTAAAAGAATAGATGGAATAACAAAAGTAAGTATAAACATGCTTAAACATATGCTAAATTGCTCAAAGTTTCATTCTACATATAGCAAAAGTAGTTCGATATTAAAACGAAGAATATAAGGCTAGAAACGAAAAAATACGGAATACTCATTGATTTTCTTCCAGATTTCAGTTCATTCATTCCTAGAAGAATAAAGGAACAACTGAGAATAAATTGTACGTATGGGAGAAGTGAGAAATGATCGGTAATCTGGATATAAGTGCAAAGAGAGAGTATGAGAAGCGTGAAAAGTGCTAAAAAAATCCGTAATTTAGTTAGAGTTAGCATTGTATAGCCTCCTTTAGACTATTTACCGGAATATTTCTGTGAAACCAATAAATAAAGCAGCGGCTCCAGCTAGTAGAGCAAGCACACTACCTCCTGTTTGCTGTTTTAATATTTCCTCTAAACTTATGGTGAGGGCCATAGCTCCTAAGAAGATGAACATATAAGGCATCATTTCTCTATTACCAGTAAAAAAGCTATAGATTGCTATAGATAACGCAATAAGTGAAAAAGCAATCCGTAATCCTTTTAGCATGCATGTACCTCCTTTTATTTTATATAGATAATGATGAGAACAATCCAAAGGAAAGCACCGGTAATAATGCAAATAAACCCTGTTCCTGCATCCTTCTTTTTTATTTGTTCTATTGCAATGAGGAACATTAAAGCTCCTAATAGAAACTGGGAAAGAGGTAAAAAATTATTTTGACCTGTATATAATCCGATTGCCGACATAATAATCACAGTGAGCGCGATTACGATGCGAAGTACGCGAAGTATATTATAAATCCTCCTTATTATTTTTTGTATAAGGGTTATCTTCTAGTTTATCAATAGAATGTTTATAAGCGTAGCCTTTATTAATCGTCATGACGGAGAGTACTAGTATGACTAGGACGATGATAATGCCGATAATTAATATTTTGAGCATAAAATCCCTCCTTTTCTTTATTTTACATAATTTTGTAATTGATGAAAACAATAGAAATTAAAAGGATGAAAGAAGGGTGTTACATGGAGCAGAAAAAAACATATTATATATCAATAGGAAACGGTCAAATTTCACAAGTGAAGACGGCGGATACGTATAATTTTGAGATTTCCGCAAGTGATGAGGAAATTACGGAGCTGAGAGAGTACTTCGATCAAGCATATGTAGAGGATTTAGGTTCATTTGTACGTTCTCACGTTCCATTTGTTGAGTATCATCACGATTCTAATAATGACCGATATGATGAACAACTACAAAAAGCATATAAAATGATTTATGATTTAGGAAATCATGAGACGAAAGAATTAGTCGCGCAAATGGGAATAATCAATGGATTATAATTGGATAATATTATGCAGAAAAGCGAGAATATGCTACAATTTGTGGTAGGAAAAACTTGTAACCATCAATAGGGGAGTAATGGCATGTACAAATTTAAAGATTATTACCACAATACTGTACAATTATCGTTTGAACGTTATCCATTTTCTCCTGAGCCAAAGCATGTTTGGGTTGTATGCCGGTACGGGGATCAATGGTTATTAACGCATCATTTACGTCGCGGTCTTGAATTTCCAGGTGGTAAAGTAGAATTAGGGGAAACACCGGAAGAAGCGGCAGTTCGAGAGGTTCATGAAGAAACCGGCGGCATAGTTTCTGATTTAACTTACTTAGGACAATATAAAGTATCTGGAAAAGACAAAATAATTATTAAAAACATTTATTTTGCAACGATTAGTGCAGTAGAAGAACATACGCATTACGAAGAAACGAAGGGGTCTGTTTTATTAAAACACATTCCTGACAACATTAAAACGGATAGAAAATTTAGCTTTATAATGCGCGACGATGTATTAGCGCGTACGATGAAACATATAGAAGAAATCGGCTGTTTTACGAAGTAAAGTGGCCGGTTTCTTTTTTTGTGTGTAAGATCAAATGTAAATATATCTTTACATAATTTTGGCTATATTATAATTTTTTTATATGTATATTTATATATTAGGAGGGAGAGGGTGGATAAAGGAAAAGAAACGACTGTTACTATTTCGATGGTTAAATTAAACTTTTATTTATTTTTTATAACAATTGCTTTGGCGATTGGAATTAGTTATTTGCATATATTTCTTTTAGGCGGATTTCAACTTGAAATTACGCTATTAACCATGTTTCTTTTTATTATCGCAATGATTGTTCTCGTTTGTATTCATGAAGCGATACATTTAATAGGATTTCACTATATCGGAGGTGTTCCGTGGAGTGAACTAAAATGGGGCGTCAATTGGAAGTTAGGTGTTGCATACGCTCATTCTAAAAAAGAAATTACAGTAAAGCAAATGAAGAAAGTGTTAATGTTGCCGTTTTTACCGACTGGAATTTTGCCAATTGTGTTGGGATTAGCTATGAATCTGGAGCCACTTTCATTTTTAGGAATTCTACTAACAGCAGGTTGTATCGGTGATATTGCTCTATATCGAAAGGTTTCAAAGTTTCCAGAAGATGCGCTAGTTAAAGATCATCCGAGTAAACCGCAGTTTACAGTATATGAATAATAGTGGACACTAATGTGAGTTATATGTTTCATATATGTTAGCCAAGAAAACGTAAAGAATTCTAGTTCTTTGAGTCTTTTTATGTCGATAAAATAGAAAATTCTGTCTTTTTTATTAAAAAGAAGAAGGAACTATCACTATAAAATAGAATTAGTATAAAAATGTCACAAAATAGACACAATTATAATGCGCATATTGTAGGGACTATAAGTTTACTCTCGAGGAGGTAATGAAACGTATGAAAACGATTCTTGCTGTTGCTGGTCTCATTTGGGTAATGTCTCATGGTTTTCCGATTTTTGAAGGGGAGCAAATTCGTAGTGCATTAAATAAAAAGTATGATGATTATCATGTAATAGATCGAAAAGAAAATGTCGTTACAGTACGTGTGAAAGATTGTTTCCATACAGTTACAGTTGCGAATGGCAGCGTTACAAATGAAACAAAGATGTGTGATAAAAGGTAAAGAAAGAAGCTGACTATAGTCTATTGCTCTAAGTCAGCTTTTTTTTCGTTTTCCAATTAGAAGTTTTTCAAATGCCTCGACAAACACATACATCAGTGTTGCGAGGACACAGGTGAGTAGTACGCTCAGTAAGACGAGAGTGAAATTAAATACTTGGAACCCGTAGCTAATTAAGTAGCCAAGACCTTGTTTAGAGACGAGAAGCTCGCCGAATATAACACCGACCCATGATAAGCCGACGTTTACTTTTAACGTTGAAATAATGGCTGGGAAGGATGCAGGAAGAATAACTTGCTTATAACATTGCCATTTATTTGCGCCAAATGTGTCCATCACTTTTATATAGTTAGAATCGACTTCTTGAAATGCACTGTAAATAACGAGAATGGTAATGATGATGGAAATGATTACCCCCATTGCAATCGAAGAAGAAATATTTGCACCGAAGATGACAATGATAATAGGACCAAGTGCCACTTTTGGCATGGCGTTTAGGACGACAAGATATGGATCAAGTACGCGGGCGAGAAGCGGTATCCACCAAAGGAAAGTCGCGATAATAGCACCGAGCACTGTTCCAAGAATGAAGCCTACTCCCGTTTCAAGTAATGTCGTCCATATGTGAACCCAAAGCGAACCGTCAATCCATTTACTAAGGAAGAGATTCCAAATGCTTGAAGGCGAGCTAAAGAGTAAAGGATCAATCCACTCTTTTTTGCTAGCTATTTCCCATAGTGCAAAGAAAAGAATGAGTAGTAAAAGTTGTAAAGACCTGGCTAACCATGCGCTCCTGCGTTCTTTCTTCCGAAACTGTTCATGTAGTTGCTTTATATTATCCAAGGCGCTCCAGCTCCTTCCATATATCTTGGAAGAGGGATGGGAAGTCGTGGTGGTGGCGTGATTCTAACGGTGATAAGGAACGGATACTTTCTGGGACGATAAATATTTTGGCAATTTTTCCAGGGTTCGCTTGTAGTAAATAAATACGATCACTCATCGCAATTGCTTCTTCAATATCATGTGTCACGAGTAGTGAAGTTTTCTTATATTTGCGTAGTAAGTTGAAAACGAGATCTTCTAGTTTCAATTTCGTTTGATAATCGAGCGCAGAGAATGGCTCATCTAGCAATAAAATTTTCGGATCGGTCGCTAACGTTCGAACGAGAGCGGCACGTTGACGCATACCGCCGGATAGTTCACGAGGGTATTGTTCTTCTACACCATGTAGACCGACTTGCTTTAAAAGCTGTAAAGTATGTTTTTTCGTTTGTTCATCGTACATTTTTCGGGTGTGAAGTCCAAGCATTATATTTTCTTCAATTGTCTTCCATGGGAACAAGTAATCTTGCTGCAACATATACCCCATAGATGGAGTTTTCGTTGTAATGGGCTCACCATCTAAAAAGACGATACCTTCAATTGGATCGAGCAGCCCGGCAATAATGGAGAGGAGTGTCGTTTTGCCGCAACCACTTGGACCGAGTATAGAAATAAATTCGCCTTCTTCCACTTGTAAGCTCATATCTTCGAGAATCAATTTGGCATTCTCTTTTGCGAAAAAGCAGTGAGAAACGTTACGTATTTGTAAAAAGCTCATACACTTCGCCTCTATTTCTTAATAACGCTTTCGGCAATTTTTGTATTGACGAGCGCTTCATGTGGAACTTCTTTTTGTAATTCGCCAGCTTCTTTCATAATCGTTTGGAGCTGTTTCCATTCTTCAGCATCTAATAGCGGATTTGTCGCATAAGAATGTTGCTTTTTATACCGTTCAATTACTTTTACTGTAATGTCTTTTGAAGTGTCTTTAAATAACGGAGAAACGGCATCAGCAATCTCTTCTGGGCTATGTGTATCAACCCATTGTTGTGCTTTATAGAGCGCACGTGTGAATTTTTCAGCAGCAGCTTTATCCTTTTTTAAGAAACTTTCCTTTGCCATGAACGTTGTATAAGGAACAGTACCAGATTCAGCTCCGAACGAGGCGACGATATAACCTTTTCCTTCTTTTTCGAATATACTTGCAGTCGGTTCAAAGAGCTGTACAAATTCTCCAGTACCAGATGCAAAGGCACTTGCAATGTTAGCAAATTCGATGTTTTGAATTAAGTTTGTATCTTTGTGAGGATCAATGCCATTTTTCTTTAAAACGTATTCTCCAACCATTTGCGGCATGCCGCCTTTACGCTGTCCTAAAAACGTAACACCTTTTACGTCATTCCAATTAAAAGAGTCTAATTTTTTACGCGAAACTAAAAATGTTCCATCTGTTTGTGTAAGTTGCGCGAAGTTAATGACAGGGTCTTTTGCACCTTGTTGATGAACGTAAATGGACGTTTCAGAACCGACGAGAGCAATATCAATTCCGCCAGATAATAGGGCGGTCATCGTTTTATCTCCGCCAGCTGTTGTTTGGAGGTCAACATTTAATCTTTCATCTTTAAAAAATCCTTTTTCAATCCCGACATATAAGGGGGCATAGAAGAGAGAATGGGTAACTTCACCGACGCGAACATTTTGAGTTTGTTCTTTCGTACTTTCTTTTTTACTACTGCAAGCAGCAAATGTGAAAACAGCTAGTAGCATGATGCAAAAAATAGCTATTAATTTTTTCACTATATAACACCTCCTAGAAGTTACTCTACAAGCATGATATGTAGGTAAGTGCCCATATGTGAGTGTAGATAGCAGGAATTTTTTTGGTGATAAAGAAGTACAAATATAAGGGGTGATAAAATGGAGTACGAATATGATGATAGCGTACATTTACATCTTGATTATTTCGGAACAGAATGTGATATGGAATCGATTGCTTATAAGCGGAAGAATGAAGACGTGTGGGATGTGTATTTTAATTTTGGAGCATATGGTCTTCAGAAAGATGAAATCGAGACAGGTAGATTTATGGACGAATATGCTGGTTATTACGTTTTTTCTGTACATGCTCGTGATCTTAGTTGGGAATTTGGAAGTGCTCAATTTGAAGAGTGGGTTTTGAGAAATCAGCTAGTAGAAAAATCGCTGCAAAAATAGGGAGGAATGTAGTGGTCGATTTTCTCATTCTATTGTTTATTTTCGTAGTCGGATTTTTTATTATGCAACTGCTCATTTACCGATTTGCAAAGAAAAACATTCAAAAATATACAAAAGTGAAATGGGTTCATATGTGGCTAGAGATGAATATGAAAAAGGGTCCGAGATTAGATCTTTTTGATTTTGTAGTTATCGTACTTGTATGTATTATATGGAAAGTATGGATGTATTCTCTTATATAATACATATGCTCATGTCTGTTAGAATGAAGGAGAACCTATCCGTGTTGGTAGGTTCTTTTTCTTATGGTAATAATTTAGTGAAGCGTAGTTCATTTATACTACTAGAATATAGAGATGAAGAAGTTGTATTTTTTAAGGGGAAATTAAGGATACACGTGTATAATACAAACACATAGGGAGACTAACTGCATACAAATATGGTATTTTGTATAGGACAATATGTTTGTTGATGCGAGACGAAGGGTAAAGGAAAGAGGGAATAAATTGCTTTTTAATGTTTTAACACAACAACGAAGAAGAGATGAATTTTATCTTAGTTTTTCTCCTCAGGAGCCGAGGAAGAACCTATTAATTTCTATCATTCTTAGTGGAATGTGGGCGATTTGTTTAGAAACGCTGTTTTTTGTTATGTTAAGGTCTTTCGAATTCGAGAGAACGAAAGAATTTTTTAATGGGAAAATCCAGCTAAGTATACTCATTATTGTTTTGTGGAGTGTACTACTATACATCATTCATTTAAATAAAGGTATCAGTCATAAGCTTAGGCCGGCTATTCGAGTTTATGTCGTATTATTTTTAATTGCTCATACAATGAATTGGATGTATATCCTGATACAGGAGGATATGAATCTTATAGTAGTAAATACATGGGTGTATTTACAATATGGACAGTATATATTGAGCCTGTTATTTATTTATATGGTATACGTTTTTGCATATAATTTGCTTGGCAGAGTTTTCTTAAGTACAACGATAACTAGCTTAGTTTTGATTATTTTTGTGATGGTGAACCATTTTAAGCTCATTTTTAGAGGAGAGCCATTCTACCCGTCTGATTTCACACAGATTGGTCATATGGATTCCGTTATACCGATGGTCATGGATTATTTTAGTTTTTGGAATATGTTCCTGGCAGTAGTAGCTATTATTTTGATTGTGTGTGTAGTTATATATATACGAAAGTATATTCCAGTTATAAAATCACATATTATTATGAGGATTCTTTTAATATGTGGCTCTGCGTTTATGTTGTATGCATATAGTAACTACCCTATTACCTTTATGAATAATATATTTACAAAAGCTGGGGTAGACATCCGTCCGTGGAATCAAGCTGCAAATTATAAGGTGAATGGTTTTGTTATTGGATTTTTAAGTAACTTAGATACGACAGTCATTAAAGAGCCAGAGGAATATTCAAAAGAAAATATGCAGCAAATTGCGAAGGATATAGAAAAGCAATATGGCGGAAAAGTAAAAGTGCAAAAAAAGGCAGAGAAGCCGAACATTATATATATTATGAGTGAGGCATTTTGGGATCCGACAAAATTAACGGATCTTTCATTTAGCGAAGATCCAGTGCCGAATTTACATCATTATACAGAGAATTTCCCAGGCGGACAAACGATAGCTCCTACATTTGGAGGGAATACAGCGAATACAGAATTTGAAGCATTAACGAGTTACTCAATGAGTCTCTTAATGCCTGGTTCTATACCATATCAACAAGCCGTTCCAAGTCAAAAAGAGATTCCATCCATTGCAAGTGAATTAAAAAAACAAGGATATTATGCAAGTGCAATTCATGCTTTTAACCGATCGTTTTATAAACGAGAAGATGTATATAAAACATTGGGATTCGATAATTTTAATGCAGAAGACACGATGAAAAATAAAGAAGCGGTTGGAGATAATATTGGTGATTTATCTATGAGTAAAGAAATAATAGATGAATTAAAAAAGAGAAAACAACCTACGTTTATTCATGCGGTGACGATGCAAAATCATTTTCCATATACGCCAAATATGTTTGGAGAAAATAAAGTAGAAATTAGTGGATTAACAGAAGAGGAATCGAAGGCAGAATTAGAATCATATACAGAAGGGGTAAGACTGTCGGATGAAGCGTTGCAATATTTAATTGAGCAGCTTAACGATTTAGACAGACCTACTTTATTAGTCTTCTTTGGAGACCATTTACCTATGTTAGGTACTAATAAATCCATTTATAAAGAAGCAGGATATATAGAAAATGAAGAGACGGTAAGAGAAAGATTAATTATGTCAGAAACACCTTTGTTAATGTATGCGAATTTCGATTTACCAAATGATAATTTAGGTTTAGTAAGCCCAATTTATTTCTCTAGTCTTGTGTTTGATTATGCAGGATTAAATCAATCACCATTTTATCAATTTTTATCGAAAATGCATAAAGAAATACCGGTTCTTAGAGATGAGTTAAAGGTTAATAAAGATGGAGAAGAGATAACCGATTTAACAAAAGAACAAAAAGAAATGTTAGAGCAATATAAAATGATTCAATATGATTTACTTGCTGGAAAGCAGTATAGTAAAGATATACTTTTTAAATAGAAAAACAAAAAGAACTTGTATAACGATACAAGTTCTTTTTTATAGTATTTAACGGGGTAACCAGACAAGCTGGGTTTAGGGAGTATTACCTGTACATTTAGTATAAATAAAAATGTAATCGTTTTATTGATTGATTTGTGAGAAATGTGTGAATTTTAATCTTTTCAAAAACTGCGTTCATATCGACACGATTTGGCATAAGTTTTTATGAATGCAAAAACTTTATAAGTTCCTCATTTAATTCATCCGCTTGATCGATTGGAGAGCCGTGACCGCTATTTGTAAGAGGATGTAACTGAGAATTTTTAATCCGTTTTTGCGTGAGTTCAGCACTTTTGTAAGGGATAAGTTGATCGTGAACACCGTGGAATATTTTTGTTGGGACGTTAATTTTACTTAAATCTTTCGTTACATCTTCATTTGCGGCTGCTTGCAATATTTTGATGAGAGCGTAGGAAGCAGACTGCATACCGAGATAAGAAAACCATTCTAACGTAGCAGACCCTAAATTTCTATTGAAAAATGATAAAGATACATCATTTAAAAATTTTGGTAGATTGGCATACATTTGATTAATGAGGGTATCTGCTTGTTCTTTTGGGACACCATAGGGAGATTCCTGATTTTTAACGAAAGAGGGGGAAACAGCATCAACTAATACAAGTTTAGAAATACGATGACCATTATAGCGGGACATATACCGAATAGAAAGAGCACCACCTACTGAGAAACCGACTAATGTAGCATTTTCTACTTGAAGTGCTTCTAGAACGATGGCAATATCGTCTGCTAAACGATCGTATGTGTAACCAGTCCATGGTTTATCAGATTGCCCGTTTCCGCGTATATCCATAGCGATGCAGCGGAAACCGTGCTGTGGTAATACATTAAGTTGATATTGGTACATTTGATGATTTAAAGGCCAGCCATGGACGAAGAAAACAGTTTTACTACCGGGGCCGGGATTGACGTCTTGCACAAAAATATGAACATCTTTCTCAACGGTAACAAACATAAATTATCCCCCTATCCTATTTATATGCTCTATCCAAAAAGCGTCGTTATGCTTTTTTATTTTTTTGCGCCCATAATATACGTATTATTGTTTATAGCTTTTATGCTTATATAGTCTGAAGATACTTTGCTCTATTGGGATGATTTTCCTCAAATGTTCGATTTATCTTTGTTTGTCTATGAAAATCATTTATTATAATAAATGGTATTCTTCGAGACATTATTTTGAAGGGGTGTTGAAGTGAAAGAAAGTTTTCTATCATATAAAGAAGAAGAAAGGAATGCAAAAATTTTTTTATGGGTGTTGTATGTCGCTGTTGGTGTATACCAAGTTTCTTATGCAATCGTATTAGAAAATAAAGCATTAATAGAAAACTGGCATAGAGGAATGTGGCAAGTTTTATGTGGAATAGCAATACTATGCGCGAATATATACTTAGTAAAAAGAGAGAAAGCAAACCTTGTTAAATATACATATATATTCGTATACATAGGGATAGAAATCGTTAATATAATTTCGTATATTCTCTATAATAAGGCGTTATTTGATGCGGTAAATATAATAGAAATCATTTTCATTTTCTTTGTACCTATATTTTTAAATAAAAAGTATTTTGTATTTGTACTTTCGACCATTGTAGGGAAATATGTGATTTATTTATTTGTATTAGAGGAAGTAAAAGCGTTTATGTTCCTCATTATGTATACACTTGTATTAATAGCAGCATACATCATTTTAAATCGATTTATACAATACCTTTTAGCGGTAAAGGAAAGTATTAAGATTGCTAGTGAATCACAAAAATTAGCAGTAATCGGAAAAATGGCAGCGACAGTAGGACATGAAATTAAAAATCCACTTGCTTCATTAAAAGGATTTACGCAATTACAACGGGAGAAGCATGGAGAGGACCCTATTTACAAACAGATGATTTTTGAAATAGAAAATATGAATAGTATGATAAGTGAATTGATGGAAGTTGCTACATGTAAACCCCCTATTTATAAGAAACATAATATAGGAGAAATTGCATTACAAGCAATAACAATTCTTCGCGAAAAAATGAATGAATCCAACGTTCAGCTTATTTCTAGTGTAGAAGAAAAGGCGATAGAAGTTGAATGTGATGAGCGGAAAATAAGAGGGGTCTTGCTATATGTCATAAAAAATGCTCTGGAGGCAATGGAGCAAGGTGGCACATTAGATTTACGATTAGAAAATAAAGGACAAGATTATGTAATGCTAAGTGTAATCGATAATGGTTACGGTATTAAGAAGGAAAATTTGGCCCGTGTTAAAGAGGCCTTTTATACAACGAAACAAGATAAAATTGGCCTGGGACTTACGGTAGCGAATCGAATTGTTACCGAGCAGCATCTTGGTGAATTACATATTTCAAGTGAAAGAGATATTGGAACTAGAATAGACATCATTCTCCCAAAGCAGTGTGGAAATAATGAAATCCAAGTGGGAGAAAAGCTAGGAGTTACCATATGAATAAAGACGATATATTTAAAAATGAAGAAATAAAGGCGCTGAAAATATTTTTAAGTTTATTTTTTATTATATTTTTTGTATATGATCTTGCCTACGAATTTATTGTACCTTTAATAGGAGGAGAGCAAGAAGGAGTAGGAGAATTTGAAGATGGTTTAGGTTTATGGCTCTATTTTCTGATGGTGATCTTATTTTGCATTGGAATATACTTTATGAAATGGAAAAATCCATTTGCAGTAAAGTATATTATTCTAATTGGATATAATCTATTAGATTTTATCCATAATTTTATGATTTACTACGGTATTGATGCTGAGTTTGATGGTGGGAATATAGTAGAAGTATTTTTTATTTTATTTGCACCAATCTTTGTGAACAAAAGGTATTTTTGGTTAGTTACGGGGATACTTGTTGGAAAGTACGCTCTTATAGGAATCATTATTCAATCGTCACTCGTTTTAATTCCAATGGCATTATATAGTGTATTTACTATCATATGTTGGATTATGTTTTTGAGATTTCAGTCTTACGTTCGTACGCTTGAGATGATGGATAAAGAAATAAAACAAACAGAAAAACTAGCAACTGTTGGGAAAATGGCAACAGTTATTGGTGACAAAATTAGAGGACCGCTAGCGAATTTAAATAAATTTGTGAATAAGCAAGCGAATAAATATCCAGAGGATAAAATATATAGTGATATTATGAAACAAGAAGTAGAACGAATTCATACAATTGCTACAGAACTTAGTGGATTTGAGAAATCTAAATCACCAGAATCAGAAATTCATAATATAGAAGAAATTATCGCTTATGTTATTCGAGTTATGGGGAAGCCTGCTTTTAAGCAGGGAGTGCACATACAAGGTATTTATAGTAAAGACATACCACCAATTACATGTGATGAAAAACGATTAAAACAAGTATTTTTTAATTTAATTAAAAATGCGATTGAAGCAATGTCAGTTGGCGGAACGATTACGATTAAAGTGACTGTAGAAGATGCAATCATTGTTCAAGTTAAGGATGAAGGTTGCGGCATTCCAAAAGACAAAATTCCGAAGCTAAATGAAGCTTTTTACACAACGAAAGAAACGGGAACAGGTTTAGGTTTAGTAGTGACAGAAAAAATTATTAAAGACCACAACGGTAAAATGAGTTTTGAAAGTGAAGTTGGGGTTGGAACGACGGTGAAGGTTATATTGCCGATATCATAAAAAATTATTTTTAAAAGGGAGATCACTTATTTGAGAGGGATTTCCTTTTTTTGAATAAAAATTTGATAGTGTTTACACTATTGGTACAGTACATATTCTATATTAGTCTTAATCTTCAGTATACAATGTTTTAGAAAAATAGTGGTACAATATATGAATGAGACGAGAGAGGATGAAGATTAACATATGTACGTTACTGTAACAGAAGCAGCATATAAAAAGATTATGGATACGATTCCAAATGAAGCAAAATATATAAAGTTATTTTATGATAATGAAGGTTGCGGTTGTGTAATGAGCGGAATTATCGATTTAGTAGCTGTAGCAGAAAAAGATGAGCGTGATGTGGATATCGAATCTAGCGCAATGAATTTTATCGCAGATCGCACAAAGCTTGTATTTATGGATGATAAGTTAACAGTTGATTGGCATGAAGGTGGAGGAACTTTTCAGCTAAAGAGCCCGAGCCAATTTTATAATCCAAATATGAAGTTACACGTTCGAGTGTAAGAAAGAAAAGGTGGTTCCAAAATGTGTTTTGGAACCACCTTTTTTATTCCGCATTAACTGTTTGTAAACACTCAATTTGTGAGGGCTGATTGGATTTTCCATTATTGTTGTTTTTTGTTGATAAGTCGATATATTTAAAAAATCACCGATATAATTTCATGCACCAAAACAAAACTCTCCATACAAATGCGAAAATTTTTTCACATAATGAAATGTACATGTAATTGAATTTTCTGTATAATTTTATTTGCGGAGGGGATACGCATGAGAAGATGGGGGATTGAGTTATTAATTTTAGCAGTCGTTATCATTTGGGGGATTAACTATACGATTGCGAGATATGGACTTTTAGAATTTACAGCAATTGAGTTTACTGCACTTCGAATGATATCGGCGGCACCGCTTATGTTACTTCTTACATTTTTTATTGAAAAGTCGGTTTATATGGAGCGAAAGGATATACCTAGATTAATCATCGTTAGCGTTGTAGGTATTGTACTGTATCAAACATTATTTATGGAAACTGTCAAATATACATCCGCTACAAATGCCTCTTTAATCATTTCTATTTCACCTATTTTTACAACTGTATTTGCGATTTTTTTGAAACAAGAAAAGTTTTCTTCTCGAAAGCTCATTGGTTCTATCATTGCCTTTGGTGGTGCAGCGTTAGTTTTAGTAGCAGGGCAGTCACTTGCTAGTTCTTTTTATGGAAATGGAGTTGGGCTCATTACATCAATATGCTGGGGGCTTTATCCTATTTTAGCAGGTCCATTAATTAAAAAATATTCAGCACTACGTGTTACTGCATGGTCAGCATTAGTTGGCGCGATTCCGCTTTTATTGTTAAGTGGACCACATGTATTTATTATGCCATTTCATATTACACATGGAATGACACTATTTGCTTTACTATATTCGATTTTCTTTGTAACAGTATTTGGTTTAGTGATGTGGTATGTTGGTGTTCAAAAAATTGGCGCGTCACATACGATGGTATATATGTATATAACGCCACTTGTAGCTGTTTTATTTGCAGCTGTATGGGCAAATGAATATGTATCGTTTCAACAAATAATCGGTGGAATTATCATTTTTTTCGGCCTATGGTTTGTGAAATTGGAGAAAGTAAAAGTGCATTCTACTGCGGGGGAACCTGTATCAAAATAGGAAAACAGATCACCTATGATCTGCTTTCCTATTTTTTTATTTTTGGTAAGAAGACGAGAAATAAGATAGCAGTAATAAGTGGAATTAAGTTTAAAAATGGAATACGGAAGAGTGTGATAAGAATAATACCTGGAAGAAGGACACCGAGGACAGCATAGAAAATACTATGATTTTTCGTGTACCAATACAATGAAAGTCCAATAAGTGCAGGGATAATAAGGTGAATGAGAGCCATTAAAAAATAAATCATTAGACGCCCCCTTTATTTGTGTGCTTATTACATCATATCCGTATGTTCATAGATTGATATCAATTTTTTCATAAATGGACGAAAAATGTTTGGAAAAACGTCACAAATTATGAGAATATGATGTTTGGAATCTTGTATAATATTATTTTCTAAAAACATTTAAACAACATAAACATACTGTTTATGTTGTTTTTAATTTGAGCGAAATAGATTTAAGCAGTATAAACTTGAAATAAATTTTTTGTTGGATAGATAAAAATTAATGAAGAGGAGAACAGCATGATTAGTATGTCATTAAGATCGTTCAAAATTCAATCGTATTATCTACTAGGTATTCTTTTGCTAGGCTGGATGTTAACACCGTTTTCAGCCCACTTTTTAGGTGCTGGAATTGGACTTATTGTAAGTATGTATTGTGTTTGGTTGTTAGGGAGACGAATTGAGAAGCTTGGAGATAGTATCGTAAAGAAAACGAAAGCACCGACGCTCGGTATGTTTAATCGTTTTGCAGCTGCTATTTTGGGTGCTATTATTATGTACGAAATTGAGCACCATATGGTTATGTGGGCGTTTGCAGTAGGGATTATGGGCGGTTATTTCTTAATTGTTGTTAATTTAGGATACTATAGTATGAAAGATGAGAAAGAATTAACGAAGAGCTAAAAAGATAAAAAGATAGAAAGCCTCTTTTGGATGGAATAGATGATCCAGCGAGGGATAGAAGCGGTCAGAGCCTTTTTTCGCCCCATGCGATGTGGAACCAGAGGAATGTAGTGAGTAGGGATGTAATTTAAATGTTCGAAGCCATGATTTGTCTGTATGAAAATAGGTTTACTCTGGAATTAGGGATCCGGCGATGGATAGTACAACAGGAAGCGAAACTTTGCATAAAATGCAGGTTTTTGCTTCCAATAAGTTAACATGAAATCACTTATTAGTATGACTCTTAGGTTCTTTAAAAAAGTTGGATATAATACAACAAACTAGTCCAGTAATTAGAATAATGTATTTTATCATTTCACTTGTATGCTCAAATAAATTAACGTTAAGCATCACAAGTCCCCAAAACATTTGAATCGCTCCATAACTTAATAAAATTTTTCTTGTACGAGAAAAATTTTTCATAGGCCTCACCCTTTCCTGTATATGTAAATTATAGCATGAAAAACTAAAAACGAATGATTGTAAAGTGAATTTTCTGTAAATTTATAGGCGACGGTAAGTGATTTTATGAGCTAAGTCACAGATGAAGAGATTAACGTTTCACTTTATATAAGATATAGAAAGAAGCTTACGTAAAAAACGTAAGCTTCTTTTTTATGTAAGTGTGTGTAACCGTTAAGCCGCATTGGGTTTTGTCGGTGAGTACGCGGAACTTTACGGTTACACGACACTTATTCATATGAGTAAAAGGGTTATTCCAACAGAAAGTTTTAATTTAAGCGATT
The DNA here is from genome assembly GCF_002746455.1 of Bacillus fungorum. Taxonomy (GTDB): domain Bacteria; phylum Bacillota; class Bacilli; order Bacillales; family Bacillaceae_G; genus Bacillus_A; species Bacillus_A fungorum. The sequence continues at coordinate 69,989 of NZ_NWUW01000010.1, read as the reverse complement.
GGACCGCCTAAGTTAATAATATCTTCAGAAACGCTTTCGAACTTTTTGAAGTTAGCTTTGAATTCATTTGCAAGCTCGATTGCTTTTACTTTGTAAGCAGCTTTATCAGCCCAAGTTTGTTCAGGCATTAACACTTCGTCAGGTACACCTGGTACGTGAAGTGGAACTTCAAGACCGAAGATGTCATGTTTAGCTGTTTCAGTTTTTGCAAGTTCGCCGCTTAATGCTGCTTGAATCATTGCACGAGTGTAACCTAAGTTCATACGTTTACCAACGCCGTATTCGCCACCAGTCCAGCCAGTGTTTACTAAGAATACTTTCGCATCGTGTTTCTCGATTTTTTCACCAAGCATTTCAGCATAGCGAGATGCATCAAGTGGTAAGAATGGTGAACCGAAGCAAGTCGAGAATGTTGCTTGCGGAGATGTAACGCCGCGCTCTGTTCCTGCTAGTTTACTAGTGTAACCACTTAAGAAATGATACATAGCTTGTTCTTTTGATAACTTACTGATTGGAGGCAATACGCCAGATGCATCAGCAGTTAAGAAAATGATTGTATTTGGGTGTCCAGCAACACTTGGCAGTACGATATTGTCGATCGCATGCATAGGGTATGCAGCACGAGTATTTTCTGTTAAAGTAGTATCGTTGTAGTCTGCGATACGCGTTTGGTCATTAATGATAACGTTTTCTAAAACAGATCCAAATTTTATTGCATCGAAAATTTGTGGTTCTTTCTCGTGAGAAAGGTTTACACATTTTGCGTAGCAACCGCCTTCAATATTGAATACACCGTTATCAGACCAACCATGCTCATCATCACCGATTAATTTACGGTTTGGATCAGCAGATAATGTTGTTTTACCTGTTCCAGATAAACCGAAGAATAGTGCTACGTCGCCTTCTTCACCTACGTTTGCAGAGCAATGCATAGAAAGGATATCTTGTTCAGGTAATAAGAAGTTCATAATAGAGAAGATTGATTTTTTCATTTCTCCAGCGTATTCTGTACCACCAATTAATACGATACGTTTTTCGAATGAAATCATAATGAATGCTTCAGAGTTTGTACCGTCAATAGCTGGATCAGCTTTGAAATTCGGTGCAGAAACAATTGTGAACCCTGATTCATGAGTTGTTAATTCTTCTTCAGTTGGACGAATGAATAATTGATGTACAAATAAATTGTGCCATGCATATTCGTTAATAACTTGAATTGGTAGGCGGTAATTGTGGTCAGCGCCCGCAAATCCTTTGAAGACGAATAATTCTTCTTTTTCTTTTAAGTATTCTAAAACTTTAGTATATAATTTATTAAAATGTTCTTCAGAAATCGGTTGATTCACAGCTCCCCAAGCAATTTTGTCAGCAACCGATGCTTCTTTCACAATAAATTTATCTTTAGGAGAACGTCCTGTATATTTTCCTGTTGAAGCAGAAACGGCACCAGTCGAAGTTAATTTCCCTTCATTTCGCATTAATACTTTTTCCACTAATTGCGGAACACTTAGTTGAATCTGTGCATTGCTTCCGTTCAATAATTCGTGTAAACCAATTTGGACATTCACAGTACTCATATTTATATACCATCCTTTTCATTTAATGAAATATTTCTCGTAATCCCCAACAAGAGTATAACACAATTATATAAATAATGTATACTATTTCTTTCTTTTTGTTTGTGTGAATACATTATTTCCTTATTAATTTTTCATTTTAGGCGTATTGAGAAAAACTTTCAGGAAAATGTGAATATTAATTGACAAATGAATATCATTTCTTTAGTATAGGTTGGGACGGATACTCTCTTATCCCGAGCTGGCGGAGGGACAGGCCCGATGAAGCCCAGCAACCTCACTTGTAGTGGTAAATACAGGTGAATAGGTGCTAAAACCTGTGCGAGGCTACAGGTCTCGAACGATAAGAGCGAAGGGCAAAAAGCAGTATGCAAGTAGCAAATTAAACCTTTCCTCTATGTAAAGTAGGAAAGGTTTTTCTGTATGCTTGTGTGGGAGAATAAATGTATGTCGCAGTTTGTGGCAAATTAAGGATGAGTTCCGTACAATATATACAATTACTGTAGGGAGGTTTACCACATGACAAAAAAACGTCATCTGTTCACATCTGAGTCTGTAACTGAAGGACATCCAGATAAAATTTGTGACCAAATTTCTGATTCAATTTTAGATGCGATCTTATCAAAAGACGCAAATGCACGTGTAGCTTGTGAAACAACTGTAACAACTGGTTTAGTATTGGTAGCGGGGGAAATTACGACTTCTACTTATGTAGATATTCCAAAAATCGTTCGTGAAACAATTCAAGGCATTGGTTACACACGCGCAAAATACGGATTCGATGCAGAAACTTGTGCAGTTTTAACATCTATCGATGAGCAATCTGCTGACATCGCTATGGGTGTTGACCAAGCGCTAGAAGCACGCGAAGGTCAAATGACTGACGCTGAGATTGAGGCAATTGGTGCAGGAGACCAAGGTTTAATGTTTGGTTTCGCATGTAATGAAACACAAGAATTAATGCCACTTCCAATCTCGCTTGCTCACAAATTAGCTCGCCGTTTAACTGAAGTACGTAAAGATGATACATTATCATACTTACGTCCGGATGGAAAAACGCAAGTTACAGTTGAGTATGATGAAAATGGTAAACCTGTACGTGTAGATACAATCGTAATTTCTACACAGCATCATCCAGATGTTACATGGGAAGAAATCGATCGCGATTTAAAAGAGCATGTAATTAAAGCTGTAGTTCCAGCAGAATTAATGGATGGAGAAACGAAATTCTTCATTAACCCAACTGGCCGCTTCGTAATTGGTGGACCACAAGGTGATGCTGGTTTAACAGGACGTAAAATCATCGTTGATACTTATGGTGGATACGCTCGTCACGGTGGCGGTGCATTCTCTGGTAAAGATGCAACGAAAGTTGACCGTTCTGCAGCATATGCAGCTCGTTATGTTGCGAAAAACATCGTAGCAGCTGGTCTTGCTGAAAAAGCAGAAGTACAACTTGCATACGCAATCGGTGTAGCACAACCAGTATCAATTTCAGTTGATACATTCGGCACTGGTAAAGTATCTGAAGACGTATTAGTAGAACTAGTTCGTAACAACTTCGATCTTCGCCCAGCTGGTATTATTAAAATGCTAGACTTACGTCGCCCAATTTACAAACAAACAGCAGCTTACGGCCACTTCGGACGTACTGATGTAGATCTATCATGGGAACGTACAGACAAAGCTGCAGCTTTAAAAGAGCAAGCTGGTCTATAATATATGAAAAAAAGCTTTGCGCGGTGAGCGCAAAGCTTTTTTTATTTTGAATTGAGCCTTGAAAATCGAACAGAGATTATATGGTGCCTATGTTCTTTGTTATTCTGGATGAACTTCCTTTACTATCAAATGGGAAAATAAATAGAAAAGCATTACCTGAACCAAGTTATCATTTACAACAACTTAATTATGTTGGTCTAAACTCTAACACTGAGAATAAATTAGTTCATATTTGGGAAGAAGTCTTGGGAGCAGAATCGATAAGTATACAGGATGATTTTTTTGATCTTGGTGTTCATTCGCTAAAGGCGACGTTACTTATGGCTAAGGTTAATAAAATATTTATTTTGTTTCAAATACAAGCACTACTATTTATGACGTGGTGTTTTCCAAACTTCTTTTCGCAAGATTTTTTAAACATAACGTTATTTATTATTATAATTTATTGCGTTATCATTTCTATAACAGGGACATTTAGTGCTTTAGCGAATATACCAATGACTTCACATATACAAATTCACACACCTGAAAATATTAGAGCTAGTTTTTTGGGAGTAGTTAGTTCTATTACAAGTATTTGTACAACAATAGGCATGTGGCTATATGGAATATTGTTAGAGGATGTCAATTGGTTTTATATTCCAATCGCATCTGGGCCATTGTTTTAATAGTTGGATTTTTTGCAAATAGAAATGCAGAAGTAAAAAGCTACTTTAGTAAGGAAACGCTAGAACAGGATATAGGATTAAAACACGAAAAGATAACTTCACATTAAGATATTATAGTGTAAAGTTAATAATGTATTAAATCAACCACATTTTATTAAAAGTGTGGTTGATTTAATTAATTTTCATAGCAATAAGTCAAAAGTTATTTATTGAATGTTACTTTCCCTTTAACACCATCCACTTTTATCTTATCGTTTTTAGCACCTAAAATCGTAACGTTTTTTTCAATGCTCTTGATATCGGCAGAACCATCGCCGATCTTAGCGCGTACGGATCCGTCAATATCTTTAATAACAACAGCTCCATTATTATTGTCAACATTAATGTCAGATGCCACGCTGGAAATATTAACTTTTCCATCCCTATTTGTTACACTTACAGTTCCTTTAACGTTGGAAATGTCTATATTCCCATTCACATTAAGAATGTTTATATCTGAATCTAGTTTAGAAACTTTAATATCTCCGTCTCTATGATTTTCTTTAAATTCTACTTTTATATTTTTAGGTACTGAGAGTTTAACATCAACCCAAGTTTCACTATTACTAAAGAATTGCCCGTCAAAAGAAGTATTTAAGTTTGCAACTCCGTTTTTTTCTGAAAGATCTAGTTTTAATTTGTCAATGCTAATTCCTTTTGCTTTAGCATTGATAGAAGCTTCTATTTTATCTGAGGTAGCGTTTGTTGAGATATCAATATTCCCATTACGATTATCTAATGTTATTTTTTTTACATTAGTAGCAGGTAGTTCTAATGTTTGTTCTTTTGTTTCGCTTTCAGAACCTGAACAGCCAGTAAGAACTAAAGTGATCCATATACAAAAAATAGTTAATTTTTTTTTTATTTTTTTCCCTCCAGTCTGTAATGAAAAAAATTAAACAACATCCCTTTTTACAAAAATCGGATAAGCAACTATATGCATGATACATATATGAATTAAGATTAATATTAGAGAAAAACCTAAGGTCATTCCTTCTACAGGTGGACTCTCGTATATAAAATTCGATAGATCAGTATTAGAGAAGATAAAATATTGTGTCCAACTGAAACCTTTTAATGAAATGCTCATAACAAAACCTGCAATTGTTATTAAAAGGGAAAAAACGATAGAGAATGTTGAGCTTTTAAACGCAGCTGAGATCATAAATGCTAAAGTCGCAACAACAATTAAGAAAGGAATTTTAAAGAGTAAGCTACCAATTAGTGCTTGAAGGACACTTGTTTTTTGGACGACTTGATCTTTAACAAACAAGTAGTCACCAGTTATGCCATCAAATCCTAAAAGAATACCACTAAATATAATTGAAAGAATAAATGTAATTCCGACTAGAAAAAGTCCAAATAATAAAGTCGAAATATATTTAGAAAAATATATTTGTGTACGAGTAGCAGTTCGAGTTAATAGAAATTTAATCGTTCCGGACTGAAATTCACTTGCCACAATTTCACCAGCTATTATTAAGGTGAGAATGGAGATTGCTACTAAAAAATTTGTACTTTGTCCAATTGTAAAGAACCATGCATTGTTTTCTGGCTTTATATTATTTTCAATGTAATAATTATTTAGTAAAAACTTTTTTTCATTTTCGAGTATTTCGAGAGGTAACGTTTTAGTTCCTTTTTCAATTTTAAGTAATGAATTTTCTTCTATAAGGGAGGTTTTCCAATCATCTCCATAGTTAACTTGGTGAGAAAATTTTACATTTAGAAATTGAACTAGAATAAATAGAGCCATAACGCCCATCATAACCCAAGTTCTTTTACGCTTAAAAGTTTTCATGTTTTCATTCTTTATTAGATTAAGCATTACGTAGTTCATCTCCTGTCATTTCGATAAATCTGTCTTCTAGAGTGGTTTTAACTGTTTGAACACCATAAACATTTACTCCACTTCGTGCTAACGTATCACTAATTTCTGGTATACGTTCCTTACTAATTTTAATGTTGATCATATTTTGGTTTGTTATAATTTCTTCTCCTACTAATAACTTTTGAAGTACTGGGATAGCTAAATCTGTCCGATCTACTTCAAATTGAACACAACTTACCTGTTCTTTTGTGATATCTTTAATATCATGTAAACCCACCATATTGCCTTTATCAATAATTGCTATGCGGTCACACATCATTTCCATTTCAGCCATTTGGTGACTTGATACAACAATTGCTACATTTTCAACTTTGGCTAGTTTCTTTAGATGCAGTCTTAAATCACGAATACCTTTAGGGTCAAGCCCATTTGTAGGCTCATCTAATAGTAGAAGTGAAGGCTTGTGTACTAAAACAATTGCAAGAGCGAGCCGTTGCTTCATTCCTAAAGAATAAGTCGAAACTTTATTATGAATACTTTTCTCCAATCCAACTAAAGAGACAACCTCGTTTAATCGTTCGCTAGAAACATTTGGTGTCATTCGAGAGAAATGAAGAAGATTATCATAACCAGATAAAAATTTGTACAAGTCTGGATTTTCAACAATTACTCCTACATGTCTCATAGCTCCTTTAAAATTTTTATCTACATTTATTCCATTAATTTCAACTGTTCCACTATATTTTGAGATTAGTCCAACTATCATTCTAATTGTAGTGGTTTTTCCAGCACCGTTTGGACCAAGAAGTCCAAGTATTTCTCCTTTTTCTACGTTAAATGACAATTGATTGACAAGTGTTTTTTTTCTGATTCTTTTGGTTAAGTTAGTCACTTTTAGGACACACATTTTTTCATCTCCTTATTAATCTTAATTTTCAATGCAACCTTACAAAGTTGTGTTCTTAGTTATCAACGTATCAAAATTAATGTAATAAAGTACAGTGACAAAATATAATAACCTTGCTATGATAAAAATATAATGATGTAAAATATATACAAAAACCAGGGGATTTTTAGTGGGAGGTGCTTATAGAGTTGACTGACATACAAAATAAATTACTTTGGCAGCATTGGCTAATCATACTAATTCGTATCTTTTGGATTGCTGCAGTTACAACCTTAACGTACCAAGATAATCCGACGTTTCCTTTTGGGCGTGTTTTTGGCATGACCTTAATACTGTATGTCATACCCGTAATATTATATAAATTTCGATATGAATTATATTTATTGGCAGAGATAATGTTAGTGGGAGGGCTTTCGCTTTATGTTGCTTACAATTACCACTTAGCACAGTTTTTTTCTCCTGCAATTTTAACATTGGCATTTTTTTGTCGTGGAAAAGCCAACTTCTATACATTGCCATTAACAATTATTGTCTATATATTCGGAGTTTTCTTGAATTTTGATTATAAATTAAATCATTTGCTTCTAAGTATGTTTGACGTTCTTTTCATTTATAGTGTTGGACATGTGTTACAGAGAATTGTTTTTTCTATGGATTCGATTAAACAAAAACTCGAATTAATTAAAGAAAAGAATGCAATTTTAGAACAATATTCTTCACAAGTTGAAAGAATGACCTTACTCGAGGAAAGGTGTAGAATGGCGAGAGAATTACATGATACCGTTGGGTATAAATTTACGTCGGTTATATTGAGTATGGAAACTTTAAAGCCTCATTTAACTACTCAAGAAGGAAAAAGAAAATTACAGGATATACTAGATATGTCACGATCTGGTTTAGAGAGTGTTCGAATGCAAATTCATGAAATGGATCCATTAGAAGAAGAGCTAAATTTAGACGTATCTTTACTTAACATTATAGAAGAATTTAAAAGTAATACATACGTTGATGTGGTTTTTCGAACAATTGGAGAGCAGTACACCATAGCGAAAAAAGTGAAAATGACTTTTTGTCGTTGTTTACAAGAGGCAATGACAAATGCAACGAGGCACGGAGAAGCAGAATCAATACAAGTTCTTTTACAATATCATAAGAGTCATGTCATGCTTCAGGTACAAGATAATGGTAAAGGAATAGAATATATTCAAGAGGGATTTGGCTTATCTGGAATGAGAAATCGTTTAAATGAATATCAAGGAAGCTTGTACATAGATTCTAAAGAGAATGCTGGAACCATTCTAACTTGTTTAATTCCAACCCTAAATATAGAGCAAGTGCCTAATCAAGATGAAATAAATATACTAATAGTAGATGACCAATCTATGGTTTTAGATAGTTTAAAACTGTTATTGACTGAATATACTGGTTTTAATATTGCAGTCGCGAATAGCGGACGACAGGCTTTAGAACAATGTGAAGTAAAGCAACCAAATATTGTTCTTATGGATGTACAAATGCCTGAAATGAATGGAATTATAGCAACAGAGCAAATTAAAAAAAAATGGCCGGATACTAAGGTAATTATGGTGACGACTTTTGAAGAAGCTTCTAGTGTCTCTGAAGCACTTAAAGCAGGAGCTGAAGGATATGTACTTAAATCTGCTCCACCCAAAGAATTAGTAGCCGCAATTAGATTGGTGAATTCAGGAGGGACTATGTTGTCTCAAGGTATTGCAAATCGCTTGTTTAACGAATATAGTTCCTTACCGAAAAAATACCCTTATGAATTGACACAACGTGAAGTTGAGGTTTTAGGTGCTCTTAAAGAGGGCCTTCGATATAAAGAAATTGCAAAAAAGTTGTTCTTATCCGAAGGGACTGTAAGAAATTATGTTTCTTCTATATATACGAAGCTTAAAGTTTCTGGAAGAAGCGAAGCTGTAAAAAAAGCAGATGAGGAGGCTTTGTTATAAATGTTGCAGTGGGAAATAAAATAGTTAACTGCCATGTCTTTAACTAAACAGATAAATATAGTTTTGTAGTATAATCTCATTTTAAAAGATAAAAAATTAGTATGGCATATTTAAATCAATCAAATGATAGATTTGAAATAGGTATACTAGAAAGGAAAGATGAAAAATGAGTGTCAAGGAACATAAAAAACAAGCTCCAAAAGAAGTGCGCTGCAAGATCGTGACGATTTCTGATACGCGTACGGAAGAGACAGATAAGAGCGGACAACTATTACATGAGTTGTTAAAAGAGGCAGGGCATACAGTGACCTCTTATGAAATTGTGAAAGATGATAAAGAAAGTATTCAGCAAGCAGTGTTAGCTGGTTATCATAAGGAAGATGTTGATGTCGTGTTAACAAATGGTGGTACTGGTATTACGAAACGTGATGTAACGATTGAAGCAGTATCAGCGTTATTAGATAAAGAAATTGTCGGGTTTGGTGAGTTGTTCCGCATGATTAGTTATTTAGAAGATATCGGAAGCAGCGCAATGTTAAGTAGAGCGATTGGCGGTACAATTGGTCGCAAAGTTGTCTTTTCCATGCCAGGGTCTAGCGGAGCAGTTCGTCTTGCGATGAATAAATTAATTTTACCGGAATTAGGTCATATTACATTTGAGCTGCATCGCCAATGAGTAAGTATGCTGGAATTGTATTGGCAGGTGGTATGTCGAGTAGATTCGGTGAGCCAAAAGTGTTAGCGAGCTGGCAAGGGAGTACTTTTATTGAGCATATTTTGAAAGTGATGACAAGTGTGCTCCAAGAAGTTGTAGTCATTAGTCATTCTGATATAAAAGAGCGAGTAGAGCAATTCGTACAAGTTCCTGTTATCGAAGATATTCCGCATTATAAAGGGGACGGGCCACTTGCTGGAATTGTATCAGGAATGGAATATATAGAAGCAGATTGGTACGCTATTATGCCTTGCGATGCGCCAAATGTTTCGCAAGAATGGTTTACCATTTTGCTCGAGCAAACGAGCAAGGAATACGATGCGGTTGTACCTATTATTAATGGAAGGAAACAACCGTTACTTGCGGCGTATCATAACCGCGTGAAAGAAAAGATTTATGCTTTGCTTCAGGAAGAAAAAAGAAGTATGGGCCAGCTTTTATCACAATGTAATGTGAAATATATTGCTGGTGAAGATGTACAGGCGAATGCAGATTGGTTTATAAATGTGAATACGAAAGAAGAATATGTACAAGCTCAAAAAAACCTTTCAAATGAATGAAAGGTTTTTTGATATACAGCAATTGGGGAACAATTACTGTATAAAGGTATGTGAGTAAGTTGATTTTAGGGGGAATTTCTTAAAATCACCATACAGTAAAAATATTGTATAACCATATATTAATTTTTATGGTTTTTTATTACAAGTCTATTTAGTTATGTATCTTTTTGTTATAATGAATACGGAAATAAGGCGATAATTCACCTTATGTATCATTTATTAAACTAAAATTTATAACTGTGTAATAAACTCCCTTCCTTTTTGGAAGGGAGTTTTTCTGTTTAAGCGAGTAATTCTGATGCGGTGTGCTGAAGGACTTCTTCATATTGGTCAAGTAAGCCACGAAAGATTTCATCCCAGCTTTTTGATTGGGCATAAGACGAAGCTGCTATGCTCATTTGGATAAGTTGTTCTTCATTTTGCAATAAAGAATAGATGGATGATAGAAATGAATCCGTATTTTTTGGCGGGCAAAGAACTCCAGTTTTTCCATCTGTAATAATATTTTTAACCCCGCCACTATTTGCACCAATGACAGGTGTACCGCATGCAAGTGATTCAAGTACAACATTTCCAAATGTTTCAGTAGCGGATGGAAATACCATGATGTTAGAACAAGCATATGCTTCAGCTAAATCTGCACCTTGTAAATAGCCAGTAAACGTGACATTTGTTTTTGGAACAGCTTCACGAAGACTTGTTGCTAGAGGACCGTCTCCTGCTATAAGCCAATGAATATCGTTTCGAGTATGCGCTGATTTAACGATAAGATTTTGCAACGTATCAATATCTTTTTCAGGGGCAATTCGTCCAACATAGGAAAGGACATACTTTGCTGTAATATTATATTTTTTTCGGAATAGGTCTGTATTGTAAGATGGATGAAAGAGTGTGCAATCTACCCCCCGTCCCCAAATAGAGAGAGCTTGAAAGCCTTTATTTTTTAATTGATGTAATGTTTCAGGCGAGGGGACAAAATTTTTTTGCATATGACTATGAAACCACTTTAAATAATTCCAAAGCATATTAGAGAGAAATTCGATTTTGTAATAACGTAAATAAGCATCGAAATCAGTATGATAAGAACCGACAACTGGGATGTTTAACTTTTTTGCATAATACAGTCCACAAAGTCCCATGTTGAAAGGTGTGGCAATGTGAATCATATCAGGTTTAAAAGAAAGAAGTTCCCGTTTAATGCGCGGAGTAGGAAAAGAAAAGCGACATTCTGGATATAATATTGTTAACGGAATGCTTCTCATCTTGTTCACATTAGCCACGAAATTATCTTCAGCTGTATGTTGAGGGGCGAAAACAGAATAGGCGATCTTTTCTTTGTGAAAGTAACGTGTTAATCGTTCTAATGTTTTCGTAACCCCGTTGACTTGTGGTGTAAAAGTATCGGTAAAAATGGCGACTCTCATCATATCACTCCTTTATGTGAAAAGTGGGATGAATTGATAAAAAGAGATGGTGCCAGAGCAAGTGCCGAGGCACATACCGACGAATACATCAGACGGATAGTGAAGCCCTAAATAAATGCGAGAAATACCAACGCATAATGCTAACGGTAATAGAAAAACAAGTAAGTTTGGATTATAGCAAATAAATGGAATGAAGACAGAGAAAACGGCTGTTGTATGACCAGACGGGAAAGAGTGGTCTTTTAATGGGTGGACTGGATATTTCGCATCCTGAATTGTTAAATAAGGACGTTTTCGTGGATACCATCTTTTTAATATTTGCACAGGAATATGGCTAATTGCTAAAGAAATAGCAGTTGCGATTGCAGCTTGATGCAAAGTACCTTTTGCAAAAATTAAAAAGAACAGTGTGAGTGTGATTGAGAAAGTAGCACCACCGATATGAGTAATATTGCTGAAAAAGATATTTAATGTTTTTTGATCAAAGTATCGGTTAATTCCTTTAAAGATGTAACATTCTATTTTATACAGTCCACTGACCTTCATGAAAATTCTCCTCCCTCGTTTACATATATATGGAGATATTAGCTTTTATTTTAATAAGATTTTATTGAGGGAGTAATAATGTTTTGTAAAGAAAAAGTTAGATTTTATAAAAAAAGCTGCCAGTATTATGGCAGCGGTAAAATCATTTTTGTAATGATTTATAATATTGACCTTTTTCAACATATTGTATGCGAATTCGCTCCATGTCTTTACGGTCTTCTTCTGTTAATTCACGAACGACTTTCGCTGGACGACCGAAAGCCAATGTGTTCGGCGGGATTTTCTTTCCTTGTGAAACAAGGCTTCCAGCACCGATAAAGGCTCCTTCGCCAATTTCCGCACCATCTAATATAATAGAGCCCATTCCAATTAAAGCGTTTTTTTTAATATGACAGCTATGTAAAATAACTTGATGCCCAACTGTAACGTCATCTTCTAAAATAAGAGGATACTGTGGGCTTTGGTGGAGCGTACATTGGTCTTGCACATTTACTCGATCTCCAATGATTGTTGGTGAAACATCACCGCGTATGACTGTATTAAACCAAATACTTGCTTCCTCACCAATGGAAACATCGCCTGTAATGGTAACATAATCAGCGATAAAAGCACTACTCGCAATTTGCGGATTTTTTTCTTTGTAAGGATATATCATGTAAAGCCTTCCTTTCCTAGAGACTAGCTTAAGTGTATCAAATTATGAAAAAGAGTGAAATGGAGGAGGTCCGTATGTGGAATTATGAAGCGGAGGAAGCAAAGGCTGTAATCGTTATCGTGCACGGCGCAATGGAATATCACGGACGTTATGAAGCCGTTGCGGAAATGTGGAATCATATTGGCTACCACGTTGTGATGGGGGACCTTCCGTCGCATGGAACGACTTCAAGAAATAGAGGACATATTGATTCGTTTGATGAATACATAGAGGAAGTTAAATTATGGGTGAAAGATGCAAGAAAGTATAGGTTGCCTATTTTTCTATTTGGTCATAGTATGGGTGGTCTTATTGTCATTCGTATGATGCAAGAAACGAAGAGAGAAGATGTAGACGGCATTATTTTAAGTTCGCCATGTTTAGGTGTATTAGCTGGACCTTCTGCGCCGCTTCAAGCTGCCTCAAAAATATTAAATATTATTGCTCCAAAATTACAATTTGCAACGAATCTAACAGTGGAAATGTCAACGCGTAATCATGAAGTGAGAGATGCAATGGAGAATGATTCATTGTTCTTGCGCAAAGTATCAGTACGTTGGTATAGTGAATTGATTAAGTCTATCGAAATTGCTCATAAGAAAATAGATGATTTTCCAGATGTTCCGCTCTTGCTAATGCAGGCATGTGAGGATAAACTTGTAGATAAAATACGTGTCCGCACTTGGTTTGATAATGTTAAAATAAGTGATAAGGCTTTTAAAGAATGGCCGAATTGTTATCACGAGTTATTAAACGAGTATGAGCGTGATGAAATTTTGAATTATATTCAGTCATTTACTGAAATGCATGTCAATAATATAGTAAAAACAAATAAATAAATTATTATTTGTACATTTAATAGAGGAGATGAAGGAAGAAGTGAACGTACCGAGTAATCCCATAACGCTCATGGCGAAAGTATACCGTGATGTGTTTCCGGTTGTACACCATGAGCTAGCGATGTGGAAAGAGCGTGCCTACCATATTCCGAATGATGAGCTTCATAGTCAGGCAATCGCAAGTATTGAGCATAAAACGTTTCATTGCGAGGGCGGTGGCATTTTAGCGCTATTAGCAAATGAACACCGAGAGGAATGTATTCGTTTTATCGTAGCGTATCAAACGATCAGCGACTATTTAGATAATTTATGTGATCGCAGTACATCACTTGATCCAAATGATTTTGCCGCACTTCATGAGGCCATGTTAATGGCATTATCACCTGAAGTAGAAGGAGGCGGTAATTATTATCGTTACCGTGATGATCAAGATGATGGTGGTTATTTAGATGAACTTGTTGAAACATGCCAAGATGTTTTAAAGAAAACGAAGCACTATGACAAAATTGCTCCTGTTCTTCATGAACTTGCCTGTTATTATTGTGATTTGCAAATTCATAAACACGTGAAGTTAGAAGAAAGAGAACCACGTTTACAAACATGGTTTGAAGCACATAAAGAAAACTTACCTGAGATGAGTTGGTTTGAATTTTCAGCATGTGCCGGTTCTACGCTTGGAATTTTCTGTCTTGTAGCATATGCTTTTCATGATGAATTACATGATGAAGATATTGCGAAAATTAGACAAGGATATTTCCCTTACGTACAAGGACTTCACATTTTACTTGATTATTTCATTGATCAAGAGGAAGACCGTATAGGCGGGGATTTGAATTTCTGTAGTTATTATGAAAATGAGCAAGCTATATTAGATCGTATGAAACATTTTGTAGAAGAAGCAGAGAAGAGCATTGGTGATTTGCCTCATGCGAAGTTTCATCGTCTCATAAGCCGAGGATTACTTGGTATTTATTTATCAGACCAAAAAGTATCAGCACAAAAGAATATGCACAAAATGGCACGGCGCATTGTAAAATACGGAGGCCTCACTTCACGATTCTTCTACTGGAACGGAAAGATGTACCGAAAGAAAATGGCGCAGTGATGAAGAAAACCACTCATATAGAGTGGTTTTCTGTTATAATATGGTAAAGGTGGTGGCAGAAATGAAGCGATTGTTTCAAAAGTTATATGACAATATTGAAGTAACATTACTCGTGCTACTTTCCATTTCATTTGTAACTGGAATGTATATGATGATGAATAAAACTGGTGGTCCTACAACGATGGATTATGTAGCGCAAGTTATTATCGCATTAATTATTATAGTAGATATTGTCTTTTTAATAAGTGGTAGAAAAAAAGAAAATAGTAAATAAAAAGCATTTGTACACGGTAGTACAAATGCTTTTTATTAGGATCGTATTTTTGAAAATACATATATAAGAAGTTCAATCGCAAAAATAACTAAAACAGATAGTCCGAATAAAGGCATGACAGCGCCTAGTATAACCATCATGATAAAGAAAACAAATATACTTTTCTTATCTCTTTGCTTTGGCGGTGCTGCTAATTTTCCTTTCGGCTTTCTTGCTAACCACATTTTTATTCCGTAATAAATGAGAAGTAATAAAGATAATGTCGTTAGTAAGCATAATATTTTATTTGGCCATCCGAATAAATGTCCTTCGTGAAGCGGGATACCGTAAGTGAACCATTGTGCAAGTAATCCATAATCACGATAGTCCGTTTTGGAAATGAGTTCTCCGCTATATTGATCAAAGTAAGCTGTTATTTCTTCATTTGGTGCAACATGCATACCTGTAATACCGGAACCGCTTGATTTCGAAACAGTGAACACACCTTTTGGATCAGCTGGTAGTGAAATAACATACGGTTTCTTTATTTCAATTCCTTTTTGTAATTCATCGACAGAAATTGCTTTCGGTTCATTTGAACTCGATTCAGGAGGAGCTTCTTTTCTAGTTGCCCATGGCAATTCTTTTACCTTTGATTCAGGCGGGGCCATATACAATTTGGGATATCCGAGCGATTCATTCGATGATGCGATTTTATAAATTTGGTTACCCATAAAACCTGACCATGGCAATCCAGATGCGACTAACAAAACGAGAGGAATTGTAAATATAATACCGATAATAGAATGACGTCGTTTTGCTTTTTCTCGCTTATTGGATGCCGGTGTGTTTTTGAACTGGCGTATACTCATGTACAATCCGGTTATGATTAAAAAGATTGTCCAGCATGCCGCGAGCTCTACAGTATAGTTGACGACAGTGCCACCAACTAAAAGAGAACTATGTAATTCCCGCATGATATTGGCAAACGTTTCACTTGCGTTTTGATCCCCAACAATTTGATTATTACTATCTAAATACACATATTTTTGTTGCCCAGTATACTCATTTGCAATCGTAAGTCGCGTATTATAATCCCCATTAAACTCACTAATTTTTGCCACGCTATAATGTGGATATTTTTTCTCTGTTAAGGAAATAGAATCAGTCAGCGAAATAGATTCTGTTTGAGCGCTCTTCCAAAAATATAAATCTTTATAGATGAAATCTTCAACCTCTTCCCGAAATAAATACCCAATTCCACTCAGTGACAAAGTAATAAGAAGCGGCGTAATAAAAAGCCCAGCATAAAAATGCCAACGCCAAAAAATGTAATGAAGCGAACGATTTACTTTCATACTTTCAGTTCCCCTAACCTTCCCTATATGAATAAACTACTTATTTAATATAGCGAGATTAAGTGTGATTACTTTGAAAGAATTGTGAAGAAAGTTAAAAGTTTTGGGGATTTTTATCAAACAAAAAACACATTTCAAAAGGATGTTTTCTCTGTTTATGAAGATCTCTATGTATTTGATAGATACATCCTAACAACCGCCTCAGCAAGACATTGAGCGGAATCGACAAAATCTTCATTCGCCACAACATTCAAATCGGTACATGCGATAATGGCGGTATCAACTTCATCTCTCAATTGTAAAACAAGCGCACTCCATAATTTGCGAGCTTCTTCAACCTCTCCGCTTTTAATATAAGTAATAATTTGATTAATCCTTTCCTGCCATTGTTCGTAATGAATGTACTCTATATTACGTTTTACAATCCCATCTTGGTAAATACGAGCTTGAACTGTCGCTTCTGTTGCGAGAAGAGCGACTCTTTTTGTATTTTCAGGAATTGCTTGTAACGTTTCGTCGACTATATTTAAAATCGGAATGGAAAGAGAATGCTGTAATTCCTCGAAATAAAGATGCGCCGTATTGCATGGCATAGCAATAAAGTCTACGCCAGTACTTTCGAGTTTTTGTGCTCCTTCAATAATCGCTTTTTTCATCGCCTCGTGATCAATAGGGCGATCCATGTAAAACGGTGTTGGGCACGAATAGATCATCATATGAGGAAAGTCCATATCATGCTTTGCTCCGTATATTGTTTGGCACCTTGCTATAACTGTATCGACGAATGGTCCAGTTGATTTTGGTCCCATTCCTGCTAGTATTCCGATCATTGTTTCGTCTCCTTTAATATGTAATCAAAAACGTTTTTTGCGAACGATAAAAAGAAATAAGGTAAATAATAAAAATGAATATACGATAGCCCAAGCTGTGAGCCATAGTGTGTGAGTAAGTATATTATATTTGTATTGTCCAAGCATTAGAAAGCTTTCGACAGGTGGTAAAAACCATAGTAACTCTTTTTTAAACCGGATAGATGCGATCGTTATAAGCAATATGAATGTAAGGCTAAGCCAAGCAGTGCTTGCTTTTTGAATCATATTTCTAGTAAATAATGTTGCGATTGAAATTCCTAGTATAGAGAAAGATATGTGAGCGAGAAATCCGACTAGAAATAAAGAAACTGTCATTTTTTCATTAAACATTTGCAAAATAATGGGATAGATTACGGATATAAAAGATAACACAGTACAAATGAGAAGAGCCGTAATATATTTACCAACATATAGTGCGGAAATATTATTTGTGTGAGAAATAGTAATTTGTTCTTGTACAGGGTCTTCAGTATGAAAAATTGTGACTGTAATCCAGGCAGATAATAAATAAAGTGCGAGTGCTGTTTCTAAGTATGTCGGTACAATAGGAGTTGGTTTATATGTATATACAAAAAGTAAGCTCACAAAGTACATCGCAATAGGAGGGACGTACTTATACGATTTTGTATAGTCGAGAAAATGGTAACGAATAAGCGCAAACATAATGAACCTTCTTTCGATTTAAAAATTAGGTTGTAGCAGTGTGATAGATGCTTTTTTATGTAATAAAAATTGAAGCATTTCGTTTGTATATTCTTTTTCGATTTGTAATTGAATAAGGTTTTGATTTGAATTGTGTATAACGTGTATAAAACCTAATTGTTTCCGTAGTTCTATCGCTGAAAATGTTTCGTGAACGATTGCTTCAATATAGACTAGTTCTGCCCCTTTTTGTACAAAGGTATCTGCTGTGATTGTATGATTTGCTAATATCACAATTCTATCAGCGAAGTTTTCTAATAGTTGTTTTTCGTGACATGTGAAGAGTATAGATATGCCTTGTTGTTTTAATGAGAGTAAAATATGTTCTAATTCTTGCTGAGAGTTAGGATCGAGCCCAGAAAGCGGTTCGTCTAAAATTAATAAATGGACGTCTGTAAGTAATGCTTGCATAATGCCTGTTTTTTGTTTCATGCCTTTTGAAAAGTTTCGTACAACGGAATGCCTTGCATGAAGTAAATGAAAAGATTCAAGGAGCATCGGGATTTTATTTCTTACATATGTTGTTGATAAGCCGTGAATGCAGCCGAGATGATATAAATAATCCTCTAATGTAAAACGAATCCCTTCAGGAAAATATTCAGGTACATAGCCGATTTGTATATGTTCTTTTCTTTGAATTGTTCCTGCTGTAGGTGAAATAAAGCCTGCAATTATTTTGAGTAAAGTACTTTTTCCAGTCCCGTTCCCACCAATAATAGCGAGTGCTTCTCCTTCTGGAATGGATAAATTGATGTTATCTAGTATAAGTGATTTGCCATACTTCTTTTGAATTCCCCTTAGTTCTACTAGCAAAGCTCTATCCTTCTTTCTTTAAATAGTGTATATATCCATTATATAGGAGAATAACAAAAAGACGTGCAGTGAGTGCACGTCTTTTTTTGTTATGTTTTGTCGATAAGTCGATAAGTTGTGTCGAATCGTCGATATATCGAAAAAATCGTTGATATATCTGGAGTTATGATAGATATAATTATCGCTTCTCAATCGCCACAATAAATGGCGGGTTATTTTGCTGGTTAATGAAGCCGTATTGCAGTACGTGAGCTTGTTTTTGATCTAGTTCTTCTGCAAATTTGAGAACAGCGTCGCGTTCTACTTGTCCTTCTGGGTGTCCGTGGTAAATAACAAGGACGATGATACCTTCAGGTGCCATTACTTCTAGTAATTGTTCGATTGCTGAGATTGTTGAGTTCGGTTTTGTGACGATATGCTTATCACCGCCTGGAAGGTAACCTAAGTTGAAGATTGCGCCTGTCACTTTTCCTTTTGCTTCTTCTGGTAATACGGATAGCAGCGTATCGTGACTATCGTGAACTAAAACAGTACGTTTGAAAAGTTCTTTTTCTTTTAGACGGATAGTAGAACTTTCAATTGCTTCTTTTTGAATATCAAATCCAAATACTTTTCCGTTTTCTCCAACGATTTCAGCTAGGAAGCAAGTGTCATGACCATTTCCTAGAGTTGCATCTACAGCGTAATCGCCTTCTTTTACTGCCGTTTGCAGAAGCGAGCGAGCAAACGGTAATACACGTTCTAATTTCATTTTTGTTTCTCCTCATTTGCATATTTTCCTTGCCAGCTCCCGCGGCGTACAAATTCTGCATCGATGGAATTTAATACTTCCCATTTATTTAAGCTCCACATTGGACCAATCATTAAATCAGGTGGACCGTCACCTGTGATGCGGTGCACAATTACGTCTTCTGGAATAATTTCAAGTTGGTCAACAACAAGACTTACGTAATCTTCAAGAGAAAGGAACTCTAGTTGTCCTTTTTCATATTGCTTCACCATTGGCGTTCCTTTTAATAAATGAAGTAAATGAATTTTAATTCCTTGTACGTCAAGCTTAGCCACTTCACGAGCTGTTTCCATCATCATGTCGTAATCTTCAAGTGGAAGACCGTTAATAATATGAGAGCAAACTCTAATGCCGTGTTTGCGTAATTTATTTACGCCTTCCACATAAGAAGGATAATCGTGAGCGCGATTAATAAGATTTGCAGTACGTTCATGAACAGTTTGTAGTCCGAGTTCAACCCAAAGGTATGTGCGTTTATTTAAGTCCGCTAAATATGCAACGACATCGTCTGGTAAGCAATCTGGACGAGTTGCGATAGAAAGACCGACAACGTCTTTTTCTGCTAGAAGCGGTTCGAATTTTTCTTTTAACACTTCAAGTGGTGCATGTGTATTTGTGTATGCTTGGAAATAAGCGATACATTTTCCGTCTTTCCACTTTGAGCGCATTTTTTCTTTCATTTCATGATATTGCGTTATAACATCATCGCGGCGATTGCCAGCGAAGTCACCAGATCCGGCAGCACTGCAAAATGTACAGCCGCCGTAAGCAGCTGTACCGTCACGGTTCGGGCAATCGAAGCCAGCATCTAATGAAACTTTAAAAATTTTTTCACCAAATTCATTTCGTAAATGGTAATTCCATGTGTGATAACGTTTATTGTCGTTTGTATATGGAAAAGGGTTTTGAACCTTCATTGCTTTCCCTCCTAAGACGAGTCAAAATGAAACAAAATCCATTATAACATACTCATAAGGTAGAGATGGAAGGGACACACTAAAGGGGAATTGAAGCAAGGAGGGACAATTATGGCAGAGCGTCAATCACTTGAATCGTATATTACACAAGCGGAACAAGCAGTGGAATATGCGAAAGAACAATTAGACCAAGGCATGAGACAAGAGCATTACAATACGATGGAGTATTCGGATGCGCAGTTACAATTAGAACAAGCATATAACGATTTACAAACGATGCAACAACATGCGAATGATGAGCAACGTGAGCAGTTAAATAGAGCACGTATGGCAATTCGCCAATTGCAACATCAAATGATTATTACACCGCACTAATAAGGAGTGAATACCATGGCGAAACGTTCAGATCAAAATAACCCAGAGCAAAAAACGCAAAATGGGCATAACGCTGAGTTTTCAAATGAACTTGATCCAGTTGTTCAAGTGAAACAGCGCAACAGTAAAAAGGGACAACCTCAAAAATCGAAGCAATCAGAGTAAACCAGGTCGCAATATGACCTGGTTTTATTTTATTACAAAAGTGTAAGGTAAATGTAATGTTAACAAATAGCAGTTCATCTCCAAAAGGCGCAAAATAGGTAATGGAAAAACAAGCGTAGGAGGATATATATGACGAAACCAGTTGTAGACGTGAAAAACGTCCAAAAAGTGTACGGTAAAAAAGGTGAGAACCAATCACATGCGTTAAAAGGTGTTTCATTCTCAATTCAAGAGGGTGAGTTTGTAGGGATTATGGGACCATCTGGTTCTGGTAAAACGACATTGTTAAATGTAATTTCAACGCTTGATAAAGCAACGGGCGGCGTTGTTGAAATTGCGGGTACGGATATTACGAAAATGAAGCAAGGCGAGCTTTCTGATTTCCGTTCACAAAAATTAGGATTCATTTTCCAAGACTTTAACTTATTAGAGAACTTATCTATTTACGAAAACATCGCACTTCCACTATCTCTTCAAGGTGTCCCATCACGAAGTATTGGACCGAAAGTAGAAAAAGTAGCAGATATGTTAGGGATTTCAGCAATACTTCAAAAGTACCCATCTGAAGTATCTGGTGGACAAAAGCAACGTTCAGCAGCAGCACGTGCGTTGGTACATGAACCAGCAATTATTTTAGGGGACGAGCCAACAGGAGCGCTTGATTCTAAAAATGCGACGAGTTTACTTGATGCGATGACAAACTTAAATAAAGATCAAGGCGTATCTATTATGATGGTTACACATGATCCTTACAGTGCAAGTTACTGTCAGCGTATTTTATTCATTCAGGATGGTGAGCTATATAAAGAAATTCACCGCGGTGGTACGCGTGAAGAATTCTATAAAGAAATTTTAGATGTACTTGCAGATTTAGGTACACAAAAAGCGTAAGGAAGGAGGTATAAGCATGTTATTCAAACTTTCCATGTCGGGGCTAAAAAGTAAGCTGAAAGATTACGTCGTCTTACTTGTTGGTCTTGTCATGTCTATCTCAATTTTTTATATGTTTCAAACATTAGCACTAAATGAAGCATTTCTCGAATCTAATTCAGTGATTAAGTCTATTGGATTTGTATTCCAAGCAGGTTCATTTTTATTAGCTATTATAACGTTCTTCTATATTTTATATGCGAACTCATTCTTATTATCTCTTCGTCAAAAAGAGTTTGGTATGTATATGATGTTAGGAGCAAAAAAGCATAAAGTTACATTACTTATGTTTATTGAGACAATTGTATTAGGCGCGGCGTCTCTTGCAATTGGAATTGCAGTTGGTGTAGGACTTGCAGAAGGTATCGGTCAGTTATTAATGAATCAACTCGAATTTGCTGGTGAAGGTTATAAAGCATTTTATCTTCCATCTATGACTGTTACTTGCATTTTCTTCTTTGCACTATTTGTATTATCAGCAATTATGAATAGTATTAAGTTATCACGTATTTCTGTACTGCAACTTGTACATGCAGATGCACAAACAGAGCGAGTTGCAGTAAAAGGAAAAATGACAGGTGTAGTTGCATTCCTTGCGGTTATTTTATTAGGAATTGGATATGCAGCTATGGTGAATATGGAAACGTTAAGAGAGATGGGAATCCTTATTGCATTAGTTACCACAACAGCTGGTACTTACATGCTATTTGGATCACTTCTTCCAGTCATTATTAAAAGGTTAAAAAGTAATAAAAAGCGCAGTGAAAAAGGACTTAACGCTTTTACATTTGCACAATTAAACTTCCGTATTAATAGTTTAACGAAAGTACTTGCGACAGTAGCGATGTTAGTTGCGCTTGGAGCGGGTGCAATTTCAGGAGGTATGGCGTTTCAAAATAACGTTATAAAAACGGTTGATGGATTTGAAATTTATGATTCAATTATTCATAATCCAACAGCTGAAGAAAAGAAAATTTTAGATGGCATATCATTTAAAAATAAAGCCGAGTATCGTTATAAAGTAGACGATAAATATATTTATTATGTAAAAGAAGATTTAGAGAAACAAAAGCCACTGATTCGAGATGGTGTAGGTAAAGAGAATTTCGGTAAATATAAAGAAATTTCAGGAGAGGCTCCAGTAGGGACAGTAGCAGGAGTGAAATCAGAGCAAAATCAAAATGAAAAAGCAATGCCTGAAGAATGGGATGAGGTATTTAGAACAATCCAACCATATTATATATACCAAGATCGTGCCATTAAAATTGTAGATCAAAAAATGTACGATACTGTAAATGGTAAAGAAGGAATCGTATTTACTGGAAAAACAGACGATTTCGTAGCATACACAAAAGAATGGAAAAAAATTGACGAGTTGCAGCTAGTTAAATATAAAAATGTAAAAGCTGAGCAAATGAATAGTAAATATCAAATATATGACATGTTCTACGGTGTTGCGAGCGGAACTGTATTTATGGGCTTCTTCCTTGGAATTGCATTCTTAGCAATGATGGCAAGCTGTCTCATGTTTAAAATTCTTTCTGGTGCATCAAAAGATATTACGCGTTATCAAATGCTTCGTAAAATTGGTGTGCGCCGTGAATTATTAACAAAATCAATTTATAAAGAGTTATTCTTAGTATTCTTATTCCCGGCAATTGTAGGTATCGCTCACGTATTAGTCGGTATGAATATTTTCGGATTTATTTTAGTTGATCCGTACTTCCGTATTTGGTTACCAATCGTAATTTTCGTAGTTATTTATGCGATTTATTACTTCATTACAGTTCAATTGTATAAAGGAATTGTACTTCCGAAAGAAGATTAATAGGTAAAAAGCCGAGTGAAAGCACTCGGTTTTTTATATTTTCAGAAAAAAACGATTTGATGTGACTAAAATGCATAATATAATGCAAGTAAGTAACATAATATGTGAGTTTCAGCAACCGGAAAATGAAAGGAGGAATCCGATCTGTAGAAAGAAGCTGAACTTGTATCCCCCTATTTTTTCTACCCACATCGCATTTGTACAACCATAAATTTCCAAACGAAAAATTACCTGGAACTAAGTCTTATATTGTGAAAATAATGGATAATACATG
Organism: Bacillus fungorum; assembly: GCF_002746455.1. Lineage (GTDB taxonomy): Bacteria > Bacillota > Bacilli > Bacillales > Bacillaceae_G > Bacillus_A > Bacillus_A fungorum. The sequence goes on along the minus strand of NZ_NWUW01000010.1, from coordinate 46,115 downwards.
GAAATCTCAGAGCGTAATAAGGTAAAATGAACAGGACAATGAGAAATTACCGTTCATAAGATGAGGAGATACATGTATGGAAGTTGTAGAGGCATTAAAAGATATAAGCCAAATTGAGGCTATGAAAAAATATTTAAAAGAGCATTCCCAGCGAGATTATCTTTTATTTGTTATTGGAATTAACACTGGATTAAAAATTACTGAGCTACTTAGTATGAAATTTGAAGAGGTATTAAATGAAGATGGAACTGTTAAAGAGTTTTATTCTCTTCCTGTGAAAGATGAAAAATTTAAACAAGATATTTATTTAAATACAAAAGTAAAAGAAGCCCTTTTAGAGTACGTACAATCTATTGATGCTCAAAGAGAAAACTATGTATTTCAATCCAATAAAACGACAAACTCAATCTCACGCCAACAAGCGTATCGCGTAATCCATAATGCAGCTGAAGCGGTTGGGATTGTTGGAAAGATTGGAACGAACTCAATGCGAAAAACATTTGGTTTTCACGCGTACAAAAGAGGAATAGCGATCGCACTATTGCAAAAGCATTTCCATCACGCGACACCTTCAGAAACACTCAAGTATTTAGGGATTTCTAAAGATGAGAAGTTTAAAACGGAGATTGATGTAGATTTGTAAAAGAGGGAAGAGCCGTAACAATATTAACATCGTTAGGACCGTTATTAACGAAAGAGTCTGGGAGAATATACTCTCTACTAGATAACATTTTTAAATGGAGTGCTAAAGAAAGTGAAAAACAAAATAAGGAAATTGGGTAAATTCATCAGGGAACGATTTCATTATATATAGATCGAAATATTGCAAAGGCGATTAGAAGAAATTCTAGTCGCCTTTGTGCCATTATCTGAATTTCATTAACTATTAATCAGTTGCCTTCCCATTTAAAAACGACTACAATTTTACTGTTATATAGATGAACGAAAAAAATAGAATAGGAGGGGAGACTATGCCAAGGAAAGTATGGCTATTAGTAGCTGGGATGATTATTAATGTCACGGGTGCTTCTTTTTTATGGCCTTTTAATACAATTTATTTGCATGATCACCTAGGAAAATCTTTATCTGTGGCCGGAATGGTATTAATGATCAACTCGCTTACTGGTGTAATTGGAAACTTGCTCGGCGGTGTTTTATTCGATAAATGGGGCGGTTATAAATCAACTTTAGTAGGGATTGTGATTACACTCGTATCGATTTTAGGTCTTGTGTTTTTCCACGGTTGGCCTTTATACGTTGTGTGGCTAGCGTTAATCGGCTTTGGTTCTGGAATGGTCTTCCCATCGATGTATGCGATGGTTGGTACGGTTTGGCCAGAGGGCGGAAGACGAGCATTTAATGCGATGTATGTTGGACAAAACGTTGGTATTGCAATCGGAACAGCATGTGGTGGATTAGTTGCATCGTATCGTTTTGATTATATTTTCTTAGCGAACTTTATTTTATACTTTGTTTTCTTCTTAATTGCTTTTATTGGATTCCGTGGTATGGAAGACAAGAAAGAGCCAGGAGTGCAAAAAGAAATTGAAACGAAAAAAGGTTGGTCGCTTACACCTGGATTCAAAGCACTTCTTATCGTATGTGTAGCATATGCTTTATGCTGGGTTACATACGTACAGTGGCAAGGGGCGATTGCAACACATATGCAAGAGCTAAACATTAGCCTTCGTCACTATAGTTTATTATGGACGATAAACGGAGCGATGATTGTTTGTGCGCAGCCGCTAGTTAGCATGCTAATTCGCTGGATGAAGCGTTCTTTAAAACAACAAATTATGATTGGAATTATCATTTTTGCGGCGTCATTCATTGTATTAAGTCAAGCGCAGCAATTTACGATGTTCCTCGTTGCGATGGTAACATTAACAATTGGTGAGTTATTCGTTTGGCCAGCAGTTCCAACGATTGCAAATATACTTGCGCCAAAAGATAAGTTAGGGTTTTATCAAGGCGTTGTAAATAGTGCGGCGACTGTAGGGAAAATGTTCGGACCGGTCGTTGGCGGAGCGATTGTTGATTTATACAATATGGAAGTATTGTTTATAGCAATCATGGTAATGCTTGTAGTAGCGCTTATTGCAACGAGCATTTATGATAAACGAGTAAAAGTAGAAGAAACAGTTGAAGAAAAAATTGCAGTTTAGTTTGACGGAACATGTTAACATGTTTTAGAATATATTTAAATAAAACAACCTTTCGAACAAGGGAGATAGCTCGGCTGTCTTAAGACGAATTCGTTAGTTATTCAGAGTAACGATTAACCGAGAAGCCCCGCTTTAAAGCTCTTAAGAGATACGAGGCGGAGGGTAGTTCACTTAACTCATATTTGTAATAACAGTGAGAAGGAGTAGTAGTAATAGAAGCTGGTTTAGAGAGTTGACGGTCGGTGCAAGTCAATCCACGTTTCGTTATGAACTCGCCTTTGAGTTGCAGTTGTGAAACTAATAGTAGCAATTGCCGTTAATCCACGTTACGGATCTAAGCGAATGTATATTTGTACATTAATTTAGGGTGGTACCGCGGGAATCTATAACCTCTCGTCCCTTTCTAGGGATGAGAGGTTTTTTGTATTTTGGGCGGTGAAAATAAATAGAAATTCAAGGAGGGTATCTCATGAGCTTTAATCATCAAGAAATTGAGAAGAAGTGGCAAGGGTACTGGGAAGAGAATAAAACATTCCGTACGCCAGATGAGACAGAAAAACCAAAATTTTATGCACTAGATATGTTCCCATATCCATCAGGTGCAGGCCTACACGTAGGACATCCAGAAGGTTATACAGCGACAGATATTTTATCTCGTATGAAGCGCATGCAAGGGTATAACGTTCTTCATCCAATGGGATGGGATGCATTCGGTCTTCCAGCAGAGCAATATGCACTTGATACTGGAAACAGCCCAGCTGAATTTACAGAGCATAATATTAATACATTCCGTAACCAAATTAAATCATTAGGTTTCTCTTACGATTGGGACCGTGAAGTAAATACAACAGATCCAAACTACTACAAGTGGACACAATGGATCTTCCTAAAACTATTTGAAAAAGGCTTAGCTTACGTTGATGAAGTACCTGTAAACTGGTGCCCAGCACTTGGTACAGTACTTGCAAACGAAGAAATCATTGACGGTAAGAGTGAGCGTGGTGGACATCCAGTTGAGCGTCGTCCGATGAGACAGTGGATGTTAAAAATTACAGCTTACGGAGATCGTCTATTAGAAGATCTAGATGAGCTTGATTGGCCAGAAAGCTTAAAAGATATGCAACGTAACTGGATCGGTCGTTCTGAAGGTGCAGAAGTACACTTTAACATCGACGGTACAGACGAGAAGTTCACAGTTTTCACAACGCGTCCTGATACATTATTCGGTGCAAGCTACTGTGTACTTGCTCCAGAACATGCACTTGTTGCTGACATTACAACTGCTGAGCAAAAAGAAGCTGTAGAAGCTTACATTAATTCAGTAAAAATGAAGAGTGATTTAGAGCGTACAGAACTTGCGAAAGAGAAAACTGGTGTATTCACTGGTGCTTACGCAGTTAACCCAGTAAATGGTGAGAAATTACCAATTTGGATCGCTGATTACGTTCTTGCAACTTACGGAACAGGTGCTGTAATGGCAGTTCCAGCTCATGATGAGCGTGACTATGAATTCGCATCAACGTTCAATCTTCCGATGAAGGAAGTTGTAAAAGGCGGAGACATTACGAAAGAAGCATACACAGGTGATGGTGCACACGTAAACTCAGCATTCCTTGATGGCTTAAATAAAGAAGAAGCAATCGCAAAAATGATTGAATGGCTTGAAGTAACGAGCGCAGGAAATCAAAAAGTAACGTACCGTCTACGTGACTGGTTATTCAGCCGTCAACGTTACTGGGGTGAGCCAATTCCAGTAATTCACTGGGAAGACGGCACAATGACAGCTGTGAAAGAAGAAGAATTACCATTAGTTCTTCCGAAAACAGAAAATATCCGTCCTTCGGGTACAGGTGAATCACCACTTGCTAACATTGATGAGTGGGTAAATGTTGTTGATCCTGAAACTGGTAAAAAAGGTCGTCGTGAAACGAACACAATGCCACAATGGGCTGGTAGCTGCTGGTATTACCTACGTTACATCGATCCAAACAATAGCGAAGCACTTGTAGATCCTGAAAAAGTAAAACAATGGCTTCCAGTTGATATTTATATCGGTGGTGCAGAACATGCTGTACTTCACTTACTATATGCTCGTTTCTGGCATAAAGTATTATACGATATCGGTGTAGTTCCAACGAAAGAACCGTTCCAACAATTATTCAACCAAGGTATGATTCTAGGTGAAAACAACGAGAAAATGAGTAAATCAAAAGGTAACGTTGTAAACCCAGATGATATCGTAGCAAGCCACGGTGCAGATACACTTCGTCTATATGAAATGTTCATGGGCCCATTAGATGCTTCAATCGCTTGGTCTGAAAATGGTCTTGACGGAGCTCGTCGTTTCCTAGACCGCGTATGGCGTCTATTCGTGCAAGATAACGGTGAATTAAGTGAGAAAATTACTGATGCATCAAATAAAGAGCTTGAAAAAGCTTACCACCAAACAGTGAAGAAAGTAACAGAAGACTATGCAGAGCTTCGCTTCAACACAGCGATTTCTCAAATGATGGTATTCATCAACGATGCATACAAAGCTGAAACACTTCCGAAAGAATATGTAGAAGGTTTCGTAAAAATGATTGCACCAGTTGCACCTCACATCGGAGAAGAACTATGGAACAAACTTGGATACAATGAAACAATCACATATGCAAGCTGGCCAACATTTGATGAGTCTAAACTTGTAGAAGATGAAGTTGAAATCGTTGTTCAAGTTATGGGTAAAGTTCGCGCAAAACTAACAATGAGTAAAGATGCATCAAAAGAAGAAATGGAACAACTTGCACTTGAAGCAATTCAAGACCAAATTGAAGGGAAAACAGTTCGTAAAGTAATTGTAGTTCCTGGAAAGCTTGTTAACGTTGTTGCAAACTAATGAATGAAAGAAAAGCTCAGAGTGTTTACGCTCTGAGCTTTTTTATGTAGAAAATAATTTTTGAGTCGTCTTCATCTAAGTTTTCAATTATTCCGCTACGTACAAATCCATTCGTACTAAAAATGTTTTGCATACTTTTATCATGAATGAAGAAAAAGGAGCGGAATTCCAATACAGACAAACACCTATTCTTCTATAGAAAATATGATAAAAAAGGTAGGCTAAATTGAGTAGAAGAGGTGAAAGGAATGAAAGGGATGGACAATAATGCACCACATGGCTTCTTCGGAGGCCAATCGGATAGTTATGCGCAAATGATGTTAATGGGAGGATCTGGCCAGCAAGGATACGGTGGTATTCCAAGCTGGATGGGTGGAGCAGCAGGAGGCTTTCCAACATCGGTAGCTGGCATGCAAACTGGAATACCTACAGTAATGGGAGGATATTCGACAACAGTGGCGGGCATGCCTACAGTAACAGGAGGCTTTCCAACATCAGTAGCTGGCGTACAGACAGGAATTCCAGTAGGGGGACCAACTGCATTTCCTTCTTTTGTTGGAGGAGTGCAGACAGGATTCCCTGTATCGGGAGTAGGGGTTGTGGCAGGCGGAGTAGGTGGTTATCCGCAAGGTGTTCACGGTCATCATGTACATCATCACCAAGGACACCATCACCACCAAGGACACCATCACCACCAAGGACACCATCACCACCAAGGACACCATCACCACCAAGGACACCATCACCACCAAGGACACCATCATCACCAAGGACAGCACGGCCATCATGGGCAACATCACCATCATGGACATCAACAACAAGTACATCACCACGGTCAACACCACATTCATCCGCAAGCTGTTCTTTATCAAACGCATCAAGGACAGCACGGTCACCAAGGACACCATCAGCATCAAGGACAGCACGGCCACCAAGGACACCATCAGCATCAAGGACAGCACGGCCACCATGGTCATCATCAGCATCAAGGACAGCACGGCCACCATGGTCATCATCAGCATCAAGGACAGCACGGCCACCATGGTCATCATCAACAACAAGTACATCACCACGGTCAACACCACATTCATCCGCAAGCTGTTCTTTATCAAACGCATCAAGGACAGCACGGTCACCATGGTCATCATCACCATCAAGGACACCAAGGACATCATGGTCAACAGAGCCATCAAGGTCAACAACATCAACAGTATCAACAACAGCAATCTTCGCCTTGGACAGGTGGAATGGGCGCAGGAGGAGCAGGGGCAGCGGCAGGAGCGGCTAGCATTGGTGGAGCAGCAGGACACGCGGGACACGTGGGTCATTAATGAACTGCAGAAAAAAAGACATAATAAAAAACTGCTAGGAAATCCTAGCAGTTTTTTTCAGCTTCTTGGCGCTGACGTTCAATCTCAGCACGAAGTTGTGGCTCAGGTGCTTGCCAGCCTTCTGGTTTTAGAATTTTGCCGTCCCCTTCACGGAAACGAGGTTTTCCATCAGGGAATAGTTTTGCCATGTTTGCGTTGTTTACAATTTCGAATCCTTTATCAGGTCGTACGCCCATTTCGGCAAACGTTCCGAATGCAAAGTAAATAAGGTCAATCAGTGCATCATATTGATCTTCAACAGTTGTTGCTTCTAGAAACTCTTCTAGCTCTTCTTGCATAAAACTTGCACGAATTTTTGCGCGCTCTTCTGCTAGTTTTGTTGGTGTATTTGTTACAGGATGCCCGAATACTTCATGCATTTTTGCAACAAGTTCGTATCCTTTATCTAAACCTTTTTCGTTTGTCATGTTGATTCATCCTTTCTTACGTTATGCCGAAGTTTATTGTAACATAGATGACTATAGACTATTCTTCTTTCTTAATTAAAATGGATAAAATAAGATCGATGCCAAACATACCAACGAGTAACATTGGGATAACGACAAGTAAATAACGTGTGAAGGAAACATTTTTTAAATATGTATGAGCAAATAAAAAGACGCCGAGAAATAAAATACCATTTAAAATAGGCTTTACTAATTTTTTAGACATAAGCTCCCCCATAAATATCTTCTCTCTCTATCTAAAATAAAAACTCCTCTTTCCGTTGTATCATGCTGGAGAGAGGAGTTCAATCATTTCTCATTCAATCACACCAGAATTTGTAATATTCACGGTGTATTTTACAGTAACGGGGACATCTTTGTACATCTGTTTCCACTCTTCTAATTTGAATGGGCGATAATGTTGCTTATATTTAGCTCCTAGCCCGAGAGGATCGACACCTAAGGATTTGAATTGCTTAATTAATTTGTTACCTTGTATATCCAATTGTTTTTGGACGGTCTTTTCAATCTTTTTTGTGTTCTTAGCATTATCTAAGTTAATTTGTTTCGATACTTCTTGAATACGAGCATCAAGCGTAACGTGAATGGAAAAAGAGGGCTTTCCATTTTTTATTTTTATATCGTATGTTGGAACAGAACGAATATTATTAATCATTACGTACCCAGGGTTTGCTTTAAATTCATGTGAGTCCAACTTATGTTTCTCTAAAAGTCCTTTGAATATAAACATATCTTTTTCATCAATTTTACCAACATATTTATCTTTTTTAAAAAGACCAATTCCGGTAATTTTTATTTTATCCCCATGTTTCTTTAAAATTGGAATATGGTAGTCTTGTCCTTCTTGATAATAACGGAATGCTCCTACATGCAGGTTATCTTTTGGTAGAGGACCAGTTTCCATATTATGTTCTAGCATTTTTTTTATATAAATTGCAACGTTGGATGAAGTCGTGTATTTTCCTTTTAAAAGTTCAGTACCATTACCTTCAAGTAAAGCAACATATAAGGCATTTCCAATGTTTACATCGCGAATTAATGTATCGAAGGAAGCAACCATTCCTTTCTTAGCAATTCTGGTGGTAAATAAAGCAACACGCATTTGTCCGCTAGCAAATGGTTGGGAAGACTCTAAAGATGTGTCTGCTTTTACTTGTTTTACCGCATTGGCGCTACCTTCAAAAACTTGAACTTTATTACCTTTTTTCTGAATTGGACAAACGAATGTTACTTTTACTTTATTATCCTTTGCTACGTCAAATACAGTTCCTTGAATAAGCTGTACATCATCAATAATGTTTTTTTGTAAACATCCAGTTAGACTGAAGAGCGTTATACAAGAAATAAGTACTAATTTGCTTGTGCTTTTGATTTTTTCCATTTTCTTTTCACCCACACAATGATAAATAAAATTGGCATGTATACATAAATGAGCCAAAAACTAACTTTTGATGCATTACTAATAAAATTGTTAATATCGTGCCTGTTTGTTAAAAGTTGTGAAACAATAAGAGTGATAAAGATAAAAGTGATTAGAATACCTCTTTGTTTTACACGAAATATTTCGTGAGTGCCTCTCGTTGCCGCCCATAAAGGAATGATAAAACTTGTAACAATAACGAGTGCATAAGCTGAAATTGCAATATATTCGAGCCTTTCTATGAATGGTAATTGAATAACTTGGGTCATAGAAAGTTGTGACCATATTATTTTTAATAATTGTTTTTCACTAAAAAATGAAAAGGCTAAAATTGTACTAAATAAATATAGAAGATTTGAAAATAGTGCCCCATATTGAGCGAATTTATGAGATTGCTTCGGATTTTTCACAAATGGATAAATCATGAGATACACTTCAAACCCTGTCATACTGTAGATTGACAGCTGGGCTGCTTTTAAAATATCTGAAAAAGAATGTGTGAATATAGGGAGTAAATTATCCCAATGTGAGTATTTCAAAACGAATAGGCTAAGAAATAAATATCCTAATGTACCGCCAACAGAGATGACGCAAATACCAGTAATGACACGAAATCCAGAAGAAATGATGTAATAGCTAACTAAGCATAAAAAGAGTGTTAACATAAAGGTGGAAGCGGTAGGGAACATCCATACTTGAATAATTTCAACGTATGTTCGAATGACGGAAATGCTGACGGCTAAGAAATAAGTCATAAAAATGAGATTTATCGTATTTCCTAGCCATTTCCCAAATGTTTGCCGATGTAAGTCAATTAAATTCCCGTTTGTTTCTTTTAATAAAAAATACATCATCCATATAAGGATATGGATGCAGACTCCTGTGATTACAACACCCATCCAGCCGTCGTATCCAGCGGCCTTTGCGATGATTCGAGCGAAGCCAAGAACGCCAGCTCCAAACTGTGCACCGTGAATTAAGAAGAAAACAAAGACAGGAGATATTTGATATTTTTCTTGAACTTTACTCATCAATGCACCTCATTTCTTAATCATCAAAGTCCGATCTATGTTTTGTTGAAATCCCTTTTGCGGCTTTTTTTACATGTTGTGGTCTAGCTTGTACATCCCTTGTATCAATCATTGTTAAAGGAAAACGAATCCAAGAATCTTTAACGGATTGTTGCCTTGTCGGATAAAACAAAGCATACGGCTTGCGTAAAGAAGTAAGTCTAAATAGATGAGTAAATAAAAAGATAAATCCAAGAGATATCCCGAAAAGTCCTCCTATTTCTGCAAATATGAGAAACGGGAAGCGTAGTAATCGAACAGCATTACCCATTTTATAAATAGGTGTAATAAAGGAAGCAAGTGCTGATAAGGCAACGATAATTAATAAAATGTTACTCGTTAAACCAGCTTGTACAGATGCTTGCCCGATTACGATACCACCTACAATACCGAGCGTTTGACCAACTTTCATCGGTAACCTCGCGCCAGCTTCTCTCAATAAGTCGATTGCAAGTTCTAAAAAGAGTGCTTCAATTAAAGGTGGGAACGGTACTTGTGCCCTTGATAAAATCAAAGTTTCAAGTAAATCACTTGGAATGAGCTCGTAGTGATAATTTAAAACTGCAACGTATAACGGTGTAGCACAGATTGAAAATAGAACGGCGATAAGGCGTAAAATTCTTGAAAATGTAGCGTATAGCCAAGAGACGTTATAGTCTTCTGGTGAAATGAAAAAATCGAAATATGATACGGGTGTTAGTAAAACACTTGGAGAACCATCAACAAAAATAGCGATTTTTCCATCAATTAAAGCTTTTGTAACTCTATCAGTGCGTTCTGTATTGATATAGAGAGGGAAAATCGATTTTTCCCCCATCAATTCTTGTATATAAGCACTATCATTAATTTGATCATATTCAAGAGCGCGTAATGATTCCTCTAGAAAATCTACATTATCTTTTTCAGCGAGGTTGTCTAAATACATCATGACAACTTTTGTTTTTGAAAACTCGCCGATGATCATCTCTTTTGTTTGTAAATCTAAAACAGGAAGACGTTTTCGTACTAAATTAATATTCGTATCAATAGCTTCTACAAAGCCTTCTTGTGGACCGATAACTGTTGATTCATTTAATGGAGGGCTTGGTGCCCGGTAAGTATCAATTGCAATATTTGCAAGCATACACTTTTGATCTTGCTGATTTACTTGAACAATCGCATGCCCCTTTAAAACCATGTCCTCAATTTTTTGTAAATCGTTCGTAATTGTAATGCCGCTCATTGGAATATGTTCTTTCAGTTCTTCTAATGAAGCGTTAGGTCGTTCCAAAAGAGTAGGCATTAAGTACTTTTGCAATTTCTCACCATCAAGTGAAGGGCGATAGTAAGAAATCCAGTAAGGCATCGTTTCATCGTCAGATGTATGGTAATTAACAAAATCACTAGACTTTTTCAGCTTCTCTATTAAATTTTGTAGAGAATGAATACGATCTGTTTCTGGTTTTGTAAAATCATAAATACTATTATTTCCAGAGCTTTGCTGCTTGTTTTGAGAAGTGTTGTCTTGTTTAGATTGTTGTTGCTTGTTTTGAGAAGAATTGTCTTGTTTAGATTGTTGTTGCTTGTTTTGAGAAGAATTGTCTTGTTTAGATTGTTGCTGTTTCTCTTGAGAAGAATCGTCTTGTTTAGATTGTTGCTGCTTGTCTTGGGGAGAGTCATCTTGTTTAGCACTTTGTTGTTTATCTTGAGACGAGTTATTTTGCTTAGAGCTTTGTTGTTTATCCTGAGACGAGTCATCTTGTTTAGCACTTTGCTGTTTATCCTGGGACGAGTTGTCCTGCCTAGAGCTTTGCAGTTTCTCCTGAGAAGAGTCGTCTTGTTCAGATTTTTTTTTCTCGCAATTTTTATCTTTATTATGTTTCATACTTCTAGTCTGTTCTTTGCTCTCATCATCTTGATTACTAGGCTGCAGCTTCGGGTTGTCTGCTTCTTTTGTTTCTGTTGCATTTGATTTTTTCTTCTTACGTAGCCAATTCCAAATCATATGTATGCCCTCTTTAATTGTGTAATATAGTGCTATTTTGTGGCTAATTTTGTATATTATTCATTTATTTATGAAAAGAAGAAGGAGATTGGTTTGTATAGAAAAAAACATGTAGTAAGCAGTTCATACTATAACGGGGAGAGGGAGAGTATGTGCAAATTGTAAAAAAAGAGAAGTTTGTTTTAAAAGAGTTTACGTTTGAAAATGGTAGGGAAATTCCTGTTCAAATGGGTTATGAGACGTATGGTACTTTAAATAGAGAAAGGTCAAATGTGATTTTGGTTTGTCATTATTTTAGTGCAACTAGTCATGCGGCAGGAAAATATACAGCGCATGATGAGGAGTCTGGTTGGTGGGATGGTTTAATTGGACCGGGAAAAGCAATTGATACAAATAAATACTTCGTTATATGCACCGATAATCTTTGTAATGTGCAAGTGAAGAACCCTTATGTGATTACAACGGGACCGAAATCGATTAATCCGAAAACTGGCGATGAATATGCGATGGATTTCCCGGTTTTTACATTTCTTGATGTAGCTCGTATGCAATATGAGTTAATAAAAGATATGGGAATTTCAAGGTTACATGCTGTAATAGGACCGTCGGCTGGTGGGATGATTGCGCAGCAATGGGCTGTTCGCTATCCTCATATGGTAGAGCGGATGATTGGTGTTATTACGAACCCGCAAAATCCAATTATTACGTCGGTAAATATAGCGCAAAATGCAATTGAGGCCATTCAACTGGATCCAAGTTGGAAGGGTGGAAAATACGGAGAAGAGCAGCCAACGAAGGGGCTCCATTTAGCAAATAGAATGATGTTTATGAACGCATTTGATGAGCATTTTTATGAAACGACATTTCCTCGTAATAGTATAGAGGTAGAATCTTATGAAACATTTTCTGCATTAACATCATTTGAGAAAGAGATAAACAAAATGACATATAGAAGTATAGAGTTAGTAGATGCAAATTCATGGATGTACACTGCGAAAGCAGTTTTATTACATGATATTGCGCATGGATTTTCATCTTTAGAAGAGGCCCTATCTAACATAGAAGCAAATGTACTTATGATTCCTTGTAAACAAGATTTGCTTCAGCCGTCACGTTATAATTATAAAATGGTAGACATTTTGCAAAAACAAGGGAAATATGCGGAAGTGTATGAAATAGAAAGTATAAATGGGCATATGGCAGGAGCATTTGATATTCATTTATTTGAAAAGAAAGTTTATGAATTTTTGAATCGGAAAGTATCTAGTTTTGTGTAGAAAATAAATGATGTGAAAAAGGTGCAATGTATGTAATAGGCACCTTTTTTTACATGATTTGTAGACGGAAAATATATGTGGCAATTGCTATACCGAAGAAAGCTATACTAAGTAATAGAAATAAGAATGATATTTCTTGTGGTGATTTTATCTTTTTATTATTTTTCATACTAAGTGCAATAATTGCAGCGATTAAGAAAATGATGCCCGTAATGAAAAGAAAAAGTGTCATTTTCATTGGCTCCTTTCATAAAACAAGTATATTGAGGATACAATGCACGAGTTATGTTTGTAAAGAATAAGTTTTGCGAGAAATTTGAGAAATAAATTTTGCATTCTTTGCGTTCTTTCTTTCGCATGCTAAAATTGATTAGAAATGGTTGTTTAAAGAAGAAACTAAAGGTTTTATCGTATATAAGGAGGAACGACATATGACAGAAGTGAAAACAATTACTACAGAAGAAGTGCAAGAGCGTTTAGAAAGTGGAGAAACGTTATTTTTAGTAGACGTAAGGGAAGATGAAGAAGTAGCAGCAGGGAAGATTCCAGAAGCTGTACATATTAAAATGGGTGATATCCCAAATAAAGTAGATTTCTTTGATAAAGAGAATGAATATATCTTTATTTGTCGCTCGGGAATGCGCAGTGAAAATGTATGCCATTATTTAAATGAGCAAGGATTTAAAACAATGAACATGGTTGGCGGTATGCTTCAATATGAAGGTGAAACGAAATAGTTAATAGTTAAAAACTTGAAACGAGTCTGTTTCAAGTTTTTTTCTTTTGCATACAGTATAAAAAAGGGGGATAGGTAAATGGGGATTAACATGCGTAAAGTAAAAATTATTAACAATACAGGAGCTGTTAATGTTGGCGACTGTTATAATATCGCACCTTTTGCTGTATCGAAGGCTTATGCGGGTGCTGGAGGATCGAGTGCGGCTGTTTTTTTAAATGGGAAACGGCAGCCAGAAGTGGTGATTCGAACATCAGTCTTTCTACCGCCATTAGCAACGAGTACACGTACGTTAGGTTCATAGAGGAAAGGTAGGGTGTGATTATGCCTGCTCATATAAAAGAGTTTGTTATTGTGAATAACACTGGGAATATATTTACTGGTGATAATCTGAGTGATACTTCATTTACTGCTACGAAATCGTATAGTGGTTCAATGGGGTGCACTTGGATTGATGTTGTTACAGTAATAGGGACAGAGACGAAGCTTTGTTTACAACCAGGAGATTCTGTGACGACAACCTATACACGAGGTACTCCTGCGGGTACTGTAACAGGAACAAATATGGGGCAAAGTGTAAATGTATCGGGTATAGCACAATCTGTCCCGAATACAGATAATATGGATTCAGTTGCTGGACTCCCTTAAGAAATTAGGGGAGTCTTTATTTGGAAGAAGAGATTATGCTACATAAAAACAGGAGTAATCGGTTTAAAAGTAGTATAGGTGACGTTGTTAGAAAATACAATTCAAGTAGAAGATGGATTTTCATATGACATATATTTTATAGTTGTACTTTTCCTTTAAAGGTGGTGAAAGTAGTGGAAGGAAATGGTGGTAAATCCAAAATAAAAAGTTCATTAAATGCCAATTTTAAGCTATCGTCAGATCTAGTTGGCCCTACTTTTCCTCCAGTTCCAACTGGAATGACAGGGATAACGGGAAGTACGGGAGCGACGGGAACAACTGGCCCGACGGGAAATACTGGTCCAACAGGAAGTACAGGAGCAACGGGAGGTACCGGTCCAACAGGAGATACGGGAACGACGGGAAGTACCGGTTCAACAGGAAACACGGGAGCAACAGGAAGTACCGGTCCAACAGGAAACACGGGAGCAACAGGAAGTACGGGATCGACGGGAAGTACCGGTCCGACAGGAGAAACGGGAGCGACAGGAAACACGGGTCCAACGGGAAATACCGGTCCGATAGGAGAAACGGGAGTGACGGGAAGCACCGGAGTAACAGGAAACACGGGTCCAACGGGGAGTACGGGAGTGACAGGAGAAACAGGTCCAACAGGAAACACGGGAGCAACAGGAAGTACCGGTCCAACAGGAAATACGGGAGCAACAGGAAGTACCGGTCCAACAGGAAACATGGGAGCAACAGGAAGTACCGGTCCAACAGGAAACACGGGAGCAACAGGAAGTACGGGTCCAACGGGAAGTACGGGATCGACGGGAAGTACCGGTCCGACAGGAGAAACGGGAGCGACAGGAAACACGGGTCCAACGGGAAGTACGGGTCCAACGGGAAATACCGGTCCGATAGGAGAAACGGGGGCGACGGGAAGCACCGGAGTAACAGGAAACACGGGTCCAACAGGAGAAACGGGAGCGACGGGAAGCATCGGAGTAACAGGAAACACGGGTCCAACAGGAGAAACGGGAGCGACGGGAAGTACCGGTCCGACAGGAGAAACGGGAGCGACAGGAGAAACGGGAGCGACAGGAAACACGGGTCCAACGGGAAGTACGGGTCCAACGGGAAATACCGGTCCGATAGGAGAAACGGGAGTGACGGGAAGCACCGGAGTAACAGGAAACACGGGTCCAACGGGAAGTGCCGGTCCAACGGGAAATACCGGTCCAACGGGAAATACCGGTCCGACAGGAGAAACGGGAGTGACGGGGAGTACGGGAGTGACAGGAGAAACAGGTCCAACGGGAAGCACGGGAGCAACAGGAAGTATGGGTCCAACGGGAAGTACAGGTCCAACAGGAGAAACGGGGGCGACGGGAAGTACGGGTCCAACGGGGAGTACGGGAGTGACAGGAGAAACCGGTCCAACAGGAAATACGGGAGCGACAGGAAGTACGGGAGCAACGGGAAGTACGGGTCCGACAGGAGAAACGGGAGCGACAGGAAACACGGGAGCGACGGGAAGTACCGGAGTAACAGGAGAAACCGGTCCAACAGGAAATACGGGAGCGACAGGAAGTACGGGTCCAACGGGAAGTACGGGTCCAACAGGAAGTACGGGAGCGACAGGAAGTACGGGAGCAACGGGAAGTACGGGAGCAACAGGAAATACGGGTCCAACGGGAAGTACGGGAGCAACAGGGAACACCGGAACGACGGGAAGTACGGGAGTGACAGGAGAAACCGGTCCAACAGGAAATACGGGAGCGACAGGAAGTACGGGTCCAACGGGAAGTACGGGAGTAACTGGTTCAACAGGATCAACGGGAAGTACCGGTCCGACAGGAGATACGGGATCGACAGGAAGCACCGGAGTAACAGGAAACACGGGTCCAACAGGAAGCACCGGAGTAACAGGAAACACGGGTCCAACGGGAAGCACGGGAGCAACGGGAAGTACGGGTCCAACGGGGAGTACGGGTCCGACAGGAGAAACGGGAGCAACAGGAAGTACGGGTCCAACAGGGAACACCGGAACGACGGGAAGTACCGGTCCAACAGGAAATACGGGAGCGACAGGAGAAACGGGATCAACGGGAAGTACGGGAGCAACGGGAAGCACGGGAGCAACAGGAAGTACCGGTCCAACGGGGAGTACGGGAGTGACAGGAGAAACAGGAGCAACGGGAAGTACCGGTCCGACAGGAGAAACGGGAGCGACAGGAGGCACCGGAGTAACAGGAAACACGGGAGCGACAGGAAGTACGGGAGCAACGGGAAGTACGGGTCCAACAGGAGAAACGGGAGCGACAGGAAACACTGGTCCAACAGGAAATACGGGATCGACAGGAAGTACGGGAGCAACGGGAAGCACGGGAGCAACAGGAAGTACGGGAGCAACGGGAAGCACGGGAGCAACAGGAAGTACGGGTCCAACGGGAAGTACGGGTCCAACAGGGAACACCGGAACGACGGGAAGTACGGGTCCAACAGGAAGCACGGGAGCAACAGGAAGTACGGGAGCAACGGGAAGCACGGGAGCAACAGGAAGTACGGGAGCAAAGGGAAGCACGGGTCCAACAGGGAACACCGGAACGACGGGAAGTACCGGTCCAACAGGAAATACGGGATCGACAGGAAGTACGGGAGCAACGGGAAGCACGGGAGCAACAGGAAGTACCGGTCCAACAGGAAGCACGGGAGCAACGGGAAGCACGGGAGTAACAGGAAGTACGGGATCGACCGGAGTCACTGGAGTAAGTATAACCGCAACGTATGCATTTGCGAATAATACGTCAGGAAGTAGTATAGGAGCTGGTGCAAATGTTAATTTACCGAATAACCAAAATATAGGTCCAGGAATAACAGTTGATGGTACAAATACTATATTTACAGTTGCGAATGCAGGGAATTATTATATAGCCTATACAATCAATTTAACAGCTGCTGTAGCTGTTGGTTCTCGTATAACTGTAAATGGAAGCCCGCTCGCTGGAACGATAAATTCTTCTTTAGTCGGTGTGAGTTCATTGAATGCGACAATTATTACTAGTTTACCTGCTGGAGCTGCTGTTAGCTTGCAATTATCCGGATTACTTGGGGTTACATTATCTACAACAACGCCAGGAGCTACTCTAACTATTATTAGATTAAGTTAATAAGCAGAGAACCTTGGAACTTTTATGTTTCAAGGTTTTTTTATCCCCATATTTGAGAGGTATACTTGCTAACAATAGGAGAATAGATATCCTCCTATTGTTTAAAGTTTCCCTTTATTCACGTGAGCAAAAACATCGCAGTTAGAAAATATATTATAATAGAATGAACAGAGAGAAATTTGGCAGAAAGGGAGGGTGGCGATGCAGGAGATGGTTACAGATTTTTTTGGACGCCCACTTCAAGATTTACGCATATCTGTCATTGATCGTTGCAATTTTAGATGTACATATTGTATGCCAGCGGAAGTATTTGGGCCAGATTATGCTTTTTTGAAAGATGAGTTTTTACTAACGTTTGATGAAATTGAGCGTTTGGCAAAATTATTTGTTAGCATCGGTGTACGAAAAATTAGAATTACTGGCGGCGAACCACTGCTTCGTAAAGATGTAACAAAACTGATTGCACGTCTCGTGAAAATTGACGGGTTAGTAGATATAGGGTTAACGACAAATGCGATTCATTTAACGAAACAAGCAAAAGCATTAAAAGAAGCTGGATTACATAGAGTAAATGTTAGTCTGGATGCAATAGATGACGATGTATTTAAGGGCATTAATGGCCGGAATATTAATACGAAACCTGTTATAAAGGGAATTATGGCTGCAAAAGAGGTCGGGCTTGATGTAAAGGTAAACATGGTTGTGAAAAAAGGGATGAACGACCATCAAGTACTTCCGATGGCTGCGTATTTTAAAGAGCAAGGAATCACGCTTAGGTTTATTGAGTTTATGGATGTTGGTAGTACAAATGGATGGAACTTTGATCAAGTCGTTACAAAGCGAGAGTTAATTGAGATGATTCATAGCGTGTATCCGCTTGAGCCAGCTGAAGCACATTATTTTGGTGAAGTTGCGAAGAGATATCGTTACGTTGGAACAAATGTCGAAGTTGGTTTTATTACTTCTGTTTCTGAGTCATTTTGTTCCTCTTGTACGAGAGCAAGAATTTCGGCAGATGGAAAGTTTTATACCTGTTTATTTGCGACAGAAGGATTGGATGTAAGGGAACTTCTTAGAGGAAATCTTTCGGATGATGAGTTGTTAAGTGTTATACAAGATGTATGGATGAATAGAAAAGATCGGTATTCGGATGAACGGACAGAAGAAAGTGCAAAAAATCGTCCGAAAATTGAAATGTCTTATATAGGAGGATAAGAAATGGGCTATCGTATGCAGGAGCGATATTCAAGACAAATATTATTTTCTGGTGTTGGAGAAGAAGGACAGAGAAAAATTAGGGAGAAGCATGTGCTCATTATCGGTGCTGGTGCTCTCGGTGCAGCGAATGCAGAAGCGATTGTTAGAGCAGGTGTTGGAAAAATAACAATTGTGGATCGTGATTATGTAGAATGGAGTAATTTACAAAGGCAACAATTATATACAGAAGAAGATGCAAAGCAGTATAAACCGAAGGCGGTAGCGGCAGCAGAGCATTTAAAAGCGATTAATTCTGAGGTGGAAATAAATCCGGTTGTGATTGATGTAACAGTGCAAGAAATGGAAGAGTTAGTGAAGGATGTAGATTTAATATTAGATGCAACAGATAATTTTGAAACGCGTCTCCTTATTAATGATATTTCACAAAAGTATAATATTCCGTGGATATATGGTGGTTGTGTCGGAAGCTACGGAGTAACGTATACAATTTTACCAGGAAAAACACCGTGTTTCCGTTGTTTAATGGAGCATCCGGCGAGCGGAGCAACATGTGATACTGCTGGTGTTATACAGCCGGCAGTACAATTAGTAGTTGCGCATCAAATAACGGAAGCGCTGAAAATATTAGTAGAAGACTATGGTGCGCTTCGCGAAACGATGTTATCGTTTGATCTTTGGAATAATCAACAGATGGCATTTAAAGTGAATAGGCAGAAAAAAGACACGTGTTTATCTTGCGGAAGATTACGTACATATCCGAGTTTAACATTTGAAGCACAAACGAAAACAGAAGTGTTATGTGGCCGAAATACAGTGCAAATCCGTCCCGGTGTGCGGAATGAATTTAATTTAGAAGAAATTAAAAAGCGCTTACAAAGAAGTGTGGATGTAAAAGCTACTCCGTATTTATTATCATTTCCGGTAGAGGAATTTCGTTTTGTTTTATTTACAGATGGCAGGGCGTTTATTCATGGGACGAATGATATAAATGCAGCAAAACGTTTATATGCAAGATATATAGGTTGAACCTAAAGAGAAACCCTTTAGGTTCAACAGGGAGAAGATTAAGACTTTCTCGTATAATCTCCACTTTTTCCACCTGTTTTTTCAAGTAAGTATGTTTCGCCAATAATCATACCTTTATCAACAGCTTTACACATATCGTACACAGTAAGAGCGGTAGCGGAAGCAGCTGTTAAAGCTTCCATTTCAACACCGGTGCCACCTTCTGTTTTAACTTTTACTTCAATAAGTAATCGATATTGTTCTTCGGATTGTTTCCAATCGAAAGAAACGTCAACACCTTTTAATAATAAAGGATGGCACATTGGGATAATATCAGAAGTGCGTTTCGCAGCCATAATACCTGCGATTTGTGCAACTGCTAATACGTCGCCTTTCCCGATTTCATGGTGAGAGATTTTATCGTAAATTTCTTTTGTAACGACAATGCTAGAGCACGCAATTGCTGTTCGAACGGTTGCTTTTTTTTCGCTTATATCAACCATCTTCGCGCGTCCTTGGTCATTAAAGTGTGTGAATGAAGACATGGAATTCCTCCTTGAAGTAATTTCTATTTAATATATAAAGTTTAATCGAGATAAAAAAAATTGCAAATATGAGGTGAGAAATGATGGTAGAAAAACGAATTCCGATTCAAGTTGCTGAGGCAGTAGAGAGGGTAATGGAATATGCGAAGAATGGTGAAGTAGAAGAAGTTTCTATTGCGGAAAGTTACGGGAGAATTCTTGGAGAGGATGTTGTCTCTGATCATGACGTTCCTCATTTTGATCGTTCTCCTTACGATGGTTTCGCAATTCGAGCAGAAGATACGAAAGAAGCAAATCAAGAGAATTCAGTTGAATTTGAAGTAATAGGAGAAATTGGAGCGGGCTCTGTTTTTTTAGATGAAGTAGGGCCTTTTAAAGCGGTTCGTATTATGACGGGAGCAGCTATTCCAGAGGATTGTAATGCAGTCGTAATGTTAGAGCTGACGGAAGGTTTTGAGAAGAACGGAAAAACATATATGAAGTTAAAGCGTCCTTTTAATAGTGGTGACAATGTTTCATTTAAAGGAGAAGATATAAAAGAAAATCAAGTTCTCGTTAAGAAAGGTGTTGCGATCAATCCAGGTGTTGCGGCCTTATTAGCGACGTTTGGATATAGTACTGTGAAAGTGGTAAAACAGCCTGTTGTTGGGATTGTGACGACAGGAAGTGAATTATTAGAAGTACACGAGTCGTTAGAGCCGGGGAAAATCAGAAATAGCAACTCTTATATGATTGCGGCTCAAATTATGAAAGCCGGGGGGAAAGTCCGTTATTATGGCCAACTTGCGGACGAGTTAGATGCATGTTTTACAGCTGTTCAATCAGCGATGAATGAGGTTGATATTTTAATTACGACAGGCGGTGTGTCGGTAGGAGATTATGACTACTTGCCGGCTATTTATGAAAGATTACAAGCAAATGTACTCTTTAATAAAATAGCAATGAGACCAGGAAGTGTAACGACAGTAGCTGAAGTTGATGGAAAGTTACTTTTCGGTTTATCAGGGAATCCGTCAGCTTGTTACGTAGGTTTTGAGCTATTTGTGCATCCGGTTATAAAAACATATTTGTATGCGAAGGAGCCTCATGTATATAGAGCAGATGCTATTTTACAAAAAGATTTTCCGAAGCCAAATCCGTTTACTCGTTTTGTAAGAGCAAAGGTGACAATCGTGGACGGGGCATTACAAGCGGTGCCGGTCGGTTTAGATAAATCGAGTGCGGTATCTTCACTCGCTGATGCGAATGCTTTTATTGTGTTGCCTGGAGGAACGAGAGGGTTTGAGGCAGGGATGAAAGTGTCTGTATTATTGTTAGAGCACGCCGAGGGATGTGATTGGCCATGGGCAAAGCCCCTTCAATCTTACAAATAGTAGGATATCAAAATAGCGGGAAAACAACATTTGTCGAGAAATTTGTGTGTACATTAGCTGAACGAAAAATGAAAGTTGCTACCATTAAACATCACGGGCACGGAGGTTTTCCAGAAGTAGCGCAAAAAGATAGTGAAAGGCACCGAAAGGCCGGTGCTGTTGTCAGTAGCGTAGAAGGCGCTGGATTACTTTCACTGTCGTCATTAAGAGAGGAATGGTCCTTGCAAGAAATTATTCGCTTATATGAGTTTTTTGAAGTGGATACAATTGTAATTGAGGGCTATAAAAATGAGAGCTATCCGAAAGTAGTGTTACTTCGTTCTGAAGAAGACGCTGAACTTTTACATAAAGTAGAAAATGTAATAGCGGTTATTACGTGGCATCATGCTTCCGCAAACTTACGAGAAGAATATAAAGTATTTCATATAACAGAAGACGAGTTGTATATAGACTGGTTTTTACAAACGGTAAGGGGTACGAAATGACAAATACGTATTATGAAGTAATTGATACAGAAATTTCAATTGAAGAGGTAGCGAAGAAGGTTATTCGCCGCGAATGTGGTGCTGTTACAACATTTATTGGAACGGTTAGAGAGTTTACGAAAGGGCGTCGTACACTATACTTAGAATATGTTGCTTATAAGACGATGGCAGAAAAGATGCTAGAGAAAATCGGATCAGAAGTGAAAGAGAAATGGCCAGGTACACACGTTGCGATTACACATCGCACCGGAACACTGCAAATTTCTGATATCGCGGTTGTGGTTGCTGTTTCAACACCGCATCGTAAAGCAGCCTATGAAGCGAACGAATATATTATGGAACGCATAAAACAAATTGTTCCGATTTGGAAAAAAGAGTTTTGGGAAGATGGAGATTCTTGGATTGGTGATCAATTAGAAAAAACGCCATATCCGGCGGGAGAGCCTGGGAAGGAGCTATAAGTATGATTCGAGTATTGTTATTTGCGCACTTGCAAGAAGAAGCAGGAACAAGTGAATTACAAATAGAGAAAGAAAATATTACGGTTGCAGAGTTAAAGGATGTTGTTGTTAAAGAGTATAATGTACCAGTGACAGCGCCAATTATGGTTGCGATTAATGAAGAATACGCAAATGAAGATGACAAAATCCAATCTGGTGATGTTGTTGCACTAATCCCACCGGTGAGCGGTGGTTAATATTGGATTCATTAAAACGACTTTCCTACATAGGGGAAGTCGTTTTT
Source organism: Bacillus fungorum (assembly GCF_002746455.1). Taxonomy (GTDB): domain Bacteria; phylum Bacillota; class Bacilli; order Bacillales; family Bacillaceae_G; genus Bacillus_A; species Bacillus_A fungorum. The sequence continues at coordinate 23,575 of NZ_NWUW01000010.1, read as the reverse complement.
TTATGGAAGTTTTGCGAACACTAACGTATAGAACAAGGAGGGTATTATGAAAAAAATATGTATAGTTATTACAATGATATGTTCGGCCTTTTTCTCTTCTCCAAGCGATTCTTTCGCGAAAGAATCAAGGGAACAACTTTTAGAGAGTGCATTATCGAATAGGTACTATTCAGTTATTAGACAAGTGACAGAAGATCAATATGAATGTGCCTCCGTTATAAATATAAAGCGTCTCGGCAAGAAAGATGAGTTCGTTCCTAGATTTGAAATTACATTACAATTTCTTACGTTCCAAGGTGCACATAATCCGCCGAATGATAAAGTTACACTTACTTTGGAAGATCATTTAGATCACGTAAAGATAAAGAAGGTGGAGCGAGAAAAGAATGTTTCTGGTGCTATTGCAGAAAAGATTTGTGAACGGGAAAAAGAAAAAATAAAAGCGCACTCTAATGATTCAGAGTGATAACCTATGACATTTAGTGAAGAAAGGTAATGAGCGATGGACATACTGTTAGCGATTTTACCGGCTATATTTTGGGGAAGTATTGTGCTATTTAACGTGAAACTTGGCGGGGGACCGTATAGTCAAACGCTCGGTACAACGTTTGGTGCACTTATTTTCTCGATTGTTGTTTATATTTTTATGAAGCCAGTATTAACTCCTACTGTTATTGGAGTTGGAATTGTGTCAGGTTTATTTTGGGCGCTTGGTCAGGCGAATCAATTAAAAAGTATTGATTTAATGGGCGTTTCGAGAACGATGCCCATTTCAACAGGACTTCAATTAGTTGCGACGACTTTATTCGGAGTCATCGTATTTCATGAGTGGTCCACGACAATATCAGTTGTCCTTGGCGTATTGGCACTCGTTTGTATTATTATCGGTGTTATTTTAACATCACTTCAAAGTAAAGAAGAAAAGAGTGCAGAGCAAGCGGGGAATTTTAAAAGGGGTATTATCATTTTATTGATTTCAACAGTCGGTTATTTAGTTTACGTAGTAGTGATTAGACTATTTCATGTAGATGGTTGGTCAGCTTTATTACCACAAGCAGTTGGTATGGTGTTAGGAGGAATCTTGCTTACTTTTAAACATCATCCATTTAATAAATATGCAATTCGAAATATTATTCCAGGATTAATTTGGGCAGCTGGAAATATGTTTTTATTCATTTCGCAGCCGCGTGTTGGAGTGGCAACAAGTTTCTCGCTATCACAAATGGGAATTATTATTTCAACGCTTGGCGGGATTCTTATATTAGGTGAAAGGAAAACGAAACGTCAATTAACAGGAATTATTGTCGGTATCGTTTTTATTATTGCAGCCGGAATTATGTTAGGTGTTGCAAAAAGTTAAAGGAGGTATTGAAATGTATAGCGATTTAGAAGGGAAAGTTGTCGTTATTACAGGATCGGCCACTGGTCTTGGAAGAGCGATGGGAGTAAGGTTTGCTAAAGAGAAAGCAAAAGTGGTTATTAACTATCGCTCACGAGAATCAGAAGCGTATGATGTATTAGAAGAAATTAAAAAAGTAGGCGGAGAAGCGATTGCTGTAAAAGGTGATGTGACGGTTGAGTCTGATGTTGTGAACCTCATTCAATCTGCTGTGAAAGAATTTGGTACGCTCGACGTTATGATTAATAATGCAGGAATAGAGAATGCGGTACCATCGCATGAAATGCCGCTTGAAGATTGGAATAAAGTAATCAATACAAATTTAACAGGTGCTTTTTTAGGAAGCCGTGAAGCGATTAAATATTTTGTAGAACACGATATTAAAGGGTCTGTCATTAATATGTCGAGTGTTCATGAGAAAATTCCGTGGCCATTATTTGTGCACTATGCAGCAAGTAAAGGCGGTATTAAACTTATGACAGAGACGTTAGCGTTAGAATATGCACCGAAAGGTATTCGAGTAAATAATATTGGGCCAGGTGCAATAAATACGCCAATTAATGCCGAAAAGCTTGCTGATCCTAAAAAACGTGCGGACGTAGAAAGTATGATACCGATGGGCTATATTGGAAAATCGGAAGAAATTGCAGCAGTCGCAACGTGGCTTGCTTCAGCAGAGGCAAGTTACGTAACTGGAATTACGCTATTTGCAGATGGTGGAATGACTTTATATCCATCGTTCCAAGCTGGGCGTGGGTAATATAAAAGGACGAAGAGATAAAACTCTTCGTCCTTTTTTACAAAAAAATAGCGACCAGCTATTTTAAATTTAGTGATTAATTGTATCTTGAAGAAGTTCTGTTGCTTGATGCTCAGAAACATTTTGTACGAGTGCAACTTCGCTAATCATCATTTTTCGGGCATTATCTAGCATTTGTTTTTCGCTCGCATTTAATGCTCTTTCTTTATTACGGCGAAGTAAATCACGAACAACTTCTGCACTATCTTGCAGATTGCCGTTTTTCATTTTTTCCATATTCATTGTATATCTTTGTTTCCAGGAAAGTGATGTATCTGATTCCCCGTTTTGAAATTCAAGAAGTATATCATCTAACGTACCTTTATCTACGATATAACGAATACCTGATTTTTGTAATTGATCCATCGGAAGCATTACTTGCATATCTTTACTAATGATACGTATCACACAATATTGACGTGTTGTTCCTAATATTTCTTTCTCTTCAATGGCTTCGATGACCCCTGCGCCGTTCATTGGATAAACGATTTTATCACCAATTTGAAACAAATCATCCACCTCCATATGTGGTAACCACCTTTAATGATAGCACAAATATATAAAAATGTAAAATTTTATATAATACCATAATTTTAATATTATAGTCAATAAGTAAAAACTCTTTTTTATATATTTTTTTGCTCTTACTTATTGATGATTTTTTAGAAAAATAGTACAGGTGAGGACAGAAGGCATATCCACTTATTTTTAAGCATAAAATGTAAAATCGCTAATACAATATACCTAAATCCGTTCTTTGCAAAGGAGGGAGAGAAGGTGGGGCGCACAATAAAAATTGATATTACAAATAAAGTGGTAGCTAAATTTAGATCAGATTATTTGGAATTATATACGAGTAAATTTATGATAGGTAAGTTTTATGTCTATACTGAAGGTAAACAATATGTGTTAGAAGACGGGTATATATATGAAAACGGAAAATTTTATCGCATCATAGATACGCACCGTGGCAATAATCAAGCGGCGGAGGGCTGCGATCTAGGATGGTGTTAACATGATTCGTGTAAAAGTGTTTGATGAAAGTCATGAAAAAGACTTAGAAGACGCTGTAAATGTTTTTTTGAAAAAGATTGATGATAGTAACTTTGTAGATATTAAGTACCAAGTTGGTGTTTCCATTAACGATGACGAAAACCAAATTTATTGTTTTTCAGCAATGATCGTTTATAAAGCATAAAAAAGAGCTGGGTGAGCCAGCTCTTTTTTATGCTTTATGTTGGGACAACATGTGTCGGTAATACGTTCATAATAGATTGGGGTGTACCTAATTTCTTTGTCGTTAAAAGAGGCTCCCCTGTTTCATGGTTTTGGGCATCTGTACACATACCAAGGTGATAACGATCACCTAAAAATGGATCGATATAAAAACCGTTTTTGAATACTTTATCATTCGGATGTTTTTCATGGTGAATGTCAGAACAGTTAATGCAATAGAACATAGCTTTCATCCCCTTTTTATTTTTGTTTGAAAAAAGTGAGTCGGTAGTCATTTCGGTCCTAAGGAAATGTTGAGGAGAAGAGAAATAACTACCTACTCAAATGGTGGGCATATTCCTTCTGATATTTCATATCCCGCGTAGTGTCCCTTGAGGGAAGGAGGAGAGACGAAATACGCATGATATAAATAAGGCACTTCTTTCAAGATGAATGATGGAGTTTCATGTTGAGAGAAGTTTTTATTTTTTGTTGCCTTTGTGAGTATATTATGAGGGAATGCTACGAGGGTGTTTGTCCTGTTGAAAAAATGTTGAGAATTTCTCAACAGTGAAAAAGAATCAGCATTGACATGAAACTAAAAGGTGTTATATCATCTAAATACAACCAAAAGGTGTTATATTTGAGTGCCGAATAAAGGAGAATGAAAATGGAACAACAAAATACATTAGATGATATTAAACAAACGATCGTTTTTAACGCGTCTATTCAAAAAGTATGGAATGTAGTATCAACTGCAGAAGGGATTTCGTCATGGTTTATGCCAAATGATTTTGTATTAGAGGTAGGACATGAATTTCATGTACAGTCACCATTTGGTCCATCACCATGTAAAGTGTTAGAAATTGATGAACCAAACCATCTATCTTTTTCATGGGATACAGATGGCTGGATTGTTTCATTTAATCTGAAAGACCTAGGAGATAATAAAACAGAATTTACGTTAATTCACGGCGGCTGGAAACATCCTGATGAAATTCTTCCGAAAGCGAATGCGAAGAGCTCTATTATTCGCGATAGAATGAGCGGTGGATGGGTAGCGATTGTAAATGAAAAACTGAAAAAGGTTGTCGAAGGCTAAGTGTCCTCATCAGCAGCGAAATATGATGTATTTCAAGCAATTGCTGATCCAACCCGCCGAGAAGTAATACGGTTATTAAGTGACAAAGAGTTACCGATTTCCAAAATAACGGATCATTTTCCGATGAGTCGTACTGCGGTTGTAAAGCATCTTCATATTCTTTCGGAAGCGAATTTAGTAAGCGGAAGAAAAAGCGGAAGAGAGAAGATATATCGTTTGCATCCAGAACCATTAGAGGAATTACAACAGTGGCTCTCGTATTATGAACGTTTTTGGGATAATAAATTGTCCATGCTGAAACATATTGTGGAGAATGAGGAGTAAAAAGAGGATGACCGAAATGGTCATCCTCTTTACTATTGCTCACTTGTTTGTGTAGCTGGCTTTAATAAAATCCAAGCGATAATTAATGTAAATACTGCTAATACGAAAGTACTCATATAAATGACGTGTACACTTGCTGCTAATGCGGATTGCGATTCGGTTGCTACATTTGTTGTAGTTCCGCCGTGTCCGCTAGATACAAGGTCAAGGTTTTTAATGCCGCGTGCGTGAATCATCGTATTGAAAATTGTACCGAATATTGCAGCACCTAACGTTTGACTAAATGTATTAATAAATGTGTTTAAACCTACGGCTGTTCCGCGTGTATGTGCTGGTACGGCTGCTTGAATTGTTACCATGTAAATCGGTGTCACAAGCCCCATTCCTAAACCGAATAATCCGACTGCTACATAAATAAGGAACGATGGTGAATGTGTTGATAATGTAAATAATAAGAACGTAGCGACTGATAAAATGCTAGCTCCAAGTAAAATAATTTGTTTCGTTTTTAATTTTCCTACTAAGTTACCAGAGAAAATAGCGCCAAATGTCCACATAACAGGAATTGGCATTAAAATAAGTCCGGCTTCTGTCGCATTTTTTCCTAATACACCTTGGCTCCAAATTGGAAGGTACATTGTAATACTAATGATCATTGCGCCAGCAATAAGCGTTAATATGTTTATTGTAGATAATGTACGATTAGAGAAAAGCGCTAGCGGAATTAATGGTTCCGGAGATTTTTTCTCGATGAATAAGAAGATAATGAATGAAATAACAGCGAAGATTAAGAGACCGATAATTGTTATATCTCCCCAGTTTTGCTTACTGCTACCTGTTAATAATGCATATAGTAGAGCGATTGTACTTAGTGAGAATACTGTTGCACCAAGATAGTCGATATGGTGCTTAGCAGGCTTAATAGATTCTTTGTAGTAAATGGCAATCATTAAGCAAGCGATAATTCCAAATGGAACGTTTAAGAAGAAAATATAACGCCAAGATAGGGAATCAACTAAAAATCCACCTACTAACGGCCCGATAACACCAGATACACCCCAAACGGCACTCATCCAGCCTTGTGCTTTCGCGCGGTCTTTCGCTTCGCTATATAGGTCTCCAATAATCGTCATTGTGATCGGCATAACAGCACCAGCGCCTATACCTTGAAGAGCACGGAAGAAGATTAATTGTTCCATTGATGTAACGACTCCGCAAAGTGCAGAACCGATTAAGAAGATTGCTGCTCCAATGAGCAAAACTTTTTTACGGCCGAATAAATCAGCCAATTTTCCGTATATTGGAGTCGAAACAGCTGTTGCAAGCATATAAATTGCATATACCCAACTAACAAGTTCGACACCTGACAAATCACTCGTTATACGAGGGATCGCTGTACTAACAATCGTTCCTTCTACCGCAGAAAGAAACGTCATTAGCATTAAAGACATCATGACTTTTTTTCTCATTTGTTTTCCCCTTACCCTTTTTCAATTATTCAACAATATAAAATATAAAGGTACTAAGGTATATAAAGCAACAAAAAAGCATGAGGGGATTTGGTGTTCTTCGTTGGTAAGGCGATATATCCTATAGAATCGCTGATATATTTGGGGAATCGTCGATATAATTTCATGTACCTATAAAAAAAGAAACAGGAAGTCCTGTTTCTTCTTTAATACTGCATTTTTGCATTTTCTCCAGCTGTTGTTCCGGCAATTCTACCAGTAACAAGGGCAGATGTAATGTTATAGCCGCCAGTATAACCGTGAATATCAAGAACTTCTCCGCAGAAATATACGCCGTTCGTGAATTTAGAAGACATTTCTTTCGGATTAATTTCTTTAACAGATACACCGCCGCCAGTAACGAATGCTTTTTCAATTGACTGCGTACCATTTACATTCACAGTAAATTCTTTAAAGTCTTTCACAAGTGCACGAATCTTCTCATGAGAAACTTGGCCAGCTTGTTCACTACCGTCAATTTCATTTTTTTCTAATAAGAATAGGAAGTAACGCTCAGGAACATAACCTTTTAACACGTTTTTAATTCCTTTTTTCGGATCTTCCTTCATTTGTTTTAGCATACGCTGGAATAGTTGTTCACTATTTTCTTCTGGCAATGCATCGATGCTCATTTGCACTGTATTCGTTTTGAACTTTTTCAATGCTTTCACAACGAATTGACTACAGCGAAGGGCAGCAGGACCAGATAAGCCGAAATGAGTGAAGAGCATGTCCATTTTGTGAGAAATGATAGCTTTTCCTTTCGGGTTTAATACACTTAAGTTTACGTCTCGTAAAGCAAGACCTTGTAAGGAGCGGTCACGAATAAATGGTTCGTTTGAAAGGATTGGTACTTCTGTTGGGAATAACTCAGTAATTGTATGACCAGCTTTTTCAGCCCAAGCATATCCGTCTCCAGTAGAACCAGTTTGAGGAACAGATTTTCCGCCAACAGCTATAACGACGTGATTTGTTTCTAATACTTCGCCTGTTTGTAGTACAACTGCTTTCGTTTGACCGTTCTCATATTCAATCGTTTCAACAGGTGTATTCGTACGAATTTTTACACCTAAGTCTTTTAATCGTGTTAAAAGTGCGTCTACTACCGATTGTGCTTTATTTGATACAGGGAACATACGGCCATGGTCTTCTTCTTTCAGTTTTACACCGAGATTTTCGAAGAATGTAATAATATCTTCATTATTGAAAATAGAAAAAGCGCTGTATAAAAAGCGGCCATTTCCTGGTATATGTTTAACGATCTCATCAAGTGGTAGACGGTTCGTTACGTTACAGCGACCGCCACCAGAAATCGCAAGTTTACGCCCTAGTTTGTTTCCTTTATCAAGAAGTAAGACATTTGCGCCTTCTTCTGCAGCACCGATTGCAGCCATTAGCCCAGAAGGCCCGCCGCCGATGACAATAACATCATAATGCATAATATATCGACCTCATTTTCTACATTTCCTGCCTAAAAGAATAGCATGTTTTCCCTTAAAAGAAAAATAGAGTGAAGTACTGCTTAAAGGGAGAATTGTGGTACAATACAAAAGTTAGAGTTCAGCACTATCCTGCTATTTGTGGGCAATAAAACTAAAACCTTAAGATGTAAGAGAAATAAAAAGGGAGTTTGGCAGTCCGTAAATACTCGAATAGTTCAACTAATAAGGAGTAGGGAATGAACACCCTCCCCGCTAATTATAGTTTCACTTTACCCCGCATTAACGGACAGTAAGACTCTCACCTTAAAGTTCAGCGGGAGATTAACTGCCCGTAAATGCCCGATTGGTTCAACTAATAATCAGGGGGAAGAACACCCCACTGATTAAAGTTTCACTTTATGTAGATGTAGGAGGATTTTTGTATGTCCGATTCGAAATTTCTGCGCGGAACGCTTATTGTTACGTTAGGGACATTTTTAGTAAAGTTCTTAGGCATGATTTACGTCTTTCCGTTTCATGCATTAGTAGGTACAGAAGGCGGAACGCTCTATACATATGGATATATTCCATATACGATCTTTTTAAGTATTGCAACGGCAGGGGTGCCGCTTGCTGTTTCGAAATTTGTTTCCAAATATAATGCGCTTGGTGATTATAAAACGAGCCGGAGAATGTTCCGCTCGGGAATGGTTATGATGATAGTAACAGGAGTTCTTTCGTTCCTAGTACTGTACATGACGGCGCCATTGTTTGCAGAAGCAATGCTTGGTAAACAAAGTGTACACAGTAATATAGGAGAAGTTACGACGATTATTCGTCTTGTAAGTTTTGCGCTTATTGTTGTACCGGCAGCGAGTTTAATTCGTGGTTATTTCCAAGGTCACCAATCGATGGGACCGACTACTGTTTCGCAAATTATTGAACAAATTATTCGTATCGTCTTTTTATTAGCGGGTAGTTTTATCGTTATTAAAGTACTTGGCGGTACAGTTGCGACAGCAGTTGGGGTAGCGACATTTGCTGCGTTCGTTTCAGCAGTTGGAGCGCTCGGTGTATTAATTTGGTACTGGTTAAAACGTAAAAAACATTTGGATCAATATTTAATTGAACAAACCGCACCAGAATCGACAGTGAGTACCGTTCAATTATTTAAAGAATTATTTGCATATGCGATTCCTTACGTTGTAATTGGGTTAACAATTCCTTTATATCAACAAATTGATACATTGACATTTAACTCAATTATGCAAGCGATTGGTCAAGGAGATATTGCAGAGCGAGCTCTCGGTATTTTCACAATGTGGACACATAAATTAATTATGATTCCTGTATCACTTGCGACAGCGTTTAGTTTAACGCTTGTACCAGCGATTACAAAGTCATTTACTGAAAAACAATACCGTTATTTAAAGTTACAAATTACACAAACATTCCAGGCAAATATGTTCTTAACATTGCCAGCAGTTGTCGGTATTTCATCACTTGCATATCCAATTTATACTGCGTTTTACGACTCAGATCCATTAGGTGGACAAGTATTAATGTGGTATGCACCGGTTGCGTTGTTATTTGCTTTATTTACAGTAACAGCGGCAATTCTGCAAGGCATTAACCAACAAAAGCATGCGATTATCGCGCTTATCATGGGTGTTATTTTGAAATTTGTATGTAACGTAATCTTTATTCGTTATTTCGGTACAGTAGGGGCAATTCTAGCAACAGCAGTTGGTTTCTTAGCTTCTGTTTGGTACACAAATCAACAAATTAAAAAATACGCAAACTATTCATTCGGTGTTGTGTATAAGAGAACATTCCAAATTGCCGTACTAACACTTGTAATGGTTGTTACTGTAAAATTATCGCAATGGATTCTATCCTTCATGATTTCGCCAGATGACCGAATTGGTGCTCTTATTACAGTTGTGATTTGTGCAGGTATTGGTGGTCTTGTTTATGGATTGTTAGCGGTTCGCACAGGAGTACTTGAAAGAGTATTTGGCGGAGAAGCGCTAGAGAAAATCCAACGTAAACTTGGTAATAGATTCAAAATAAAGTTGAAATCAAAAGGGGCGTAATTACGTCCCCTTTTCTATGATAAACAAAGAAGGTGAAAAACGTGAGATTAGATAAATTATTAGCAAATATGGGATATGGAAGTAGAAAAGAAGTAAAGAAATTATTGAAAGACGGCGTTGTGAAAATTGATGGAACGCCAGTGAAAGATGCAAAGGTTCATGTAAATGTAGAAGAACAAGAAGTTATGATTCACGGAGAAGTTGTGGAATATAAAGAGTTTGTTTACTTAATGATGCATAAACCACAAGGCGTTATTTCAGCGACAGAAGATGATAACCATGAAACGGTAATAGATTTATTAGAGTTAGAAGATGCAATCTTTGATCCGTTCCCAGTTGGACGACTTGATATTGATACGGAAGGTTTCTTATTGATAACAAATGACGGGAAGTTATCACATCAATTGTTATCTCCAAAAAAGCATGTGCCGAAAAAATATTATGCACACGTTGCAGGAGTAGTAACAGAAGAGGATGTAAAAGAGTTTGCTAAAGGTGTTATTTTAGATGATGGCTATGAAACAAAGCCAGGTGCACTTACAGTATTAAAAAGCGATGAAATCTCTGAAATCGAGCTTGTTATTACAGAAGGAAAGTTCCATCAAGTAAAGCGTATGTTTGAAGCGGTAGGGAAAAAAGTAGTCTACCTAAAGAGAACAGAAATGGGACCGTTAGTATTAGATGAAGAGCTAGAACTTGGACAATACCGAGAGCTAACAGATGAAGAAGTAGAGATGTTAAAAACATATCAAGTAGATACTGAGAAATAGTGCTATTTTTAGGCGCAGAAAAGACCCCTTTCTAATGAGTTAGAAAGGGGTATGTATTTATTTACATACAATTATTTTTCGTTATGAGGTCATTCTCACTTTCTTTCCTGTTGTTGTCCACTTACCGCGGCAAGGGCTATACACGAGTTCATTAAACTGCAACACATTTAGATCACGTTGTATCGTTCGCGGTGTGATCCCGAACTCATCTACAAGGTCTTTCGTCGTTACCGTTCCGTTTTCATTGATGTACATATAAATTGATTTAATGCGTGTTAGCATACGAGTAGTTGTAGGTTTCAAGAGAAAACCACTCCTCTACTAGTTTTTTTGACCCCATTCAGGAAAGAAGGTCGTTACTACCATTGTACTCTACATGATAAAATTCATGCTTTAATCTACTTAAATTTTACAGAAATTTAACAAATATTCATATAGAAAAATATTGGTAGTTGACATTGTATATATGGTCAGTCAACTAACACATAAAATTCTACGTAAAACGTCAAATTCCTGCAAATTTTTTTGAAAAAATAAAAGAAAAACTAATGGGAAATATCTGAAACATTACAATTGTTCGGTATTTAGTTTTCGTGTATGGCATAAGAGATTTCGGTTTGTTATGATGAAAGAAACAATATAGTGAAGGATGGATGCGTGATGTCAGCAATTAATTGGACAGAAGAAGTTGCAAAAAGAAAAGATGATTTAATTCGTGATACACAACAATTTTTACAAATTAAAAGTGTATGGGAAGAAGAATCGGCGAAAGAGGGCGCACCATTCGGTGAAGGTGTAGAAAAAGCTTTATCTTTCATGTTACATAAAGGAGAAACGGAAGGCTTTACTTCTAAAAATTTAGAAGGGTATGCGGGTCATCTTGAAATGGGACAAGGAGAAGAATTAGTAGGTATTCTTTGTCACGTTGATGTTGTACCAGAAGGAGATGGCTGGACGACTCCTGCATATAGTGCAGATATTCGTGATGGGAAGATTTTTGCACGTGGTGCAATTGACGATAAAGGCCCAACGATGGCAGCTTATTATGCAATGAAAATTGTGAAAGAATTAGGTTTACCTCTTTCAAAACGCGTTCGTATGATTTTAGGAACAGATGAGGAAAGCAATTGGAAATGTGTAGATCACTACTTTAAAAACGAAGAAATGCCAACAATCGGTTTTGCGCCAGACGCGGACTTTCCGATTATTAATGCAGAAAAAGGAATTTCTGATATACAAGTTGTGCAAAATGGTAGTGAAGAGAAGAAAGGTACATATGAACTTGTTTCATTTGAATCAGGTCGTCGTTTAAATATGGTTCCTGATTTTGCAGAAGCGATTATTACAGGAGAAGATGTAAATGCACTTACAGTAGCATATGAAGAGTATTTACAAACTGCTAAAAAAATAGGTGAAGCAATTGTAGAAGGTAATACGGTGACATTGCAAATTAAAGGGATTTCAGCTCACGGATCTACTCCTGAAAAAGGAGAAAATGCAGGTTTATTACTGGCAAACTTCTTAACTACAGTTGCTCTTGATGGAAAAGCGAATGCATTTGCAACGTTTGCAACAGAAACATTTACTGGTGATATTTTTGGCGAAAAGGCTACTATCGCTTATAAAGATGAAGTTAGTGGACCGTTAACAGTGAATGTTGGTCGCCTTTCTTATACGAAAGAGGATGGTGGTAATTTAGGATTAAATGTACGTTATCCGGTTACGACTAACTTTGAAGAAATGATTGGAAAGTTAAAAGAATACGTTGGTACTCATGGATTTGCAGTAGCAGACTATTCGAACTCTCGCCCGCATCACGTTGATAAAGACCACGTATTAATTCGTACGTTGCAGCGTGTATACGAAGAACAAACAGGTGAAAAAGCAGAACTATTAGCAATCGGCGGTGGTACTTACGCTCGTTCATTAAGAGCTGGTGTTGCATTTGGCCCATTGTTCCCTGGAAAAGAAGAACTTGCGCATCAAAAAGATGAGTATATTGAAATTGAAGACTTATTAAAAGCGACAGCAATTTACGCACAAGCGATTCATGAATTAGCGAAATAATGGATATATAAATAATGACCGCTCTCTATTTTGGAGGGCGGCTTCTTTTTATCTGAATGAGATAAGAAAGAAAAGCAACAATAGAAAGAAGGAGAAGATGTACATGGAGCCGCATTATTTTGTCGCAATCACGTTACCAAATCATATAAAAGAAGTGCTGTCTAACTATAAAGAGGAAATGAAAGAGGACTTACCATTTCGTTCATGGGTACATAAAGAAGACTATCATATTACCCTTTCATTTTTAGGGAGTGCGACAGAGGAACAGTTAAAAGGAATAAAGAATGGATTACAAACACTCACAGAAACAAAGGAACTATCGTTTATATTAAAAGGATTTTCAACGTTCGGTATGGAAGATAGGCCACGTATTTTTTGGGCGAAGGTAAGTGAGAATCACGATTTGTTCGAGTTACAAAAGCAAGTACATGCTATTTGTGAAGGGAATGGATTTTCTTTAGAAACGCGCCCGTATCATCCGCATATTACTGTTGCCCGTAAATGGGTAGGAGAAGAAAAGTTTGATTTAGAACATATAAAGGAAGTGCCTGAAATATTATTTCAAGCGGATACGATTACTTTATACGAATCTCACGTGAAGGAGACACCGAAGTATAAAGCGATTGCTGAAATAAAATTACAAAAATAGAATGTATGAAAACGTTTTTTATACAGGTGAATATACTATAAAGAATAATGTGTTACTGTATAGGGCTTCGCTGATAAGAAAAGCCTTATCATTTGCAGCTCGTTTCATTTTAACTTTAAGAATGATGGTGATTTTTTTATGTTGAAAGTAAAACGTCCATTTGATGCCTATTTAGATGAAATGAATAAAATTACAATTTTGCTCCCACATGCGTATGGAACAAGTCGGACATTTCGTTTGCAAGAAGGAAGTAACGTGAAAGATTTACCGATTGCTCATACAATTGCGCTTCCGGATGCAACGAAGTATGAGTGCTTTATAGAAGAGCCGCTAGATGTGGGGAAGTATTATACAGTACGAGATGAACGGAATGAAGAAACAGATTTACAAATAGGTGCTGTCATAAGAACAGCGATTTTCGATGAAAAGTATTATTACGAAGGTACAGATTTAGGGGCTGTGTATCAAAAAGAAGCAACTACATTTAAAGTATGGGCTCCAACTGCGAGGCTTGCGAAAGTAAGAATTTATAAAAGTGATAAAGAATATACGGATCACGAAATGTACAGAGAAGAAAATGGAGCTTGGGTTCACACATTGCAAGGTGATTTAGCCGGGGAAAAGTATACATTTCTTGTTTGTATTAATTTAATATGGAACGAAGCTGTGGATCCTTACGCAAAATCAGTGACTGTAAATGGGAAGTACGGCGTTGTTATTGATTTGGAAAAGACAAATGTAACAAAGCGAGGGCAATTACCACCATTACAAGCAATGACAGATGCCATATTGTATGAACTGCATATTCGTGATGCTACTATTCATCAGGGCAGTGGAGTGAGTAAAAAAGGAACATATAAGGGGTTAATGGAAGAAGGAACAACAGGACAAAATGGGACGTTAACAGGTTTGTCTCATATAAAAGATTTAGGTGTTACACATGTTGAACTATTACCTTTATATTGTTTCGGTGGTGTAGATGAGGCGAACCCTTCCTTTGCGTATAATTGGGGTTACAATCCATTATATTACAATGCACCAACGGGATTTTATGCTACAAATCCCTCTGACCCGTATAACAGGATCGTAGAGTGTAAACAGCTGATTGAAACATTTCATGAGCACGGCATTAGGGTGATTATAGATGTTGTATATAATCATGTCTATGAAAGAGAGCTATCGTCATTTGAAAAGCTTGTTCCAGGATATTATTTTCGTCATGGTGAAAATGGTATGCCTTCTAATGGGACGGGAGTCGGAAATGATATAGCATCTGAACGGAAAATGATGAGGAAATTCATTGTAGAGTCTATTCTATATTGGCTTACGGAATACAATGTTGATGGATTCCGATTCGACTTAATGGGGATTTTAGATGTTGATACAATAAATATAATAGAAAAAGAAGTGCGAAACATAAAGCGAGATGCATTGCTATTAGGAGAAGGATGGGATCTGCAAACACCACTTCCTCTAGAGGAAAAAGCAACGTTAAATAATGCAAAGAAAATGCCGCATATTGCGCAATTTAATGATCAATTTCGTGATGGGATAAAAGGGAGTACCTTTCATATAAATAAACGTGGTTTTGCATTTGGTGGGCATGTAGACTGTAATCATTTGCAGTATATAGCATCAGGAAGCCTTTTGAGTATGAAAGAAACAGGTTTGTTTCTAGAGCCTGTGCAAAGCATTAACTATGTAGAATGTCATGACAATATGACGATGTGGGATAAAATAATGCGCAGTAATGAAGAGTCAGAAGAGATTTTGAAAAAACGTCACCTTCTAGCAACTGCAATGGTGATTCTGTCGCAAGGTATCCCTTTTTTACATGCTGGGCAAGAGTTTTATCGTACGAAGCAAGGAAATGAAAATAGTTATAATGCAAATGATGAAATTAATCAATTAGATTGGGATCAAAAAGAGAAAGAGATAGAGACCGTTAACTATATAAAAGGTTTAATTGCGATTCGTAAAGAGCACGGAGCATTCCGATTGCAAAACGCAGACCTTATAAAAAAGCATATGATTTTTTTGCAAACATCTCCAGAAGTACTTGCATATCACCTGCAAAATGTAGAATCGTTTGGACCGTGGAAAGAGATTGTTGTTTTATTTAATAGCGGTTTAGAAGCTAAAACGGTGCAACTTCCGAAAGAAGAAACGTGGCATGTGTTAGTTAACGAAAAGCAAGCGAAAATAGAGCCAATTTCTTCATTTAGAGGAAAGGAACTTAGGCTCGCTCCAATTAGCACGTATATATTGACGATAATGTGACAAATCGCTACTTGACGATGAGAATGTAATAAATGTAGAATTGACAAAGGTGACGATTTTGATAAGTTGTCATTCTATGGCTGGTTTTGTAAAATAAAATAGAGAGTTTTTGGCTTATGCCAAATTTTCTTTTCATTTACAGTAAAATATATATGAATCCACAACATGTGTAGAAATGTTGCGGTTTTTCTTT
The DNA here is from genome assembly GCF_002746455.1 of Bacillus fungorum. GTDB lineage: Bacteria > Bacillota > Bacilli > Bacillales > Bacillaceae_G > Bacillus_A > Bacillus_A fungorum. The sequence continues at coordinate 7,752 of NZ_NWUW01000010.1, read as the reverse complement.
TCATAACTATAAAAGATAAGGATTTGTTAACGGGTAATGAATATGGAATGGTTGGAACAATTATTAGGAAAAGAGTGGAGTCTTGTACCGGCTGGTGGAGTAACGGGCGATGCATATATTGCGCAAAATGGACAACAGAAGTTATTTTTAAAGCGGAATACATCGCCCTTTTTAGCGGTATTGTCAGCAGAAGGAATTGTTCCAAAATTACTTTGGACAAGAAGGGTAACGAACGGTGATGTAATTTCTGCTCAAAAATGGCTTCCGGGACAGAAGCTAGAGCCAGAGGATATGAAACTAGAACGTGTTGCGAAACTTTTGAAGAAAATACACTCATCTAAAGCACTTGTACAGATGATTCAAAGACTTGGGAAGCAGCCGCTTCACGCACAAGAATTATTACAGCAACTGCAACTCGTTTTAAGAGGAGATATAAGGGATGATAAAACAATTCAGCAAGGCCTTCAATATTTAATGGCTTCATTAAAAGATATTGAATACAATGAATTCGTTGTATGCCATTGTGATGTAAACCATAACAATTGGCTATTGTCGGATGAAGATGAGTTGTTTTTAATTGATTGGGATGGAGCTGTAATTGCTGACCCAGCTCTAGACCTTGGTATGTTATTATATTGGTACATTCCGCGCCACGAATGGAGTGAGTGGCTCGGTTATTATGATATTGAAATGGATGAATCGCTGCTTAGACGTATGAGATGGTATGTGATAGCACAAACGATTTTGTCTATTCAATGGCATACAACAAAAAAGCAGCAAGCAGAAGCTGAATATTGGCATCAATATTTACAGCAACTACTTGCTTCAGAGTAATACTTAAGAAAAATTGTCCATTCCAGCAATCCACTGAGTAAGTTGTTCTTGATTATTGGAAATGTGGTTGTCCAAATTAGAGGAAGATTTACCCGATTGACTATAAGAATATACATCGTTTAGCATTGCTTTAGCGTCACTACTTATATTATCGTTTGCGAGTAACGATTGAATGAGACGCTCTAATTGCTCGCATTCAGAAACTGTCCCGCAACAATCACTTTGGTGATTGACTAAAATATCTTTCAGCACTTCTAATTGATGTTGTTGACTAATTGGCATGAACGGATCATCCTTTCGATTGTTTTTCTCTTCTCGGAATGTAAGAGAAAAAGCTGCTTCGTCATGGAATGTTTAATGCTGTATGTAGTTTTTATCAAAATGGTACATCTTATACTTGAAAGAAACGGACCGAGTGCTCGTACGTACTTGGTTTTTTGTTTGATAGATTGATTAAAACAGAAAGAAGGAATTATTCCTTTAAAATAGTTTTGTAAAGAGAGGGAGACATCTATGCGTTTAAGACATAAACCATATGCAATGGATCGAATTAATGAGTATTCACATATCGTAATCGGAAACCCAGAAGAGCGCGCTGGTAACTGGAAAGAAGTATTTGGAAATGAGCAACCAATTCACATTGAAGTAGGTACAGGTCGTGGCCGCTTTATGTATGATATGGCAAAAGCGAATCCACATATTAATTATATTGGAATTGAAAAATTCACAAGTGTTGTTGTAGATGCACTGGATAAATTAATTGAAGAAGAATTACCGAACTTAAAGTTAATTAATAAAGATGCTGAAGATTTAACAGTTTTCTTTGCAAAAGGTGAAATTGATCGCGTTTATTTAAATTTCTCAGATCCATGGCCAAAGAAACGTCATACGAAGCGTCGTTTAACGTATAAAACGTTTTTACGCAATTATGAAGAAGTGTTAGTAGAAGGTGGAGAAATTCATTTCAAAACAGATAACCAAGGTTTATTTGAATATTCTATTATGAGTATGGCTGAGTACGGTATGTTACTAACTTACTTAAGCTTAGATCTTCATAACAGCGACTTTGAAGGTAACATCATGACTGAATACGAAGAGAAATTCTCTAGTAAAGGTCATCGTATTTACCGTGTGGAAGCAAAATATCGCACAGAGCCTATGCAGTAATGCATAGGTTTTTTGTAACTAAAATAATCAGAATTTTATGTTAGTATTGAAAGAAAAGGGGGATGAAAAATGGAACAGTTACAAATTGGAGATATAAAGGTGACGTGGCTAAAGGGCGGGAATACACATTTAGATGGAGGAGCAATGTTTGGTGTTGTACCGAAAGTACTTTGGTCACGTAAATATAAACATAACGATACAAATCATATTTATTTACGAACAGATCCGTTACTTTTGCAAACAAAAGACGGTAATATGCTGATTGATTCCGGAATAGGAAACGGTAAATTGAATGAGAAGATGAAGCGAAATCAAGGTGTAACAGAAGAATCATCGGTGTATGAATCATTAGAAAAACTAGGATTAAAGCCTGAAGATATTCGCTACGTTTTAATGACACATCTTCATTTTGATCATGCATCTGGTTTAACGAAATGGGAAGAGGGTCAACTTATATCGGCGTTTCCGAATGCGAAAGTTTATGTAAGTGAAACAGAGTGGGATGAAATGAGGAACCCAAATATTAGATCCCGTAATACATATTGGAAGGAAAATTGGGAGCCGATTGTAGACCAAGTTATTACGTTTCAGCAGGAAATAGAAATTACAGATGAAATAAAAATGGCGCATACAGGCGGCCATAGTGACGGACATGCAGTTATTGCTTTGGAAAGCCAAGGTGAAACGATGCTTCATTTAGCAGATCTATTGCCGACGCACGCGCATCAAAATGTATTATGGGTAATGGCTTATGATGATTATCCGATGACATCGATTGAAAATAAGCAAAAGTGGATGAAGTATGGCGCGGAAAACGATGCTTGGTTTACGTTTTATCATGACGCGTATTATCGTGCAGTAAAGTGGAATGAGGAAGGGTATATTGTAGAAAAGGTAGAGAGAAAAACGAGTATAGAAGCATAAAAAGAGGAGGTTGTTCCAGAATATTTGTTGGAGCGGCCTCTTTATTATTGTCGGCTTTTGCCGGTAATTCGATATATTCGAAAAATCGCCCATATAATTTTAATCAATACCCACAATTTCAAAAAAATAAGAGGTTCACCTAATGGGAACCCTCCTTTTTATGCTGCTATAACCTCTAAAACAGTACCTGTTTTAGCATCAACTAAAAATTCAAATCGTTCTTGTATATCATCTAACATCGTTGTAAGACCGCCGCGATAAACTTCATATGCGACATCATATTTTTCAAATGTCTCTGGAACCATATGTACCCAAGAGCCAGTAATTTCACCTTTATGACTTAATGCTTGTTTCACCATTTTCAATGCTTTTTCTGAAGAAATATGGGATTGTTCTTGTACTTTGTTTGCAACGAAATAACCAGCTGCGAACCCAACGCCAAGACCTGCTACTAAACCTTTCCAGCTCATATATTCACCTCAATTCTATAAAATAAAAATAGTGTACCGATAATAATTATAAAGCAAATACAGCTAAAAAAGAAGAAACTAGAAACATTTCGAAAATTTCGTTACAATAAAAGAGGTATTCTACTAAGGTTTGAAAGAAGGGGACTTCGTGAATAAAGAGACATTACAATTATTTCGTACGTTAACAGAATTACAAGGTGCATCAGGTTTCGAACATGATGTACGCCGTTTTATGAAGCAAGAATTAAGTAAATATGCGGATGAAATTGTGCAAGACGGTTTAGGTAGCGTATTTGGTCTGAAAAAAGGGGACGAAACTGGCCCACGTGTTCTTGTAGCAGGTCATATGGATGAAGTAGGTTTCATGGTTACGCAAATTACGAAAAACGGAATGCTTCGTTTTCAAACGTTAGGCGGCTGGTGGAGTCAAGTACTATTAGCGCAACGTGTACAAGTTATGACGAAGAATGGTCCTGTTATTGGGGTTGTTGGTTCTATTCCTCCTCACTTACTAAGTGACGCGCAACGTGCAAAACCGATGGATATAAAAAATATGTTAATTGATATAGGTGCAGATAGCTATGAAGATGCGATTGAAATTGGTGTAAAACCAGGACAACAAATCGTGCCAATTTGCCCGTTCACGCCGATGGCAAATGAGAAGAAAATTATGGCGAAAGCTTGGGACAACCGTTACGGATGTGGCCTTGCAATCGAATTACTAAAAGAATTAAAAGACGAAACTTTACCAAACACATTATACTCTGGCGCGACTGTACAAGAAGAAGTTGGTCTTCGCGGTGCGCAAACTGCTGCAAATATGATTCAACCAGACATTTTCTATGCGCTTGATGCAAGTCCAGCCAACGATGCATCTGGTGATAAAACACAGTTCGGTCAATTAGGAAAAGGTGCTCTCCTTCGTATTTACGACCGTACGATGGTAACACATAGAGGAATGCGCGAATTTATTTTAGATACAGCAGAAACACACAACATTCCGTACCAATACTTTATTTCACAAGGTGGTACAGATGCGGGCCGTGTACATACAAGTAACTCAGGTATCCCATCAGCAGTAATTGGTGTTTGTGCACGCTACATTCATACACATGCTTCTATTTTACATGTTGATGACTATGCAGCAGCAAAAGAGCTAATTACGAAGCTTGTCAGAGCAACGGATAAAACGACGTTAGAAACAATTAAGAATAACGCGTAGAGAAGAAGGGCCAAAAACCCTTCTTTTTTTAGGTAGAATAGATGACCCAGCGGTGTGTGGTGGCGGTCAGTGCTTAATTGATGTTCGAATGGTGTATGAAGACCGCGAGTAGGAAGTGAGAGGAAGGCTCTTTTTGAGTCGAGGTAGGCAATGTTGAAAGAAAAACCTTTCTTTTTTAGATTGAATAGATAACCCAGCGGTGTGTGGTGGCGGTAGTGCTTAATGGATGCTCGAATGATGTATCAAGACTGCGGGTAGGAAGAAAGAAGAAGCCTGTTTTTGTGTTTAGGATCAGTAATATTGTGGAAAACCACCTTCTTTTATAGGTAGAAGGGATTCCTCGGTGGTGTGTGGTAGTGATTGGTGCTTAATTTAAGTAGGGCGAAATGATGAATGTATATAGAGGTGAATGAAATGAAAGTAGTAGTTGGATCGAAGAATAAAACGAAAGTCGGAGCTGTGGAGAAGGTTTGGAGCGATGCTGAAATTACGTCTCTTTCTGTTCCTTCAGGGGTAGCAAACCAGCCGTTTTCAGATGAAGAGACGATGCAAGGAGCGATCAATAGAGCGAAGCGAGCGCTGCAAGAAGGAGAAGCTCAAATTGGTATTGGATTAGAAGGCGGCGTAATGAAAACGGAGCATGGTTTATTTATGTGTAACTGGGGCGCGTTAGCAACAAGTGATGGTAAAACATTCGTTGCCGGCGGAGCACGTATTACGTTACCAGATGATTTTTTAGCACCTCTTGAAGATGGCAAGGAGCTAAGTGAAGTGATGGAAGAGTTTGTACAAAGAAAAGATATTCGTAGTCACGAAGGTGCAATCGGTATTTTTACGGATGATTATGTCGACCGTACGGAATTATTTGTACACGTTGTTAAGTTACTTGTTGGGCAATATAAGTATGACGAAAAGCAAGCATAAACCTTGCACCGTGCGCGATGTATGGTAGTATAAAAGAAAGATTATAACATGAAAAAATGCACTCGTTAGAGGAGGAAATATAGATGAAATCATTAGAAAGCATGGAGCAATTCCAACAATTAAAAAATGAAGAGAATGTAGTCTTTATGTTCTCAGCAGAATGGTGCCCAGACTGCCGCTTTGTAGATCCATTTATGCCAGAAGTAGAAGAGAAATATAGTGATTTCTCATTTTACTATGTAGATCGTGATGAGTTTATTGATCTATGCGTAAAATTAGACGTATTTGGCATTCCGAGCTTTGTAGCGTACAATAAAGGTGAAGAAACAGGTCGCTATGTAAACAAAGATCGTAAAACACAAGAACAAATCGAAGAGTTCATTGAAGGTTTAAAATAAGGCAATTTGCCAATTGAATTGTAAAACAACCTCTACCTTCGCGGGGGAGGTTATTTTTTTGGAAGGGAGGAAAAAGAGATGAAGATGACAAGTAAAAAGATGAAAGATGAGTTAATGAAGAAATTATCTCGCCCGGAATGGGACTTTCAGTATGATAGTGAGAAAGAAGTTCTACGTATAGAACAGAAAGACTCGAAAAAAGGTATTAACGTATCGCTTCCAGGTGTTGTGGCAAAATGGGAAGTGAATAAAGAAAAAGCAGTTGAAGAGGTTGCCTATTACGTACAAGAAGCGTTAATTGCGATGCATAAAGAAGAAAATAGCGCGGCGAAAATTTTACCTGTTATTCGCTCTACTTCTTTCCCGAAACAAGCAGAAGAAGGAAATCCGTTTATTATGACGGATCATACGGCGGAAACACGTATTTACTACGCGTTAGATTCGAATAAAACGTATCGACTCATTGATGAGCGTTTATTACAAAAGTTAGAGCTTACAGAGCAACAAGTGCGTGAAATGGCATTATTCAACGCTCGTTCATTAGGTTATGAATTTAAACAAGACACAGTAGCAGGTAATACATTCTACTTTTTAAACACAAACGATGGGTATGATGCGACGCGTATTTTAAACGAATCATTATTACAATCGATGCGTGAAAAGATTTCTGGTGACATGGTTGTTGCTGTTCCTCACCAAGATGTATTAATTATTGCTGATATCGTCAACGAAATCGGTTATGATATTATTGCACAAATGACAATGAAATTTTTTGCCGAAGGGCATGTTCCGATTACATCACTTTCATTCGTATATGAAGATGGGGACTTTGAACCAATCTTTATTTTGGCGAAAAATCGGAAGAAGACAGATGGAAAAGAGAAAGGATGAACGAAGTGAACGTTTTTTACAACCTTGAAGGAATTGGTGACACTCTAATTGTTGCCTTACAAGATATTACTTTAGAGAACCGTACTTTTGATCGCAAAGGAGATGTTGCACGCGTATATGATCGCGAAAGCAACGTGACGGCAGGATTCAACATCTTTAATGCATCTTCTTACTTAGAAGTAAAAGAAACAGGTAACCTTACATTAACGAAAGAACTTGTAGAAAAAATCAACGAAATTTTAGCGAAGAACGGCTTTGAAGAAACAGTAGAAGCAGATCTTTCTCCGAAATTTGTTGTAGGCTATGTAGCTGAAAAAGAGAAACATCCAAATGCTGATAAGTTAAACATTTGTAAAGTAGAAATCGGTACAGAAACATTACAAATTGTATGTGGCGCACCGAATGTTGATGCAGGACAAAAAGTTGTCGTTGCAAAAATCGGCGCTGTAATGCCAAGCGGTATGTTAATTAAACCAGCTGAGCTTCGCGGAGTTCCTTCTGCTGGAATGATTTGCTCAGCACGTGAATTAGAGCTTCCAGATGCTCCACAAGAAAAAGGTATTCTTGTATTAGAAGATAGCTTTGAAGTTGGACAAGAGTTCAAATTTTAATTGATATAAGAAAAGAGAGGCTGTCCTTTTGGGCAGCTTCTCTTTTCTATTGAATCTTTGATATATTGTGAGTTGTGATAGATATATGTAGAAAATCGTTCATATTCATAAGGATGTCACCTTTTTTCTTAAAATCTATATTGTGTTTTATAAACAATATAGTTAAAATTTAGAAAAAAAGAAGGGGTAACTAACTGTTACGATTTATTTAACCAATTATAACGAAAGTTAATTAAATATATCAGTAAGCCCTGCTAGTCAAGTGATTGGCTAGTAGTGAGGGTTAACTGCGGGCAATCCCTAAAGCTGAT
>NZ_NWUW01000009.1 GCF_002746455.1 Bacillus fungorum | reverse complement strand
CCCATAGCGTAAGCTAGTAAGATCCCTGAAAGATGATCAGGTTGATAGGTTCGAGGTGGAAGCATGGTGACATGTGGAGCTGACGAATACTAATAGATCGAGGACTTAACCATATAATATGTAGCAAATGTTATCTAGTTTTGAAGGAATATGCCTTCAATAGTTTGGTGATGATGGCAGAGAGGTCACACCCGTTCCCATACCGAACACGGAAGTTAAGCTCTCTAGCGCCGATGGTAGTTGGGACCTTGTCCCTGTGAGAGTAGGACGTCGCCAAGCAAAAACCTAAGTCGATTCGACTTAGGTTTTTTTGTTTTTATTTTTATGTAGAACTTGCTAATGTATATATTTTGATTTGAGTTTACTGGAGTATTATATAAATAGCTATAGGTAAAATAGATCTCTAGAAATATATATTCTAATTCCCTTTCCTTCTTGCATATACTTGCAAATCTTCTTTTGAATATAACTAAAACACGAACGTTATCGAGAACAAATAAAAAAACATTCGATTATTTATTGACATTGTTTATGAAATATTGTTAATATAGCCATAGAAACAATAATATAAGACCTCATATAATCGCGGGGATATGGCCTGCAAGTCTCTACCTAACGACCGTTATTCGTTAGACTATGAGGGAAAGTCACTCGGTATTTTTCTATTCACAAGGGATACGTATGCCTGAGTAGAGCGCTTTCTCTCATAGTAAAAGAGAAACTGTTCTATTTCAGGCTTTTTTTATTTGAATCGGGGGGATTCTAATATGAAATCACTAGTTGGAGTCATAATGGGAAGCACGTCAGACTGGGAAACAATGAAATATGCTTGTGACATTTTAGATGAATTAAATATACCGTATGAGAAAAAAGTTGTATCCGCTCATCGGACTCCGGATTATATGTTTGAATATGCAGAGACGGCTCGTGAACGTGGATTGAAAGTTATTATTGCTGGAGCTGGTGGAGCAGCGCATTTACCAGGAATGGTTGCAGCGAAGACGAATCTTCCTGTAATCGGGGTTCCAGTTCAATCAAAAGCGTTAAACGGCTTAGATTCATTATTATCCATCGTCCAAATGCCAGGAGGGGTTCCAGTTGCAACTGTTGCAATTGGTAAAGCTGGTTCAACAAATGCTGGTTTACTTGCTGCACAAATACTTGGATCATTCCATGATGATATACATGATGCATTAGAATTGAGACGAGAAGCAATTGAAAAAGATGTGCGCGAAGGTAGTGAGCTAGTATGACGAGAATCATTTTACCTGGAAAAACAATCGGTATTATTGGAGGCGGCCAGCTAGGAAGAATGATGGCATTGGCAGCTAAGGAGATGGGATATAAAATTGCTGTTTTAGATCCTACAAAACATTCACCATGTGCACAAGTTGCTGATATTGAAATTGTTGCATCATATGACGATTTAAAAGCAATTCAGCATTTAGCAGAGATCAGTGATGTTGTCACATATGAATTTGAGAATATTGATTATAGATGTTTACAATGGCTTGAAAAACATGCTTACTTACCGCAAGGCAGCCAGTTGTTAAGTAAAACACAAAATCGTTTTACAGAAAAGAATGCAATTGAAAAAGCGGGATTACCAGTAGCAACGTATAGATTGGTTCAAACTCAAGAGCAGCTTACTGAAGCAATCACCGAGTTATCATATCCTTCCGTCTTAAAAACAACGACGGGTGGATATGATGGGAAAGGGCAAGTTGTTTTAAGAAGTGAAGCAGACGTTGAGAAAGCACGAAAGCTTGCGAACGCAGCAGAGTGTATTTTAGAGAAATGGGTGCCTTTTGAAAAAGAAGTATCAGTTATTGTAATTCGTAGTGTAAGTGGTGAAACGAAAGTATTTCCGGTAGCAGAAAATATTCATGTAAATAACATTTTGCATGAATCTATCGTTCCAGCTCGCATTACAGAAGAACTTTCTCAAAAAGCAATTGCTTATGCAAAAGTGCTCGCGGATGAACTAGAACTTGTGGGAACACTAGCGGTAGAGATGTTTGCTACAGCTGATGGTGAGATTTACATTAATGAATTAGCACCAAGACCACACAATTCAGGACACTATACACAGGATGCATGTGAAACGAGTCAATTCGGTCAACATATTCGAGCAATCTGTAATTTACCTCTTGGAGAAACAAATTTGTTAAAACCAGTTGTCATGGTAAACATTTTAGGCGAACATATAGAAGGGGTCCTAAGACAAGTGAATAGATTAACCGGGTGCTATTTACACTTGTATGGAAAAGAAGAAGCAAAAGCGCAGCGAAAAATGGGGCATGTTAATATTTTAAATGATAATATTGAAGTCGCTCTAGAAAAAGCGAAGAGTTTGCATATTTGGGACCATCAAGAACAACTGTTGGAGGGAAAAAGATGATTAGTCGTTATACACGCCCAGAAATGGGTGCAATTTGGACGGAAGAGAACAAATTTAAAGCGTGGTTAGAAGTTGAGATTTTAGCTTGTGAAGCATGGGCTGAGCTTGGCGATATTCCAAAAGAAGATGTTAAAAAAATTCGTGAGCATGCATCATTTGATATTGATCGTATTTATGAAATTGAAAAAGAGACACGTCATGACGTAGTTGCATTCACTCGTGCTGTATCAGAAACACCAGCATTAGGTGAGGAACGTAAATGGGTTCATTACGGTTTAACATCTACAGACGTAGTAGATACAGCATTATCTTACATCTTAAAACAAGCGAATGAAATTATATTAAAAGACTTAGAAAACTTTGTAAGCATTTTGGCTAACAAAGCGAAAGAGCATAAATACACGATCATGATGGGAAGAACACACGGTGTTCATGCAGAACCAACAACATTTGGTTTAAAACTTGGTCTTTGGTATGAAGAAATGAAACGCAACGTAGAGCGTTTCAAACAAGCTGCTGATACAGTTCGCGTGGGTAAATTATCTGGTGCGGTTGGTACATATGCAAATATCGATCCATTCGTAGAAAAGTATGTTTGTGAAAACTTAGGATTAGAAGCAGCACCAATTTCAACACAAACATTGCAACGTGATCGCCATGCTCATTACATGTCAACACTTGCACTAATCGCAACATCTATCGAAAAGATGGCAGTTGAGATCCGTGGTTTACAAAAGAGTGAAACACGTGAAGTTGAGGAAGCTTTCGCAAAAGGCCAAAAAGGTTCTTCTGCAATGCCACATAAGCGTAATCCAATTGGCTCAGAAAATATGACTGGTTTAGCTCGTGTTATCCGCGGTTATATGATGACAGCTTATGAGAATGTTCCATTATGGCATGAGCGTGATATTTCTCACTCTTCGGCAGAACGCGTAATTTTACCAGATGCTACAATCGCGTTAAATTACATGTTAAATCGCTTTGGTAATATCGTTAAAAACTTAACTGTATATCCAGAGAATATGAAACGCAATATGACAAGAACATACGGCTTAATTTATTCTCAGCGCGTAATGCTTACATTAATCGACAAAGGTATGGTGCGTGAAGAAGCTTACGATATCGTACAGCCTAAAGCGATGGAAGCTTGGGAAACACAAGTACAATTTAAAGAGCTTGTAGAAGCTGATGAGCGTATTACAAGCAAGTTAACACAAGAAGAAATTAATGAATGCTTCAACTATGAGCATCATATGCAACACGTTGATACAATCTTTGAACGCCTTGGATTAAACGAAGCGTAAAATTTCATATGGCACAGAATAGAGTCATTCTGTGCCATTCTTTATAAAAACATTATTCACATTTTTCAAACTACAGGGGGCTTGCGAAATGCAAAAGCTAGAATTGCTGTATGAAGGTAAGGCAAAAAGAATTTATCGTACAGAATCAGCAGATATGGTTTGGGTAGAGTACAAAGATAGTGCGACTGCTTTCAATGGGGAGAAAAAAGAGACGATTACAGGAAAAGGTCGTTTGAACAATGAGATTACAACTTTATTGTTCAGAAAGTTACAAGAAGTAGGAATTAAAACACACTTTGTTGAGAAGCTATCTGAAACAGAACAACTTGTTAAAAAAGTGAGTATTATTCCTTTAGAAGTTGTCACAAGAAATGTAATTGCAGGAAGTCTTTCAAAACGATTAGGAATGGAAGAGGGAACTGTACTTGCAGAACCAATCGTAGAATTTTACTTCAAAGATGATGATTTAGGAGATCCGCTTGTAACGGAAGATCATATTCGTGTATTAAACGTTGCATCGCCAGAGCAAGTAAGCGTATTACGAGATATGGCTCTACAAATCAATCAAGTGTTGATTGATCATTTCGCAAGCTGTCGTGTAAGATTAGTAGATTTTAAATTAGAGTTTGGTGTAACGGATGAAGGAGAAATCATTTTAGCAGATGAAATTTCACCAGATACTTGCCGTTTATGGGATGAAACGAGCAATGAAAAGTTTGATAAAGACGTATTCCGTCGTGATCTTGGAAATTTAACAGATGCTTATGAAGAGATTTTAAAACGTTTAGGGGGAATTTCACATGTATAAAGTTAAGGTATATGTAACATTAAGAGAAAGCGTATTAGATCCACAAGGAACAGCAGTAAAAGGAGCACTTCATAGTCTTTCATTCACAGAAGTACAAGATGTTCGAATCGGAAAGTATATGGAATTAACAATTGATAAATCAGTATCTGACCTTGACGCAAAGGTAAAGGAAATGTGTGAAAAACTATTAGCGAACGTTGTAATGGAAGATTTCCGTTATGAAGTTGAGGAGGTTGTCGCACAGTGAAATTTGCAGTAATAGTATTTCCGGGTTCGAACTGTGATGTCGATATGTTCCATGCAATTAAAGATGAGCTTGGCGAAGAAGTAGATTACGTTTGGCACGATACAGAGAATTTAGATGAATATGATGCAATTTTACTACCAGGTGGATTCTCTTACGGTGACTACTTACGCTGCGGTGCTATTTCTCGCTTTGCGAATGCAATGAAAGCAGTGCAAAAAGCTGCTGAGCAAGGCAAGCCGATTTTAGGTGTATGTAATGGATTCCAGATTCTTGTTGAATCAGGATTACTACCAGGAGCATTAATGAGAAACGAAAACTTAAAATTTATGTGCCGAACAGTTCAGTTACGTGTTGAAAATAATGAAACGATGTTTACATCACAATATGAAAAAGATGAAGTAATCAATATTCCAATTGCACATGGTGAGGGGAATTACTATTGTGATGAAGAGACTCTTAAAAGATTAGAAGAGAATAATCAAATCGCATTCCGTTACGTGGAAAACCCGAATGGAAGCGTTTCAGATATTGCTGGTATTGTAAATGAAAAAGGAAATGTACTTGGTATGATGCCACACCCAGAGCGTGCTGTAGATGAATTACTTGGCGGTGCTGAAGGGTTAAAAGTCTTTCAATCTATTTTAAAACAGTGGAGGGAAACATATGTCGTTAATGCTTGAGCCAAATCCAACACAAATTAAAGAAGAGCGTATATATGCGGAAATGGGGCTAACAGACGAAGAGTTTGCCATGGTTGAAAAGATTTTAGGCCGTTTGCCAAATTATACAGAAACAGGATTATTCTCTGTAATGTGGTCTGAACATTGTAGTTATAAAAATTCAAAACCAGTTCTGCGCAAATTCCCAACGACAGGTGAGCGTGTCCTACAAGGACCTGGAGAAGGCGCTGGAATTGTAGATATCGGTGATAATCAAGCGGTTGTATTTAAAATGGAAAGTCATAACCATCCTTCTGCAATTGAGCCATATCAAGGAGCAGCAACAGGCGTTGGTGGTATTATCCGTGACGTATTCTCTATGGGAGCGCGTCCAGTAGCTCTATTAAACTCACTTCGCTTCGGTGAATTACAATCACCACGTGTGAAATATTTATTTGAAGAAGTAGTAGCGGGAATCGCAGGATACGGTAACTGCATTGGTATCCCTACTGTTGGCGGCGAAGTACAATTTGATCCATGTTATGAAGGAAATCCACTTGTAAATGCAATGTGCGTAGGCTTAATTAACCACGAAGACATTAAAAAAGGGCAAGCGCACGGTGCTGGAAATACGGTAATGTACGTAGGAGCATCAACTGGTCGTGACGGTATTCACGGTGCAACATTCGCATCTGAAGAGTTATCTGAAAGCTCGGAAGCGAAGCGTCCAGCAGTTCAAGTAGGAGATCCATTTATGGAGAAACTTCTTATTGAAGCTTGTTTAGAACTTATTCAGTCGGACGCACTTGTTGGAATTCAAGATATGGGAGCTGCCGGTTTAACTTCATCTTCTGCAGAAATGGCGAGTAAAGCAGGTATGGGTATTGAAATGTACTTAGATGATGTACCACAGCGTGAAACTGGAATGACTCCATATGAAATGATGCTATCTGAATCACAAGAGCGTATGTTAATCGTTGTGAAAAAAGGTAGAGAGCAAGAAATAGTAGATTTATTTGAGAAGTATGGTCTTGCAGCCGTTACGATGGGGAAAGTAACGGAAGATAAAATGCTTCGTTTATTCCATAAAGGTGAAATGGTAGCTGAAGTACCAGCGGATGCTCTTGCAGAAGAAGCGCCAATTTATCATAAACCATCAAAAGAAGCAGCATACTTTGCTGAATTCCAGCAGATGAAAATGGAAACACCAAAAATAGAAAATTATAAAGAAACGTTATTCTCTCTATTACAACAACCGACGATTGCAAGTAAAGAGTGGGTATATGATCAATACGATTACCAAGTTCGCACAAGCACAGTTGTTACACCAGGTTCAGATGCAGCAGTTGTACGTGTACGCGGTACAGAAAAAGGATTAGCAATGACGACAGATTGTAACTCTCGCTATATTTATTTAGATCCAGAAGTGGGCGGTAAAATTGCAGTAGCAGAGGCAGCGCGTAATATCGTATGTTCTGGAGGAGAGCCACTTGCAATTACAGATTGCTTAAACTTCGGTAATCCAGAAAAACCAGAAATCTTCTGGCAAATTGAAAAATCAGTAGATGGTATGAGTGAAGCTTGTCGCAAGTTACAAACGCCAGTTATTGGCGGAAACGTATCAATGTATAACGAGCGTAGTGGTGAAGCAGTATATCCAACACCGACAGTTGGGATGGTTGGACTTGTACACGATTTAAAACATGTAACAACACAAGAGTTTAAGCAAGCTGGCGATTTAGTTTACGTAATCGGAGAGACGAAAGCTGAGTTTGGTGGAAGTGAATTACAGAAAATGATCCACGGTAAAATTTTCGGTCAATCACCAAGTATCGATCTAGATGTAGAATTAAAACGTCAAAAACAAGTACTCGAAGCAATTCAAGCTGGCCTTGTTCAATCTGCACATGATGTTGCAGAAGGTGGTTTAGCAGTTGCAATTACTGAAAGTGCAATTGGTGCTAACGGTTTAGGTGCTAATGTGAAATTAGACGGAGAAGCAACAGCTGCATTATTCTCTGAGTCACAATCTCGCTTCGTTATAACTGTAAAGCGTGAAAATAAAGAAGCGTTCGAGAAAGCGGTAGAAGCACTTCAAGTTGGAGAAGTAACAAATACAAATGAAGTAAAAATTCACAATGAAGAAAATGAAGTATTACTTACAGCAAATGTAGATGAAATGAGAAAGGCTTGGAAAGGGGCAATCCCATGCTTGCTGAAATAAAGGGGTTAAATGAAGAATGTGGCGTTTTCGGAATTTGGGGGCATGAAAATGCAGCACAAGTTTCATATTACGGATTGCACAGTTTACAGCACCGTGGGCAAGAAGGCGCAGGCATTGTCGTAAATAATGGGGAAAAAATCGTCGGTCACAAGGGGTTAGGTTTAATATCAGAAGTGTTTTCAAGAGGTGAGCTAGAAGGATTGAACGGAAAATCAGCAATCGGGCATGTACGATACGCAACGGCTGGTGGGAGTGAAGTTGCTAACGTTCAACCATTATTGTTCCGTTTCTCCGATCATAGCATGGCGCTAGCCCATAACGGAAATTTAATTAACGCAAAAATGCTTCGCCGTGAATTAGAGGCAGAGGGAAGTATTTTTCAAACGAGTTCAGATACAGAAGTACTTTTACATCTTATTAAGCGTAGTACGAAAGATTCTTTAATTGAAAGTGTAAAAGAGGCACTAAACAAAGTGAAAGGTGCGTTTGCGTATCTTTTACTAACTGGAAATGAAATGATTGTTGCACTAGATCCGAATGGGTTCCGTCCTCTTTCAATTGGAAAGATGGGGGATGCTTACGTTGTAGCATCAGAAACATGTGCTTTCGATGTAGTAGGTGCAACATACATTCGTGATGTAGAACCAGGTGAATTACTTATCATCAATGATGAAGGAATTCACGTAGATCGTTTTACAAATGAAGTAGATCATGCAATTTGTAGTATGGAGTACATTTACTTTGCACGTCCGGATTCTAATATTGCGGGTATTAACGTCCATGCAGCACGTAAAAACATGGGGAAACGTTTGGCGGCAGAAGCTCCTATTGAAGCTGATGTTGTTACTGGTGTACCAGACTCTAGTATTTCAGCAGCAATTGGTTATGCTGAGGCGACAGGCATTCCATATGAGTTAGGGTTAATTAAAAATCGTTACGTTGGACGTACGTTTATTCAACCTTCGCAAGAACTGCGAGAGCAAGGGGTTAAGATGAAGCTTTCAGCAGTAAGAGGTGTAGTTGAAGGGAAACGAGTTGTTATGATTGACGATTCTATCGTAAGAGGAACAACGAGTAAACGAATTGTTCGTATGCTTCGCGAGGCTGGAGCGACAGAAGTTCACGTAAGAATTGCGTCACCACCTCTGAAATATCCATGCTTCTATGGCATTGATATTCAAACGAGAAAAGAATTAATTGCAGCAAATAATACAGTAGAAGAAATCCGTGAAATGATCGGAGCAGATTCACTAACATTTTTAAGTGAAGATGGATTAGTAGATGCAATTGGACGTCCATATGAAGGGAAATATGGCGGTCTATGTATGGCTTACTTTAATGGGGACTATCCGACAGCTCTTTATGATTATGAGCAAGAGCTTTTAGAAAGCATGAAATAAGAAGAAAACAGCTTCTACATGATTTGATGTAGAAGCTGGCTTCTTTCTGAAAATAGCCTGTCCTGGATGGGGAGAAATTAAAAGACGAGGTGTAGAGAACGATGGCGAATGCATATAAGCAAGCAGGAGTAGATATTGAAGCTGGATATGAAGCGGTATCTCGCATGAAAAAACACGTACAAACAACAATGAGAAAAGAAGTACTAGGTGGTTTAGGCGGTTTTGGAGGTATGTTTGATCTATCAAAATTTGCATTAGAAGAACCTGTATTAGTATCTGGAACAGATGGCGTGGGAACGAAATTGATGCTCGCTTTTATGGCAGATAAACATGACACAATTGGTATTGATGCAGTAGCAATGTGTGTAAATGATATTGTTGTCCAAGGGGCAGAGCCGCTTTTCTTCCTTGATTATATTGCTTGTGGTAAAGCTGAACCTAGTAAAATTGAAAGCATCGTCAAAGGTATATCAGAGGGCTGCCGCCAAGCTGGTTGTGCATTAATTGGTGGAGAAACAGCTGAAATGCCAGGGATGTATTCTACGGAAGAATACGATTTAGCTGGTTTTACAGTTGGAATTGTTGATAAAAAGAAGATTGTAACAGGTGAAAAGATTGAAGCTGGCCACGTATTAATTGGCTTAGCATCTAGCGGCATTCATAGTAACGGTTATTCTTTAGTACGAAAAGTATTGCTAGAAGATGGAGAACTATCCTTGGATCGCATTTACGGACGCTTAGAGCTACCTCTTGGTGAAGAATTATTAAAACCAACGAAAATTTATGTCAAACCTATTTTAGAACTATTGAAGAAACATGAAGTATACGGTATGGCGCATATTACAGGTGGCGGATTCATTGAAAATATTCCACGTATGTTACCAGAAGGAATCGGTGCAGAAATTGAATTAGGATCTTGGAAAATTCAACCGATTTTCAGTTTGCTTCAAGAAGTTGGAAAGCTAGAAGAGAAAGAAATGTTCAATATTTTTAACATGGGTATTGGTATGGTAGTAGCGGTGAAGGAAGAAGATGCAAAAGATGTTGTTCGTCTTC
The DNA here is from genome assembly GCF_002746455.1 of Bacillus fungorum. GTDB lineage: Bacteria > Bacillota > Bacilli > Bacillales > Bacillaceae_G > Bacillus_A > Bacillus_A fungorum. The sequence continues at coordinate 158,556 of NZ_NWUW01000009.1, read as the reverse complement.
TTGAAGAGCAAGGAGAAACAGCTCGTATTATTGGACGTACTGTACAAGGGGCTGGTGTTACTTTCAATGGGGGCACAGCACTATGAGTAGATTAGCAGTTTTTGCTTCTGGGAGTGGATCTAACTTTCAATCTCTCGTTAATGCGGTAGAAGAAACAAGATTGGATGCAGAAATTAGTTTATTAGTATGTGATAAACCAGAAGCACGCGCTGTGGGACGGGCACATTATCATCATATTCCATGTTTCGCTTTTTCAGCAAAAGCGTATGAGTCAAAAGAAGCATTTGAAAAAGAAATATTAAAGAAGCTAGAAGAATATGAAATTGATTATGTTATTTTAGCTGGCTATATGCGTTTGATCGGGCCGACGTTATTAGACGCATACGGCGGGAAGATTATTAATATTCATCCATCACTACTACCGAGTTTTCCAGGTAAAGATGCTGTTGGTCAAGCGTTAGAAGCAGGTGTGAAAGTAACTGGAGTAACGATTCATTATGTAGATGCAGGTATGGATACAGGGCCAATTATTGCGCAAGAAGCAGTAGTTGTTTCTGAAGGGGATACGAGAGAAAGCTTACAGAAGAAAATTCAACAAGTGGAACATAAATTATACGTAAATACAGTCAATCGAATTGTTCAGTCTGTAAAAGAGCCAACTGTTAACTAACATACAACTAGGGGTGAAGGGTCAATGAAAAAGCGTGCATTAGTAAGTGTTTCAGATAAAACAGGAGTAGTAGAATTTGTTAAAGGTTTACTAGAACAAGGAATCGAAGTTATATCAACAGGTGGTACAAAAAAATTACTAGAAGAAAATGGCTTACAAGTAATCGGTATTTCTGAAGTAACTGGGTTCCCAGAAATTATGGATGGTCGTGTGAAAACATTACATCCAAATATTCATGGTGGTCTATTAGCAGTTCGCGATAATGAAACGCATGTAGCGCAAATGAATGAGTTAGGTATGGAGCCAATTGATTTTGTTGTTGTTAACTTATACCCATTCAAAGAAACAATCGCTAAGCCTGATGTAACATTTGCTGATGCAATTGAAAACATTGATATTGGTGGCCCGACAATGATTCGCTCTGCTGCGAAAAATCACAAATTTGTATCGGTAATTGTAGATCCAGTAGATTACGATGTTGTATTAGCAGAGCTGAAAGAGAACGGTCAAGTAAAAGAGGAAACGAAACGTAAATTAGCAGCGAAAGTATTCCGTCATACAGCAGCATATGATGCGTTAATCTCTAACTACTTAACAGAGCAAATGGGTGAAGAAAGCCCAGAAACATTAACAGTGACATTTGAGAAAAAACAAGATTTACGCTATGGAGAAAATCCACATCAAAAAGCAACATTCTATAAAGCACCATTCGCTGTAACTTCTTCTGTTGCGTACGCAGAACAATTACACGGTAAAGAATTATCTTATAACAATATTAACGATGCAGATGCAGCACTTAGTATCGTGAAAGAATTTACAGAACCAGCAGTAGTAGCGGTAAAACATATGAATCCATGTGGTGTTGGAGTAGGAACTGATATTCATGAAGCATACACACGTGCTTATGAAGCGGATCCAGTATCAATCTTTGGAGGCATTATTGCAGCGAATCGTGAAATCGATAAAGCTACAGCTGAAAAGTTACACGAAATTTTCTTAGAAATTATTATCGCACCTTCTTTCTCAAAAGAGGCTTTAGAAGTGTTGCAAAGTAAGAAAAACTTACGTTTACTAACTGTAAATATTGAAAAAGCGAAAAGTGCAAGCAAAAAACTAACTTCTGTACAAGGTGGTCTTCTCGTTCAAGAGGAAGATACGTTATCATTAGATGAAAGCACAATTTCAATTCCAACAAAACGTGAACCGTCAGAGCAAGAGTGGAAAGATTTAAAACTAGCTTGGAAAGTTGTAAAACATGTGAAATCAAATGCAATTGTTTTAGCGAATGATAACATGACAGTTGGTGTAGGTGCAGGACAGATGAACCGTGTAGGTTCTGCAAAAATCGCAATTACACAAGCTGGCGAAAAGGCACAAGGTAGCGCACTTGCATCTGATGCTTTCTTCCCAATGCCAGATACAGTAGAAGAAGCAGCAAAAGCAGGAATTACAGCAATCATTCAGCCAGGCGGATCAATCCGTGATGAGGATTCTATAAAGATGGCAGATGAGTATGGGATTGCTATGGTGTTCACTGGCGTACGTCATTTCAAACACTAATAGAGGATGTTTAAAAGGTCCGGTCGAGATAACCTCTCTTTTAAACTTTTATTGATATGAAAAGGCAAACTAGGAGCAGAGCTTCTAGTTTGTACTTATTTAAGTATTGGGGGATGAAATATGAATGTTTTAGTAATTGGCCGAGGTGGGCGTGAACATGCTTTAGCTTGGAAGTTTGCACAATCTGCAAAAGTGAAAAAGGTGTATGTAGCACCAGGTAATGAAGGTATGCGAGATGTTGCAACGCCAGTTGATATTGATGAAAATGATTTTGATGCATTAGTCTTATTTGCAAAAGAGAATAATGTGGAGTTAACTTTCGTTGGACCAGAAATTCCACTTATGAATGGAATTGTTGATCGTTTTAAAGAAGAGGGACTTCGTGTATTCGGTCCGAATAAAGCGGCTGCTGTTATTGAAGGTAGTAAAGCTTTTACAAAAGAATTGATGAAAAAATATAATATTCCAACTGCAGCGTACGAAACTTTTACAGACTATGAAGAAGCGGTGAAGTACATTGAAAAAGTTGGTGCACCAATCGTTATTAAAGCAGATGGCCTAGCTGCTGGTAAAGGTGTAACAGTAGCGATGACACTTGACGAGGCATTACAAGCTGCGAAAGAAATGCTACAAGATGTGAAATTCGGTGAAGCGAGCAAGAAGGTCGTTATTGAAGAGTTTTTAGATGGACAAGAATTTTCATTAATGGCATTTGTGAATGGAACAACTGTACATCCGATGGTAATTGCGCAAGATCATAAACGAGCTTTTGATGGTGATAAAGGTCCAAATACAGGTGGAATGGGTGCATATTCTCCAGTACCACAAATTTCGGAATCAGCAGTTCAAGAGGCGATTGAAACGGTGTTACATCCAACTGCTAAAGCGATGATCCAAGAAAACCGATCTTTTACAGGAATTTTATATGCGGGACTTATTTTAACAAATGATGGTCCAAAGGTAATTGAATTTAATGCACGCTTTGGCGATCCTGAAACTGAAGTTGTATTACCACGCTTAGAAAATGATTTAGTGGATGTATGTAACGCTATATTAGATGAAAGTGAGTTAACGTTACAATGGTCAGATGAAGCGGTAATTGGTGTTGTACTTGCTTCGAAAGGATATCCGGAAGCATATAAAAAAGGTGAAATTATTAAAGGATTAGATGCATTGCAAGATGTGATTGTTTTCCATGCGGGTACAGTAATGAAGCATGGTGACTTTGTGACAAACGGTGGCCGTGTACTATTTGTTGCTTGTAAGGCAAATAGTTTACAAGAAGCGAAAGATAAGGTGTATAAAGAAATCAGTAAAATTGAGAGTGATGGTCTATTTTACCGAGGTGATATAGGATATCGTGCAATTGGGCATGAGATGACGAGAAGCTAATATGTGAAAAATCCCGCTGATTTCTCAGCGGGATTTTTATGCATCTTTATCTTTTTTTAATTTACCTTTTTGCTTTGCCATTTCTCGAAGTAAATACTCGATGTGTGCATTGACGCTACGAAACTCATCATTCGCCCATTTTTCGATGACTGCGTGTAATTCAGGATCAATACGTAATGGAAAGCTTTTCTTTTTAGCCATAATGATTTACAACCTTTTAGTATAGGCTTCCTGTATTAATAACTGGTTGCGCACCTTTATCTGAAACGATGGCAACTAATAAGTTGTTTACCATATTCGCTTTACGCTCGTCATCGAGTTCCAGTACGCCTTCCTCATCTAACATATGAATTGAATCTTTTGCCATCTTCACAGCACCTTCAACAATCTCTTTTCTAGCAGCTAATACTGCTTTTGCTTGTTGACGTTGTAACATTGCATGGGCAATTTCTGTTGCATAAGCTAAATGTGTTAAACGAGTTTCTAATACTTCTACGCCAGCGATTTCAAGGCGCGCTTCCAACTCACGTTTTAATTCTTCAGAGACTTCTTCAGTATTTCCGCGTAACGTAATGCAGGTTTCATCTTGGAAATTGTCATAAGGATATTTTGTTGCAACGTGGCGGATTGCCGTTTCACTTTGAATTTCTACAAATCGATCATAATGTTCAACGCCGAACATTGCTTTTGCAGAATCAACAACTTTATATACGATAACAGCTGCAATTTCAATTGGGTTTCCGTCGACATCATTTACTTTTAATTTCTTACTATTAAAGTTTTCAACACGTAACGATACAGTTTGACGGAACGCGAACGGAATCGTTAAAAATAAACCGTTTTGACGAATTGTTCCTAAATAATTACCGAAAAACGTAATGACTTTTGCTTGGTTTGGTTGAACAATACCAATACCTGTAGCAAGAACTGCGGCTAAAATAATAGTTAATGCCGCTCCTATAAAAATTTCTTGTACGAGGAAAAATACACCGATAGCGGCTAAAATCAAAATTCCAATAATCCCAAGAAAACCATTAACATACAATACTTGTTTTTCTTTCATATGATCGCCTCCTGATATAAAAATGATATCACTTTTATATCATTTTAAGCAAGGGGTTTACACCTAATTTTCTGAAATTTATTGATTAGGTCTATTTTAATGTTCAAAATAAGAATGTACGTTCTGTTTTGTGGTAAAATAAAGAAGACTTAACCGCCCACTGCAGCAGCTAAGTCTCTTTGAGAGCATCTTACATCGTGACAAATGATTCAAAGCGGTTTTGCCAGGATTATATCTTCAATCGCTGACTCAATCTCTTTGTCAGAAGCGTCATAACTTCCATTTGACTGTGGTTTGTCGTGATTGGAAGTTTGATTCACTTCTTCTTTAGTATGTCCCTTTTCAGCAAAATTCATGCTAGGCATTTTAAATGCCCCCATGTTCATGTATTTTCCGAATTTCCACATTTCAACAACAGGGCAGAAACGAACAATTCCCTCTGCAATTTTCATTGCACCAACCCATAGCAAAATGTTAGACCAAATGCACCAAGGCTTGCGTACGAGTTTCGTTGCACTACAACCGAAGAGGACAAGTCCGAGTGTAATTCGAATTAGGGCATTTATTGTACCGATATTTTGCTTCATTAGAAAAACACTCCTTTTTATGAAAGTTGAAATAGATAATACTATTTCTCTTATTAGTATCCCGTTTGATTTTTGGGATATGTAATCCAACATTTGACGTGGAAAAAGATGTTGGATTGTGCGTGTGTGTAAGTAGCTTTTTTTGTTATAATGAAAGAATGCATAAAAGGAAGTGCAAAATTAAATCCTCTCGTTTGAAAAAATGTGGAAGAGGAAATTCCAAACTTAATTCTCCGTTTGAAACAAATATTTAAGATGAAGTTAAAACAATAATGATGAAAATAAACTGTTATTTTGAACAGAAATATATATAACTAGAGAAAAGAAAGGGTGTTTTCATGTACGATATTTCCGGGTGGAAACATGTATTTAAGCTTGATCCAAATAAGGAGCTAAGTGACGAACATTTAGAAATGATTTGTGAGTCTGGAACAGATGCTGTTATTGTAGGCGGAAGTGATGGAGTGACAATTGATAATGTACTACATATGCTAGTTAGCATTCGTAGATATGCGGTTCCTTGTGTGTTAGAGGTTTCTGATGTAGAAGCAATTACACCAGGATTTGATTTTTATTATATCCCAAGCGTTTTAAATAGCCGAAAGGTAGAATGGGTAACAGGCGTTCATCATGAGGCTTTGAAAGAATTTGGGGATATTATGGATTGGGACGAAATTTTCATGGAAGGGTATTGTGTTTTAAATCCTGAAGCGAAAGTAGCACAGCTTACAGATGCAAAATGTGATGTAACAGAAGATGATGTGATTGCATACGCGCGTTTAGCAGACAAGCTATTACGTTTACCGATATTTTATTTAGAATATAGCGGTACGTATGGAGACGTTGAACTTGTTAAAAATGTAAAAGCAGAATTGAAGCAAGCAAAATTATATTATGGCGGCGGTATTTCTAATGCAGAGCAAGCAAAAGAAATGGCGCAATATGCTGATACGGTAGTTGTTGGAAATATTATTTATGATGATATAAAAGCAGCGTTAAAAACAGTTAAAGCAGTAAAAGGAGAGTAGGTGCAGGCGTATATGGGTATGACAGATAAGTTATTAAATGGTTTAAATCCGCAGCAACAAAAAGCAGTACAAATAACGAACGGACCACTTCTATTAATGGCAGGTGCAGGTAGTGGTAAAACACGTGTGTTAACACATCGTATTGCGTATTTACTTGGTGAAAAAGGTGTAGCACCATGGAATGTACTAGCTATTACCTTTACAAATAAAGCTGCTCGTGAAATGCGTGAGCGTATTGATACACTTGTCGGACCAGAAGCAGAAGATATTTGGATTTCTACGTTCCACTCTATGTGTGTACGTATTTTACGACGTGATATCGATCGTATTGGTATTAATCGTAACTTTACAATCTTAGATTCAGGCGATCAGTTAACTGTAGTCAAAAAAATTATGAAAGAGCGTAATATTGATCCGAAGAAATTTGAGCCGCGCTCTATTTTAGCCGGTATTAGTAATGCGAAAAATGAATTGTTATCTGCAGATAACTATGCAAAAAAAATTACAATCGCTGATCCATATGAAAAATTAACAAGCGATGTATATACAGAATACCAAAAACGCCTTCTGAAAAATAACTCATTGGACTTTGATGATTTAATTATGACAACGATTCAGCTATTTGAACGTGTTCCAGAAGTACTAGAGTTTTATCAGCGTAAATTCCAGTATATTCACGTGGATGAGTATCAAGATACGAACAAAGCGCAGTACCTTCTTGTTAAACATTTAGCAGCACGTTTTAAAAACTTATGCGTTGTAGGTGACTCAGATCAGTCGATTTATCGCTGGCGTGGTGCGGACATATCTAACATTTTGTCATTCGAAAAAGACTATGAGAATGCGCAAGTTATTCTGTTAGAACAAAACTATCGTTCGTCACAAAATATTTTAAATGCAGCGAATGCTGTAATTGAAAAAAATACGAATCGTAAACCGAAGAAATTATGGACAGACAATCAAGTTGGAAGCAAAATCTCGTACTATCGTGCTGCAACGGAAAAAGACGAAGCATACTTTGTTGCGAAAAAAATTCGTGACGATATTCAAATGGGAAAACGAAAATATACTGATTTTGCAGTGTTATATCGTACAAATGCGCAGTCTCGTATGGTCGAGGAGATTTTCCTGAAATCTAATATTCCTTACAAAATTGTTGGCGGAACGAAGTTCTACGATCGTAAAGAGATTAAAGACATTTTGGCGTATTTACGCTTAATTGGGAATCCAGATGATGAGATTAGTTTCGCACGTATTATTAACGTGCCAAAGCGCGGAATTGGTGCGACTTCTATCGACAAAATTATTAATTACGGTGTACAAAATGGAATTTCATTAACAGCTGTATTCGATGAGATTGAGCATGTTGGAGTAAGTGCAAAGGTTACAAAGGCAGTAAAAGAATTCGCAGGTTTATTACACAACTGGGTAAATATGCAAGAGTATTTATCTGTTACAGAATTGGTAGAAGAAGTTATTGAAAAAACAGGCTATCGCGATATGTTGAAAAATGAGCGTACGTTAGAAGCGGAAGGTCGTCTAGAGAACTTAGATGAGTTTTTATCTGTTACGCAAACATTTGAATCTCAAAGCGAAGATAAGAGCCTTGTTGCATTCTTAACAGACTTAGCACTTGTTGCAGATATTGATCGTGTAGATGAAGACCCAACTGCTGGTGAGGAAGTTATTTTAATGACGATGCACTCAGCGAAAGGATTAGAATTCCCAGTTGTCTTTATTGTTGGTTTAGAGGAAGGAATATTCCCGCATACTCGTTCTCTAATGGAAGAAGATGAAATGCAAGAAGAACGTCGTCTTGCTTATGTAGGTATTACTCGTGCGGAAGAAGAGTTGTATTTATCCAATGCACAAATGCGTACTTTATTTGGTAGAACAAGTATGAATGCCGCATCTCGATTTATTACAGAAATCCCGACAGAACTAGTGGAATCATTAAATGAAACAGCGCCGAAGCGTGAAACTTCGTTTGGTGCAAAAGGAAGAACAGCAAGTAGCAGTAAAACGACAACTACAACACGTTCTCGCTCAGCTTTCGTGCGTCCTGCAGCTAAGACGACGGGCGGCGAACAAATCGGCTGGGCAGTAGGCGATAAAGCTTCCCACCAAAAATGGGGAGTCGGTACAGTTGTAAGTGTAAAAGGTGAAGGTGATGCAAAAGAATTAGATATTGCGTTCCCAAGCCCAATTGGTGTTAAACGTTTGTTAGCAAAATTTGCACCTGTGACGAAACAATAGGAAAGGAATGAGGATATGTCAAAAGAGATAGCAAAAAAACGTATAGAAGAACTACGTGATTTGTTAAATACATTTAACTATCAATATCACGTATTAGACAATCCTTCTGTTTCTGATGCGGAGTACGACCGTAATATGCAGGAGCTTATAAAATTAGAAGCAGAGAATCCAGAGTTTATGAGTGAAGATTCTCCCTCTATTCGTGTTGGGGGGACTGTTCTTGATATATTTGAAAAAGTAACACATAAGTCACCGATGTTAAGTTTAGGAAATGCATTTAACGAAGGAGATTTACGTGATTTTGACCGACGAGTACGTCAAGGAATTGATGGTGCGAATGTAAGATATATATGCGAATTAAAAATTGACGGACTTGCTGTTTCGCTTCATTATGAAAAAGGACGCTTCATTCAAGGGGCAACACGTGGTGATGGTGTAACAGGTGAAGATATTACCCAAAATTTAAAGACGATTAAAGCAATTCCACTTCGTTTAAATGAAGAAGTAACGTTAGAAGCACGAGGCGAAGCTTATATGCCTAAGCGTTCATTCGTTAAGTTAAATGAAGAGAAAGAGCAAAATGGTGAAGATGTATTTGCGAATCCGCGTAATGCGGCAGCAGGTTCAATACGCCAACTTGATCCGAAAATTGCAGCGAAGCGTAACTTGTCTATGTTTGTGTACGGTCTTGCGAATGTAGAAGAAAAAACAATTCCATCACATAGTGAATCGCTTGATTTCTTAGGTGAACTTGGGTTCAAAACAAATCCAAATCGTCGTACATGTGAAACAATCGAAGAAGTTATAGCTTATGTAGAAGAATGGCAAGAAAAACGTCCGCATCTTGATTATGAGATTGATGGAATCGTTATAAAAGTAGATGATGTTGCCCTTCAAGAAAGTTTAGGAACTACAGCAAAGAGTCCAAGATGGGCAATTGCTTATAAATTCCCGGCGGAAGAAGTTGTAACAAGATTAACAGGCATTGAATTAAGTGTTGGGCGTACAGGGGTTGTAACACCGACTGCAGAGCTAGAGCCAGTACGAGTGGCTGGTACTATCGTTCGTCGTGCTTCTTTACATAACGAAGATTTAATTCGTGAAAAAGATATTCGAATTGGTGACTACGTTGTTGTGAAGAAGGCCGGAGATATTATTCCTGAAGTTGTGAATGTTATTTTCGATAAGCGTACTGGTGAGGAAGAAGAATATCATATGCCAACGCATTGCCCAGCATGTGAGAGTGAACTAGTTCGTTTAGAAGAAGAGGTAGCACTTCGTTGTATAAATCCAACTTGTCCTGCTCAAATTCGAGAAGGGTTAATCCATTTCGTTTCAAGAAATGCAATGAATATTGATGGACTTGGAGAACGTGTCATTACACAACTCTTTGATGCTGATTATATTCGTACATTTGCTGATTTATATTCGTTGACGAAAGAGCAATTATTACAGTTAGAACGATTTGGAGAAAAATCAGCAACGAATTTAGTGCAAGCAATTGAGAATTCTAAAGAAAACTCATTAGAACGATTATTATTCGGTCTTGGTATTCGCCATGTCGGAGCGAAAGCAGCACGTACATTTGCAGAGCATTTCGAAACGATGGATGCACTTGTGAAGGCAACGGAAGAAGAACTAAAAGCAATTAATGAAATTGGTGAAAAAATGGCTCAATCCGTCGTGACGTATTTTGATAATGAAGACGTATTAGAGTTATTACAACAATTTAAAGAGTATGGCGTGAATATGGCATACAAAGGTATAAAAATTGCTGATTTACAAAATGTTGAGTCGTACTTCGCAGGAAAAACTGTCGTTTTAACAGGGAAATTAGAAGTTATGGGGCGTAGTGAAGCGAAGAAGAAGATTGAGGCATTAGGTGGAAAAGTAACAGGAAGTGTTAGTAAGAGTACGGATTTAGTTGTTGCAGGTGAAGCGGCAGGTTCGAAATTAGCACAAGCTGAGAAGCATAATGTTGAGGTTTGGAATGAAGAGAGGTTCTTACAAGAGCTAAATAAGTAAGAGGTGCAAACTTACCATGAAAAAAATAGCATTAGCGGTATTAAGCCTTAGTCTACTTGTAAGTGGGTGTAGTGCAGGTGCCGATAAAGATGAAAAAGTGGTTGAGAAATCGGGGAAAGCAAAAGAGCAAGCAATCGTCCCGAATTACTCTATTTCGGATGAATATTATAAGACGACTATTCCATTTGATGGAGGAAAGGCACGTGGCTTAGTTGTACAAGGAGTAAGTAATCGTCTTGATATAGATGAATTTGAAACAGGATTAATGCGTATTGCGAAAGAATCATTTAGTACGAAAGATAATGTTTTAAAAGGCGGAAAGTCCCTAAATACTCAGTATATACAGATGCTTGTTAAAAGAAAACGTACAGATGTAGAACAAAAGGAACTAGAAGATACATTAAAAAAAGATGCGGTTAAATTCCCGAACATAGGGTTAAATCCTGCATTAGGTGCAGGATCCGAATCACTAGAAGTGAAAAATAAAAAAAATCCAATATATATTTCAAATATTTTAGAGCATGATTATTATGTGAACAAAGGCGACAAAGGTGAGCGTAGCGGGATTGTAGTTGGATTAGCGATGAATTCGGTTCATTATTACGAGGAAGAACATGGTTACCCGCGTGAAGCTACAATCTCGAATGAAAAAATGTTAGCTGAAGGGAAAAAAATGGCGCAAGAAATCTTGAAAGTTATGCATCAACAAGATGCTGAAACAAAAAACCTTCCGATAACATTTGCAATTTATCGTCAGGCTCCGAAGTCTTCACTCGTACCAGGTAACTTTGTTTCTTATGCGAATGTCGAAAAAGGAAGCGAAACGGTTGAGGACTGGAAACAAATTAATGAGAAATATTATTTGTTCCCATCTGAACAAGCGAAAACAGATAATAAACGTGAAGACTTGGCGAGAGTATCAAACTTCAAGGCAAAATTAAGCGATTATTTCCAAGGTGACTATACAGCTGTTATCGGTACTGGTATGTATAGAGACGATGAATTAAGAGAAATAAAGCTTGATATTCCTGTCCAGTTTAATGGGAAAGCAGAAATAATTGGCTTTACACAATATGTAGCCGGGCTTGTTATGGAATACTTCCCGAATTATATGAAAGTACAAGTAACGATTAAATCTGTAGAGCGTCCAGAAGCGATTATTATACGTGAAGCGAAGCAAGATGAACCGTTTGTGAAAATTTTAGATTAAATAGAAGGGCCGTTCCTTTATGGAACGGCTTTTTTTCTTGAAAAATTTTGTTATAATTTAAAATGTTATAAATAATGGGGTAAGGGGTAAAGCGCATGGACGAATTAAGTTTTCAAGTCATTATTTTATTAATTGCATTCGGCTTTTTAGCAGCTTTTATTGATTCAGTTGTTGGCGGTGGAGGATTAATTTCGCTTCCGGCACTTATGTTTGTTGGTTTACCACCAGCTTCGGCAATTGCAACGAATAAATTAGCTGCAACGATGGGGACGTTTACGAGTGCGATTTACTTTATTCGATCGGGAAAGGTCGATTTTAAAATTGTAGGAAAGTTAATCCCGTTAACTGTTATAGGAGCAGTCGCAGGTGCTTTAGTAGTAAAGTTTATTCCACCGGATATTTTACGTCCGTTAGTGCTTGTGATGTTGGTGTTTATTGCCATTTATATTATTGCGAAAAAGGATTGGGGAAGTGTATCTACCTATAAGAAGATGACGAAAAGAAAAACATTAATATTTTTCTTTGTTATTTTAATGATAGGGTTTTACGATGGATTTTTTGGACCAGGGACAGGATCCTTTTTAATTTTTGCATTTTTATTAATTGGCTTGGATTTTATTCAAGCGGCAGCATCTGGAAAACTTTTGAACTTTGTTAGTAATATCGTATCGTTAATTACTTTTCTATTTTTAGACGTAATTCATTTTGAATACGGTATTATTATGGGATTATCGATGATTTTGGGTGCTTATTTTGGATCGAAGTTTGCAGTTCAAAAAGGTGTTGGATATGTAAGGACTTTGTTTTTATTAGTAACTATTTTATTAATCGGCAAAAACATTTTGGAATATACTCATATTTTGTAGAGTTATACGTATGTATAACTCTATTTTTTATTATATTTTAAAAATTAATTAATTTTTAAAATATAAGTCTAGGAATATTTGAATAAATCTAAATTATCGTGTAGAATAATGTTGTAAAATGTAAACGTTTTTCTAAGGGGAGGCTAAAAAGAATGGTAGTAGCATACAAACATGAGCCATTTACAGATTTTTCAGTAGAGGCTAACAAATTAGCGTTTGAAGAAGGTTTAAAGAAAGTAGAATCTTATCTTGGACAAGACTATCCATTAATTATTGGGGGAGAAAAAATCACTACAGAAGACAAAATTGTTTCTGTAAACCCTGCAAATAAAGAGGAACTTGTTGGTCGCGTTTCAAAAGCAAGCCGTGAGTTAGCTGAAAAAGCAATGCAAGTAGCGGATGAAACATTCCAAACTTGGAGAAAGTCAAAACCAGAAATGCGTGCAGACATTTTATTCCGTGCTGCAGCAATCGTTCGTCGTAGAAAACATGAATTTTCTGCTATTCTTGTAAAAGAAGCAGGTAAACCATGGAATGAGGCAGATGCTGATACAGCAGAAGCAATCGATTTTATGGAATATTATGGTCGTCAAATGTTGAAATTAAAAGACGGAATTCCAGTAGAAAGCCGTCCAATTGAATATAATCGTTTCTCTTACATTCCATTAGGAGTAGGTGTTATCATTTCTCCTTGGAACTTCCCATTCGCAATTATGGCAGGTATGACAACAGCTGCTTTAGTTTCTGGTAACACAGTATTACTAAAACCAGCTAGTACAACTCCTGTAGTAGCTGCGAAATTCATGGAAGTATTAGAAGAAGCTGGCTTACCAGCTGGCGTAGTAAACTTCGTACCAGGTAATGGTTCTGAAGTTGGTGACTACTTAGTAGATCACCCTCGTACACGTTTCGTGAGCTTCACTGGATCTCGTGATGTAGGTATCCGTATTTATGAGCGCGCAGCGAAAGTAAACCCAGGCCAAATTTGGTTAAAACGCGTTATCGCTGAAATGGGTGGTAAAGATACAATCGTTGTTGATAAAGAAGCGGATCTTGAATTAGCAGCTAAATCTATCGTTGCATCAGCATTCGGATTCTCAGGACAAAAATGTTCTGCATGTTCTCGTGCAGTAATCCACGAAGATGTATACGATCACGTATTAAATCGTGCTGTTGAATTAACGAAAGAATTAACAGTTGCTAACCCAGCTGTATTAGGTACAAACATGGGCCCTGTTAATGACCAAGCTGCATTCGATAAAGTAATGAGCTATGTTGCAATTGGTAAAGAAGAAGGTAGAATCTTAGCAGGTGGTGAAGGAGACGATTCTAAAGGCTGGTTCATCCAACCAACAATCGTTGCTGACGTTGCAGAAGATGCTCGCTTAATGAAAGAAGAAATCTTCGGACCAGTAGTAGCATTCTGTAAAGCAAAAGACTTTGACCATGCACTTGCAATTGCAAACAATACAGAATACGGTTTAACAGGAGCAGTTATCTCTAACAACCGTGACCATATTGAAAAAGCACGTGAAGACTTCCACGTAGGTAACTTATACTTCAACCGTGGATGTACTGGTGCAATTGTAGGATACCAACCATTCGGTGGCTTTAACATGTCTGGTACAGACTCTAAAGCTGGTGGCCCTGACTACTTAGCACTTCACATGCAAGCAAAAACTACTTCTGAAACTTTATAAGAAATAGTAGAAGAGATCTTCGCAGTCTGCGAAGATCTCTTTTTTTGAAAAACTTTCTATATGTGGATTGAAGCATAAATTGGTCTGCAAATTAATTATATATTGTCTATTTTATCCCGCTATTTGCCGGGCAGCCCGTAAAAGCCTGATTGGTGAAGGCTGATTAAAGTTGCACTTTATATACGTTTTTTCATTTTCCACTAAGCTAAAATTAATAAACAATAAAGTAATAAGGTTTACTTCAGTAAAATAAGGTATATTATATTTGTTGAATAAATTCTCTTTAAAGACAAGAAAAGTAGGTGAACAAAGTGGGAAAATATCAATTGGATTACAAAGGCCAGGTAGCTGTCGCAAAGTTTCATGAAAAACAGACGCCTGTCAAATTTGATAAAAAGCAGCAAATTGAAAAATTGCGTGCGGAGTATTTGAAAAAGAAGCAAAAACAAACAGATAAATAATATGTTACGTTTTTAATCGTGTTTCTCGAAATTTTTTGTATATGGTGCAACTAAACACAAGAAAATAGGTAAGTTATTCAGCGTTCAAATATATATACATCAGTAGTTTATGTTCTATTGTGCTACACATAAACCTGTTGTTGATTAAACGTTATTTTAAAGATACAACAAATAATAGAGGCTATATCGAAAAGGAAATGGCTATTGAAGATACAGGCTTGATTTTTCAATGGCCATTTACACTTTAACTTACACTAGAGGAAACTAGTTAATTTGAATTGGAAGGATTACCGCATATTACCATTTGTTAGTTAGAACTTGCTAAAACCTATTAATAACGGGATAAACATGTAAATAGAAACAAAACAACGAGAAAAGTTGACTTATTAGTCACATTTTTTAGTATTCATTTTAAGGATTTCCTGTATAATACAATTTGAAAGAAAATCTATGGTTTGACAAGAAACACTCTTTTCGGTTTTGCTCACTGAAGGGAGTGTTTTTTTGTAGCTAAAAACTCCTCTGTACTCATTACATTTGCATATACGCCATTTAAACTAGCCAAAATTGTGTTATGAATATAAACGGCTGGTATAGTGGCATTCTTAAAAGAAAGATCTTTTGTAGTACAAGCATCATGTATAACAGTACAATGCAAGCCAAAATCAAAAGCAGCCCTTACGGTAGCATCAATACACATATGAGTCATCATCCCGCATATGACGACGTGCTTAATAGCTAAACGTTGTAATTGTTCTAGAAGATTAGTTTCGCGAAAACTATTTGGATAATGTTTGAGTATAACGGTTTCTTCTCTAAGTGGGCGTACGCTTTCATGAATATGTACGCCTTCTGTATTTGGTAGGAAGAAAGTAGCGTCATCTTTTATTGCTACATGTTGGATATGAAAAATAGGTTCGTTTTTCGTTCTAAAGAGTTGTAGTAGCTGACTAGCATATTCGCTTGCTTCTACTGGATTACGCAATTCCATCTTTCCATTTGGAAAATAATCATTTTGAATATCAATGAGTAAAAGGGCTGTTTTCATATATTTATCTTCCTCCAAGTTTCATATTCAAATAATGTTATTCAATTAGTAGAGAAGATTATCCTTTTTAAAAATATGCGAGAGGGGAATTTTACATAACTTTTAAAATTGCTATTTTCTCATGAATTTTCATTTGGAAGTTTTAATAAAGAAACAATTAAAACTTTTTCGAAAAATATGTTGACTCTCATTATTCTGAGTTCTATAATAGGAATTAATTAAACGACAATTAAATCGATACATTCTTATCCAGAGAGGTGGAGGGACTGGCCCTACGATACCTCAGCAACGGGTTTTTTAATACCGTGCTAACTCCAGCAAGCCTATGAATGGCTTGGAAGATGAGAAGATGTGAACGAGTACATATAAGTGCTCTCCTTCTTATCTTTATGGTTGATAAGAAGGAGAGCACTTTTTATTTTACCTAGAAAGCTCTACTTCAAGTTTTTACAGCATATAGGAGGGGAAAAATGATTTCTTTTAACAATGTAAGTAAAGTATATGAATCGGGTGGGCAATCTGTTCATGCGGTGGAGGATGTAACGTTATCTGTTGAGAAAGGCGAAATTTTTGGCATTATCGGTTTTAGTGGAGCTGGAAAGAGTACGTTATTACGCCTGGTAAACATGTTAGAGAGACCAACGGCAGGGACGATTTCAATAGATGATAAAGATATTACCTCATTATCAACGAAAGAATTACGGAAATTAAGACAAAGAATCGGGATGATTTTTCAAAGTTTTAATTTATTTAATTCAAGAACAGTGTTTGGGAATATTGCGTATCCATTAAAGTTAGCGAAAGTGCCAAAGAATGAGATAAAAGAAAGAGTAAATGAACTGCTCAAGTTTGTAGGGTTAGAAGATAAAGCAAACTATTATCCAGAGCAGCTATCAGGTGGACAAAAGCAGCGTGTTGGTATTGCTAGAGCGCTTGCAACATCGCCAGATATTCTTATATGTGATGAGGCAACATCAGCTTTAGATCCAGAAACAACGACAGAAATTCTAAACTTATTAAAGAAAGTAAATCGAGAATACAATGTAACAATTCTTCTTATTACACATGAAATGCATGTTGTGAAAGAAATTTGTCACCGTGTAGCTGTAATGGAGAAAGGAAAAGTTATTGAAGAAGGAAAACTGTTTGATGTTTTCACACAACCGAAAACAAAGACGACTCAAAACTTTGTACGTTCTGTTATTAATGATCATTTACCGGAAAGTGTTTTAGCGAAAATTCAAAACGGAGGACAGATTTATCGCTTAACATTTACTGGTGAGGAAACAGGTCAACCAGTACTGTCATATATCGCGAAAAACTATAACGTCGATGTAAACGTTCTTTATGGAAATATTATTGAACTTCAAAATGTGCTATTTGGAAATCTTCTTGTAGAATTGCAAGGTGAACAGAAGGAAATCCAAAAAGCATTACAACATCTAAGACTGCAAGTGCAGCTGAAGGAGGTAGCAGCTCATGCGAGTTGATTGGAGTATATTTTGGCCGCGCATACTAGATGCGACGGGGGATACCCTCTTAATGGTAATCGTAACCCTTATATTCGCTACAATTCTTGGTATACCTCTAGGTTTACTATTGTATGTAACACGAAAAGGAAACTTTTTAGAAAATAAATGGGTTTTTTCTATTCTTAATATCATTATTAATACAATTCGTCCTGTTCCATTCATTATCTTTTTAGTAGCTTTAAGCCCGTTAACAAGAAGCGTAATTGGAACGACGATTGGAACAGCAGCAGCAATTTTCCCAATGACGTTGGTGGCATCAATTGGTATTGCGAGAATGGTTGAAACAAACCTTGTGTCTGTTCCGAAAGGAGTAATTGAAGCGGCTCAAGCAATGGGCGCTTCACCACTTAGAATTGTTTTTGAAATTCTCGTGCCAGAAGCGTTAGCACCATTAATTTTAGGTGTTACATTTATGACGGTTGGTTTAATTGAATTTTCTGCAGTTGCTGGGCTTGTCGGTGGTGGCGGTCTTGGTGACTTAGCAATGACATATGGTTATCAACGCTTTGATACATCAGTTATGTTCGTAACGGTCGTTTTACTTATTATTCTCGTACAGATAGCCCAAAATTTAGGAAACTATTTTGCGAAAGTCTTTTTACGCAGATCATAAAAAGGAAGAGGGGAAAAGAAAATGAAGAAAATTTTAGCATTTGCATTATCAGCGATTGTAGGTGTTTCAGCATTAAGCGGCTGTTCAAGTGGAGACACGGGGGCAGGAGCGAAAGAAAAAGTAGTTCGCGTCGGTGTAACTGGAACGGATGGAGACGCTTGGGAAATTTTAAAGAAAAAAGCTGAAAAAGAAGGAATTAAAATTAAACTGGTTGAGTTCTCTGATTATACAACGCCAAATAAAGCGTTAGCTGATGGAGATATTGAATTAAACTCATTCCAGCACATTGCATTCTTAGAACAATTTAAAAAGGAGCATAAGCTAGATATTACAGCTGTTGGTACAACGCAAATTGCACCAATGGGTTTATACTCTGAAAAACATAAGAAAGCAAATGAAATTCCAGATGGTTCAGAAATTGCAATTCCAAACGATCCAACGAACCAAGCACGTGCATTAAAACTTCTTGATGCAGCAGGCTTATTAAAGCTAAAAAAAGACTTTGGCCTATTTGGAGATCCAAGCGGTATCGCTGAAAATCCGAAGAAGTTAAAAATTACACCGGTTATCGCACAGCAAACACCTCGTGTTTTAAAAGACGTAGCAGCTTCAGTTATTAATAACGGTGTTGCTGGTCAAGCTGGATTAGACCCAGCGAAGGATCCAATTTTCTTAGAAGATCCAAAGAATGAAAATGCGAAGCCGTATATTAATATTTTCGCAGCTCGTACGAAAGATAAAGATGATCCAACACTGAAAAAAGTAATTGAACTATATCATTCAAAAGAAGTAACAGATGCAATTAAGAAAGAAACAAATGATGGTTCCATTTCAGTAGATCTTTCACTTGATGAGCTTGAAAAAATCGTAAAATAATGATTGGGTTTAATGGACTAACAGAAGGAACCCCTCCGCTGTTAGTTCGTTCAACATATAATCTACTTAACAAACAAACCCTAATTCTGTACCTTCCAATTCTGTATAACGTAGAATCCAATGTTCGTTAAGTAGAGTAATGGACCAGGAGTTTTTCCTGGTCTTTTTTTATGAATGAAAGTAACTAGCGAATAGTAAGGTAATCCAAATTATAATAGGATAAGAAAATAAGCTGAAAGCGAGTGTAATTATGAATTTCTTTTTATGAATGAAGTGTTTTTGGGATGAAAAAAAGAAAATAGAAAAGATGACAATGAAAGCTGCGGATATTACGCCAGGGTTATAGGAACGGTAAATGAAAAACAAAATAATATGTTGAACAGAGTTAAATAAGATTGCCCCCTGTATAAAGATAATCCAGTATATAGAAGAAAAGAAGTTTAGCTGATATAGAAAGACGATAAGTGAGACAAAGATTGTTAATACGAAAATCGCAATGAAAAATCGTCGACTTGTTATAAAATGAATTGAAAATTGATTAGCAAGATATTGTGGCATTTGGAAAGATTCTTCAAGATTATGAATGAAAAATAATAAAGGAATGATCCAAGGTATAATAGTAGAATGTTTTTTCATCAACTTACATCACTCCAATAAAGGTATAGAAAGCCTAAAAAGGCCATCTATACAGAGATAGTTATTCAATTATGATGCTTTTTAAATTATCTTCATGATGCTCCCGTACCTTCGGATAATTAGCTAGCTCCTCTTGCAAAATATTTAGTATTTGCTTAACTGATTGCTGGATTGGGGCAGGTAACTCTTCTAATATATTCATACCGACTTTTATTTTTGTACGAATTAGTTTTCGTAGTAGTTCCTCACGCATGCACGACACCTCCAAATCGAATGTTTAGTACATCATCTTCGAATTTTGCTCCTTGAATAGAAAGGTGTGTTAATGTTTTGGGTAATGTGATGTTCCTTTTTACAGAACCAGCACGAATGATAAGCTCATCACCTTTTTGATTTAATGCAAGTTCACTTTTGTTTGAGAAGGGAATGGACAGAACGAAAATATACTCATCGCCATCTTTTTTTACATATTGAGTGCGACCGTTAAATTTCACTTCAGTAGGACAATGATCAGTTTTAAATAAGGCATCTCCTACGCGTTCTAACATAGGTAAACCAACAACTTCTTGTTCAAACATTGGAGCTTCGTAAATAGGAAGTGGATCAAAACTATCTTGAATTAATGTTTTATATTTCTTTTGGGTATCTTTCCATGCTTGAAAGTAAGGATCGGTGACAGTATTAGGGATGACGCGGTTAATCATAATGGCATCTACGTTATAATCGTATAAGTTTAAATAAGTAAAGCTACGCTGAGCTTCTTTAATGACCATTTTTTCGGGATTTACAACGATGCGGATACTTGTTATTTCTCGGTTTGATAAAATATCTCTCATTTCTCCAAGCTGTTCAAGTGTATTTGTTAATTCGTCCATAATATCATCGGTTGGAAGGGGGACACCAAGAAGTGGTTGAGCTACAGGGCGAACAACTTTTAAAACTTTTCTTTTAATAGGAAAGAGTTTTTCCATCCACCAGCCGAGCATGTCTGGAAAGCTGAGCATTGCTAATGTTTCTCCTGTTGGAGCACAATCAATGATAATAACATCATATGTGTTTTGTTTATAATAATCGAGTACGCGAAGCAAGCTAATTAAGTCTTCCATACCAGGAAACATCGTTAATTCTTCTGTTGTAATATCATCAGCTGCTTTGGAAGTGAAGAGTAGTGTAATATATTTTTGTAATTTCCCCCAGCCTTTTTCCATTTCATAAATCGTATTAATTTCTTGTGCCCATAAATTTTCACGAATTTCTAATGGCTCAGAAGATAGCTTTATACCAAATGAATCTCCTAAACTATGGGCTGGGTCTGTGCTCATCACTAAAGTTTTTAAGCCTTGTTTTGCGCTTTGAAGTGCTGTTGCTGCTGAAATGCTAGTTTTTCCTACGCCGCCTTTACCTGTATACAAAATAATTCTCATCATTATATCCCCTTTGTTTCGAGTGTCGAATATTACGAATTACGAAATATTTTTTTGAATAAAAACCCTAATAGGGTTTTATTCAATCGGAATGTTTTTCATTTTAGGTGTAGAAACCTTTTCTTCTGTTTTTTGCTGTGACGTAGCAATGTGATTCATGATCTTTTGGAAGATTTGTAGTAAGAATGCTTTTTCTTCTTCTGATAATGCTTCTGTCACTAGGCTAAAGTAATGGGCCGCATTTTGTTTTACTTCTTGAACGAGTATTACGCCGTTTTCTGTTAAACGAATGAATACAATACGTCGGTCGTTTTCATCACGATAGCGTTCAATATATCCTTTTTTTACAAGGCGATTTACAACACCTGTCGTTGTACTCATCGGTATATCAAGAAGATCAGCAATTTTTGTCATTGTAATATCTGTATTTCGCTCCATCCAAAGTAAACAAAATACTTCAGTTTTAGAAAGTGTTAAATCTAGGCTTACCCATTCTTCTGGATAAAAAAGTTTCTTGGCGTTATCTAGCAGTAAGTCTAAAAAATGTTCATATTGCAACAATTATTTCCACTCCCGTATATTTCGAGGTTCGTAATATTTATTTTTATTTTATGTAGAATAGAAATAAATGTCAATGGTTTTAATTATTTTTTTCAGATTAGACAGAAAACTAACTTTAAAATAGTATTTTTTTATGATAGATTTATAAATATAAAACTAGAATTTACATAAAAACCCATCATGGTAAATATATTTATCTATAATGGATGTACAGCTAACGAGGGGGAGAACGATGAGAAGACGAAATACGCAAGCGTTCACGTTTTTAGCATGGACTTCATTTGTTTGCGCACTTTCAGGTATGCTAATTGGGATTTATACGTTAGATGAAACGCTTAGTGTAAAAGGATACTATTTAATTGGAACATTATTTTTGACGATGTCTTGTTTTGTGTTACAAAAAACAATTCGTGATAATGAAGAAGATAACGAGAGATTTCCGAAAAATAAACCGTTAGATAAAGAGTAAATTGTAAAGAAAGGCGTTGGCCTTTCTTTTTTTATGTAAAAATGGCGTAAGTGCCATGTGTTGACTTGCTTGAAGTACTGAAAATTTGGTATCATCAATAGTATTGTAGATTGAACGATATATTATGGAGGTGGCCTAGCCGTGTCAAGAATTTCCGTTGAGAATGTAAAGCACGTAGCACATTTAGCACGTCTTGCTATTACTGATCAAGAAGCAGAAAAATTTCAAAAACAACTAGATGCAATTGTTACATTTGCAGAACAGTTAAATGAATTAGATACAACAGATGTAAAACCAACAACTCATGTATTAACTATGAAAAATGTTATGCGTGAAGATGTACCAGAAAAAGGTTTACCAGTTGAAGAAGTATTAAAAAATGCACCGGATCACAAAGATAATCAAATCCGTGTTCCAGCAGTATTAGAATAGAGGAGGGGAATTTCGATGTCATTATTTGATCATTCAGTATCAGAGTTACATAAGAAATTAAACAACAAAGAAATTTCCGTTACGGATTTAGTAGAAGAATCTTACAAACGTATTGCGGATGTTGAAGATAACGTAAAAGCTTTTCTTACATTAGATGAAGAAAATGCACGCGCGAAAGCGAAAGAATTAGACGCGAAAATTGGTGCTGAAGATAATGGTTTATTATTCGGTATGCCAATTGGTGTAAAAGATAACATTGTAACTAACGGTCTTCGTACTACTTGTGCGAGCAAAATGTTAGCAAATTTCGATCCAATTTATGATGCGACAGTTGTGCAAAAGCTAAAAGCTGCTGACACAATTACAATCGGTAAATTAAACATGGACGAGTTCGCAATGGGTTCTTCAAATGAAAACTCAGGTTTCTATGCTACGAAAAATCCATGGAACTTAGATTACGTTCCAGGCGGATCTAGTGGTGGTTCTGCAGCAGCTGTAGCAGCAGGAGAAGTATTATTCTCTCTAGGTTCTGATACAGGTGGTTCTATCCGTCAACCAGCTGCATATTGCGGCGTTGTAGGTTTAAAACCAACTTACGGACGCGTATCTCGTTACGGATTAGTAGCATTTGCATCTTCACTTGACCAAATCGGACCGATTACACGTACAGTAGAAGACAATGCATACTTATTACAAGCTATTTCAGGTATTGACCGTATGGATGCAACTTCTGCAAACGTTGAAGTAGGAAACTACTTAGCTGGTTTAACAGGTGATATTAAAGGTTTACGCATTGCTGTACCGAAAGAATACTTAGGAGAAGGTGTTGGCGAAGAAGCTCGTGAGTCAGTACTAGCTGCTTTAAAAGTATTAGAAGGTATGGGCGCAACTTGGGAGGAAGTATCTCTTCCCCACTCTAAATACGCTCTAGCAACGTATTACTTATTATCTTCTTCTGAAGCATCTGCTAACCTTTCACGCTTTGATGGCGTACGTTACGGTGTTCGCTCTGATAATGTAAATAATTTATTAGATCTTTACAAAAACACACGTAGCGAAGGTTTCGGTGATGAAGTAAAACGTCGTATTATGCTTGGTACATTTGCACTTAGCTCTGGTTACTATGATGCATATTACAAAAAAGCACAACAAGTACGTACATTAATTAAAAACGACTTTGAAAATGTATTTGCTAACTACGATGTTATTATTGGGCCAACAACGCCAACTCCGGCATTTAAAGTAGGCGAAAAAGTTGATGATCCAATGACAATGTATGCGAACGACATTTTAACAATCCCAGTAAACTTAGCTGGTGTTCCAGCGATTTCTGTTCCATGTGGATTCGGTGCTAACAACATGCCACTTGGTTTACAAATCATTGGTAAACACTTCGATGAAGCGACAATTTACCGCGTTGCACATGCGTTTGAGCAAGCAACAGACTATCATACAAAAAAAGCAAGTCTGTAAGGAGGCGAGCATAGATGAATTTAGAAACAATTATTGGTTTAGAGGTTCACGTTGAGTTAAAAACGAATTCGAAAATTTTCTCTGCGAGTCCAACAGAATTCGGAGCGGAGCCAAATACACAAACAAGTGTAATTGACTTAGGATACCCAGGGGTACTTCCTACTTTAAATAAAGAAGCAGTTAACTTTGCAATGAAAGCTGCAATGGCATTAAACTGTGAAATCGCAACGGAAACGAAGTTTGACCGTAAAAACTATTTCTACCCAGATAATCCGAAAGCTTACCAAATCTCTCAATTTGATAAGCCAATTGGTGAAAATGGTTGGATTGAAATCGAAGTAGATGGTAAAAAGAAACGTATCGGTATTACACGTCTTCATTTAGAAGAAGATGCTGGTAAATCAACGCATACAGCTGATGGTTCATTAGTAGACTACAACCGTCAAGGTATGCCTTTAATCGAGATCGTATCTGAGCCAGATATGCGTACGCCAGAAGAAGCATATGCATACTTAGAGAAGTTAAAATCAATCATTCAATACACTGGTGTATCTGATTGTAAGATGGAAGAAGGTTCCTTGCGCTGTGATGCGAACATTTCCCTTCGTCCAGTTGGACAAGAGAAGTTCGGTACAAAAGCAGAACTGAAAAACTTAAACTCATTTACTTACGTACAAAAAGGTCTTGAGCATGAGCAAGTACGCCAAGAAAAAGAATTATTATCTGGTGGTATCATCCAACAGGAAACACGTCGTTATGATGAAGCAACGAAGAAAACAATCTTAATGCGTGTGAAAGAGGGATCTGACGATTACCGTTACTTCCCAGAGCCAGACTTAGTTGAACTTTACATCGACGATGAGTGGAAAGAAGCTGTTCGTGCTTCTATTCCAGAACTTCCAGATGCACGTAAAGCTCGCTACGTTGCAGAACTAGGCTTACCAGCTTATGATGCACACGTATTAACATTAACGAAAGAAATGTCTGATTTCTTTGAAGCGACTGTTGCAGACGGTGCTGATGCGAAATTAACATCAAACTGGTTAATGGGTGAAGTGCTTGCATACTTAAACAAACAACAAAAAGAATTAAAAGACGTTGCATTAACGCCTGCTGGTTTATCTAAAATGGTTCAATTAATTGAAAAAGGTACAATTTCTTCTAAAATCGCGAAGAAAGTATTTAACGAATTAATTGAAAAAGGTGGAGACCCAGAAGAAATCGTTAAAGCGAAAGGTCTTGTTCAAATTTCTGACGAGGGTACACTTCGTAAAGTTGTAACAGAAATTCTTGATAATAATGAGCAATCTATCGAAGACTTTAAAAACGGTAAAGACCGTGCAATTGGCTTCTTAGTTGGTCAAATTATGAAAGCTACAAAAGGACAAGCAAATCCACCGCTTGTTAACAAAATCTTACTTGAAGAGATTAATAAGCGATAATAGTAGTAACTTGTAAAGATTAAGCAGAAAAACACCCGTACATGGGTGTTTTTCTAGGTTAATCAAACGTTTGTTTAAATGAGAGAGAATCGTTTAAACAAACGTTTGATTAACTGTCGAAATTGTAAAAATGTTTGTATAGCAACTATGGTATGATAGTTGCAAAAAGGTGGGAATAATGATAAATCTAAACGTAGAGGTTTTTTTCATCTCATGAAATAATAGATAGTTATTATTCGTTATATGTAAATTGTTGTGAGG
The DNA here is from genome assembly GCF_002746455.1 of Bacillus fungorum. Classification (GTDB taxonomy): domain Bacteria; phylum Bacillota; class Bacilli; order Bacillales; family Bacillaceae_G; genus Bacillus_A; species Bacillus_A fungorum. The sequence goes on along the minus strand of NZ_NWUW01000009.1, from coordinate 132,971 downwards.
AAAATAGATAGACATAAATTTTTTTGGCAAATAAAACAAAACCATTGAAATGAATATTTACTTTTGATGGACTACACGAATCGGGTTCTTACTGCCTGTTTGAGCGGGATAAAAGAAGGATAGGAAGATGAGAGGAGGTAGGCATGGGAATACTGAATAGAAGTTCGGTATGTTCTTTTTTGATACATAAAGAAATTTCCTGTGCTAATAAATGATGAAGCGAGCAAGAATTATTTATAATCCTACTTCTGGGCGTGAGCTATTTAAGAAGAGCTTACCAGAAGTATTACAAAAATTAGAACAAGCTGGATATGAAGCATCTTGTCATGCGACAACGGGTCCTGGAGACGCAACTGTGGCGGCGAGGCAAGCTGCGGATCGTAAATTTGATGTTGTTATTGCGGCTGGTGGTGACGGTACGTTAAATGAAGTCGTAAACGGTTTAGTTGGGCATGAATTCCGTCCGAAATTTGGAATTATTCCAGTTGGAACGACAAATGACTTTGCACGTGCAATCGGTGTGCCTCGTTCTATTGAAGAGGCGGCGGATATTATTTGTGAAGGAAAAACTGTACCATTAGACCTTGGTAGAGCAAACGATACATATTTTATTAATATCGCTGGTGGCGGTCGTATTACAGAATTAACATATGAAGTACCGAGTAAGCTAAAGACCGTATTAGGACAACTTGCTTATTATTTAAAAGGTATCGAAATGTTACCCTCATTACATCCAACATATGTTGAAATTGAGTATGATGGAAAATTACTACAAGAAGAAATTACGATGTTTTTAATTACGAATACTCGTTCAGTGGGTGGTTTTGAAAAGGTAGCACCATATGCATCAATTAACGATGGCTTATTTGATTTATTAGTGCTGAAAAAAGGATCTATTGCCGACTTAATTAAAGCAGCAACACAAGCGCAGCGTGGTGAACATATTAACAATCCAAAAGTGCTATACACACAAGCAAACCGAATTAAAGTACATTCACCAGATAAACTAATGATTAATTTAGATGGTGAATACGGTGGAGATGCACCGATGGAATTCGAAAATATATACCATTGTCTTGAACTATTTGTTCCTGAACATCAAGAGGATGCCCTGTAAAGGCATCCTTTTTTATTTTGTTAAAATGAATTGTAAATTGGAAGTTAGTTTGATTTTTATGGTATTTTTACAATTCATTTATTTTATATCCATACTTTATTGATACACTGGAGGAGATAAGAAACGAGAGGTAGGGTGCTATGAAGAAGGTAAAAGCAATACTATTTGATAAAGATGGGACATTAATGGATTTTCATTCAATTTGGATAAAAGTAGCTGAAGAACTTGTGGCGGAATGTATAAATTTATATGAACTGCCAAAGTCAATGCAGCCTACTTTATTAAAAGAGATCGGTGTGGATGGGGTATTTGTGAACCCTCGTAGCGCAATAGCGGCAGGAACAAGCCTTGATGTTGCAAAGGGGCTTTGTAAGTATATTACGTCATCTAAGGAAGAGGAGATGCATGAGTGGGTAAGTGAAAAGTTATTTTCTCTTATGTATGAGCATCGTTCTTATATGAAAATGACGGCGGATTTACCGAGAATTTTACAAGGTTTAAAGGATAGAGGATTTATTTTAGGTGTTGTGACAGCTGATGATTTTGCACCAACAGAATTGTTTTTGAAACAATATCAATTAGAGTCTTTTTTTGATTATGTTGTAGCTTCAGATACATTTCTGGCACAAAAACCAGATAAAAGAATTGTAGAATCTTTTTGTGAGAAGTTTCATTTAGAAGCATGTGAAGTAGCCGTCGTGGGAGATACGCCAACTGATTTACATTTAGCTAAAAATGGCGATTGCTATGCAATTGGAGTACTATCTGGTACAGGAGATCGTCAAACATTAGAACCACTTGCGGATTTAGTAGTACAATCTGTTGGGGATTTTATTTCTCATTCAGGTGAGTTTATTTGGGAACAAGGAAAGTCTAGTGTGTAAGGAAAATAAGTCTATAGGGACTCTTAATGAGTCTCTATAGACTTATTTTTTATGGCGAAATAGAAGGTGTGTAGGATGAATACTGGAAAAGAATGTTGGCATACATTTTGCAATGAAAAGAGAAAACAATGTAAAGAAAAGGATGGGGTAAGTAATGAACACAAAAAAATTTACTAAAGTAAATGAACAAATTCCTGGACCGAAAGCAGCGTCTTTATTAGAACGCCGCCAAAATATAGTACCAAAAGGAGTAAGTAACGGCATCCCGACGTTTGTACAATCTGCAAATGGTGCTCTTGTAACAGATGTTGATGGCAATCAGTACATTGATTTTGCGGGAGCAATTGGAACAATTAACGTAGGACATTGTCATCCAGCTGTGAAAGAAGCGCTTCATAAACAAGTAGATCAATACATTCATACTGGATTTAATGTCATGATGTATGAGCCATATATTGAATTAGCAGAAAAACTTGCGGCATTAGCGCCAGGGAGTTTTGATAAGCAAGTACTATTTTTAAATAGTGGTGCAGAAGCAGTCGAGAATGCGGTGAAAATTGCTCGTAAATATACAAAAAGACCTGGTATTATCGCATTTTCTAAAGGTTTCCACGGACGTACATTAATGACAATGACGATGACAAGTAAAGTAAAACCATATAAATTTGGATTTGGCCCATTTGCTCCGGAAGTATATAAAGCACCATTCCCATATGAATATCGTCGCCCAGAAGGATTAACTGAAGAGCAGTACGATGACTTTATGATTGAAGAGTTTAAGAATTTCTTCATATCAGAAGTAGCACCAGAAACAATTGCAGCCGTTGTCATGGAACCTGTTCAAGGGGAAGGCGGATTTATCGTTCCAAGTAAGAAGTTTGTGCAAGCAGTACGCAATATTTGTTCAGAACACGGCATCTTATTTGTAGCGGATGAAATTCAAACAGGATTTAGCCGTACAGGAAAGTATTTTGCCATTGATCATTATGATGTCGTTCCAGATTTAATTACGGTATCTAAATCATTAGGCGCTGGTGTACCGATTAGTGGTGTTATTGGGCGTAAGGAAATTATGAATGAGTCTGCACCAGGAGAGCTTGGTGGAACGTATGCAGGAAGCCCACTAGGATGTGCGGCAGCATTAGCAGTACTTGATGTAATAGAAAAAGAGAATTTAAATGATAGAGCGATAGAATTAGGAAAAGTCGTAATGAACCGATTTGAAGAGATGAAAAATAAATATAATTGCATCGGTGATGTGCGTGGTTTAGGAGCAATGTGTGCATTCGAGCTCGTTCAAGACCGTAAGACGAAAGCACCAGATAAAACGTTAACGGCTAATTTGTGCGCAGAAGCAAACAAACGCGGATTACTTCTACTATCAGCAGGGACATATGGTAATGTTATTCGTGTGCTAATGCCATTGGTGATTACAGATGAGCAACTTGAAGAAGGATTAACAATCATTGAAGAATCATTGCAAGTCTGTTATGAGAAAGCAAATACTACTCGTGTTTAAAAGCTAAATAATAAAACAGCAAACATTCTAGCTGACTCTATATAAAATGCAGAAAATTCACTTTATAATAAAGATAGCGAAGTGAATCGATGGATTGGAAGTGAGGGGTGGCTAGAATGGTTGCAGAAAAGGAACGAGTGTTAATGGATTTACAAGATGTATTTGAATATGCGTTTGACGAAATTTTTGTGACTGATGAAAAGGGAATCGTTGTGCGTGTAAATAGTACATGTGAAAGGCACTATCAATTAGCTGCTAAAGAGTTAGTAGGTAAGCATGTAAAAGAGTTGCAGAAGGATGGTATTTTTTATCCATCGGCAACGTTAGAAGTAATTGAAAAAAAGAGACCGATTGAACTCGTTCAAACGACAAAATCGGGAGAGTACTTACATGTTCGGACAAGGCCTGTTTTTGATAATGAGGGGAATTTAAGAAGGGTGATTAGTTACTCTCGTGATCTTACAGAGCTCTATCAATTACGTCAAAAGGTAGAGGAAATGGATAATCAATTAAAAACATATAAAAAAGAATTAAGAGAAACATATGAACATGAAGGACTTATTTTTAAAAGTATCGCTATGCAAAAAATAGTCGAGACAATCAAGAAGGTATCTGTGGTAGATAGTACAGTTCTCGTTTTAGGTGAGACAGGAGTAGGGAAAAGTCGATTAGTACGTCATTTACATGAAGTGAGTAACCGGAAGAATGAAAGTTTCTATGAAATTAACTGTGCGGCATTGCCAACGAATTTAATTGAATCAGAGCTTTTTGGATACTCAGGTGGATCTTTTACAGGTGCGAATCGTGAAGGGAAAAAGGGACTACTAGAATCAGCTCATAAAGGAACTCTTTTCTTAGATGAAATTGGCGAAATGCCGCTTGAAATTCAAGCAAAGCTTTTGCAAGTATTGCAAGAAAAAACGTTTCGCCCTATAGGCGGAAGAGAATTAAAAAAGGTGGACGTCAGAATTGTAGCAGCAACAAATAGAGATTTAAGTATGATGGTGAAACAAGGAACATTCCGGAAAGATTTATATTACCGTCTGAATGTCATTCCAATTGTAATTCCACCACTTCGGGAAAGAACAGAAGACATTTTGCCACTCATTTATCATTATTTACAGCACTTTAACGAGAAATATGGACGGAATGTAAAATTGGCGCCTAGCACATTGCAAATATTTGTCGGTTACCCGTGGGAAGGAAATAATAGAGAAATTGAAAATGTGATTGAGCGAATTGTTATAACTGCTGATGATATCGTTACGATAGAGGATTTGCCAATAGCGATGCAAGAATCAACGGTTGAACAGTCCGGTCAAAGTCTCTATAAAATGTTAGAAGAAGTAGAACGGAATATTATTTTGAAAGCATATAAAACATATGGATCGAGTTATAAAGTAGCGGAGTTTTTAAAAATAAGTCAATCTGCTGCCACTAGGAAGATAAAGAAACTTATAGAGGAGGAAGAAAACATTGGATAAAAAAGCGACGTTTGTAAATGTAGAGAAAAAGGCGATGTATATAAATGGTGAGTGGATTATGTTGCAAGAACAAATTGAAGTAAATAATCCAGCAACGAAGGAAATATTTGCGACGGTACCAAAGGGCGGGATAACAGAGGCAAAGCAAGCTGTTGATGCTGCGCATGAAGCTTTTAAATCATGGTCTAAGTTAACAGCAGCAGACCGTGCAGTGAAGTTAAGAAAATGGTTCACACTTATTGATGAAAATAAAGAAGAAATTGCGGCGATCATGACGAGAGAACAAGGAAAGCCATTTGCAGAAGCACTTGGTGAAGTGAATTATGCAAATAGCTTCGTTGAATGGTATGCAGAAGAAGGAAAACGCGTATATGGTGAAATGATTCCTGCTTCTCATTCGAATAAACGTATTTTAGTTATGAAGCAACCAGTTGGAGTTATGGCAGCTATTACACCTTGGAATTTCCCTGCTGCTATGATTACGAGAAAGGTAGCCCCGGCACTTGCAGCAGGATGTACGGCAGTTGTAAAACCTGCAAGTCAAACGCCGTTAACGGCGTTGAAATTAGCTGAATTAGCTCATGAAGCGGACATTCCAAAAGGCGTAATAAATATTGTAACAGGTAGTGCGAAAGCAATTGCTGATACGTGGATGGAAGATGGACGCGTTCGAAAAGTTTCCTTTACAGGATCAACGGAAATTGGGAAAGAATTAATGGCTAGTGCTGCACAAACGATGAAAAAGGTTTCACTTGAGTTAGGTGGTCATGCGCCGTTTATTGTTATGAATGATGCGGACTTAGATAAAGCAGTAGAGGCGGTAATCGGTTCGAAATTCCGTAACGCGGGACAAACGTGTATATGTACAAACCGAGTATTCGTTCAAGAGGAAGTGTACGAAGTGTTTGTAGAGAAGTTCCAAAAGGCGGTAGGGCAACTTAAAATAGGAGACGGGTTCGGTGCAGGAACAACTGTAGGACCACTTATTGACGAGAATGCAGTTTCGAAAGTACAGGAACATATCGAAGATGCTATTCAAAAGGGTGGAACAGTTTTATATGGTGGGCAAAAGGTTGCAGGGCTAGATGGACACTTTATTCAACCGACCGTAATTGGATTGGCGAATGACACGATGCTTTGTATGAATGAAGAAACATTCGGGCCAGTTGCACCAGTTGCGAAATTTAAAACGATTGAAGAAGTAATCGAACGTGCAAATAATACACCATATGGCTTAGCTGCTTATATTTTCACAAAAGATATTAGTCAAGCATTCCAAATTAGCGAAGCGTTAGAGTACGGTATTATCGGATTAAATGATGGACTTCCATCAGTTGCACAAGCACCGTTCGGTGGCTTTAAAGAAAGTGGTATTGGCCGTGAAGGAGGCCATTTCGGTATCGAGGAATATTTAGAAATTAAATATATTTCATTAGGACTATAAGTAGTATACTAGAATCTCTATAAGGTAACAGAGAAGGAGATTCTAGTATGGTATATTGGCTATTATTACTCGTAACAATTATTTTTGAAGTAGCTGGAACAATTGCGATGAAATTATCGAACGGTTTAACAAAGCTCGTTCCAAGTGTACTTATTTTCGTATTTTATGGAATTTGTTTCAGTGTATTTGCTATCGTTGTCAAAAAAATTCATTTAAGTATTGCTTATGCAATTTGGTCTGGTGTTGGGACGTTACTTATTACAATTATTAGTGTGTACTTTTTTAAAGAGCACATTAGCTTATTCCAAGCATTTTGTATTCTCTTTATTGTTTTAGGAGTAATTGGACTTAAGGTTTCATCGGCATCATAAAAAGCTATCTTCCGGTGCGGGAGATAGCCTTTTAGTTTTATTAAAATGCCCAGTTACCTTTACGGAAGATTGCTTCATGTCTCCCGTCATCTGTAATACCATCGATATCAAGCTCGGCTGATCCAATCATGAAGTCGTTGTGTGTAATACTAGTGTTTGCTCCGTTTTCAGCAAGTTCTTCTTTAGACATTGTTTTTCCGCCAACTAAGTTGAATGCATAAGCACTTCCGATTGCAAGGTGGCAAGATGCATTTTCATCAAATAGCGTATTGTAGAATAAAATATTTGTGTTTGAAATTGGTGAGTCATGAGGTACTAAAGCCACTTCTCCTAAGAAGTGAGAACCTTCATCTGTTTCTACTAAATGTTTTAAAGCTTCTTCACCAGTTTCAGCTTTATAGTCTACGATACGTCCGTTTTCAAATGTTAACGTGAAGTTATCGATAATGTTACCTGCAAATGCTAACGGTTTTGTGCTAGATACTTGGCCGTTTACACCTGTTTTAAGTGGCATTGTAAACACTTCTTCAGTTGGAATGTTCGCCATAAATGGTACGTTCTTTTCATTTAAACTACCAGCGCCAGCCCATACATGCTTTTCTGGAAGTTCGATCGTTAAATCTGTTCCAGGACCTGTATAGTGAAGGGCTTTATAATGCTTTTCGTTTAAGTAATCAACTTTTGTATGTAACGTTTTATCGTGTTCTTTCCATGCTTCCACAGGATTTTCTAAATCAGCACGAGTAGCTTTGAAAATAGCATCCCATAGTTTTGCTTCCTGTTCTTCTGGTGCAACGTCAGGGAATACTTTCGCAGCCCATTCTTTCGTAGGAACAGAAATGACACACCAGCTTACTTTATCAGCTTGTACGTAGTCACGGTATACTTTCATTGCTTCACCAGCTACTTTATGAGCTGTTGCGATACGCGTTGGTTCTACACCTTTTAATAAATCAGGGTTTTCTGCATAAATAGACATAAATGCAGCGCCTTCTTTTGCTAATTCTTCACGAGCGTGCGCTTTCCAAGATGGGAACTCAGCGAAAGCTTCTTCGGGAGCTAGTTCGAACTTTAAGCGTGTTAACGTCTCATCATTCCAATCCACATATACGTGTTTTGCACCAGATTTATATGCTTTTTCTGTAACGAGGCGTACAAATTGTACAGCTTCAAGAGGTGCACTAATTGATAATGTTTGTCCTGGTTGAATATTAACACCAACATTGACTGCAAGAGCAGCATATTTCTCTAACGTTTGTTCAAATGACATATGTATAATCTCCTTTAATTTGAAAGATTTCTTATTTTATATAATACAAGAAAATTCGAAATATATATATAAATATAGCGTAAAAAGAGAGCTCAAAATATTGAGCTCTCTTAGTTATTTAATTGAAGAAGCAAATTGTTCTACGGTCGTCGTATTGTGTATGCGAACACGCTTCATTTTTAATAACTCATCGGGTTCACCTTTTGTAATGAACTTTCCGGGTTTTGTTGTCGTCGCAAATTGATAATATTTCTTCGTTTCTGCAACGACTTTATCATCTACATGACCAAATGGATAAGCAACTGCGATAACAGGCTTACCTGTTATTTTTTCTAGATTTTCTTTCGATCCCTTTAATTCTTCTTCATAGTTTGTAATCTTCGGTAAGTCTGCATGTGTTGCAGTATGAGATTGCATGGAGAAAATACCGGAATCAATCATTTCTTTTATATCAGATGTAGAAAGAGATCCTTCAGCATCAACATTATTAACAATCATATATTCTGTTGCTGTTGGTTTAAACGTATCGTCTTTTAGCTTTTGCAAAATATGAAATGCATTCATATTATTTTTCATACCGTCATCAAATGTAACAAAGATAGGTTTATTCACTTTATTAATATCGCCCCAGCGTTCAAAAGTTAGTAATGTATAGCCGTTGTCCTTTAAATATTTCATTTGGGCTTCAAAGTTAGCGGGTGATACGAATAAATCTTTAATGCCTTGTCCATGATAATCATCGATTGCATGGTACATAAGAACGGGAACCTTTTGCTCGAAAGTAATAGCAGACTTTGTGAGTGGAATAGTTTTCCCATCTTCTTTCATTCCTATTGCTTCAATTTGGAACTCACCACGTTTTCCTTCAAATTCTTTTATGTCAAAAGGAAGTGAAAATTGCTTTTCCCTTTCTTTAGAAGACAAAGATTTAGCAGTTTCTTTTCCATCAGCAGTTCGCCAAATTTTATATTGTACCTCAGTTAAAGTATCTTTTATATCTGTCATATGAATAGTAGTGTTTGTAGATTCATTTGTAATTTGATTATAAGAAATTTTCCCTTGTTCTTTCACAGTCTCTTCTTGTTTCTTAGTTTCTTGAACCTGTTTCTCTTTTTTAGGTTCTTGACTTATATTGTTAGTATTACAACCTGCTAAAATGGCAGACGTACATAAAGCAATTGCTGCGTATTTTTTCATAAAATCACCTTCTATTATGTATTATGTTGCATCATACTTATATTTAAAATCCCCACCGCTGTAAGAGAGGTGGGGATATACCCTTGTTTATCATATCATTTTAGTAATGAGATAGAGTAGTGACTTTTAATAGAGCTATTTCTATCACCTTTTAGTAAATTTTACTTTATAAGAGATATGAATTTTTCCATCGATGTATTAGGCCCTACAAAATGGCGTTTAATTAAGTACTGTTCGTTTGGCATTCCTTTTGTAATGTGATTGCCGTGATCAGTAGTTACTGCGAACTCATAATATTTTTTCGTTTCTTCAACAGCTGGATCATTATAGGAACCTACTGGATAAGCGAGAGCGATGACTTTTTTACCAGTAAGAGCTTCAATTTTTTCTTTTGAACCACGTAATTCCTCATCATAATTACTGGAATGAGCCATCATCGTATGATTAGCAGTATGCGATTGAATAGAAAAAATACCTGAATCCATCATTTGTTTTATATCATCTGTTGATAGACGATTCGGTTTGTCTATCTCATTTGCAGTAAGAAATTCAGTAGCCGTAGGTTGGAATGTATCATCCTTTAATTTTTGTAAAATATGAAGAGCGTTCATATTATTTTTTCGCCCATCATCCATCGTTACAAAAACAGGTTTATTTACACGATTTATATCATTCCAACGTTCAAACGTAAGCATCGTATAACCGTTATCTTTCAAATATTGCATATGCTTTTCGAATTGTTCAGGTGGTACATATAAGCCGTAATCCCCATCACTTGGCCCAGGGTATTTTTCAATCGCGTGGTACATTAAAACGGGTACATGTTGCTGGAATGTAATTTTAGATGCTACTAGATTTGTTTCAGTGTTATCTTCTTTAATTCCTACTGTTTCAATTTGGAATTCGCCACGTTTTAAATGAAATGATTTTAAATGTAGTGGGAGGGCAAAGTCACGATCTTTTTCTTGTGAAGTAAAAGTCTGCTTGCTTTCAGGACCATCAGCAGTGCGCCAAATATTGTAACGTACTTGTGTAAATGCATCTCTTAAATTTTTGGTATAAAGCGTGGTATTTTGTGCGTTATATTCATACGGATCCCATGTAATAATCCCTTGTGTTAAAGGAATTTCAACTGTTTTTGCTTGTGCTTTTTTGGGTTCCACTGCTTGTTTCGATGTTGCTTCTTTTATTTGTTTATCACTAGTATCACTAGTGTTACAACCTACGAGAATAGCAGAAGAAAGTAAAGCGATATATGTATACTTTTTCATTCTATCATCCTTCTATTGTGATTTAATTATTATCACTTATGTCATGAAACCATCTTTCGTATAAGTGACACTAATTCAAATTTTTGGTTCTAAAAAATTTGAATTATACCCTTGTCCATCATATCACTATAGAATATATAGGGGAATATGTTTTTGGAATAATTCGGAAAAAATACCTTATATTTTTCTGGTGGAGTTTACATAAAAATACATATAGAGAACAATAAAAAAACTCCACCCAAACTGCCTTTAAAAAGGAGAAGTAAGGTGGAGTTTTTATTAAATAAACAATCCAGCGATTGTTGCAGATAAAATAGAAGCAAGTGTTGATGCAAATAACATTTTCCAACCAAATTTAGAAACGATACTTCCTTGTTTTTCAGAAAGGGCACGGATTGTACCAACAATCGCACCAATTTGGCTAATACTTGCGAAGCTAATTAAGAATACTGTAACGATTCCAACTGTACGTGGAGACAATGTTGATGCAACATCTTTTAAATCAAGGATTGCTACAAACTCGTTTAATACAATCTTCGTACCCATAATACCACCAGCTGGGATAATATCTTGAGTTGGAATACCCATTAAGAATGCGAATGGAGCAAGTATATAACCGAAGATTTGTTGTAACGTAACAGCATGTCCCATTGCACCTGAAGCTGCACTAATTACGTAGTTTACAACTTCCATCACACCGATGAAGGCGATCATTAATGCTGCAACGATACCAGCTACTTTTAAACCATCAAGCGCACCGTTAATCATTGCGCCGATAAAGCTGTCTCCGAATAGCGTTCTATCAAATTTTTGAACCACTTCGTCTTCTTTTTTCGTATCAACTGGTGTTAATAACGAACAAACGATTAAGCTTGAGAATAAGTTTAGTGGAAGAGCTGCTAGTACGTATTTTGCATCTAACATCATTACGTATGATGCTGTAACAGAAGCAGAAACTGAGCTCATTGCAGAACAACAAATGATAAACATACGGTTTTTATTGAAATGTTGTAAATCATTTTTAATAACGATTAATGCTTCACTTGAACCGAAGAATACAGAGTTTACCGCATGGAATGATTCAACGCGTGGTAAACCAGTAATTTTTGAAATGGCACCGCCGACAACGCGAACGATGAATGGTAAAACACCTAAATAACTAAAGATAGAAAGTAGTGCTGAGAAAAATACGATAATTAATAGTACGTTTAAGAAAAAGACAAAATCTCTTTGAATTCCATTAAAAAGAAAATCGACACCTGTCGTACCAAGTTTAATTAGTTTGTTGAAAACTTTACCAATGAAAATAATGATTTGTTGACCAATCTTTGTGCCAAACATAAACCAACCGATTAAAATTTGAAAACCAATCATAATAGCAATTGCACGGAAGTTGATTTTACTTTTGTTGTTTGACAAAGCAAAACATAAACCTAAAACGACAAGAATACCGATAATGCTCATTACATATTGCATGTAGTTGCCCCTTTCAGAAGTTCGTATAAAGTTTGTACATAAAACGCGCGTTATATTACTAAAAATAAAACAAAGAGGTTTTATGTCATACGTAAGATGTCTGACCTTTTAGAAAAATAAAAATAAAAAAAGACCCATATGGATTCACTTTCATCTATGAGAGAAAGCTAATCAATATGAGTCCTTTTTTGCACATAGGCTAATATTCATTAGTTTTCCCCATAGTCCAGCAATTTAAGGTTGCCGGGTAGAAACTCTCGATCCATATTATCGAGTATATATGAGGTAACATCGTCCGTATTAAATTAGTAGTAGCGTAACATTAACAGAGAACTATCGTCAATAGCTTTTTTTCTTCCGATAGAAATAGACCATATAAGTATGATAAAATGTAACGCAGTGTTATGAAAAAGAGAGGTCGGAAAATGAGTACAAAAATGACGCCACCAGTTGAAAAAAACGAGTTTATAGATGTAGTATTTGAAGATTTAACACATGATGGTGCCGGTGTTGCGAAAGTAAAAGGCTATCCTATTTTCGTTAAAAACGGATTACCAGGTGAAGAAGCACAAATTAAAATTATTAAAGTGAAGAAAAACTTCGCATTCGGTCGTTTAATGAAGCTTCATACAGAGAGCCCATATCGTAAAGATGCAGAGTGCACCGTGTACAATCAGTGCGGCGGTTGTCAGCTTCAGCACTTAACATATGAAGGACAATTACAAGCGAAAGAAAAACAAGTACGTGACGTTATGAAGCGTATCGGCGGATTAAGCGATGTTCCTGTGCATCCTGTACTTGGCATGAAGAACCCATGGGTATACCGTAATAAAGCACAAGTACCGATCGGAGAACGTGAAGGCGGACTTGTAGCAGGTTTCTATCGTCAAGGAACGCATGACATCATTAATATGGAATCATGTTTAATTCAGGCAGAAGAAAATGATACATTAATTCAAGAAGTAAAACGTATTTGTGAAAAACACGGTATTTCGGCATACAACGAAGAGCGTAACAAAGGAACACTTCGTCACGTAATGGCTCGTTACGGACAAGTAACAGGGGAAATTATGCTTGTCTTCATTACTCGTACAGCAGAACTGCCAAACAAAAAAGCAATCATTGAAGAAATTGCTGCGAAATTCCCAGAAGTAAAATCAATTGTTCAAAACGTAAACCCGAAACGTACAAACGTAATCTTCGGAGACAAAACGACAGTACTGTACGGATCAGAATATATTTATGACTTTATCGGTGACATTAAATTTGCAATTTCAGCACGTTCATTCTATCAAGTAAATCCAGAACAAACGAAAGTGTTATACGATAAAACGTTAGAATATGCAAAATTAGATGGCAACGAAACAGTAATTGATGCCTATTGCGGAATTGGATCAATCTCCTTATTCCTAGCACAAAAAGCGAAAAAAGTGTACGGTGTTGAAATCGTCCCAGAAGCAATCGAAGACGCAAATCGAAACGCAGCACTAAACAACATGACAAACGCAGAATTTGGCGTAGGAGAAGCAGAAGTAGTCATTCCAAAATGGTACAAAGAAGGCGTAATCGCTGACACAATGGTCGTAGATCCACCGCGTAAAGGCTGTGATGAAGCATTACTAAACACAATCATCGACATGAAACCAAAACGCGTCGTATACGTATCATGCAACCCAGCAACATTAGCACGTGATTTAAAAGTACTAGAAGAAGGCGGATATAAAACACAGGAAGTACAACCTGTTGATATGTTCCCGCATACGACGCATGTGGAGTGTGTAGCTTGGCTTAAGTTGGTATAATAGAAAAGCAGTTGATATAGGAAAATCTATACCATCTGCTTTTTGGTTTACAAAAATACCATTTATAAGCGATTTTAGTTAAAATAAATATTGCTGATTTTCACAAATTATAAATTGAGAGTTTGAAATTGTATTCATAGTGAGAGGATTTGAATTTGAAATGATAGATAATTTTTGGCGTGATTTACCACGACCATTTTTCGTACTTGCACCAATGGAAGATGTGACAGATGTTGTTTTTCGTCACGTAGTAAGTGAGGCTGGTCGTCCAGATGTATTCTTCACAGAGTTTACAAACTCAGATAGCTATTGTCATCCAGAAGGTATGAAAAGTGTGCGTGGCCGTTTAATTTTTACAGAAGATGAACAGCCAATGGTGGCACATATTTGGGGAGATAATCCCGAATACTTCCGTCAAATGAGTATTGGTATGGCAGAGTTAGGATTTAAAGGTATTGATATTAATATGGGCTGCCCTGTACCGAACGTAGCATCAAGAGGAAAAGGTAGTGGCCTTATTCTACGTCCAGACGTTGCGGCAGAACTTATTCAAGCGGCAAAAGCGGGCGGACTACCTGTCAGCGTAAAAACACGACTTGGCTTTAAAGAGTTAAGCGAGTGGGAAGATTGGTTAACGCACATTTTCAAACAAGATATTGCAAACCTTTCTATTCACTTACGTACAAGAGAAGAAATGAGCCAAGTAGATGCACACTGGGAGCTAATTCCGGAGATCAAAAAATTACGTGATCGTATTGCACCAAATACACTCCTAACAATCAACGGAGACATCCCTGACCGTAAAACTGGCCTGGAACTTGCTGAAAAATACGGTATTGATGGTGTCATGATTGGACGAGGCATCTTCAAAAATCCGTTTGCTTTCGAAAAAGAACCAAGAGAGCATAGCAGTAAAGAACATCTTGATCTTTTAAGACTGCAGCTTGATCTTCAAGACCAATATGCAGAAGTATTACCACGTTCTATCACAGGACTACATCGCTTCTTCAAAATTTATGTAAAAGGCTTCCCAGGAGCTGCTGAATTGAGAAATCAGTTGATGAGTACGAAATCTACTGATGAAGTGCGTGCGTTGTTGGATAAGTTTGAGGCGAGTGTTGATAAGGCTGGGGATAGTGAAACGGTGTAACTCTCTAAAGTTAGAGGGAAATGAATTGCATCAATTTATGTGTATTTATTTTATCGAGTTTCGAGTGCCTTTGCAGATGGCCATTTTTGTTTTTGGAAATGTAGGTATTAACGAACACATATAAAAATTGCCCCTTATTGAGGCATAACCACCAAATTAAGAAAATGTATGATTTTTATCTAAATAGGACACCCTTTCATGCGTAATGCAAGAAAGGATGTCCTATTTTATGTTTAAATTAAATGATTTACCATCAGAAAAAATAGATGCTAAATGTCCTATGTTAGATTTGTGTCTTCGTAATCTTGGGTATTATTATATAGAGAAATTCACCGGAATTACAGAGATGTGTACAAAACTCATCACTATCAATAGTGCTTAAATAAAAAGCTCTTGGTATAATACCGTGATTATTTACTAGCTATATAGGCACTTTTTTAGCTGGTCATAAAAGGGTAAAGTTCAACAAGTAAGTCACATTTTATCATTTGCTACTATATTAATATTATTAAGATTCCACTTTTCCCTTTTCTTGTAATATTGTAAACTATTATATGCAGATTATTAAAAAGGAGATACATATATGAAGTCCTTAATTAGAGGGGAAAAAGTTAAGTTATCAGATTACACTTCATTTAAACAATTACAAGTTGAGATTTCGATACAATCTAGCGCAGAAATTGACATTACCTGTTTTGGATTAAATGCAGACAAGAAAATAGTAGATGATCGATTTGTAGTTTTTTATAATCAATTACAATCTCCAAATAGGGAAATGTGTCTTATATCGAATGGTAATGGATATAGCAATTTTTTAATTGATTTATCAAATGTTCCACTTTCTACTATTCAGAACTTAGTGTTTACAGCAACAATTGATGGAAATGGAACAATGTCTATGATTTCTTCTGGATATATGCAAATTACAGTAAATGGACAGCCAATCCTAAGATACGAATTTACAGGAAATCAGTTTGAAAATGAAAAGGCTATCATTATTTCGGAAGTTTACTATAAATCAATGTGGAGATGTTCTGCTGTAGGGCAAGGATTTAATGGTGGATTAGCTACATTATTAGAGCATTTTGGTGGTGAGGTCGCAGATGAACAAGAAGCGCAAAATACCGTGAATCAAAAAATGCTTACTCCGATTGTAAACAGTAAAAAAATTTTATTAGAGAAAAAAATGGCTAAACAATCTCCGAAATTACTCGACCTTTCTAAAAAGGCAAAGATTTCTTTGGAGAAAGTTGGACTACAAAATCACGAAGCCAAAGTGGCCCTTTGTTTAGATATTTCTGGTTCAATGTATGATTTATATAGATCTGGAAAAATTCAGGAGTTCGCTGAAAGGATATTAGCACTTGGAACTAGGTTTGATGATGATGGTTCAATTGATATCTTTTTGTTTGGAGAACGGGCTCATGATGCTGGTGAATTAACGATTGATAATTTTGATGGTTTTGTTAATCGGATGGTTCGCCGTTATCCTCTTGAGGGTGCTACCTATTATGCCGATGTTATGAAAATGGTTAGGGAGCATTATTTTGGTTCAGCTCAAAGACGTAGGGGATCGCTGTCTCAGGAAATCCCTGTATATGTTATGTTCTTAACAGATGGCGCAGCATTTGATGAAGGCAATACTATTGATGAAATAGAAAGTTCTTCATATGAACCTATTTTCTGGCAGTTTATGGCGATAGGTGAATCAAATTATGATACTTACGGTAACTATCAAGATGTTGCCGATTTTGGATTTTTAGAAGAGTTAGATAACCTAACAGGGCGTTTTATTGATAACGCAAATTTCTTTAATGTAGCAAATCCGGCAGGAATACCTGATAATCAACTATATGACTTGCTTATGACCGAATACCCAGAGTGGGTCAAACTTGCTACATCTAAAGGATTGATCTTACGAAAAGTTGGGAGCCGAATTTAATAGGTTATTATTTAGAAAAAGCCTTAACAGTCTCATAACTGTCAAGGCTTTTTCATTGAATGTTATTTACTTCCATTTGTCCATCTCATGCCCCAACCATAGAAACGGTCCATCTTTTCATGGCCTTCAAAATATTCAACAAGTCTCTTTACATTAAAAGTTTTGTCTTGTACATTTTCAATCATGGCGATTGCACACATAGTCATACCGTTGCGGTGTTCATCCATTCTCACTACAATATCTTGTCCATCTTTATATTTAAGGGTTACGACCCCGTCAACCTCACTCCAGTTTGCAGCTCCCTCATAAATAAAAGTATACACAAGAATTCTTTTAATCTCAGATAGCTTATTACCGTTTATTCTAATATTTTCGCCACCAACAGAAGCTCCTGTTCGATCGTCGTGATCAAGTTGAATATAAGGCTCATACCTTAAGCCACCAAAGGCATTACCTAAAGCTTGCACACAACCCTTTTGTCCATTTTTTAATTCATATAAGCAGCCTAAATCTAGATCGGTATTTTGAGAACCGCCGCCGAATAGACTAGAGAAAAAATTTCCTGATGACTTGGATTTTTGATTCCAATTCAAGTTTACTAAAATCTCTCCGAATGAATCGTTAGAATCTTTCGATAGGTTGATAGATTCTCCTTTTTTTGTTAACTGAATCATTTTTCTTCTCCTTTTAATTTAAAATATTACAGTCTATAAAAAAGAAGGGATAAATTTGAACTTTCTTCTTTTTTATTCCTCTTTAGTAGCAGCCATTTCCTCACGAGCTTTCTGTTGTTCATTGAAGTAATGTACAATAAATGTTCCTAAGAAAGCTAAAATTAATAGGCCAAAGAAAACTAAATGATTTAGATTGTATCCAAAAACACTAGCAAACATTTTGATAGAAATAATGGCAATTAAGATGAATGCTGTATTCTCTAATTCAGGGACTTTATCAATTAATACTAAGAAAAATTTAGCAACAGTTCTCATCATTAAGATTCCGAGCATACCACCTATTAATAGAATCCATACTTGTTCAGATACTGCAAAAGCAGCCAAAATACTATCCGCAGAGAAGGCTAAATCCATTAATTCAACTGAAATGACAGTTGCCCAAAATGTCCCGAATACCCGGACAAGCCAGCTTTCTTTTTTCATTTCATTAACATCTTCGTCTTGTTCACCGAACCAAAAGTGTTTAATTACAATCCAAGCTAAGTAAGCAGCTCCAAGAACCTTAATCCACCAAAACTTTATTAGAAGCATGCCGATACCTATGAAGATAAAACGGAAGAAGTAAGCTCCAAATAGCCCATAAGTTAATGCTTTTTTACGTTGTTCTTCGGGAAGATGTTTTACCATAACAGCAAGAACTAGCGCATTATCAGCAGAAAGTAAACCTTCTAAAATGACTAAAGATCCTATGTACCCCCATGATACGGGATCTGATAATACTTTAACCCACATTTCCCAATCGAAAAAAGAAGCATAAGTTGAAAGTATTTGATTAATAATATCCATTAAAAATTCCCACCTTTTTACGCCTAGATAAAGACTTTAGGCAATTATTATACTTCCAGTCCATAATTTCGGCATAAGGATGCAAGCCCACCAGAAAACCCGCTACCTATAGCATTGAATTTCCAATCGCCTCCATGACGATATAATTCACAAACTACTACGGCAGTTTCTACAGAAAAGTCCTCGCCAAGATCAAAACGAAGTAATTCTGTATTGTTAGCTTCATCGAACAATCGTACAAAAGCATTAGAAACTTGTCCGAAGTTTTGATATCGCTGTTCAGCATCATGAATGGTTACTGTAATCCCTATTCTGTTGACGTTAGCAGGGATTTTTGAGAAATCAATAATTAACTGCTCATCATCACCTTCGCCTTCACCTGTCCGATTGTCTCCTGTATGAATAACGGAACCGCTTGGATGTTCGAGATTGTTATAAAATACAAAGTCTGAATCATTTACACAGCGATTATTAATGTCAACAAGGAAAGCAGATGCATCCAGGTCAAACTCAAACCCACCGTTATATTTATTTGTATCCCAACCTAAACCAATTACAGCTCTAACCAAACTTGGATTTGTTTTTGTTAGGTCAATACGTTGGCCCTTTGATAATTGAATCCCCATTATACTCTTCTCCTTATTTATAGAATTAGCTTACATAACATGTGTTACAAATAGAAATGACAAGCAGGAAATAAATTTCCAACTTGTCATGAAATGATTAAACTTGTAAACCAAAGTCTGTAGCAATACGAGCTAACCCACCTTGATATCCAGAACCTACTGCTGAGAATTTCCATTCTCCATTATGGCGGTATAATTCTCCAACGATGATTGCTGTTTCAACTGAGAAGTCTTCACCCAGGTCATAACGAGCAACTTCTTGGTTTGTGTCTTCGTTCACAATATGGCAAAAAGCATTAGAAACTTGCCCGAAGTTTTGGCTGCGTGCTTCAGCATCATGAATAGTAATAACAAAGGAAATTTTTTGAACGTTAGCTGGAACGCTAGATAAGTTGATCTTTACTTGTTCATCGTCACCATCACCGTCACCAGTACGGTTGTCCCCTGTATGTACTACTGAACCATTTCCACCTTCAAGTTGGTTGTAAAAAATGAAGTCTTGTTCGGAAGCACATTTTCCATTAGAGTCTAAAAGGAAAACACTAGCATCTAAGTCGAAATCTGTTCCTCCATCGTACTTATTTGTATCCCAGCCAAGTCCGACTATAACTTTTGTAAGACCAGGGTTTGTTTTTGTTAAATCAATTTTTTGACCTTTAGATAAAGATAATGCCATTGTTGTAACCCCTTTTAATTATTTTTGTCCCCCTAATAAACTAATTAGTCGTATTAATTAGTCACATTTTTGAACGCTTTCCTGAAAATTAGCATTAAAAAAGTAAAATTTTCTAAATTATAAATATGTATTCTTCAGATAAAGCGATGAAAATATCATGTTTAGAGAGCCATTATTATTCTACGAAAATTTATGAGAAATGAATAGCCTCTAAAAAAAATGATTATCGACTTATTTCGACATAATTCATGAGATTAATTATTTAATATTGGTATGAAGATCTTTTGAATAATGGGTCTTCTTTTAAAGTTGATAATGCTTTTGGATTAGTGTGGAATATTTTGTGGGGACTTAGTAGCGTAATTCTTTTTATTATTGAAAAATTTTATCTAAAACCTAACTTTTTTAATGGTTTAGGATTAGAGAATCAAGAACGTCCTGTTGTAATTGATTTACTGAAGGAGTATGAGGGTTCAGAAACCATTTTTTATTTTATTACGAAGGGGGATTTTCTCGAACCTGAATCCTTTTTTGAAACTATAAGTCATTCATCCAAAAATTATTTTTAGGAGATTATTATGTTGAAGGATGCCTTCAAATTATTAGGTCTTGATATCACGTTAGGTACTAAAGTGGAATCAGAAGGCACTGAGGCAGAAGGATATGCAAAATACGATGTTCGAGGAAATGATGCGGAAAGTGTGCAGATTGAGAAGTTTTCTGGAACTGGAGGCGGTAGCATATCTGTAAGTGTAGATGGAGCTTTCAAAAATAAAAACGTTAGTGTTTGGTTGGACTGTGACCAGGATGGTAATGTGAAATTTATTGAAATGACTTATGAGGATAAACCAGTGGAAAATGAAACAGAGATTGCCAATGATAATTTAGATAATCCCTCTACGGAAAAAATAACAGTGTATTCTTTAGTTCAAAATGAAATTAAAATTGGAGATAAATCAGAAGAACTTAAAAAAATCGCTTCTGATCAATATAAATCAGAATTTGACACATACTCATATAGTTTATCGGGCGATCTATATGGTCATATATCAAAAAGTCTCATTGAAACTTTAACTGTTCGGTTAGATAATGAACCGATTTCTTTGGAAGAAGCGGATCGTATAATAAATTCAATCCTGCCTGATGATGCCGTTCTTCTAGATTCTCGTAAGGAATCCCCTTACATTTTTTATAATTATAGTAGCGCTAGTCTGCCTTCACCTTCAAAAATAGAAGTGAAAGTAGGTGCCATCGGAGGAAGTGTAAAAGTAATCAGTTTTATATCTGATATTGGTACAACAGTATATTATAAAAAATAATGGGAAATGGTGTATGTTATTAGTTAAATTGAATGAAATTGAGCAGTGTAGAAATAATGATACAGTAATTTTAACCTTTCCATAGAATCAAACTATTATTTGGATTGCGATATACCCTTTACAAGTATTAATCCGGATAAGACTACAAAACACACCTTTAAAATGTTAAAGTATTAATTTAGCGAACATTAACTAAAACGTTATAGTAAAGATGATAATTCAAAGCATGTTAAAGGATAAACTTTAACTGCTATATAAATAATCAACATTTCAGGAGGAAAAACAATGGCAATGAGCAACAACGATATATTAAAAAGAGTAAGGTACGCTTTAGATATAAAAGATATAGATATGGTAGAGATCTTTAAACTTGGTGGTATGGAAGTAACGAAAGAAGACGTAGTTGATATGCTTACAAAAATAAAGAGAGCTCCTCAGCATGAAGCTGAAAATGATGATGTAATCGAAGATGAGTACGTATTAACATGCGACATGATGATGTTAGAGGCATTTTTAAATGGATTTATTACTTTAAAAAGAGGGAAGCAAGATCCGAAACCAGGACAACCGGCACCTGTACAAAGTAAAGATAGTGCGAATAACCTTCTTCTAAAGAAAATGAAAATCGCACTATCTTTAACGAGTGAGGATGTACTTGATATATTAGATAGCGTAGGTGTTACGGTAACAAAAGGAGAGTTAGGCGCTCTATTAAGAAAAAAAGGCCATAAAAATTACAAAGAGTGCGGCGATAGATACGCAAGGAATTTCATTAAGGGATTAGGTGTAAAGTATAGAGGGTAATGATTCCGTTAAAGCGATAAATGATATAATAGGTAGAGTAGGGCGTTTGTATCCTACTCTTTTTTATTTGTAAAATAATACGTTAGGTGATGAAATGGTACATACATATTTAGGTGAGACAATTAATTTTCATATAACTTATAAAAAGAAAAAATCGGTGCGTCTTTTTGTAGATTCGTACGGAAATGTGGAAGTGCAGGCTCCAAAAGGTACACCAGTTGAATACGTAGTTCAGTTGCTAGAAGAGAAATGGAATTGGATTCAGAAAACACGTAAGGAAATGCAAGAGAGATCGCTTGGACCACAGGAAAAGGATTATGATCAAGGAGAGGGTTTTCTGTACTTAGGGAATACGTATCCAATACAAATTTCTCAAGATGCAAGTATTACGCAAGACAATGCAGTGTTTGAAGAAGATAAGCTACATATTTATGTGAATGAGCTTAAGGATGAGAAAATACAACAAGCTTTAAAACGATTTTACTATAAGCAGTGTAAGTCGTTAGTAGAGAAGAGTATTAAAGTGCATCAAAGTAATTTCAAAACAAAACCGCGTTCTATTCGTATTACAGATAGTAGTCGTACGTGGGGTACTTGCGATTCAAATTTACAACTAACATTCAATTGGAAGCTAGCGATGGCACCACAGCAAGTAATTGACTATGTAGTTGTTCACGAAATGTGTCATATGGTTCATTTAAATCATGATCGATCTTTTTGGCGTCTTGTAGGGAAAATAATGCCTGATTATAAGGAAATGGAGAATTGGTTAGCGTTATCTAGTTGGAAGATGACGGTTTAGTGGTGCGCTTTATATAGGTTGCGATTATAGTCAATACTTGTCGGTAAGTCAATATATTTGGAGTTGCGGTCGATATGTTCAATAAAGATAAAGCAAAAGGAGATGTCACAGCAGACATCTCCTTTTTTCTGGCGTAGTAATCATCGTCCAAACTTCAAAACAAAATCTCCATCCACTTTCTTCATCTCATACCCAAGATAGCCTTCTGAAATTAACGTTTGCTGTCCATTAGCGTCACTCATCGGAACACTCTTAACATCCGTCCAATCTCTTTCCTTGGCCCCACGCAGTTCCTTCACAAAAACATACCGCATACTCCCGCCATACTTCTCCTTCAGCGCAGCAATCTCCATCCCTTGTGCGAACTTATCTTTTAAACTTGGAATGTTAAAAGGTGCAACGGTGCAGCAAACATAGTCGTAGTTGCTATCTTCTTTTTGTAATTCATCCATGATGACTGTCGCTAATATTTTTTGCATTCCATTTCCTCGGCAGTTCGGATGAACGTTTGATATTTCTTGATAGATGACGCGGTGCAGTTCACTTTCTGGTAAGCCGATATCAAGTCCTAAATGTTCATCGTCGATAGGAGGGACGAGTAGGGCACGAAATGCGATGAGTTCGGTTTCGATAAAAGCACCGATCATCATGCCATTTCCTTCTAAAATATATTGAAATTCTTCTTGTGAAAGTGGTTGTAAACGACTTTTATCTTCCAGTGCTTCAACTACAACGTTCTGTAGTAATAAAATTTGTTCGATGTGCTCTCTTGATAGTAATGTAACATGAAATGGATCGTTATTTTGTTTTAATGATCCTTTGTATAGAACTGTCATGCGTTAGTCCTCCTTTAGCGTACAACGTCTTGAAAGACGGTGAGTTCTTGCAGGATATCCTCATTTATTTCAATGCCGAGTCCTGGCTTTTCGTTTAAGCGAATAAATGGTACGTCGTAATGTAAGTTTCCGATGTCTTTCGTGAACTTTAATGGACCCGTTAGCTCGACGCTCGTAATGATTTTTTTCGAGAAAGCGACATGGAATCCTGCGGAAGAGGCAACAGATGATTCGACCATGGACCCAACTTGGCATTCAATGCCCGCCATTTCAGCTTGATGAGCAAGTTTTACAGCTGGATATATGCCGCCGCATTTCATTAGTTTTATATTTACTTTATCAGCAGCGTCTAATTTAATAATTTGGCGCATTTCACGAGAGCTCTTTAATCCTTCGTCAATCATAAGTGGAAGGTCTGTTTTAGAACGAATATGAGCCATTGCATCAATATCGTCTGCGATGACAGGCTGTTCAATCCAATCGATGTTTAAATGTCCTAATGAACGAAGTGCTGTTAATGTGTTTGCACTATTTTTCCAACCTTGGTTTACATCAACGCGAATCGCGATGTCATTTCCTACACGCTCTCGTACAGCTTCAATACGTTTTACATCTTCTTTTACATTTGTACCGACTTTCATTTTGAAAGATTGGTAACCTTTCTGAATCATAGAGGCAGCTTCTTCGGCCATTTCTTCTGGGTCTGCGATACTTAATACGTGAGTGACAGGAAACTCTGCATGATAGCGCCCGCCAATTAATTGATATACAGGTTGATTTAATTTTTTACCCATTATATCAAAGCAAGCAATATCAATTGCGGCTTTCGCTGTTGGAACACCGTAAATTGTATTGTCCATCATATCGTGTATTTTTTCGATATTCATTGGATTTTGGCCGATAAGGGCAGGAGCTAGTGTATGCTTTAAAGTATGGAAAGTACTTTCCCATGATTCGCCTGTAACGTGATCATCAGCAACGCCTTCACCGTAACCGATAATGCCTTCATCTGTTTCTATTTTGACGATAATAGAAGGCATATCAGAATAAGAACCGTAACTAATAACAAACGGATCGCGAAGCGGTAAACGAATTGAATAAAGATGAATAGCTGTAATTTTCATTAGGTAGAGACCCCTTCCTGTTTACAATAGTTTTGTACATTTGATATAGTTGACGTTAAATAGTCGTTAATTAATGATAAGGAGTTAGAGAAATGATGATAAAAATTGCAGTTGTCGGTTCAAAAGAGTTTATGGAGACACTTTTACCTATTGCTCATAAAATAGAAGAAATAGAGATTGATCCATATATTTACCTTCATCCGGCAGAATCTTCTGAACTATTAAAGCGTTTAAAGCCTTGTGATTTCATCTTTTTCTCAGGTGCTTTACCTTATTATATGGCAAAAGAAATAAGAGAACAATTACGAATTCCAAGTATGTACTTACAACAAGACGAGACAACTGTCGCATCTTCCATTCTTTCTGTTATGTATCACCAAGGGATTCAACCACATAAAATTTCAATTGATTTAGTAGACCGCTCATTTATTATAAATGTGTTCCAAGATATCGGTATAAAAGAAAGTCCACAAGTGTTTGATTATGAAAATATGCTATGGAGTAAAGATGAAATAAATAGAGTTATTGATTTTCATGTAGCTAAATATGAATCTGGAGAGGCTCTTTTAGCTTTAACTAGTATTCACGCTGTCTATGATGAACTTCAAAAAATAGGTATTCCTTCAGAACGTATGATAGATCCGAAGCAAGCCATTATACATGGGTTAAAAGATGCAAAAATAAAAGCTGAGTTAGCAAAAAGTCATTCAGCGACTGTTGGTGCTTGTATTATTTCTTCTTTAGAATTACGAGAAGGTTTGCTTGAGCAATTAGATGTCATTTCAAAAGAACTACGTGGTTCATTTAAAAAAGTTGATGAAATGATGTTCATTTTGTATACGACTCGAGGTGATATTGAATCGATTATAAAAACAAATATGATAAACAATTTATTTGCGAGCATAGAAGGAACGATAGCTATTGGATTTGGTTACGGAAAAACTGTGAAAGAAGCAGAACAAAATGCTAAAATCGCTCAAGGTTTCGCGAAGAATAATCCAATAGATCACTGTTTTTATATACTAACAAGTGATAAAGAACTATTTGGGCCATTCCCGAAAGAACAGAGAGTACAAAGCTTGAAGAATGACAAACCGGAACTAATGAAAATAGCGAAAGAAACGAAACTTAGTCCAGCAAACTTATCAAAAATTATTCAATTTAGTCAATCGCATCCGTCATTGAAGTTTACAGCAGCAGATCTTTCTGAATACTTACAAGTGACTCGGCGATCAACTGAAAGGCTATTAAAGAAACTAGTTGATTATGGGTATGCTCATATTTGCGGCGAGGAAATGCCATATCAACAAGGGCGCCCTCGCGCAATATATGAACTGAATTTACCGTTATCTTTAAGCTTCTAATTGAGACTTTTGTTTTTTTAGTAGTTCCGCTTTTTCAATGTCGGATAGTTTCGTAATTGTGAGACCAGTTATGCCGTAAATGATCGAGATAATAGGTACGATGAAATTCAATATAGCATAAGGAGCATATTCGAATGCGCCAACTCCAAGTGTTGCGAGTATAAATACACCACATGTATTCCAAGGTACGAAGACAGAAGTTAATGTTCCACCATCTTCTAATGCTCTGGATAAATTTTTAGAATGGAGTCCTTTTTCTGTGTATGCATTTGCGTACATTCTTGAAGGAACAACAATCGAAATATATTGTTCAGAGCAAGTAAGGTTTGTTGCAAAACATGAAGCGATAGTAGAAGCAATAAGCCCTTTTGCTGATGTCGCTAATTTTAAAATTTGATTTACAATTGAGCGAAGAATGCCAGTATGTTCTAGTACTCCTCCAAAAGTCATAGCGACAATTGTCATAGAGACTGTATTCATCATCGAATCTAAGCCGCCGCGGTTAAATAGTTCGTCTACTAGCTTGTTTCCAGTGTCTATAACAAATCCAGCTTGGAGTGCACCGACAGATGCTGAAATAGAACCACCTTGAATAAAGACTTGGGATAGAAATCCTAAAATAATACCTACGAGAATAGCTGGTATAGCAGGGACTTTTTTAGCGACCAATACCATAACGACTATGGGTATAATTAATAAAAAAGGTGAAATAACAAAGTTTTGTTGCAATACTTGTAGCGTTTGATCGATGCTTTTCGCATCAATATTGTTAGCGCCGAAGTTTCTTCCTAAGAAAGCGTAGACGATAAGAGTAATAATTAAACCTGGAACTGTAGTAAATAACATATGACGAATGTGTGCAAATAAATCTGTATTGGTTAATCCCGCGGCTAAGTTAGTTGTGTCTGAAAGCGGTGACATTTT
This sequence comes from Bacillus fungorum, assembly GCF_002746455.1. Taxonomy (GTDB): domain Bacteria; phylum Bacillota; class Bacilli; order Bacillales; family Bacillaceae_G; genus Bacillus_A; species Bacillus_A fungorum. Next base: position 106,049 of record NZ_NWUW01000009.1, on the reverse strand, counting down.
ATCGCCGAAATAAGAACCGGAAATGATAGCACCGGCAACCATTGGAGCTGGGATTCCCATACTTAGGCCAATTCCCATTCCTGCAACACCAATTGTCCCCATTGTAGACCAAGAGCTACCAATTGCTAATGCAACAATAGAACAAATCACGGTAATTGAAACTAAAAATAATGATGGAGTTAAAAGCTTTAAACCGTAGTAGATCATTGTTGCGACGATTCCACCGCCAATCCAAGCACCGATTGTTAACCCAACAAGAATAATAATGACGATAGCGGGTAATGCAAGACGAATCCCTTTATACATTGCCTCTTCAAGATCATTCCATTTGTAACCGTAACGCCAAGCAACGATAGAGGCAACGGTTGTACCAATAATAAGTGGAACGTGAGGACTTTGTTTTAATACAACAATTGTAACCATCATAACTGCGACGGTAATGATAATAGGGATAATCGCTATTCCAAAAGGTATTTCTTTTTTCATAAATTTCCTCCTTGTTACGTATCTTTGTTTGTATTTTTAGAATTGTCGTAAAATAGACGTTTATTAAGTTATGATAACTAAAAATATATGTAAGCGTCAACAAAAAACAGAAAATAGGGAATGTTCTAGTTGTTCGTTTAGTTTGTAATATGGATGTAGGGTAAGCTTTTGAAGTATTTAAAAATAAACAATTGACTTTTTTCTTAAAATTCAATATGTTCATAAAAACATCTGTTTTTCATAAGTATAATTAACCTGAATGGTTTTGGAATTTGGGAAGGAGAATGTAGCTTTGAAAACATTAGAACTACAAGAGCGTTTAACGGAAATTTTTCAGCATTTACATGAAAACCCTGAAGTGAGTTGGAAAGAGTATGAAACGACAGCGTATATTACTAACTTTTTAAAAGAAGAAGGAATTTCATATAAGATATTTGATGATTGCCCAGGCGTGATTGCTGAAATCGGAAGCGGGAATCCAGTTATTGCAATTCGTGCTGATATGGATGCACTTTGGCAAGAAGTAGACGGAGAATTTAAAGCGAATCATTCATGTGGTCACGATGCACATATGACAATTGTAATGGGGCTTATTTTACAATTGAAAAATATGAGATGGGATAGCGGTACTGTTAGATTTGTTTTTCAGCCGGCAGAAGAGAAGGGGAATGGAGCTTTAAAGATGGTAGAGAAAGGTGCTGTGGATGATGCGAATTTCCTATTCGGTGTTCATTTGCGCCCAATTGAAGAACTGCCTTTGAAACAAGCTGCTCCTTCTATTCGTCACGGAGCGGCAGGATTTTTAGAAGGTACGATTCATGGGGAAGATGCACATGGGGCACGCCCGCATCAAGGTGTGAACGCGATTGATGTCATTTCCATGATTAATATAGGTTTGAAAAATATATGGCTACCACCGCAAAGTTCCTATTCAGTAAAGATGACGAGGTGCCAAGCTGGTGGAGATAATTTAAATATCATTCCGGGTAACGGTCATTTTAGCTTAGATGTCAGAGCCGAGAATAATACATTATTAGAAGAATTAAAGAAAAAAATAGAGCATGTAATAGAATCAGCTGCATCGATGGGGTCGAAAACTTCATACGAATGGATTGATCTTGCACCAGGAGCAGAGGTGTCGGAAGAAGCAGAGCGCTATATGCGTAAAGGTATTCTTGAAGTGTACGGGGAAGAGGGATGCACTGGGCCACTGTATACGACAGGGAGCGATGATTTCCATTACTACACAGTGAAGAGACCACATTTAAAAGCTGTCATGCTTGGACTAGGAGCAAACTTACAACCTGGATTACACCATCCGTATATGAAGTTCGATCATAGTTGTATTATGGACGGGGTAGAAATATTGAAGCAAACTGTATTGAAAGTGTTAGAGGACAGGGGCTAGAGAGCTCCTGTTTTTTTGTCGTGAATTGTTGTTAAGTTTATATAATTTCAAGCACCAATTAATTCGATGAAAAATCCCTCTCCAGTACATGGTGTATAATAATAAGTACCATTTTTTAATAGGAGAAAACGAATGAACGAACAATATTACGATGCAGTTTTACATATAAAAACAGTCGGTGAGCAAAAAGGGTTTAACAAGTCTATGCATTATCATCGTTATGAACCGACGCCGTATAGCGGGTTAGATGAGTTATTGAATCAATATGAAATACGAAGTAGCGACCGAATTGTAGACTTTGGGTGCGGAAAAGGACGATTAAACTTTTATATGCATCATAAGTGTGGTGCCTTAGCAGTTGGAATTGAAATGAATGAAGAGTTTTATAAAGAGGCGATGGACAATCGTGATCGTTATGCACGAAAGGCGCGAAACAGTAAGGGGAAAATTCAATTTGAGTGTTGTTTAGCGCAAGAATATGAGATTGATCCGCGTGATAATCGGTTTTATTTCTTTAATCCATTTTCTGTACAAGTATTTATGAACGTAGTAAATAATATTTTGCTTTCGGTAGAAGAAACGGGGAGAGAAGTGGATATTATTTTATATTATCCTTCGGAGGATTATATTTTCTTCTTAGAGAACCAGACTGCGTTTGAGCTGAAGAAGGAAGTTAGATTACCAGGAGCTTATGAGAAGAATGGGAATGAGAGGTTTTTAGTTTATACATTAAGATTATAAAAAAGCAGGTGCCAAGGCACCTGCTTTTCTTTACTCACGTCTATCTAATTAGTTACGGATTAAGTAATCAAATGCACCTAAAGCTGCGTTTGCACCTGAACCCATAGAAATGATGATTTGTTTGTACGGATTATTTGTACAGTCACCTGCAGCAAACACTCCTGGTACGTTTGTAGCGCCGTGCTTGTCTGTTACGATTTCACCGCGAACGCGTTCAACTGTTTCGCCTAACCAGTCTGTGTTTGGCACAAGACCGATTTGTACGAATACACCTTGTAATTCAACGTGATGAACTTCTTCAGTTTCACGATCGATGTAAGAAATACCGTTTACTTTATCAGTACCAGTGATTTCTTTCGTTTGAACGTTTTTCAGAACAGTTACGTTTGGTAAGCTGTTAAGACGTTCTTGTAATACAGCATCAGCTTTTAATTCTGGCATGAATTCAAGAACAGTTACGTGCTTAACAATACCTGCTAAGTCGATAGCTGCTTCAATACCAGAGTTACCGCCGCCAATAACTGCTACATCTTTTCCAATGAATAATGGACCGTCACAGTGTGGGCAGTATGCTACACCTTTATTTTTGAACTCAGCTTCACCTGGTACGCCAACGTTACGCCAGCGAGCACCTGTTGAAACGATTACGCTCTTACTTTTCAGAATAGCGCCGTTTTCAAGTTCCACTTCAATAAGTTCTTTTTTCTCTAAACGTTTCGCACGTTGTAGATTCATTACATCGATGTCGTATTCTTTTACGTGCTCTTCAAGGCTTGCTACTAGCTTAGGACCTTCAGTGCGTTTTACGCTGATGAAGTTCTCAATGCCCATAGTATCCATTACTTGACCACCGAAGCGCTCAGCAACGATACCAGTGCGGATGCCTTTACGTGCTGCATAAATTGCTGCACTTGCACCAGCAGGGCCGCCACCAACAACAAGAACATCGTATGGATCTTTATCAGAAAGCTCTGATGCATCTGGACCGTTACCCATTTTAGCTAAAATTTCTTCAAGTGTCATACGACCGCTTCCGAAAGATTCGCCATTTAGGAAAACTGTTGGTACTGCCATGATGTCCTTGCTTTCTACTTCCTCTTTGAATGCAGCGCCATCAATCATAGTATGTGTAATACCAGAGTTAAGAACGCTCATTACATTAAGAGCTTGTACAACATCAGGACAGTTATGACAACTTAGGCTGATATAAGATTCAAAATGATATTCGCCTTGAATGTTTTTAATTTGATCGATTAATTTTTGTTCAACTTTTGGAGCGCGTCCACTTACTTGTAGTAAAGCTAACACTAATGAAGTAAATTCGTGTCCTAATGGAATACCAGCGAATACAACACCAGTGTTTTCACCAGGGCGGTTTACGCTAAAGCTTGGTGTTCTCTCTAGTTCAACTTTTTCTACTGTAATCTTAGATGACATAGTAGATAATTCATCAACTAGAGCTAACATATCTTTAGATATTGCATCGTCTCCAGCGCTTACTTTAAGTAAAATATCGTTCTCCATTAATTGAAGGTATTGGGATAGTTGTGTTTTTATATCTGCATCTAGTATCATTTTGATCGAACTCCTTAGATTTTGCCTACAAGGTCAAGGCTTGGTTTAAGTGTAGCAGAACCCTCTTGCCATTTAGCTGGGCAAACTTCACCAGGGTTGTTACGTACGTATTGAGCTGCTTTAATTTTGTTAACAAGAATGCTTGCGTCACGGCCGATACCGTCAGCATTGATTTCCATAGATTGGATAACGCCGTCTGGATCGATGATGAATGTACCACGAGCAGCAAGACCTTCTTCTTCCATTAAAACGTTGAAGTTTGTAGTGATTGTGCGAGTTGGGTCACCAATCATAATGTATTCGATTTTGCCGATAGTTTCTGAGCTATCATGCCATGCTTTGTGAGTGAAGTGAGTGTCTGTAGATACAGAGTATACTTCAACGCCTAACTCTTTAAGAGTTGCATATTGGTTTTGTAAGTCTTCAAGTTCAGTTGGGCAAACGAATGTGAAGTCAGCTGGGTAGAAACAAACTACACTCCATTTTCCTTTTAAACTTTCGTCAGTAACTTGGATAAATTCTCCATTATGGTAAGCATTAGCTTTAAACGGTTTTACTTCTGTGCCGATTAATAACATATTAAAATTCCTCCTAAATGTTGGTTTTGAGCATCAAAAAATAGTGTGCTCATAAAATAAATTTTTTAATTAACTATAATAATTCTAATTCAATATTAATTATCATATAGAAGTGGTTATTTTGTCAAGAGAATAAACCAACTTTATATCAATTTAATTAATATTTATTCTCAATTAGTGTTGTTAGGGAATTAAAAGGTAATTTTTATGTCATAAATCTTCAATGAGTGTTTGAAAGAGTAGTGTGTATGTTAGAGAGATGGTGTAAGTGTAAATTCTTAGGAAGGAGATATTTCTTAGAAGTTGTGGTTTTGAAAAGGAACTGCTTATTTCTATTTTACAAAGAATTTTGTGATAAATAAAATAAAATGAATCGGAATCTTTGTGAACAATTTTTTTCATCTCAAATATATAATTAGGAAGTATATATTTGAGGTGAAAATTAGGAACATTGACTCGAATTGCTAACAAGATATAATAAAACCTAGATATATCTTTCAAAAAGAAGAATATATAATATAGGATAAAAAGCATTCAACCTATTATTTTTTATAGCCTTTAGAAAACGCTTACAATTAGTGTGGAGGGGAAACCATGTCTAAGTTCACAAAGTATTTTTTAATGGAAGCTAACGATGTGATTGTATATGTGAAAGAGAAATTATCTAAGTTTGAGGATGCAAAGGGGTTACAGTGTAAAGAAATAGGCGATGGTAATTTAAATTATGTGTTTCGTGTTTGGGATGAACAGAAGAACATTTCTGTCATTGTAAAGCAAGCTGGGGATACAGCACGTATTTCAGATGAGTTTAAGTTGTCGACGAATCGTATTCGTATTGAATCAGATGTTTTGCAGTTAGAGGAGGAGTTAGCACCTGGGCTTGTTCCAAAGGTGTATTTGTTTGATAGTGTGATGAATTGTTGCGTAATGGAAGATTTATCGGATCACACAATATTACGTACAGCACTTATAAATCATCAAATGTTTCCAAAACTTGCGGATGATTTAACGACCTTTATGGTAAATACACTCTTATTAACATCGGATGTTGTAATGAATCATAAAGAGAAGAAGGAACTCGTGAAGAATTATATAAATCCTGAATTATGTGAGATTACAGAAGACCTCGTATACGCTGAACCATTTACAAATCATAATAAGCGTAATGAGTTATTTCTATTAAATGATGGATGGATTAGAGAGCATATTTATAGTGATAAAGAGCTTCGTATGGAAGTAGCAAAGCTTAAATTTTCTTTTATGACGAATGCGCAGGCATTGCTTCATGGTGATTTGCATACTGGTTCTGTTTTTGTGAAAAATGATTCCACAAAGGTTATTGATCCAGAGTTTGCCTTTTATGGACCGATGGGATATGACGTTGGGAATGTAATGGCGAATTTAATGTTTGCTTGGGTAAATGCAGATGCGACCATACCGTCTGGAGCTGAGAAAGATACGTATATGGATTGGTTACAATCTACAATGGTAGAAGTAATTGATTTATTTAAGAAGAAGTTTTTAGATGCTTGGGATATTCATGTGACCGAGATTATGGCGAAGGAAGAAGGCTTTAACGAAGTATATTTACAATCTGTATTAGAAGATACGGCTGCAGTGACGGGCCTTGAGTTAATTCGTCGTATTGTTGGGCTAGCGAAAGTAAAAGATATTACTTGTATTGAGAATGAGGAAGCACGTGCTAGAGCGGAGCGCATTTGTCTTCAAGTAGGAAAGAAATTTATTTTACGAGCTAATGAATATGAAACAGGTACAAGCTTTGTAGAAACGTTAAAAGAACAGTCAACGAACTACGCGAAGTAAGGGGAGAAGATGATGGAAGAGCAATTAATACCAATTCAGTGGAAAGATGATGCTTTAGTTTTATTAGATCAAACGTTATTACCGAATGAAGTTGTCTATGAATCTTTTAAAACAGCTGAAAGTATATGGGATGCCATTCAAGTAATGAAAGTAAGAGGAGCGCCAGCGATTGGTGTTTCAGCAGCTTATGGTGTGTATTTAGGGGTAAAGGAATTTGCTGAAAGTACGGAAGCAGGATTTATTGATGAAGTAAAAAGGGTATGTAGATATTTGGCCACATCAAGACCAACGGCAGTAAATTTATTTTGGGCACTTGAAAGAATGGAGGCGGTCACGACAGAGAACGCACACTTATCAATCGCCCAGTTGAAAGATAGATTACTAGAAGAGGCAAAAGAGATTCATAGAGAAGATGAAGAAATTAACCGTCAAATTGGAGAACATGCATTAACATTATTCCATGATGGAATGGGAGTATTAACACATTGTAATGCTGGTGCGTTAGCGACGACTAAGTATGGTACTGCGACAGCTCCAATGTACTTAGCGAAAGAAAAAGGATGGGACTTAAAAATCTATTCAGATGAAACACGCCCTAGATTACAAGGTTCAACGTTAACAGCATTAGAACTACAGCGAGCGGGAATTGACGTCACTGTCATTACGGATAATATGGCGGCTATGGTCATGTCACAAGGGAAGATTGATGCGGTAATTGTGGGATGCGACCGTGTGGCAGCGAACGGTGATGTAGCAAATAAAATTGGAACATTAGGCGTATCTATTTTAGCGAAATACTACAACATTCCGTTTTATGTAGCGGCACCAACGCCGACAATTGACTTAAAAACACCGACAGGCACAGAAATTCCAATCGAGGAAAGAGATGCTTCTGAAGTGATTAATCGCTTTGGACAATATTCTGCTCCGAAAGAAAGTAAAGTATATAATCCAGCATTTGATGTCACGCCACATGAAAATGTAACCGCGATTATTACGGAAAAAGGGATTGTAAAAGCACCGTTTACAGAGAACTTAAAAAAGCTATTTCAATAAGTAGATAGATTTAAAAAATCAGTCATCATAAGCTTCATACTTAGGGGGATGTATATGTTATTACAAAAAGAAAGAGAAGAAATTGTAGCATATGGAAAGAAAATGATTTCTAGCGGTTTAACAAAGGGGACAGGCGGTAATATTAGTATTTTCAATCGCGAGCAAGGTCTTGTTGCAATTAGTCCAAGTGGCTTAGATTATTATGAAACAAAACCTGAAGATGTAGTTATATTAAACTTAGATGGTGAAGTAGTAGAGGGAGAGAGAAAACCATCAAGTGAGCTAGATATGCACCTTATTTATTATAGAAAGCGTGAAGATATAAATGCGCTTGTGCATACACATTCTCCGTATGCGAAGACGATTGCGTCATTAGGATGGGAACTTCCTGCTGTATCATATTTAATTGCTTTCGCAGGCCCGAATGTACGCTGTGCACCGTATGAAACATTTGGTACAGAGGAATTAGCAGAGGCTGCTTTTGAAGGTATGATTGATCGCCGTGCCGTTTTACTTGCGAACCACGGTTTAATTGCGGGTGCAAATCATATAAAAATGGCATTTACTGTTGCAGAAGAGATTGAGTTTTGCGCCCAAATTTATTATCAAACGAAAAGTGTCGGGGAACCGAAGCTATTGCCAGAAGATGAGATGGAGAATTTGGCGAAGAAGTTTGAAGGGTATGGGCAGCAGTAAAGTTAAGTATTGATTAAAAATAGCCGTGAAAGAAAGTATATTCACGGCTGTTTTAGATTTTAAATTACTTAGATATGTTTTTTAGCTGAGCATCCAATTTCCAGAAACCAATTCCAGAGAATAAGGCTGCTAATGAACCAATAATTGCAGCAATACCGATATCTCCGAACATCATTCCGCCCATTAGTATACCGAAAATGCCAATTAATATAAGAATAATAGCGATAGCTTTCATGTAGTATTAATCCTTTCGAATGTAAAGTTAATACATAAGAATATAACATTACTTCAATGTTTAATCAAAGTCCTATCGTTATCTAGTGCCTTAAGAAGGTTAAAAGGACGACTACTAGTTAGAAGATGAAACTTTAAAACCTCGATTAGGAACGGAGAATACTTTTTGTAGAAGGCGTTGCTGTATTCATGTTTTGAATGGATATTTATTCCTATTTTTCGTATAATAAAATCAATGAAATCCTATTATTAAGATGAAGGGATGTAAGTAATTTGGGGAATAGTGAAATGTTAATGAATCAATTATTTCAAGGAATACAGTCTACTAATGATAGGTTGGAGGAAAAAATTATTTTACCTAATTTGACTGGTGGGTATGATTTAAGAGATAGAAGCGGAGAAGTAATTGCGGCGTATCAACCCTCTCCAGTTGGAGAGGGTGGCATTATAATGGATGGGCATGGAGAAACAATTGCTCGCGTTCAAGGGAATGTGTATGATGGTACGACCTTTGATTTTGGAGATGGGCATACAGTTACTTCTACCCAAAATATTTATGCTGGAGAAAACTTTCATGATAATTTTGAAGGAGTAATAGGATATTCCCAGCCTAATAGTTCGGGTGGAATAACAATGAATACAGCTACGGGAGAAAAGTTATATGATGTGAACTCGAATCCACTGGGAGAGGGGATGACGATTGATACAAGTCCAGAATTTATATCCGCGAATATAGATATAGGTGCGATTGATACTACTCATTTGGACGCTTTAGATGTAGTGAATAATGCTGTAGATATAACGGATGCAGGGTCTATTTTATCTGCATCTGCAGATGGATTAGATATTTTTGATTTGTTGGGTAATCTGTTTTGAGTTATATAAAAGAAAAAAAGCAACCTGATGATTCAGCAGAGTTGTATTTAGAAACTAAAAAACAATTATATGAGCAACTGACTTACGATGTCGCAGAAGAAATTGAATCTTTTGTAGAGAGAGTAGGAGAGGCATTTTTTAAAAAAATTCATAATCGTATTGAGAAGCGAAATGAAATGCTAGAAGAAGAAGTCTCAAAGCCCTTGCAGAATCCGGATAATAAAGAAGGTTATTCACAATGCATTACCCGTTTCTTTCAACTAACTCAGATAGGCGAAATTAGAGATGAGCTGAAGGAGATACTAAGTTTTCCGTATTTAGGGAAAGTGTATTATGAATTTCTTGAAGAAATATCAAAAAATCAACATGGACATTTATTTAAGAAGTTATATTTTTCTGGTAATATTTTTGAGGATTTAAAGAAAAAAATGAATCTTTCAATGGACACCACGATTAAAAATTTTCAAAATTACTATGAAGCATATGCGCAATATACAGAATTATTAAGAGATATACAAAGTAGGCTTTCAGGGAAAAAACTTGTACAGCTTGTATCACAAATAACGGCATCGTTAGTTGTGGGGTTTGGAGGCTCCCTCTTGGTTAAAGGACTTGCAAAACTATTGGACCCAGATGCTTTAAAAATAGTAAACGCGCAAGAGAATGTACGACAAATGTGGGAGAAATACAATGAGCAGTTGCAAATTGATCTGGAACAATTAAAAACCCATTATAAGTACGTCCAATTGAGCTTATATGGTGGTGCTTTTGTAACTGTTAATAAACAACTGAAAAAGAGTGGGATAGAATTTCAAAAGTTATATTTGCAAGATAATGTGTATAAATTGCAATTAATTAAAGGGGAGCAAGGGCAGGTAGGAACATGGGCTAAAGAAACAATTTCCCATATACAGTTGTTATTGAAGAAAAAGGAAATTAATCAGGCAATTAAAATATCTAATCAGTTTTATCAACATGTGAGCGAGTATCCGGTTATGGAACGAACGATTATAAAGAATGGAAAAAGTATTAAATATTATGCGAACTTATTAAAATTTGCAGCACTTATGTGTAAATCGTTAGAACTATACGAAAAAGAAAAGGATACTTTTATCACCTTTACGGCAGAGTTGTTTAAACAATTACCGATGGTAGTTCATGACCATGATCTTAGGAATTTAGGTTTGATGACAAAGACTGAGTTTATAATGAAATTTGTGCATCATAGTTTGAAAGAGAACCAAAAATTAAACCTGATTTTGGATTATGAAATGCGTATGATGAAACGAAAAGATGAGCATGATTTATATCCTGGTGAAGAACTAAAAGAGTTTAGCTCTTCCCAATACCTTGCTATTTTACTTTCTCGATTTATGAAATCGAAGCGTCATGAAATAAATTCTTTTTATCGGATTTCAAAATATGAAGAGGTACCATTCGCTGTTATGGTTAGTTTGAAAAGAGAGTATAAAGAGACACAAGGATGGGATGCTTTCTATAAATATTTGTTTGCTTGTACAACTAATGAAAGACTTTCAAATACCTTCGATAAAGTAAAAGGTGTAATAAAGGTTATAAAAAAGGATAAGAGAATCTATATTCCACTTAGTATGGTTACATTGATGCTATTTGGGATAAGTGGAATGTACTTGATGAAAGAGGACAATAATAGTGCTTGGCATGGAGAGAAAATAGTATGGCGTAGTAGTGGAGAGCAGAGTGCTGCTCAAGAAAATACTACTCGTGCTAAGGAACCGGAAGCAGATGAGTCCATTCCATCGATCTCGGTAAATGATAGCGCTGGTTCTTCTTATAATTTTAAAGTTAAAACAAAGAAAGAAATAAAACAGGTTTTAGAAACAGCTTTAATGGAAGGTAATTTAGGACCATTTGGATTGAGTGTGATTGGACAAGAAACAGTTGAGGTGACAAAAGAATTTGGTGCACCGGACGCTCAACAGGAGGCAGGGTGTACAGCTTGTGATGCACCTACTACTGTCGTATATGGCGATTACAACCTGGATATGTTTCCTTCAAAAGTTAAAAGAATTTGGTTGCATATGAATATTCCTATAAATGAGTTGAAAAGTTGGTTAGGCGAACCAGATGGAGTAGAAGAAGGGATGGATAGTGATGCTCTTGTGTATCGTAAGGAGGGGTACGCTATCTATTTCAGTTTCTCTGATGGTTTTGTAAAACGTGTTGATATGTATCAAAGTGAATAAAGTGCTAGAGATAAAAACACCCTCAAGAAAAAATCTTGAGGGTGTTTTTTACGCCTTTTTAAGCAACAAATACATAAAGTAAGGAGCACCAATTAAAGCGACAACAATACCTGCGGGGATGCCGTTAGGTTCAACGATATTTCGTCCGATTGTGTCTGCTAATAATAATAGCCATCCACCGATTAAAACAGCGATAGGCATGAAGAGTTGATGCCTTGGACCTACTAAAGATTTTGCGATGTGAGGAGCCATCAGCCCGATAAAGCTAATTCCTCCTGTTACGGAAACAGCTGCAGCAGCAAGTGCAACGGCCGTAATTAATAAGTATCTGCGCTCTTTTTCAATTTCAATTCCAATGCCGATTGCGACGGGTTCGTTTAATGCTAAAATGTTTAATCGATTTGCTTTATAGAAAACGAACGGAATTAATACGATTAACCATGGGAGCATTGCTAAAACGAAGATCCAGTCATCTCCCCAAATGTTTCCCGCAATCCATTTGGCGATAAAGTCAACTTTCATACGATCAGCAGATGAAATAAGGACAATCATCGCTCCAGATAGTGCAAATGAAAAGCCGATACCGGTTAATGTTAATCGTATTGGCTGAAGCCCTGTTGATTTGCTATATGAAAATACGTAAATTAGAACAGCTGTCAGAAATGCCCCGATAAATCCAACGACAGGTAGTAAGTAAAGAAATGAACCTACATCTATTGGAAAGTATAAGAAGAAAATAGCAACAGCAACACCAGCCCCAGAGTTGATACCGAGAATACCAGGTTCAGCTAAATCATTTCGGGTAATTCCTTGCAGAATCGCTCCTGATAAAGCGAGAGCCATACCAGCTAATAATGTAATGATAATTCTAGGTAGTCTTAAAGAGTATAAAACAAACTCCTCTTTAAAAGTTCCTTGTCCCATTAGTGTCGGGAGTAGCCGATCATAAGATAAAGATGCTGAGCCGAGCCCCATTCCAATTACAATGGTTGTAATGGTCAGTATAAGTAAAGCGAGTACGATAAGACGTTGTTTTCTTAGAATAGATGGTATCATGAGAATGTTTTTCCTCCTTTACGTACAATGAATAGGAAGAATGGTAATCCTACAATTGCGACAATAGCCGCAACTGGTGTTTCGTACGGAGCGTTAATGGTACGTCCGATTGTATCTGCAAGTAGCATAAAGGAAGCGCCAGCAATTGCTGACATCGGTATAACAAATCGGTAATCTGGACCGACAATTGGGCGTACCATGTGAGGTACCATTAAACCGATAAATGCCATATTTCCGACAAGCGCTACAGAAGCACCAGCAAGTAAGATGATAATGATAAATAAAATGGTTTTAATGAAGATAATTTTTTGACCGAGCCCAATAGCAACTTCTTCACTGAAACTAAGAACTGTCAATTTTTTTGCTAGTAATATAGCGATAAAGATACTGATTGAAATGACTGGAATAATAGCTTTTAATTGGCTCCAAGTTGTTCCAATTACGCCTCCCGCAGTCCAGAGTGATACATCTTGTGAAATCTTAAAGTAAATACCGACTCCTTCTGAAATTGCGAGTAGAAATGCTGAAACGGCAGCACCGGCTAATACAATTCGAAGAGGGGACAGCCCGCCTTTTTTCACCATACCAATTCCAAATACCATAATCGCGCCAATTGCAGCACCAATAAAGCAAGCTAATGTTAAGTAAAGATAGCTTATAGAAGGGTTGAAAGCAAGTGTAAGTGCAAGCGCAGCATTTGCTCCACCAGTTAGCCCTAGTAATCCAGGATCTGCAAGTGGATTTCGTGTTAATCCTTGCATAATGGCTCCAGAAACGGCTAGTCCAGCTCCTACAAAAATAGCAGCAACTTCACGTGGCAAACGTATTTCGCGAATAATAGATATTTTGTCCCCTTTAGCGGAGGAGGTGAGTGCTAACCATACGTCTTTTATTGAAGTATCTGCAGCACCTAATACCATTGCTACCATAAAAATAAGAAAGAATGCAATTATGCTCAAAATTAGTTTGTATGTAAAAGCTATAGAACGTGGATTGTCGTGATATTTTGTCATTCGTTTCACATCTTTTCTGTTCATAGAATAAAGGAAGAGGAATTCTTAAATTAAGAATTCCTCGTGTTTGTATTATTTACCAAGAAAGCTCTTCTTGAAGAAGTCTAGTTGGAAATCTAATGTAAGTGGATCATTGAAATAGAATTCCATCATGTTTGCTTCGTATACGCGATTATTTTTTACTGCTGGGATGTTTTTATATGATTCTGTCTCTTGGAATGAGTTATCAGTATCTTTGTTTTTACTTATGATTAAGTAATCCCCAGCAAATTCAGGTAATACTTCAGTAGATAATGCGTAGTAACCTTCTTTTAATGCTTTTTCTTTTACTTTTTCAGGCATTTTTAATTTCATTTCTTGGTACAGAATTTCTGTTCCACGGCCCCAGTTCTCGCCGTATACATAAAGCTGTTTGTTGAAGTTTTCTACAACAGAAACTGTTGCATCTTCACCGATTTTTGCTTTAATTTCTTTACCAGCGTCTTGTGCACGTTTCTTGAAGTCATCAACCCAAGTTTTTGCTTCTTTTTCTTTGTTTAATAATTTACCGATTTCTAAATGCTGTGTTAAATAATCAACTTTTCCGTAAGTGTATGTTACAGTAGGAGCGATTTTCTTTAACTTATCAACATTTTTAATATTTGATAAACCAATGATTAAATCTGGGTTTAGTTCAGCAATTTTTTCAACATTTTCATCTGATACTTCAGCAACATCTTTAAGTTTACTATCAAAACGTGGGTTTTGCTTAGACCATGAATCTGCCCCAACAAGATTTACTCCTAATGACATTACGTTACCAGCGAATGATGATAAAACAACAACGCGTTTTGGATTTGCAGGAACTTCTACTTTACCATTTTCAGATTGGTATGTAATTGTTTCTGATTTACTACCTTTTGCATCGTTCTTTTTGTCTGTAGAGCCATTGCTACAAGCGCTCATAACAAGAATAAAAAGAACTGTTAGTGAAATAAATAACTTTTTCATCGTCTTTCTCCTTTAACATAGATGATATGTGTATACAATAATTTGTTTAACTGCAATCTTTTGGAATGAGTAGTGGTAATGCAAAATAGTTATTAAAAATCTTGAATATGAGATTTTACAATATAGTATTAGCCATATTAATGAAAGAAGATGTAATCTCAAATTTGCTAATTATTAACAAGTTGATAATGATTATCACTATTGATTCTTTCAATAATATAATTTTATATAGGTGTATTGTCAATAGTAATTTTGATTGTAAATTTTGCAGAAACAGGTTATATTTTATTGAGAATGATAATCAATTTTAACAACTGGGGAGTGAAGGTGAATGAATAGAGAGGAATTGTTTGATGTAACCGTGATAGGCGGGGGACCTGCAGGGCTTTATTCAGCTTTTTATAGTGGACTCAGAGAGATGAAGACGAAAATAATAGAATTTCAACCACAGCTAGGTGGAAAAATACATGTTTATCCAGAGAAGATGATTTGGGATGTAGGTGGAATATTACCGGTTACAGGTGATAAATTAATTGAACAACTTGTACAACAAGGATTAACATTTAAGCCAGAAGTGGTGTTAAATACAAAAGTAGAATCGATTATTCGCAATGAAGATGGCACTTTTACGTTAAAAGCAAACGATGGAAAAGAACACTTTTCAAAAACAGTTATTGTGGCAACTGGAAGTGGTATATTGAAACCACAAAAGTTATCAATTGAAGGTGCTGAGCGATTTGAAGTATCTAATTTAAATTATACAGTGAAATCTTTAAAGCGTTTCAAAGATAAAACGATCATTATTTCCGGCGGAGGAAATTCTGCTGTTGATTGGGCAAATGAATTAGAACCAATCGCGAAAAAAGTGTATGTAACGTATAGGAAAGAAGAGTTATCTGGTCATGAAGCACAAGTGAAGCAACTGCTGAAAAGTTCAGCGGAGTGTTTCTTTCATACATCGATTACAAAATTAATTGCTGGTGATAGCCATGAAGCGATTGAATATGTAGAATTAACGAATCATGAGACGGGTGAAGTTTCTCATTTACCTATTGATGAAGTTATTATTAATCATGGGTATGAACGTGACATTACATTATTAGAAAATAGTGAGTTAGACGTTGCGATTATAGATAATTTTTATATTGCAGGGAATGCAAATAGTGAGTCTTCAGTAGACGGATTATATGCTGCGGGAGATATTTTAAAGCATGAAGGGAAATTACACTTAATTGCGGGAGCATTCCAAGATGCTGGAAATGCTGTAAATAAAGCGAAACAATTTATTCAGCCAGATGCAAGTGAGTATGGAATGGTTTCTTCGCATAATGAAGTATTTAAGAAGAGAAATCGTGAATTGATTAAGCAGATGATGAAATAATAAAGGAACAAGTACCCCCCATTTACTTCTCTATTCGAATGACGAGAGAGGTAAATGGGGGTTTTCCTGTTTACTATATTTTCAATCATTATAATGACACCGGTTTCATCAGTTCATGTGACATGAACGTTTTATTTGTAAATCTTTCTAGAAAGCAATGAATCTATGCTTTGTTGACGCAGAACAGTATTAAATTATGCTGTCCCTTTAGCTCGTTCGTTAGGAAATGGCATATTTAATATAGAAGCAATGTACTGTTTTCCATGCATTCGAGCTAATGATTCTAATATTTGACGGACGCGTTTTGTAAGATGTCCTTGTTCCTTTATAGCTTCACAATATGCGTCATAGAAAGCGTATTTAGCCCAAAGGAAATCATCTTGTTGGAATAAAAAATGATTTTTGTACCATTCCCCAATTGTATGGTAACAATTGTTTTCATGTATTGCTGCGCTTTGAGAAAGAATACGATCAGATAAAGATGTGGTTAAATGAGAAATTGTGCTTTCTGTTTCAACTTGTAATGTTTTTTCTAACATTGTAATGATGTGACGAGTAGCCATATGTTAACTCTCCTTTGTGAAATGGGTAATACCATTCTATATTTAAAAAATCCTTACTATATTATTATACAATATATGGAATGCATCCACCTTCTTTTTAAATTGCATTTACAAAATCTTTTTTATTTGTTTACAAAAATAAAGTAAGATACAGTATATAGGAAAAAATAATAAAGGAATGAACGCGTTGTATATAACAGTAGAAGAAGCTGCGGAGTATTTGAATTTACCAAAGTCGTATATTGAAGAGCTAGTTCAGCAAAAGAAGGTTCGTGCGCTATTTGATGGAGAGCAATATTTATTAAATAAAGAACAATTCAATACACATTTAGAACAAATGGAGAAATATAAGCAATTAGTGGAAGAAATATTGAACGAACCAATTCCGGAAGATATGGACGTTAAAGACGAAGACTAGATTTTGTGAAGTCCCGTATGAAGATATACAGAAATGTATTCTCATACGGGATTTTTTGTCTCAAGAGATTAAATTTTTAAGGAGTATTCAGAATTTTTCGGGAGTTTTATAGGTAATAGTCTACCATGTTAAAAGCATATTTTTTTCGAGCTAGGACAAACATAGAGAACGTAACCTGTACAGATACATATACTATCAGTGCAAAAGCTTATAAATTAATGGAAGGGGTTTTCTCGTGAGTTTATTTCATTGTGATTTTTTGAAAGACTTAATTGGATCTTTTGTGAGAGTAAACAGGGGTGGTCCAGAATCTCAAAAAGGGACAATAGTCGCAGTATGTTCGGATTACTTTGTATTAAAGAATGAAAAAGGGGAGATCTACTACTATCAGACTTGTCATCTAAAAAGCATTACTAAAAATGCGAAAAATTGTAAAGTTGATGATTGCAGATGGTTGGAATGTGAAGATGACTTTGAAAAGCTACTTCAAAGCTTCAAATATCGCTGGGTGAAAATTAATCGTGGTGGCCCAGAGAAAGTTGAAGGTATCTTGCAAGATGTTTCTTGTGAATTTGTGAAATTAATTGTAAAAGAAGAAGTTATATTAGTTGCAATATCCCATATTAAGAGTGTCACAGTAGGGTGCGAAGAGAGCGAAGAGAGCGAAGAAAGCGAAGAAAGTAATAGTGAAAGTGAAAGTAATTCAGGTCGAGCTCGTGCACAAAGACAATCAAGTAGAGGAAGATAATAAGAAAGGAGGATATAAACTTGGAGAGTGTATTATGCTGTGAGCAAATTAAGTGCTTAGTCGGCGAGACTGTAAAAGTAAATCTTCGTGGACCAGAGAGTCGAGTGGGGGTACTTGTATCGTTAGGAAGAGATTACCTTACATTACAACTTCCTCTTGGTGAATTAGTATATTATCAATTGAAACACGTGAAGAGTCTAGTTAAGAAAGTGAAAGAAAGTAAATGTGACGATTGCTATGTTTCATGTTTCGACTCTGATGATGATACTTTTGTCGATGTATTATGTGACTCGAAGTATAAGTGGGTAAAGATTAATCGTGGCGGCCCAGAGTGTGTGGAAGGGTTATTAAGTGAAGTGCATGAAGAATTTATTACGCTAGTAAACTGCGATGAAGTCATTTATATCATAAACTATCATATTAAGAGTGTGAGTCAAGTAGTGAAATGTAAAAAGAATGAAGATGAATAATGTTTAATAAATAAGAGGGGCATTATGAGGAAAAGAAAAGAACAATTTCTTCTTTCGATAGTATGAAAAGGAATTACTTACTATTAAGACAGAACTTTGCCCTGATTATTTTTTTAAAATGGAAGATAGGAAAGAAGAAATTTATAAGAAGGAGGATATAAATGAATGAGTTGAACAAAAATATTGGAGAAAATATATATGTTAAATTAATCGGTGAAAAAAGATTTAAAGGTGTATTAATTGATGTAGGAAATGATATCGTCGTTCTTTACAATGGACAAGACTACGTATATATATCTTTATACCATGTACAATATTATAAATTTTTAAGACCATATGATGAGGAAATATCAAAACCAGATGTGGATTCTATAATTAAGAGGGAATCCCCTTCCATTTCTTTGAGAAAAGTATTAAGTACTTCTAAAGGGATTTTTACAGAAATTTATGTAGCAGGAAATGCTCCAATACATGGTTATGTTACAAGTGTAATGAACGATTATATTGTTTTTTATAGTCCAGTTTATAAAACGGTATATATATCTTTAAAGCATTTGAAATGGTTAATTCCGTATAAAGAAAATCAAGTCCCTTATTCCCTCAATAAAAATGAACTCCCCGTAAATCCATTAAATATTACGTTAGCTAGAACCTTTGAAGAACAACTTATTAAAATGGCTGGGAAAATCATGGTGTTCGATTTAGGTGAGGAATCTAATAAAATCGGAAAGATGGCGAAGATTAATGAAGGACATATTGAAATATTAAAAGCACGTGATGAGAAAATGTATGTAAATATTCAACATGTAAAATCTGTCCATTGTCCGTAAGCTAGTTGAAAGGGCTGGCTTTTTCTTTTATATGCAGAAGAAAAGGTCGAGCCCATTTGTTTAGCTCGATTTGATTAACGGGTTTGTTAGTGAATTGATGTTATTAGGAAAACCGAAACCAACGAATTATGAATGGTGTAATATACGGAAAATCCTTTTATATGTTGTCCAGCTAATGGAAAGTTATGCAGCACAATATAGAGTGAGATTTCATTTGCAAGTAGATGGGAATCTACCTGTTATAAATGGTGATGATAAACAATTAAAACAGGTATTATTAAACATTATTAAAAACGGAATAGAGTCAATGCCAGAAGGTGGAGATATTCATATCCGTGCATATCAAAAAACTGAAGGGCATTTGTGTATTTCTGTTGAAGATCAAGGCTTTGGTATAGAGAAGGAGAAATTAGAGAATATTGGTAAGGCTTTTTACAAAATAAAGGAGAATGGTACGGGACTTGGATTAATGATTACATATAAAATTATTAAGGAACATCAAGGAAATATCGCGATTCAAAGTAGCATGGGAATAGGAACGAAAGTGGAGATTTTTTTACCGACAGTATAATATGCTAGAAGAAAATATTTTTCAGAAAAGTGTTCTTGTTGTGTAAATATAAACATTTTATAAAATGTTTCAAGAAGGGTTTTTTTTATAAAATACTTCGTTTATAATGGAGGAAAATATCGACATGAAATTTGTTATTCATGTAACGGTTCGGTAGTGTTAGGAAAAGATGGGGTGCACGCGCATCCTTTTTTCTATGCAGATATTATGAAAGAGGTGGTATGATGGAATTAACATTAAATTCGACTGTATGTTTACACACGATTCAATTTCGAAAAGAGCAAAAGAATTATATTGTAAAAGATACAATTACAGGAGAAAAATATGAAATGCCGCCACTTTGGATTGATGCATTGGCAATGATGCGTGACGGTTTTTTATTGGGGGAAATTGAGGAGAAATTAAAAGAAGAGTATCCTGCCGAAGAAATAAATATGTTAGCATTTACGAGGCAACTGTTAGAGCTAGAGCTTGTCGAAATGGTAGATGGGGAAGAAATAGCTTGTACAAAGAAGAAAGAGAAAGATTATTTAGCTTGGGTACGTCCTCGTGTCGAGCAATTCTTTCTTAGTTTAAATAAAAAATATAGAAGCAAAGGTCAATGATGATCTTTGCTTTTTTATATCCGTGTTTAAAAAATAACAGCGAAAGCTCTTGCGAAAGCCCCGTCGCTATCTTTAATTTTTAAAGGTGCTGCTGAGAAAAAGAAACGTGTCGTGTTAATGGCATCTAAGTTTGTTAAGTTTTCAATTAAATAAATATTATTCCCAAGTAGTATATGATGAATCGGTGATGTTTCTGTCGTTACCTCATCAGGAGAAATGAAATCTAAACCGACCGATTTTACTTTTAATTGAACTAGTTCTTCGGCTAATTCTTCAGAAAGATAAAAAGCTTCTTTTGCATACGCTTCTGTATTCCATTTAGTAGATAGATTGGAATGGAAAATGACAATATCTCCTTCTTTTATGTCAGCGTCATACAATACTTCCTTAGGTAATTTTCGTTCTTGTACATGAGTTACATCAATAAGAACAGCTTCGCCTACAAATTGATCTAGGGGTAATTGATCAATAGTGGTTGCGCCTGAAATGAAATGGGCAGGAGCATCGCAATGCGTGCCAACATGAACGACAGAATGAAAATCTGTAACTTGATAGCCTGTCTCTTCAACACTTGTAATGGCTTCTAAATTGATTTTGGGTGTTCCAGGGAATTGAGACATATTATTTTCAAATGTTTGTGATAGATCAATTACTTTCACTTTAAATACCTCCAATATATGTTTTGAAATATAAAAAAACTCACCTTTCATAATCAAGAAAGATGAGTTTTGCACACAATAGTTACGTTTTATCTTTCAAAATGCAATGCATTTTGCAGGAATTAGCACCTATTCAGTTTGTATAAACTGAGGTTGCTGGGCTTCAAAGGGCCGGTCCCTCTGCCTCTCTTGATAAAGGTATATTCGATTTTAAAATCAGAATTTTCTTTATAATAAATTGTAATTCATTTCCTTTTTTTACGCAACATAAAATAGGTATTCACCCAAATAAAGTTGCTCGCATATTGTAGCTTATGTAAATAGAATGCTGCGAAGGAGTGAGTGCAGTGACAGGGAATGTATTGAATTATTATGCTGGCGGAAATACAGCTAGAGGATTTCATAATTTATATGAAGAGAATTTAAAAGGACTAAACAGGTTGTTTATTTTAAAGGGTGGCCCTGGAACGGGGAAATCCTCTTTAATTAAGGCAATAGGTCGTGAATGGGTTGAAAAAGGATATGACATTGAATTTTTACACTGTTCTTCTGATAATAAATCGGTTGATGGTGTAATTATCCCGAAGTTAAAAGTGGGAATTGTTGATGGCACATCACCGCATGTTATCGAGCCAAAAATGCCAGGAGTTGTCGAGGAATATATTAATTTAGGAGTTGCTTGGGATTCAGATAAATTAAGAAAGCAGAAATTGGAAATTGAACGATTTGTTTCAGAAGCAAGTAAGGCTTTTCAAGCTGCTTACGCTTGTTTTAACAAGGCGTTAGTTATACATGATGAGTGGGAGAAAATATATATTAATAACATTGATTTTAATAAAGCGAATGAACTAACCGATCAGCTGATTCAGAAATTGTTTACAGATAAAGGCGGGAAACAATCGCTTGTGAAACATCGCTTTTTAGGAGCAGCTACACCGAAAGGAGCAGTTGATTTTGTTCCTAATTTAACAGAAGGATTACCACATCGTTATTTTATAAAAGGACGCCCAGGCTCTGGAAAATCAACAATGCTCAAAAAATTAGCTAAGGTAGCAGAAGAAAAAGGCTTTGAAGTTGAAGTGTATCATTGTGGATTTGATCCAAATAGTCTTGATATGGTTATCGTAAGAGAATTAGGTTTTGCAATTTTTGATAGCACCGCACCACATGAATATTTTCCGAGCCGCGAAGGTGATGAAATTATAGATATGTATGCCCTTATTGTGACACCAGGGACGGATGAGAAGCATGCGACAGAGATTCGCGACGTGTCGATTCGATATAAAGCAAAAATGAATGAGGCGATGTCTTTCTTAGCGAAAGCAAAATCAGTCCGTGATAAATTAGAACGAATTTATATTGCTGCTATGGATTTTTCAAAAGTGGATGCATATAAAGAGGAGATTCAAAAAGAGTTTGAACGAATTGCGGCTAGTGTAACAGAAAAGAACAAGTAAAAAATAAGGAGTTTTGTTAGGCTGTCGGGAATTTTCTGACAGCTATTTTAGTATGTAGTAAACTTAGTAGTATATTTGTCGAATTTCCAAGGAAATAATCAAAAAATGGAGATGGTATGAAATGAGAGAGAAAATTAGGTCGGAGTTAGAAAGAATTGAAAAAGAGAATGATGTGAGAATTTTATTTGCAGTGGAATCAGGGATCGATATTGAGATTTTAAATACATTGTTTCGAGATACGTTGTTTGCAGCATATGAAAAAGAGCACAAGTGAATTTGTGCTCTTTTGATTTTGTAGGAATAAAGAAAACAGATATAGCTGCGAGAAGACCTGCGGATGAGAATAAGTAAAAATTCCATGCTAAGTTATATTGCATTGTCTACTCGAGATCAACTCGTTTTAACGGTTGATCTGCTGGACCTTCAAGAACGTCTCCTTTAATTGAAAAACGGGAACCGTGACAAGGACAATCCCAAGTACAATCACCATTATTCCATTCAACTTCGCAGCCGAGATGTGTACAAGTTGTATCGACAATATGTAATTTTCCATCTTTGTCTTTATAAGCACCTGCCCGTTTACCGTTAACATGTACGACAGACCCTTCACCAACTTCGAGGTCTTCTGGTTTACGTAATGCGGTTTCGATCTTTCCTTCAATTAAATGTTTCGCAACATCAATGTTCTGAGAGAAGAATGTTTTTATATCTGGATTTGCATGGAAGCGTGATGGTGCATACAGTTCTTTATATGGACTGTGTACTTTTAGAATAGAATCCTTCAGTAAATGAGCGGCAGCAGTTCCAGTTGTCATTCCCCATTTACGATATCCAGTTGCAACAAATATATTTGGGTTTCTTTCGTTAATATGTCCGATATAAGGAAGTTTATCTAGCGTGATTAAATCTTGTGCGGACCATCTATAGGGAACTTCGTCTACTCCAAAAGTTGCTTCTGCAAAAGAATACAGTGCGTCGTAATGAAGCATCGTATTAATTCCTTGTCCTGTTTTATGACTTTCTCCGCCAATTAAAATTAATTGTTCTCCATTGTTTGTTGTATAGCGTAAAGAGCGTTTTGGATCATCAATACTTAAGTACATGCCACCTGGATAATCTGTTTTTGCTCTGATGGCAAGAGCATAAGAGCGTTCAGCATACATGCGCGTAAAGAAAAAGCTATTCGCATCATAAAAAGGGAAATGCGAACAAGAGACAACACATTTGCAAGTGATGCGATGTCCGTCCTTTGTAATGACTTGTGGATAATCTCCTTTTTCCACATCCATAGCTGTTGTTTGTTCATAAACTTTGCCGCCCATCTCCACAAACTTTTCTAAAAGTGTTTTCAAATAAAGGAGGGGATGGAATTGTGCTTGGTTTTTCATGACAAGTGCAGATTGTACTGGAATTGGAATCGATAGAGATTGAACATAGTCACAAGGTATATTTAATTTTTGATAGGCTTCATATTCTTTCGATAAATTTCTTAATCCGTTATCGGTAGTTGTATATAAATATGAATCTTCATTTGAGAAATTACAGTCGATTTTATATGTTTGCACAGTCTCATTTATGAATTGTAGGGCATGATTATTTGATTCATAGTAAAGCCCGGCCTTTTCCACACCGAAATGATTTATTAATTCATCATAAATAATATCATGTTGCGCTGTTACCTTTGCAGTTGTATGCCCAGTCGTCCCATTTAAAATAAGACCAGAATCAATTAACACAACATCGATGCCTTCTTTTGCCAGTAAATAGGCAGTAGTAATACCTGTAATACCAGCACCGATAACAGCAACTTTTGTCTTTATATTTTCAGATAAAGGGGGAAAAGCAGGGATTTGAGTAGATTCAATCCAATAAGATAATGGGAATTGTGGAAATGTATCGCTTGTCATTATAGAAACCTCCCGATTTTAGAACAATTTTCCTTTTAATATTTCCATATGATATGAAATTCATGTGTGCTGTTTTTGAAGGAGTCTATTTTTATCCCGCTATTTGCCGGGCAGTAAGACCCCACCTCAAAATTCAGCGAAAGCAAAGAAGTTAGGTGCGGGTCGGACTGATTAAAGTTTCACTTTATTACAAGAAAGATAAAATTATTTTAATATAATTATTAAGTGTTGTCGGTATGAAGAGGTAGCAGTTGTGTAAAGCTAGATTTAGGTGAGTGTATTTATTGTTTACACCGAGAATTCTTGAATAAGATAGAGTCTATAGTATGTCCGCGTATGTATATGCATAATGGATAAAACCTTATAAAGTCTATGTTTTTTCTTTAGTGAAATAAAGTATAATTATAAAAATATAACCAACTTTTAATACTAGGTCATAAAAGTTGTTGACAATATAGAAATTCTATTGATATGATTCATCATGTGGAAAGGTTGATAGAGAGTAAAAAGAGAAATGTTTTTCATTGATAATAAAAGCGAAAAATAAGTGACGATAGAGTGAGTATATTTTCCTTATAATAGATGCTTTTTTAATCACCTAGTAAAATCAATCTGGAAGCAAGAATTGATATATGTAAGTTGCGCAAGGCGCGGCATAAGAAAGGGGCAAAAGGATGAAGGAGCTTCATACGTTTGGGTGGTATGCAGCACGTGTATCACCACATTTGCCGAAAAAAGCATTTAAACCAGTTCCTACTCGTTTATTTGGTGGACTGGCTTATTTGCTTGTGGCATTGGCGGGGTTAATATCGATTGGTGTATTTGAATTGAATGTGTGGGCAAATCTAGGAATTGCGATTGTTCTTGGATTATGTTTTGCTTCACTTGGGTTTTTAGGGCATGAAATTTTACATGGAACTGTTGTAAGAAAGGCATGGATTCGTGATTTCTTAGGCGCGATTGCATTTATGCCATTATCAACAGGTCCTAAACTTTGGAGAAAGTGGCATAATGCAACGCATCATGTTCATACACAACATGAAGAGAATGATCCAGATGCATGGCCGACACTTGAGAAGCTTAAAAAGAGTAAGTTTTTGAGTTGGGTATATCGCATGCCTCTTCATGTACGCTCATTCTTTAGTTTTCTATCACTAACCATTCAATTTACATTGCATTCGACTCGAATGTTCTTTCATTTTATAAAAGAGTTTAAGTCATCCAATCAAAAATCTGTATGGCTTCAACTTCTTTTGCCTTGGACAGTTTGGATTAGTTTATTGTTTATTATGGGACCTGGAAAATGGTTATTTGCATATGTAATTCCGTTGTTAATTGCTAACTTTATTGTAATGGCATATATCGCAACAAATCACCGCTTAAATCCAATTGTTCCGGTAAATGATCCGTTAGCAAACTGTTTATCAGTAACAGTGCCGCGTTGGGTAGACGTTTTACATTTCAATTTCTCATATCATACAGAACACCATTTGTTCCCTGCTATGAGCTCTAAATACTATCCATTAGTAAAAGAGAAAATTAAAGAAATGTGGCCGGAACGCTATCATGAGATGCCAATGACAAAAGCTTTGGCAGCGCTATGGAATACACCACGTGTGTATTATCAAGGAAGTGAATTAGTGGATCCGCATAGAGAGCATTTCTATGGTTCTTTAGGAAATGGACTAGATCCTCATAATATTTCATATCGTGAGGAACATATAGAGGAAGAAAGTATTAAAAAAGTAAATCAATAAAAATTAATATATTTTGCAGTGAAAAAGCAAGCCATCTCAGGCTTGCTTTTTTTTATAAAGAGACTTCTTTTTTATTCTTTGTACGAACTTGAACTGAATTTGTTTCTTTTCTTTGTAGTCGTTTTTCTAAAAGGTTAACAAAATAAGTAAATAGAAGAACAAGTACGAGGTAATATAAACCAACAATCATGTATGTATCTAATTGTTGGAAGTTACTTGCAGCAATTGATAAACCTGATCCCCATAATTCGGACAATCCTACATATGCAACGAGGGAAGAATCCTTTAATCCAATAATAAACTGATTTCCTAAAGGAGGCAGAGATTGACGAAATGCTTGTGGTAATACGATACGGCGCATCGCTAAAGGATACGGCATACCTAGAGAGCGAGCAGCTTCCAATTGTCCACGATCGACAGATTGAATGGATCCGCGGAAAATTTCAGTAATATATGCACCGTTATGGATTGCTAAAGCGATTGCTCCTGCCCAAAAAGGGGAGAAAACAATGACAGATGTGATACCAA
Source organism: Bacillus fungorum (assembly GCF_002746455.1). Taxonomy (GTDB): domain Bacteria; phylum Bacillota; class Bacilli; order Bacillales; family Bacillaceae_G; genus Bacillus_A; species Bacillus_A fungorum. Next base: position 79,397 of record NZ_NWUW01000009.1, on the reverse strand, counting down.
AATAGAGAATTGCGATTTGAACAATTAAAGGTGTACCACGAATAATAGCGATGTATACATGAGCAATACTATTTAAAACTTTATTGTTAGAGATTCGAAAAAAAGCGAATAGTAATCCAATTAGTGAACCGAGTAATAGGGATGTTAGTGTTAATTGTAATGTGACAATAGTAGCCTTTAAAAGTGTGGGATAAGTAGACATAAAAATTTCAAACATATGTGTCACCTCATATTATATGGATTTTGGTAGGGAATGAAATGCCCCACTGATATTAGCCCACACCAATTGGGAGTTTTACTGCCCATAAATAGCGGGATAAAAAGTGGGGCATAATTCACGAAACATTTGACTAGCTAATTTACTTCGTTTTTTCCTCTTCACCAAAAATATTACGCTCGAACCATTTTTTACTGATCTTTTCATACGTACCATCTTTAATGATTTCATCTAACGCTTTATTTACTTTCTCAACCATTGCTTTATCATCTTTACGAATAGCAATTCCCATTTCATCAAGATTTAATGGTTTTCCAGCTTCTTTTATATTTGATTTACCTTCTTTGATCATGCGTAAACCAACCATTTGATCTGTGATTACTGCGTCAATACGTCCAGGCTCTAAGTCCATAAGTGCAGTAATATCACTATCATATTCTGTAATTTGATCTGTATGTTTGGCAACAAGGTCTTTAAAGGTACTAGCTTTTACAACACCAATTTTCTTACCTTTCAAATCTTCTGGAGAAGAGATAGACGTATTCTTTTTGGCTACAAAAATTTGTGCGCCAGAGCGATAATATGGGTTTGAGAAACTTACGGCTTTTAATCGTTCTTCTGTAATAGCCATACTTCCTAATATCACATCATATTTTTTCGATTGAAGACCTTGAATTAATGTTTCCCAAGGGTTTGTAACGGGAACTGGCTTCATTCCCATCTTTTTCGCAAGAGCTTCCCCTACTTCTACATCAAAACCAACAAGTTTGCCGTCATTTTCTTTATAATTAAAAGGCTTATATAAGCCACTCATCGCATAACGAAATTCTTTTTCACCATTTGAAGAAGTAGTAGAGCTTTCCTTACTACAGGCTCCTAGTATGAAGGATGTACATAATGTAATACTCGCAACAATGGTTAATAATTTTCTTTTCATAAAACCCCTCCTATATATTGATCATACGGATGGTTTTAAGTATGTTATTGAAATATTCTATTTGGATGATTAGTTGTGCACCGTATGAATGTATTCCTTTTCGTTTGAAACAGAAGTTACATTATAAAACGTTGCGTAAAAATTGTTTTGCTCGTTCATGTGATGGAGCTGAAAAGAATTGTGCTGGCGTAGCATCTTCTACAATCTTTCCATCATCCATAAAGATGACGCGATCAGCTACATCTCTTGCGAAATTCATTTCATGAGTAACAATAATCATTGTCATCCCTTCTTCAGCAAGTTCTTTCATAACTTGCAATACTTCTCCAACAAGTTCAGGGTCTAAAGCTGAGGTAGGCTCATCAAATAGCATAATCTTAGGGCTCATTGCCAGAGCTCGTGCAATGGCAACGCGCTGTTTTTGACCACCTGAAAGAAGATGAGGAGTTACATCCGCTTTATCTTGAAGGCCGACTTTTTGGAGAAGTTGATTTCCAATATCTTTTGCATTTGCTTTCTCTAATTTTTTTACGTGAATAGGTGCTTCTATGATGTTTTCTAGTGAGGTCATATGAGGAAAGAGGTTAAAGTGCTGAAAAACCATACCGACATTTTCACGGACTTTATTTAAATTTGAATGCTTTGGATCAATTCGCTCCCCTTGTAAGTGAATTTCGCCTTCATCGTACATTTCTAAAAAGTTAAGACAGCGAAGTAATGTACTTTTACCAGAACCACTGGCACCAATTAAAACAACAACTTCTTTTTCTTGTACTTCTAAATCAATTCCTTTTAACACATCAAGTGAGCCAAATGATTTTACTAGATTTCGAACCTGAATCATACAAAACCCCCAGTCAAAAATATATTTTACAAATGTTGCCCCTTATTTTTGTTATTAGTCATAAATTGTCAGAATCCTTTATTTTTTTCAGGAGACATTCCTTACATAAATAAATCTGAATGTATAATTTAAATAGAAAGACCACCTAAATTAGGCGGTCTTTCATATGCTTACAAGTTTTTAAGTTTAAATTGGGTTGCGAACGCTTCTAATTCTTCAACAAGTTTTTGCATTTGAAGAGACATATTGGTAATATCCTGTACTGATACCGACTGAGCTTGTGAAGATTGGGATGTATAATTAGTCTCCGAAACTATATTTTGTGAAATTGAAGAGATATTAATAAGTGCGCTATTTATTTCTTCTGAGTTTGCTGACATTTCTTCTGCACTTGCTGTTATATCTTGTATTTGATCTGTAACTTCATTAATATGATTCACAATATTATGGAATGCTAATTTTGCATTTTGAACGGCATGAATGCCTTCTTGAATTTCTTGTTGTCCTTTACCCATAATGTTGACTACATCTTTTGTATCATTTTGTATGAGTAAGTTTAGCTTTGTTATATCTTTAGCTGCTTGTTTTGATTGTTCAGCAAGCTTACGAACCTCTTCAGACACAACTGCAAATCCTTTTCCATGTTCACCGGCGCGAGCAGATTCAATTGCAGCGTTTAAAGATAATAGATTTGTTTGTTCAGAAATGTAAGTAATAGTTTGTAATGCTTTATCTATATCTTTTGTACGAACAACTAATTGATCTACTACTTTATATATTTCATTCATGACAGTATGGATAGTTGTCATTTGAGAAATGGATTTTTCAATGATTTCGGTTCCTACATTCGCCTTATCAGAAGTAGAAATAGCTAAGTTTGAAATCGTTGTAGAAGATTCAGCTATGCTTTGCACGCCATTTGCTATTTCATCCATTGCTGTAGAACTATCTTTAATATTTGCAGACTGATCGTTAATATGGTGAGACAACTGTTTCATTGTATTTGCAATGTTATCCATAGTAGAAGAGGAAACGGTTGCTGTTTCAACAATGTGGTTTGTAGAACTTTTTACTTTTGCACTTGTTTGAATCACATTGTTAATAATTTGTTGTAAATGTAATATCATTTGATCAAAACTATTAAACATATGACCGAATTCATGATGATATTGTTTTGGTACTGTAATAGTTAAATCGCCTTTTCCAGCTTTATTCATTATGCTCCGTAATGAATTGATTGGATTGATAATAGATTTAGCAGTAAATAAGGAGATAAGAATGCAAAGAACTAAACATGCAATGAATAAAATAATGGTTACGTTTATCACTTGTTTATAAGAGTGTTCACTGTCGTTATACACACTTTCAGCTAACTTTTCGTTATAATCACTAAGATTTTTTAAAGAACCTACTGTAGCCGATAAATTAGGTTCAACTGTAGTTAGGTAGAATGAATATGCTTGATTAAGTTTATTCTCTTTAATGAGATCGAGCATTTGAGCACGATGCTTTTTATAGTTTTCTAGCTTTTCTTTATATTGGTTGAGGAGCTTTTTTTCTTCACCTGTTATGTATGTATTTTCGTATTGGGCCTGTAATTTTTCGGTTTCTTTATGTGTATCTTTTAATTTACTTAAAATTGTAGTACGTCGATTTTCATCTTTAGTAATAATGAGTTCCTTTACATAACTAAACTCTTGGTACATGCTGCTCTCAATAGAGCCTAGCCATTTAATAGGTTGTAGACGATCCAAATATACTGTTTGAAGTTGTTTGTGCATTTTTAGTAAATTTATATAATTTACTACGCTAATAATCAATATGGAAAGAATCGGTACTGATACTAACAATGTTAATCTGTTTATAACATTTAAACGATATAAAATTTTTAACATAGAATCACCTAACCTTAAATTATTTAGTTGAATATATAATTGGCATCCAAATAAAATTATACATTACTTTCATTTCATATAAAGAAAAAGTAATGTAATGAATATGTAAATAAAAAATTAAAAATCAATATATCTTTCTATAGAGAAAATATGGATAATAATATATAGGTAGTACTTATATTGCTTATAAAAAGGGGGAAAGAAGAGATGGAAAAAGAAAGGAAGACATTTTCCTTTGGTTTACGTACACAACTTATGCTATTTACTACAGTTTTAGCTTTAATTACATATTCAACAAGTATATTTTTTATTTACGTTATATACGATTATTTTCAAAGTTATGTAAGTCAAACTGTATATAATATTATCGTTATGTTATTAGGGGTAGTATGGTCTGGAATTTTAGCATATGGAGCAGCCGTATTTTTAATTAAACCGCTTCGAAAGTTAGAGGAGGTGGCGAGAAAAGCGGCTGAAGGAGATATTCGTGAAGACGTTCCATTACCCAAAACAGATGATGAGATTAAATCTTTAAGTGTTGCATTTAATATGATGCTAGGAAACTTAAGGGGCATGGTAAAAAATATTGATACAACATTTTCGTATACAAACAATCAAGTACAGCAAATTAGAAAACAAACAGGCGAAGCAACGAAACAAGCACAAGGTGTATCTGAGACACTTGCAGAGATTTCTTCTGGTGCTGAGCAATCAGCGGCATCAATTCAAGCGATTGTTTCTACTGTTGATACAACAACTTCTATTGCAAGTGAAGTAGAAAAGAAAGCGAAACAGTCTGATGAGTTGTCTTTAGAAATGGTTCAAGCTTTAGGGCATAGTACTCGTGTCTTTACTTCTTTAATTCAAGGTATTCAAACATTGGCGAAAGAAAATGAAGATTCAATGCAAAATGTACAGAAGTTAGAGGAAAGAATGAAACAAGTAGAACACATTGTAGCTGTTGTGAGTGAGATTGCTAGCCAAACTAATTTATTAGCACTGAATGCTTCTATTGAGGCTGCTCGTGCTGGAAATCATGGGAGAGGCTTTGCGGTTGTAGCTGAAGAGGTACGGAAACTTGCTGATGAAAGTGACCATTCCGCAAGAAACATATCGCAATTATTACGGAATATGCAAGGTGAAGTACAACAAGTTGCAATGAAAATGACAGAACAAGTGAAAATAGCTAAAGAAGAGGCTAAACGTGGGGAAGCTACCGAATTAATTTTAAAAGAAATGTCATCAAGTGTTATGGAAGTAGCCGATGCAACAAAGCAAATTAGTAGCTATATGAATGAACAAGTGAGTCACATTCATCAAACAGGAGCACAGACAAAGGCTGTAGCAGCAATTGCTGAAGAGACGTCAGCTGGTTCACAAGAAGTAGCACGTGTGACGTTGCAACAATCTAAAAATATGATAGCGATCGATCAATTATTAAAGGATTTAGAGAAACAAGCAACAGACTTGAAACAAACAATTGAACGATTTTCAATGTAAAAGAGAAGAACAGAATGCTGTTCTTCTCTTTTTTTAGCTAGATGTAATATCTATAGTTAAAAGATATAAACTATGAACGTTTCCGCAACATTCTTTTCTGTCCCTTTCGGATGAAAATTATAGCGAGCTATAATATTAAAAGGGGTGTCTTTTATGAAAAAAGAAAAAAGACAACGATTAATTAAACAATTTGTAAAAGAGTATGAAATAGAGAAACAAGAAAGATTAGTAGAATTGTTAGCAAAAAAGGATGTATTAGTAACACAAGCTACGGTTTCTCGAGATATTCGTGAGTTAAACTTAACGAAGGTACCTTCTCAAGAAGGATTGATGATATATAAAATTTTCTCAGAAGAACATTTACAAACTGATATAAAGTTAAAGAAAAAATTACGAGAGGTTGTTGTGAAAATTGATTGTGTAGATCAATTAATGGTTATTAAAACATTACCTGGAAATGCACATGTTATTGGTGTTTTGTTTGATGAGTTAGATTGGAAAGAAAAAATAGGATGTATATGTGGAAATGATACATGCCTTATAATTTCTCAGTCGAAATCAGATAGAGAGGTTTTAGAAGAAAGGTTAAATTTAATTATTTAGATGCAAAATCCTGTTTTTAATTTTTATTAAAAACAGGATTTTTGTGTAAATACGGAAGTTAAATATTCAACATATATACGTAATATATGTGTTTTTTTATTAAAAAACGGGATGGATTGTTATAAAAATACAAATTAATATGACTTTAAAAAAATAACTTGTTTAATATTTCACAATGATAATGTGGATGAGTTCACAAAGTTGAAAGCGCGTAGCATTTATTATGTACTTGTAAGACATCAAACATATTTAAAAGGAGGTACAACAAATGAAGCATCCGATACATGTTACTTCAGAAATTGGGGAATTACAAACGGTTTTATTAAAGCGACCTGGTAAAGAAGTGGAAAACTTAACGCCAGATTATTTGCAGCAATTATTATTTGACGATATTCCATACTTACCAATTATTCAAAAAGAGCATGATTACTTTGCACAAACGTTACGCAATCGGGGTGTTGAAGTTCTTTATTTAGAAAAACTAGCTGCTGAGGCGTTAGTAGATAAAAAACTTCGAGAAGAATTTGTTGATCGTATTTTAAAAGAAGGACAAGCTGACGTAAATGTTGCACATCAAACTTTAAAAGAATATTTACTTTCCTTTTCAAATGAAGAATTAATTCAAAAAATTATGGGTGGTGTACGTAAAAACGAAATTGAAACAAGTAAGAAGACACATTTATACGAATTAATGGAAGATCATTATCCGTTTTACTTAGATCCTATGCCTAATTTATATTTTACTCGTGATCCAGCAGCTAGCGTGGGCGATGGCTTAACGATAAATAAGATGAGAGAACCAGCACGTAGACGTGAATCTTTATTCATGGAGTACATCATTAAATATCATCCAAGATTTGCAAATCATAATGTGCCAATTTGGTTAAATCGTGATTATAAGTTTCCAATTGAAGGTGGCGACGAGCTAATTTTAAATGAAGAAACGATTGCGATTGGAGTATCTGCTCGTACTTCAGCTAAAGCAATTGAACGTTTAGCTAAAAATCTCTTTAGCCGACAAAATAAAATTAAGAAAGTGTTAGCAATAGAAATTCCAAAATGCCGAGCATTTATGCATTTAGATACAGTATTTACAATGGTTGATTATGACAAGTTTACAATTCATCCAGCTATTCAAGGGCCAAAAGGGAATATGAATATTTATATTTTAGAAAAAGGTCCAGATGAGGAAACTCTTAAAATTACACATCGTACTTCTCTAATGGAAGCATTAAAAGAGGTATTAGGCTTAAGTGAATTAGTTCTTATTCCATGTGGAGGAGGAGATGTAATTGCTTCTGCTCGTGAACAATGGAATGATGGCTCAAATACATTAGCAATCGCGCCAGGTGTAGTTGTTACATATGATCGGAACTATGTATCTAATACTTTATTACGAGAACACGGTATAGAAGTGATTGAGGTGCTAAGTTCGGAATTATCTCGTGGTCGTGGGGGTCCACGTTGCATGAGTATGCCAATTGTTCGTAAAGATATTTAGTATAAATAACGGAGAAAGTAGGGATGAAGTATGTTAATGACTAGACCAAATTTAAAAGGAAGAAGCTTTCTAGCAGAAAAAGATTTTACAAAAGAAGAATTGTTATATTTTCTAGATTTAGCAGCAGAATTAAAAGAGAAAAAGAAAAATGGTATTCCGCATCATTATTTAGAAGGTAAAAATGTAGCGCTCTTATTTGAAAAAACCTCAACTCGTACGCGTTGTGCATTTACAGTAGCATGTACAGATTTAGGGGCGAATCCTGAATATTTAGGGAAAGGTGATATTCAGCTTGGGAAAAAAGAATCCGTAGAGGATACAGCAAAAGTGTTAGGGCGTATGTTTGACGGAATTGAGTTTCGTGGATTTAATCATGAAACTGTAGAATCTTTAGCACAAAATTCTGGTGTGCCGGTTTGGAATGGATTAACAGATATGTGGCATCCAACACAAACACTAGCAGATTTATTAACAATTAGAGAACATGTAGGGAAATTAAAAAATGTGAAGCTTGTTTACGTTGGAGATGGACGAAATAATGTTGCTAATAGCTTACTAGTTGGTGGAGCAATCGTTGGAATGGATGTACGTATTTGTACACCGGAATTTTTATGGCCTGCACAAGAAGTAATTGATTTAGCAAAAAAATATAATGAACAGGTAATGATAACAAGTAATGTGGAAGAAGCTGTTGCGAGTGCAGATGTAATTTATACAGATGTATGGGTGTCTATGGGGGAAGAAGAGAAATTTGCTGAACGTGTCGAGTTATTGAAACCTTATCAAGTAAATATGAAAATGATTAAAGAAACAGGGAATGAAAACGTGATTTTCTTACATTGTTTACCTGCATTTCATGATGTTGAAACGATGTATGGCGAAGAAGTTTATGAGAAATATGGGTTGAAAGAAATGGAGGTAACTGACGAAGTATTCCGCAGTAAACATTCAAAAGTATTTGATCAAGCTGAAAATAGAATGCATACAATTAAAGCGGTTATGGCAGCTACTTTAGGAAACATGGAGTAAAGAAGAAAGGGAGTCTTCCTTTCCTCTTTCTCCTCCTTTGGACACTATCATTCACTATTGCTTTTGTATTGTTATTGCAATTAAAGAGAGGTGAGTGGAATGGGTGAAGATAAGAAATTAGGTTTGTTTACATTAACGGCTCTTGTAGTTGGGTCTATGATTGGCGGTGGAGCATTTAATTTAGCAAGTGATATGGCAAAAGGTGCTGGTGCTGGAGCCATTATTATTGGTTGGGTTATAACAGGAATTGGGATGATTGCACTCGGATTATCTTTTCAAAATCTAACTGTAAAACGGCCAGATTTAGATGGTGGTATTTTTAGCTATGCAAAAGCAGGGTTTGGTAATTTTATGGGGTTTAATAGTGCGTGGGGATACTGGCTATCTGCTTGGCTTGGTAATGTAGCTTACGGTACATTATTGTTTTCTTCATTAGGATATTTCTTCCCAATCTTTGAAGGCGGGCAAAATGTAGCATCCATTATTGGTGCAAGCGTATTATTATGGTGTGTTCACATGTTAATTTTACGTGGAGTTCAATCAGCAGCACTTGTGAATTTAGTAACTACAATTGCAAAATTAGTACCTGTATTTGTATTTATTGTCATAGGAATCTTCGCGTTTCATATTGATACGTTCCTAGATGGATTTTGGGGGCAAACTGGTTCTTTTTCATGGGGGGCAGTCGGCAGCCAAGTTAAAAGTACAATGCTTGTAACTTTATGGGTATTCATTGGGGTAGAAGGGGCTGTTGTTTTATCTAGTCGAGCAAAAAATAGAAGTGATGTAGGGAAAGCAACGGTTATTGGCTTAATTGGTACACTCATCATTTATATTTTAATCACATTATTGTCTCTTGGACTTATGCAGCAAGCAGATATTGCTGGTTTGAAAAATCCGGCTATGGCTTATTTATTTGAAAGTGTTGTTGGAAAATGGGGTGCTATCTTTATTAATTTAGGTTTAGTCATCTCTGTATTAGGTGCTTGGTTAGGTTGGACTTTGCTCGCTTCTGAAATTCCATATTTAGCGGCTAAAGATGGAGTATTTCCAAAATGGTTCGCAAAAGAAAATAAAAATAAGGCTCCAGTAAATTCATTATGGATAACAAATGGTTTAATTCAAATGTTCTTGTTAACATTCGTCGTTTCTGATCAGGCGTATAAATTTGCATTCTCTTTAGCATCTTCAGCTATTTTAATCCCATATGCTTTTTCGGCATTTTATCAACTGAAGCATAGCTTAAAGTCTGAAGAAGCAGATCGAAATAAAAATATAATAATTGGCTTGATAGCAAGTATTTATGGCGTGTGGTTAGTTTATGCAGCTGGTTTAGAGTATTTATTATTAACAATGACTTTATACGCGCCAGGTATTTTTATTTTTTACAATGTTCAAAAGCAAAAGAGTTCGAAGCAAATATTTACTCGAGTGGAATTAGCATCATCGGTAGCGATTGGTGCTTTAGCATTCTTTGCGATTTATGGATTAATTACAGGCAGTATTACTTTATAAAGCGCTGTGAAAGCGAAATCAACTGGAGGGCTGAAATATGGCACGAAGAAAAATTGTAGTTGCACTAGGAGGAAATGCGATACAGTCTGGAAAAGCTACTGCGGGAGCGCAGCAACAAGCATTGGAAAAAACAGCGGAACAACTTGTGAAAATAATAGAAAATGATATAGATATAGTAATTGCACATGGAAATGGCCCACAAGTGGGGAATATTTTATTACAGCAAAAAGCTGCAGAAACGGAAAAGATACCTGCAATGCCATTAGATACTTGTGGAGCAATGAGCCAAGGGATGATTGGATATTGGATGGAAAACGCGATTGAAAAAGCATTGAAAAAACGGAATATAAAAAAAGACGTGGCAACGGTTATAACACGCGTTGTTGTGGATAATAAAGATGAGGCATTTAAAAATCCAACTAAACCAATTGGTCCTTTTTATACAGAAGAAGAGGCCAGAAGATTAATGGACGAAACAAAAGCAGTGTTTAAAGAAGATGCGGGTAGAGGGTGGAGACGTGTTGTTCCATCACCGAAGCCTATAAGTATTCATGAACATAAAGTGATTAATTCTTTGGTCGAAGATGGAAATATAGTGATAGCTGTTGGCGGTGGTGGAATTCCAGTAATTGATTCTGAAGAAGGGCTAAAAGGAACTGAAGCGGTTATCGATAAAGATTTCGCTGCGCAGAAATTAGCAGAATTAGTAGATGCCGATACACTCGTTATTTTAACTGCAGTTGATCATGTGTATGTAAATTATAATCAACCGAATCAAAAAAAATTAGAGCATGTCACAGTGAATCAATTAGAAGAATACATTGAGGAACAGCAATTTGCTACGGGAAGCATGCTTCCAAAAATTGAAGCTGCTATTAATTTTGTTAATACAACTCCAAAAAGAAAAACAATTATTACGTCTTTAGAAAAAGTATATGAAGCACTAGAAGAAAAAGCCGGTACTATTATTTCAAAACAAAATGTATGCATGTATGTTTAAATTATTATGTACGCTACTTAGTAGTAAAAAAGAATGAAGTTAGTAACTTCATTCTTTTTATTTATTCATATTTTTTGTACTCATTGTTCATAAAGTTTTCATGATGAAATCTGAATATATAAGTTAATTATGATAAAATTCAAATTGAATACGCTTTCTTGATTCTTCGCTCCAACATACAGCAAGAGAGAGGGAATTTTATGAATAGACGGAACGTAGTTAAGGACTTAAAGCAGTTCGAATTATTTGCTCATTTAACAGAAAAGAAATTGAAAGGTTTGACGGAGTTTGTCTATTGGCGAACTTATAAAAAGGGTCAATTTTTATTTTTAGAAGGGGATTCAAGAGAAAGAATTTACTTCATGTTAGATGGATTTGTAAAGTTAGAGCGGGTAAATCAAAGCGGGAATTTATTATATGATGACTATGTAAAGAGATATTCTATTTTTCCTTATGGTGGTATGTTTACAGACAGAGGATATAACTATACGGCAGAAGCGATGACAGACGTAGAGGTCTATTATATTCCGACAGTAATTTTCGAAGATATGGTGAAATCTAGTAGGACACAATTAATGTATGTTGTTCAGCAATTATCATCGATATTAAAGCTAAACGAAAATCGAGTACAAAATATTACAATTCCTAATGCACAAGATCGGGTCATTCAAACATTAAATTATTTAATGCAGGATTTAGGAGAACAGAGTGGCGAAACGATTGTAATTTCCTGCCCACTTACAACAATTGAAATATCGAAAATATCTGGTACGTCTCGAGAGACGGTTAGTAGCGTATTAAAACAATTAAAAAATGATAGTATTGTTACAATTCTAGATAAAAAAATTACAATACATAATCCAACATATTTTGAGGAAATTTCTATGTGAAAATTGCAGATTGATTTTTTAATTCATATTGTATATTAATAAGGTTCTTTATATATTTATAAGGAACTTTTTTACGTTATCCTCTATAAAAAGATTGTATAGTATAGTAATAATAGCTAAAATCGATAATAAAAAACAAAGTGAAGGGGAGAAGGAATGATTCGCATTGAGTATGATCGATTAGTAGCTATTTTTTACAGTATAGGGGTTTTATTATTATTAAAAATTCCAAATGATAATGAATTAATAGGGGAAAAGCTATTTAATCTCTATAAGGTTCCGATACATACGGATATTTATATGAATTACAAAGTTTCAAATATATTGATTGTTTCTTTCGTACTACATGTAATTGCATTTATATTATTTTTAAAATGGCTAGGAAAAAAGGAGTCTAGTACATTTAGAAAAATGAATAAGATAAAAGTAGTAGGTATTAGTATTTTGATTTTAATTATGCCGTTTATTTTAAATAACATCCTCCAGACATTAAATAAAACATGGTACTACGCAGGAAAAACAGGGGTAGAAGCAATAGAATATAAAAAAGAAGATAGTCAGTGTAGAATGGAGAAAAATGGAGAGGATATCGAACGAAAGTGTATTGTTACTTTAAAAAATTATCGTAATCATTCACAAGCATTAAAAGTTGTTTTATATGATAATGCAAACGAGAATTCAAAAAGTTATCCAGTACCGAAACCGGTCTATTTACAAAAACATGAGACAAAGCAATTCGAATTTCAAATTCCTGTTGCTTATAATAGCGGTATTGAAAAAGAGAAAGTACCAAATATTAAATTACATTCATTGCATGAAAATGATGTGAAATACAATTAATCCGTAATTGAAAGTTTATCCCGCATTAACGGGCAGTAAGACCCCCACCTCAAAATTCAGCGAAAGCGAAGAAGTTAGGTGGGGATCAACTGCCCGTTAAAGCCCGATTGGTTCAACTAATAATCATTGGGGGATGAACAAAACCCCCAATGATTAAAGTTTCACTTTATGAGTAGGAGCAATAATTTGAAACAATATAGAAAGTCAACTTGAATCATCCAACATGCTGCAAGGTAACGGCATATTGGATGATTTTTTATTTTATCCCCATTTTTTACGTATGAAAGGGTGGGATACTTTGTTGAAAACGAAAAACATTGCAAGGATCATATATGGTTTTCCATTTACGTAATATTTGAAAGCTAAGGTCATAATAACTAGTTTGCCAATAGGGGAGATAATAAGGAATGGAGTTCAGACGGAGGGCCAATAAACTTACCTTTTACTTCAATTTATCACTCCTTTCTAAAATAAGCAGTGCTTTTTATTAATACTATGAAAAGCATATGTAACGTGCGTGGACAAAAGTAGATGAGGAATGAGATTTGCTTTTGTGAGAAATAAATAAAGCATAAGAATAAGGAATCTACATAGAGTTCAATGAAAACAGTTGCAAACTATGTAGATTTTGTTATGATAGTGTTACGAAAACGTTTGCATAAATTTATGATGGGATGCAAAAGGAGAGAATGACTATGAATAAGACATGGTGGAAAGAAGCAGTTGCTTATCAAATTTATCCACGTAGCTTTATGGATTCAAATGGTGATGGTATTGGAGATTTACAAGGTATTATTGCAAAGCTGGATTATTTAAAAGATTTAGGTATAGATGTAATTTGGATTTGTCCAATGTATAAGTCACCTAATGATGATAATGGCTATGATATTAGTGATTATCAAGATATCATGGATGAGTTTGGTACGATGGAAGACTTTGATGCTTTACTAGATGAAGTTCATAAGCGTGACATGAAGCTGATTATTGATTTAGTTATTAATCATACGAGTGATGAACATCCATGGTTTATTGAATCTCGTTCATCTAAAGACAATCCGAAGCGTGATTGGTACATTTGGCATGATGGTAAAGATGGTGCGGAACCAAACAACTGGGAAAGTATTTTTAATGGTTCGGCATGGGAATATGATGAAGTAACAGAACAATATTATTTACATTTATTCTCACGTAAACAACCAGATTTAAACTGGGAGAATAAAGAAGTTCGTGAAGTGTTATACGATACAGTTAATTGGTGGCTTGATAAAGGGATTGATGGTTTCCGTGTGGATGCAATTAGCCATATTAAAAAAGAAGATGGCTTAAACGATATGCCAAATCCAAAAGAATTAAAGTATGTACCATCTTTTGATAAACATATGAATGTGGACGGTATTCAACCTTTATTAGAAGAGTTAAAAGAAAATACATTTTCTAAGTACGATATTATGACGGTTGGTGAAGCGAATGGCGTTAAGATTGAAGATGCTGAGCTTTGGGTTGGAGAAGAGCAAGGTAAGTTCAATATGGTATTCCAATTCGAACATTTAAGCTTATGGGATGCAGAAAAGAAGAAAGATCTTGATGTTGTAGGATTGAAAAAGGTATTAACGAAATGGCAAAAAGGGTTAGAAAATAAAGGATGGAATGCTTTATATATTGAGAATCACGATAAGCCGCGTATCGTTTCAACTTGGGGAGACGATAAACAATATTGGCGTGAAAGTGCGACAGCTCTTGGAGCAATGTATTTCTTTATGCACGGTACACCGTTTATTTATCAAGGACAAGAAATTGGGATGACAAATGTTCAATTTCCAAATATTGAAGATTACGATGATGTAGCAATTAAAAATTTATATCGAGAGAAGATTGCAGAGGGCGTATCACATCAAGATATGATGGAAATTATATGGGCTTCTTGCCGTGATAATTCACGTACACCTATGCAGTGGAATGATGAGATGAATGCTGGCTTCACAACAGGTGCAACTTGGTTTGGTATGAATCCAAATTACAAAGAAATTAATGTTGAAAAGCAAAAAAATGACGGAAAGTCTATTTTCAATTTCTATAAGAAAATGATTGCCTTGAAAAAAGAGCACGATGTACTGAATTATGGTACGTACGATTTACTTTTAGAAGATGATCCGCAAATTTATGCATATACTCGTACATTAAACGATGAAAAAATCGTTGTAATTAGTAATATCTCAAAAGAGGAAGCTGTATATAAAGAGGGTTCATTCGCACTAGAACGCAAACGTTTGCTTTTAAATAACTATGAAGTTGCGGAACATGAACAAGTAACTACAATTACGTTAAAGCCGTATGAAACAAGGGTTTATCGCATTTCATAATAAAAAAGGATGCTCCTTGAGCATCTTTTTTTATGAAAAAAAATAAATTTCTATTGCAAAGTGAAAACGCTTTTATTAAAATAGATTTATGAAAACGGTTGCGTAAAGATAAAAATAAAGTAACATAAGGAATCGTTTTCATAAAGGGAATAGAAATTATAATTTAAATCATTATGTTGTTATAAATAAAGGGGAGGAAGAACAGATGAAAATTACGTCTTTTGATTTTTGGCAAAAGTTCGGGAAAGCGTTATTAGTTGTTGTAGCTGTAATGCCAGCAGCTGGTTTAATGATTTCTATCGGTAAATTAATTGGGATGTCTGCTGGGGATATTAACGCAGTTCATACAATTGCTCGTGTAATGGAAGACATCGGTTGGGCAATCATTACAAATCTACACATTTTATTCGCAGTAGCAATTGGGGGATCTTGGGCGAAGGATCGTGCAGGTGGTGCATTTGCAGCACTATTAGCCTTCGTCTTAACAAACCGAATTACAGGAGCTATATTTGGCGTAAACGCTCAAATGTTAGCGGATTCAAAAGCGACAGTTTCTTCAGTAATAGCAGGAGATTTACTTGTAAAAGATTATTTTACTTCTGTACTTGGTGCACCAGCATTAAACATGGGAGTTTTCGTGGGGATTATCACAGGTTTCTTAGGAGCTAATCTATATAACAAATATTATAACTATAATAAACTGCCACAGGCATTAGCATTCTTTAATGGAAAACGATTTGTGCCATTCGTTGTAATTCTTTGGTCTACAGTTACTGCGATTGTATTATCACTTTTATGGCCATTTATCCAAAGTGCATTAAATGAATTTGGTCGCTGGATTGCAGCTTCAAAGGATAGTGCGCCAGTTGTTGCACCGTTTGTATATGGAACGTTAGAGCGTTTACTATTACCATTCGGTTTACACCATATGTTAACGATTCCGATGAACTACACAGAGCTAGGCGGAACATATACGATGTTAACTGGTTCAAAAGTTGGACAAGTTGTAGCAGGACAAGATCCATTATGGCTTGCATGGATTACAGATTTAAATAACTTATTAGCAAATGGAGATACGAAAGCATATAACGATCTATTAAATAATGTTGTACCAGCTCGTTTCAAAGCTGGACAAGTTATCGGCTCAACAGCAGCGTTAATGGGGATTGCTTTCGCGATGTTCCGTAATGTTGATAAAGAAAAACGTGCAAAATATAAACCAATGTTCTTATCAGCAGCATTAGCAGTATTTTTAACAGGTGTAACAGAACCAATTGAATTCATGTTTATGTTTATTGCTCCAGTATTATATGTTGTATATGCAATTACAACAGGACTTGCATTCGCATTAGCAGATTTAATCAACTTACGTGTTCATGCATTCGGATTTATTGAATTAATTACTCGTACACCGATGATGGTTAATGCGGGACTAACTAGAGATTTAATCAATTTCGTTATCGTTTCACTAGTATTCTTCGGTCTGAACTTTACATTATTCAATTTCTTAATTAAAAAGTTCAACTTACCAACACCAGGACGTGCAGGTAACTATATTGATAATGAGGATGAGTCATCAGAAGGAACAGGAAATGTACAAGATGGTTCATTAGCAACAAAAGTTATTGATTTATTAGGTGGAAAAGAAAATATTGCTGACGTAGATGCTTGTATGACACGTTTACGTGTAACAGTAAAAGATTTAGATGTTGTTGCATCAGAAGCACAGTGGAAACAAAATGGTGCTTTAGGGCTTATTGTAAAAGATAAAGGTGTACAAGCGGTATATGGTCCGAAAGCTGACGTATTAAAGTCAGACATTCAAGATATGTTAGGTGCGTAATAATATGAAATTGCTAACTTTAAACTGTCACTCTTGGCAAGAAGAGAATCAAGTAGAAAAGATAAAATATCTTGCTAAAGTCATTCAAGAAGAAGAGTACGATGTCATCGCATTACAAGAAGTAAGTCAGTCGATAGCGGCTAAAAATGTATGCGGTAACAAGAAAGAAGATAATTTTGGACTTTTACTATTAGAAGAGTTAAAAGCGTTACATGTAAAAGATTACAATATTACTTGGGATTTCTCTCATATTGGTTATGATGTGTATGAAGAAGGATTAGCGATTATAACGAAGCATAATGTTGTAAAAGAAGATACGTTCTTTATTTCAGAAAATAAGGATACAACGTATTGGAAAACACGCAAAATTGTAAGTGCAACAATTGCTTATAATGGTAAGAACATCACGTTTTACTCTTGCCACCTCGGTTGGTGGAATGATGAAGAAGAATCATTTAAAGATCAAGTGAATCGTTTGATGGAGCATGTAGATAGCAAGGAACTATCCTTCTTAATGGGTGATTTTAATAATAACGCCCGTTTGCAAGGGGAGGGTTATGAATATATGATGCAAAAAGGTTTGTATGACACATATGAACTAGCAATAGAGAAGGATGAAGGAACAACTGTCCAAGGTGAGATTGCTGGTTGGGATGAGAATAAGCATAATTTACGAATCGATCTAATATTGTGTAACCGAAGTGAAAAAGTTCGTTCTTCAAAAGTTATTTTTAATAGTACAAACCGAAAGGTAATTTCAGATCATTTCGGTGTAGAAGTACAAGTAGATATATAATAGAAGAAATCCTCACAGGGAATAAAAGCTGTGAGGATTTTTTTAGGAATACAAGTATTTCCAAGAGAAAATACTTGTATTTTTTATGACATTTCCTATATATTTGTTATTATTGAATCTAAAACCGATTTGGTCATTTTGTATTCATACTTTGACTGACTTCGTTATATAATGTAGTAAGTCAAAGTTAATAGGAAAAAATAGTTCGTTTTTGGTTAATCCACGATGTAGAAAGTGATATAATTGCAAAATGTATGTATCATTTTCTAAAGAAGGAAAAATATATAATTAGGTGATAACTTCTATGAAACAAATTTGGCGTATTTATAAGACAGATTTACGGAATGTAGCTAAACATTGGGCTGCAATTGTTATTGTTTTAGGGTTAATGATTTTACCATCGTTATATGCATGGTTTAACATTAAAGCTTCCTGGGATCCGTACGGAAATACAAAAGAGGTTCCCATTGCAGTTTCTAACCAAGATGCAGGCTCTAATTTAAGAGGGAAAGATATCAATATCGGGGACGAGATTGTAGATTCTCTGAAGAAAAACAAAAATCTTGGTTGGAAATTTGTAGATGAAAAGCAGGCAATTTACGGAGTTGAGCGTGGGGATTATTATGCGAGCATTACGATTCCAAAAGACTTCTCTGAAAAAATTGCAACTGTTCTGGATGAAAATCCACAGAAACCAGAACTGGATTACTATGTAAATGAAAAAGTAAACGCAATTGCACCGAAAATTACAGCAAAAGGTGCATCAGGTATTACAGAAGAAATTAGTAAAAACTTTGTTAAAACAGCGAACGGTGAGATTTTTAAAATCTTCAATGACCTTGGAATCGATTTAGAAACAAACTTACCAAGTATCGAGAAAGTAAAAGATCTTGTATTTAAGTTAGAAGCGCAGTTCCCAGAAATGAATACACTGATGGATAAGGCATTAGATGATGCGACTCGAGCAGAAGATGTTGTGAAAGTAGCGCAAAAAGAGCTGCCAGTTGTAGAAAGTGTTATCAATGATGGTCAAGAAGCGTTAGGGAATTTAGATAAGTTCTTTGCAAACAATGATCAAACATTGCAAAATGCACCTGGGACGATACGAAATCATTTGACAGCAGCTAAAAATGTAATGGATAAAGCTAATGCTTTTACAGATTTTTTAATGCACCCGGGAATAGACTTTTCTGGTATGGAAGGGTTGCCTGAGTTTCCAGCACGTCCGGATCTTTCAAAGTTGAACGATGAAGGTTATAAAAATATTGCAAGAAATATTAATCAAACAGTGAATAACGTTTTAAACTCGGCACGTGCAGGAACAACATACGGGAAAAGTGTTGTAAACGGATTGCAAAATGGTCAATTTGATCCAGAAAAGGCAAAACAAGATCTTAATGCGGTTTCTGAAAATCTTCAAGGTCGTACAGATAGTATTGCATATCTTATTAATGTATTTACTGAGCTTCAAAAATCGGCGACGACTGATTTTGGTCAAAGCTTTTTCCAAGGGCGAGTGGATCGCTTAACTAGTCTTAAAGGAAAAATGGAAAATGCGAACAACGGTATTAAAGATATTGTAAATGTTATCGGTACAGGACAAGAAGTAAAGAAAGATGTAACAGATGTAGCAAATCAAAAATTAGATGCAGCAAATGGATTAATTGATCAAGCAGAAAAAGATTATAATGAAATGTTTGTAGCAGATTATAAAAAAGCAGTTAGCACAGTTGATCAAGCTAAAGTTGATGCAAATGAAGCATATGATAGTGTGAAAAATGAATATGATAAGTTCAAAAATGGTGTTGAAGATGCTAAGGCAAACATATCAAATAAAGGTGTTACTGATTTAGAGTGGGCAAAAGTATCTTTAAACGATTTAAATGGTCAATTACAAGCTACTAATAATCTAATTGGTGATGCGATTCCGGTTCTAGAAAGCACAAATAAGGTATTAGCAGATGTAAATAGCGGAAAAAACCTTAATGGTGGAATTGCAAAATTGAACAAAATACAAAATTCTGTTCAAAAAGGTATAGATGCAACGAATAAAGCAACTACGCTAATTAACAATGGACAGAAGCCTACAAAAGAGGTTGTAGAAAGTATTAATGAAGCAACTAAAAATGCTTCAGCTCAATTAGGAGATTTCTTAGCAACATATGATTCAGAAATCGTTCCAAACTTTAACACAGCAATTGAACGTACGAAACGTATGTCTAAAAACACAACTCAAATTTTAAAAGAAGCAGACAAAAAGCTTCCAGATGTTAAAAAGTTACTAGAAGATTCATCAAAAGGCTTAGTAGACGGTAGAAAGAAATTAGCAGATATTAAAGCTGACATGCCAGAGACTGAGAAAAAGGTTAAGGAATTAGCAGATAAAATTCGTGATTTTGAATCTGAAGAGGATATAAAAGACATCATACGCTTATTGAAAAATGATGTTGAGAAGCAAAGTGATTACTTTGCGAATCCAGTAAATTTAAAAGAGAATAAATTATTTGCGATGCCGAACTACGGTTCAGCAATGTCACCATTCTATACAGTGCTTGCACTATGGGTAGGCGCATTATTAATGGTTTCGTTATTAACGGTAGAAGTACACGAAGAAGGCGCGAATTATAAGAGCCATGAAATTTACTTCGGACGTTTATTAACATTCTTAACGATAGGTCTTTCACAAGCGTTTATCGTATCAATGGGAGATATATTCTTACTCGGTACGTATGTAGTCGATAAGTTCTGGTTTGTATTATTTAGTTTATTTATTGGCGGAGTCTTCGTTTGTATCGTATACTCACTCGTTTCTATTTTCGGAAACGTTGGGAAATCGATGGCGATCATTTTACTTGTACTGCAAGTAGCAGGATCGGGCGGAACATTCCCAATTCAAATGACACCAGCGTTCTTCCAAGCACTTTATCCGTTCTTACCATTCACATACGCAATTAGCGCAATTCGTGAAACAGTAGGCGGAATGCTTTGGGATATCGTAACGCGAGATTTACTTGTGTTAAGTGCTTTCGTAGTAGTTATGATTGTTGCTGCGTTATTACTGAAAACACCAATTAATAAATCAAGTGAAAAATTCGTTGAGAATGCAAAAGGAAGTAAAATCATTCACTAACATAAAAGGTTCCTACCGATAGAGGTAGGAACCTTTTTGTTTAATCAAATTTTAATTTCTTTAATGCTTCTGCGAATGGGTTGTTTAATGGTTCTTCTTCTTTGTTCTGTTGTTTCATATATTTTTGAACGTCGCGTTTATCGGCCTTGTTTCCAGATTCTTTTTTACGTCTCTCTTGGAATGTCGATAATTTCTCGCGATAGCCACATTTACATGCGAAGATTTGTCCAGCACCTTCACCACGTAATTCTAATTTCTTCTTACACTGAGGGCAACGAGCGTTTGTTGTACGAGATACATTTTTACGATGACCACATTCACGGTCTTGGCAAACGAGCATCTTTCCTTTTTTGCCGTTTACTTCTAGCATTGGTTTACCGCAATCTGGACAAGACTTTGTTGAAATGTTGTCATGTTTATATTTTTTATCACTCGATTTAATTTCAGAAACAATTTCTTTCGTATAGTTCTTCATTTCTGAAATGAATACTTCTTTTTTCAGTTTACCCTTTGCAATTGCCTCTAGCTTTTGTTCCCACTCACCAGTTAGTGTAGGTGATTTTAATTCTTCTGGTACTAAATCAAGTAACTGACGGCCTTTTGAAGTAATGTGAATATCTTTACCACGTTTTTCAATTAAGAAGGAATTGAATAGCTTGTCGATAATATCAGCACGCGTTGCTACAGTACCTAATCCACCAGTTGATTTTAACGTATCAGCAAGTTGTTTATTTTGCGTATCCATATATTTTGTAGGATTTTCCATTGCTGAAAGTAAAGTCGCTTCATTAAAACGTGCAGGTGCTTTCGTTTGACCTGATGTTTGCATAATTAACTTTACAGTTAATGTATCGCCTTTTTCAATGCGAGGTAAAAGTTGCTCTTTTACGTCATCAGTTACATCATCATCTTCAAAGTGATTTTCATATACTTCTTTCCAACCGGCATGTAAAATTGTTTTTCCGCGTGCAATGAACGTTTCATTGCCGACTTTTGTGCGTAACGTTAGTTGTTCGTATTCGAATGCCGGGAATAAAACAGCTAAGAAACGTTTTACAACTAAATCATAAATTTTACGTTCTTTATCTGTGAAGGTTGAGAAGTTAACGTATCCTTCTGTTGGAATAATTGCGTGATGATCACTTACTTTACTATCATCAACAAATGATTTATTAGCCTTGATAGGCTTTTGTAATACTTTATGTGCTAAGGAACGGTACTCTCCAACACCACATGCTTTTAGACGTTCTGGAAGTGTTCCAACGATATCAGATGAAATATAGCGTGAATCTGTACGAGGGTACGTTAGCACCTTATGTTGCTCATACAATTTCTGCATAATATTTAATGTTTCTTTCGCAGAGTAACCGAACTTTTTATTTGCATCACGTTGTAATTCAGTTAAATCGTAAAGACCAGGAGAGAATGACTTCTTCTGTTTTTTATCAATTTCCACAACAGTGGCATTTTGTTTATCTAGATTTTTTACAATACCATCAATTTTTTCTTTATTAAAACTACGGCTATTACCGTTTGCATCTTGCCAAGTTAGTTTTAACTTATCAGTTGTTTGCGCTTCGATACCGTAGTAAGTTTGAGCTTTGAAGTTCTTTATTTCATCTTCACGACTAGCGATCATAGCGACAGTAGGTGTTTGTACACGACCACAATTTAGTTGAGCGTTAAAGCGAGTTGTTAAAGCACGAGTCGCGTTAAGGCCGATATACCAGTCAGCTTCTGAACGCGCAACTGCTGAAGCGTATAAATTGTCATATGCCTTACCTGGTTTTAAATTTGCAAAACCATCTTTAATTGCTTTATCGGTTACAGAAGAAATCCATAAACGTTTAATTGGTTTATTCAGCTTAACTTTATCGATAATCCAGCGTGCGACTAATTCGCCTTCACGCCCAGCGTCTGTAGCTACAATGATTTCATTTACATCTTTTCTAAGAAGCTGACTTTTTACAGCATTAAATTGTTTCCCTGTTTGTTTAATAACCGTTAATTTCAAACGCTCAGGTAGCATCGGTAAATCTTCTAAATTCCACTTTTTATATTTCACATCATAGCTTTCTGGATCTGCTAATGTAACAAGATGACCTAAAGCCCAAGTTACAATATATTTACTACCTTCAAGGTAGCCGTTTCCTTTTTTATCACACTTAAGTACACGCGCAATATCTCGTGCAACGGAAGGTTTTTCAGCGATTATAACGCTTTTTGACATATTTAAAACATCCTTTCAAATTTCCATACGTTAACTATAGCATACATTTTCTTGAGATTCAGTTTCGCTCCAGGTTTGAACGTTTTTTAGTGGAATGAACAAAATCTGTTTGAAGTTAAATGATGGCGACAGAACATAATCTGTACCATGAATGAGACTATGAAAAATAGATACTTATTTATTATACTTATTGTGTTATCAGTTGCTTCTATATTAAATAGAAAAGTAAAGAACTTGTTATTTTACTAGAATAAGAGTAGACTTTGAAGTAGATGAATAATAAGCACATGGGAGTTTGTGGATACAAACTGAGAGTATGACTAATCCGTCATTGACCATTTGAACCTGTTGGATAATGCCAGCGTAGGGAGAAGTGTAAAAGCACATGTTCAGGCACTTTGCGTACGCGCAAAGTGCCTTTTTGTGTATCTCCCGTCACTATAGTTAGGGGATGAGAAAGATGAATATGAAAGAAATTAGTAAAGTAGTGGATTTGGTAAGAGAGTCTAATCCGCTCGTTCATAATATTACAAATGTTGTTGTAACAAATTTTATAGCTAACGGTTTGTTAGCGTTAGGAGCATCGCCTGTAATGGCGTATGCAAAAGAAGAAGTGGCAGAAATGGCTAGCATTGCTGGGGCGTTAGTATTAAATATGGGGACGCTACGTCCTGAAGAAGTAGAAGCGATGTTACTTGCGGGTAAATCAGCAAATGTGAACAATATACCAGTACTGTTTGATCCAGTTGGTGCAGGAGCAACATCGTATCGAACAGAAGTTGCGAGACATATTCCGGCCGAAATCGAGTTAGCAATTATTCGCGGAAATGCAGCTGAAATAGCAAACGTTATTAATGAGAAATGGGAAATTAAAGGGGTAGACGCCGGTGCTGGAAATGGCAATGTCGTAAGTATTGCAAAACAGGCAGCAGATGAATTAAATACAGTTGCGGTGATTACTGGAAAAGAAGATGTTGTTACAGATGGAGAGCGAACTATTGTTATTCGAAATGGCCATTCTATTTTAACGAAAGTTACTGGAACAGGTTGTTTACTAACGTCTGTAATAGGGGCATTTGTAGCGGTAGAAAAGGATTATGTAAAGGCAGCAGTAGCAGCAGTAACGTTTTATGGTGTAGCTGCGGAACTGGCAGCTTCTAAGACAGTGGAAAAGGGACCTGGTAGTTTTCAAATTGAATTTTTAAATCAGTTAGCGAATACCACTTCGGGTGATATAGAGAAGTACGGGAAGATTGAGTTTATATAGTAAGGAGGGAAAATAAATGCCACGTATTACAAAGGATGAAATGTCTAGGTTATTATCAGTATATTTTATTATGGGAAGTAACAATTGTACGAAGGAGCCGCTGCAAGTATTGAGAGATGCACTTGAAGGCGGTATAACAATTTTTCAATTTCGTGAAAAGGGGGAAGGCGCTTTAACGGGAGAGAAACGTATTTGTTTCGCAAAAGAACTACAAGCAATTTGTAAGGAGTACGGTGTACCATTCATCGTAAATGATGATGTGGAACTAGCTCTCGAGTTAGATGCAGATGGCGTGCATGTTGGACAAGAGGATGAGGGAATTACATCTGTTCGTGAAAAAATGGGGGATAAAATTATCGGTGTATCTACACATACAATTGAAGAAGCACGCTGGGCAATTGAAAATGGAGCGGATTATTTAGGTGTTGGTCCGATTTTTCCGACGAGTACGAAAAAAGATACGAAAGCGGTACAAGGAACGAAAGGTTTAGCTCATTTTAGAGAGCAAAGAATTATAATACCGATTGTCGGGATTGGTGGGATTACAATTGAAAATACCGCTTCGGTTATAGAAGCGGGTGCGGACGGTGTTTCAGTTATTTCTGCGATTAGTTTAGCGGAATCTGCGTATGAAAGTACGAAGAAGCTAGTAGAGGAAGTAAGTAAGAGTTTATAGAAGAAGGCTATGTAGTATTAAAACGCTGCATAGCTTTTTATTTTTTTAATATTGATAGTTAGAAAAAGGGAGAGGATTATTTGAAAAGGAAACAGTTTGTAGAGTTGCAAAATGAGTTGTTTCGTTTGTTCGAAAAAAGGGAATTCGATGCGATTTATAGATGCATAGATAAAGCAAAAAGGGAGTTCCCTGAAAGAATAGAAAAAACTAGTTTTTGGGAAGCGTGTGCACTTTCGGTAGAAGGTAAGTATGAGGAAGCAATTGTTAGTTTAAACGAAGCTTTAGAAAAGGGGATTTGGTGGAATCCACATACACTTATGCAGGATGAAGATTTAAAGGGATTAAGAGAGAATGCAACTTTTAAAATGATAGTGAAAAAGTGTGAAGAAATCTTTAAGAAACAGCAGCTAACAGCCGAACCGAAATTATTTACTTATGGAAATGAAGAGGCGAAGACAGGGTTATTTTCTTTACATTGGAGAGGATCAAACATAAATGATTTTGCACCGTATTGGTATGGAGAAGAAATATTACGTGAGTATATGTTAGGTTTTTCTCAATCTTCACAAGTACATGGAATGAATTCTTATAGCTGGGATAATCATGATATAGCTATAAAAGATATTATGAAAAGTTTTAATGATTTTACGGATCAATATAATTTAGAAGAAATCATCATTGCGGGAGCTTCTCAAGGGGGAAATATAGCGATAGAGTTAGCGTTAAAGAATATGTTAGCGAATCAAAAATTTATTGCAGTTATACCTGCTATTCGGGATGTTAAGGCAATTGAAAGTATAGTTGTATCAAATGATATAACGAATGTAGAAGGATATATTGTTACGGGAGACAAAGATCTATTTTACGAAAACACACTTCAATTAATGTCAATGTTTGAGGAATATAATGTGAACTGTAAATTAATTGTGAGAGAAGGTTTGGGGCATCTTTTCCCAGCGGACTTTACACAAATATTAAAGAACATAATGAAAGAATGGACAGTTAAAAATATTTAAACAAACGTTTGATTAAAAAAGCACAAACCCTGTAAATTTGTAGGTTTGTGCTTTTTCTTTAAAACATAATAGAAATTAAGAGCATTCCAATTCCGATAGAAGTAAATGTTGCAATTAGACCCGGAATCATAAAACTATGATTTAATACGTATTTACCGATACCTGTTGTACCAGTACGGTCAAAGTTAATGGCAGCAACGATTGTTCCATAGTTTGGAATGAAGAAGTATCCATTTACTGCAGGGAACATAGCGATTAGTAGTGCTGGTGGAATACCTAGTGATAATCCAAGAGGCATTAAAGCACGTACTGTTGCTGCTTGGCTATATAGTAAAATAGATAGAATGAATAATGCGATGGCAAATAGCCATGGTGCACTTGTTACTAGGTGCTGAATTGATCCTTGAATCATATTTAAGTTTCCGTTAAAGAAAGTATCTCCCATCCAAGCGATCCCGAAAATAGCAACAACTGCTGTTGCCCCCGCTTTAAAGACGTTACCAGACACGATGCTTTCTACATTTGGTTTACAGAAAATAATAATAAGAGCTGCGATCGTTAACATAACCATTTCAATTGTGTTTGGCATGGAAAGACGGGCTAACTTCCCATCAACTATCCATCCTGGACGAAGCGCTTCAAATGAACCGAGAAGTACGACAAGAAAAGTTCCTACTAGGAAAAGGATAACTGATAATTTAGCGCCTTTTACACCAACAAATTCTTTTTTCTTTTCAATCTTAGGAATCATTCCTTCTTTTAATCGCTTTAAGTATTCAGGGTCTTCATTTAATTCTTTCCCCATTTTGCTAGCAACAAATGCAGCTACCATACAAGCGATGAAAGTAGAAGGGATACTTACTTTTAAAATATCTAATAAGGTAATTTTATAGTCAGCTAACATTGCTAAAAGTGCAACTGTTGCAGCTGATATAGGACTAGCTGTAATTGCTTGTTGGGAAGCAATTACGGCAATGGACATTGGTCGTTCCGGTCTAATTTCGGATTCGCGAGAGACTTCTGCGATAACAGGAAGTACAGAATAAGCAACGTGACCAGTTCCTGCACAAAGTGTAAATAAATAAGTAACAATTGGAGCAAAGAATGTAATGCGTTTTGGATTTTTTCGTAATGCTTTCTCAGCCAGATGAACAAGGTAGTCCATTCCTCCAGCGGCTTGGAGTGCACCAGCAGCTGTAATTACTGCTAAAATCATAAGCATTACATCAATAGGAGGAGCTGTAGGTTGTAAGTGGAAGACGAAAACAAGTATTGCCATACCGACGCCACCCATTACTCCTAGACCAACTCCGCCTAGGCGTGCGCCAATAAAAATGCAGAGTAGTAATGTAAGAAATTGTAGCCAAAACATGATAAACTACCTCCGAAATTCATTAGTTAAGATATATTTGAATAATTTAATTTAAATGAAAATTAAATTAAATGCTCAAAACAATCCTTGTGTTATATACGTTTTTTATTATATAACACAAGAAATGTAACATTCACGTACTTTGTTAAATTATTTCGAAAAAATAATACATCCAAATTTTACATTTGTACCTCTAAATAGGTAGACATTTTAATTTTTATGTTGTAATCTTTGATAGAGAATAATGTAATTCTCATAGAACTCCCATATCGTTCAACTCGTTCAGCGAGAAAGGCAAACTGATGGAAACATTAGGACGCAAAACTACAGGAGCTAAGGCCGAAAGGCTACGCTAGCCAGTTACCGGACGGATAGGGTTGGTCTTGACCAATGCTCTTTCATTGGTCTTTTTTTTATTTATAAACAAATGAGAAATGTGATCAATTGTTAATAAGGTTTATATTTTAATAGTTTTTCTTTATATTGAGTGAATTAAGAAAGGTGATGTTAATGAAAAAATATTGGCACAAGCTATCATTTCTTCAAAAAAATGTATTGTTAACTGTGTTAGTTATTTTGACGCTTGTTGGTACTATGGGAGCGTTAAGTTTTAACATGTTTCAAAATAGCATGATGTCTATATTTGAAAGGCATTCTTTTGAAACAGGAGATACGG
This sequence comes from Bacillus fungorum, assembly GCF_002746455.1. Taxonomy (GTDB): domain Bacteria; phylum Bacillota; class Bacilli; order Bacillales; family Bacillaceae_G; genus Bacillus_A; species Bacillus_A fungorum. Next base: position 51,260 of record NZ_NWUW01000009.1, on the reverse strand, counting down.
TATTACATAAATTAGACGCGGAAATATTGAGAGATGTTGCAAAAGACCCAACGGCAGAAAGAGAAAAGAGAGAAAAGTTAACAGAGAAATTAGATGAATCAACGGAAGAATTGAACAGTGTTGGACAAACGTATATTGTTGGAGCGAAAAAAAATGAAAAAGGTGAGCTACAAATCATTGATTTGTCTACAGGTTTAGCAAATGTTGTTGAAGTAAGGCCGGGAGAATATTATAAACAACCAGATCTTTGGATGAAAGCATATGATAAAGTAATGAGCACGAAAAAAGCAAACATGACAGAAGTATATGAAGACGCATTAGGAACATGGGTAACGATATTAGAGCCAATTAAAGATGGAGAAGATAATATTGTGGCACTTGTTGCAGCTGATGTAGATGCCTCTATTGTTCCTAGTACAAAGGAAAAGTTCATTATACAAGGTTTAATGTTTATTTGTATTTCTGTTTTAATTGCAACTGTTATTCAATTCTTAATCGTACGTAACGCACTTGCTCCATTTCGGGATTTACGTGAAGGATTACGCGGAGTCGGTGAGGGTGATTTAAGTATTAAATTAGAGGAAAGACCAGATGATATTGGTATTATTAATGCATATTTTAATAATACCATCGAGAAGTTTAAAGGAATTATAGATAAAGTGAAGCAGACAGCAGAACAGGTTTCCTCATCTTCACAAGAATTGTCAGTGAGTACGAAAGAGAATAGCATGGCAGTTCAAGAAATCGTAAGTTCTATGGTTGAGTTAAGAGCTGGCGCTCAGTCACAAGGAATTTCAGTACCACAGTATTTAGGTATTGTATATGAAATGGAAGATAAGATGGAAGAGATAACGCATGCTGCAGAAAAAATGGCGAAAGAGTCTGAAGGTATAGAGCATCATTCAGGAAAAGGAAATGGTGTTATTAAACAGGCGATTAATCAAATGAACATAATACAAAATGCAGTACAAGATTTATCTTCTATCATTTATTCTTTAGAAACAAGATCAAAAGAAATTAGTGATATTGTAACTGTAATTACAAGTATTTCAAATCAAACTAATTCGCTAGCTTTACATGCTACTATTGAAGCTTCACGTGCTGAGGAAACTGGAGAGGGATTTGCCGTTGTTGCTGATGAAGTGCGTAAATTAGCAGAGCAGATGGAAGCATCAGCAAAAGATATAGCAAAATTAATAGGGGAAACACAAGCTGGAACGGAAGAAGCTGTTGTTTCAATGCAAAAAACTTCAAAAGAAGTAGAATCTGGAATTAAACTTGTTGAAAGTAGTGGTGCTTTCTTTGAAAAAATTTCGAAATCAGCACAAACTGCTACAAATCAAGCTAGAGTTGTTTCTAGCAATTCAAGTGATATATTGCAAAATAGCCAAAATATTGTTCGTGTCGTAAATGAACTATCACTTATCGCAAATACGTATGCGGATAGTAGTAGTAATGTTGAAAAAAGTATGAAAGAACAGGAAATGTCTGTACAAGATATTGCTGAATTGGCCAGTTCTTTAAGCTGGCTTTCACAGGAGTTACAAGAGCTAATTGGGGAATTTAAAAGTTAAATGAAATGATTATACATGCTTTTGTTTGTTCAATAAAATAAATCATGCTACAATGAAAACGAATTAAGGACCGGGGAGCCAAGTGGCTGAGAGGATGTAAGCAAACATCGACCCTCAACCTGATCTGGATAATGCCAGCGTAGGGAGTTACTTAAAGTGATGTAGCATATGTTATTCTATAATAACTTGCATACAAGGCTTTCCTACGCAGTAGGAAAGCCTTTTCTTGTTTTAAAATTTAATTTCATAAGGGGGATTTTATTATGTCACAACAAGTTACAATGTCATTTTCAGTAGTACCACAAGCAAAAACAAAAGATGTATATTCTGTTGTTGATAAAGCAATTGAGGTTGTACAACAATCGGGAGTACGTTATGAAGTAGGGGCAATGGAAACAACGCTGGAAGGAGAATTAGATGTACTTCTTGATATCATTAAACGTGCGCAACAAGCTTGTGTGGATGCTGGAGCAGAAGAAGTGATTACTTCTATTAAAATCCACTATCGTCCAAGCACTGGTGTAACGATAGATGAAAAGGTTTGGAAGTACCGTGATGAATATGCAAAACCAGAAGCAATCTAAAATAATTACAACAATTTGGCTTATCCTTCTCATTGCGATATGGGAAGGATCTGTTTTATTATTTAAAATTGAACCGTGGATTTTACCAAAGCCTTCTGCCATTGTTCAAGAATTAATAGGAATGAAAGATTTACTATTACCGAATACGATGCAAACACTGCAAGAGGTTATAATTGGACTGTTTTTAGCGATTTTAATTGGGACAAGTATTGCAATTATTATGGACGTTATCCCTTTATTTCGTATTTTAATAAATCCGTTGCTTGTTATTTCGCAAACGATTCCAATCGTTGTACTTGCACCGTTATTTATTATTTGGTTTGGATATGGAATGCTACCGAAAGTAATGGTAGTAATACTCGTTTGTTTCTTCCCGATTGCGCTTAGCATTTTAGAAGGTTTTCAAACGGTAGATAAGAATATGTTGAAGTTGTTGCAAACGATGAAGGCAACGAAATGGCAAGTTTACCAGAAAGTAAAGTTTCCAGCAGTGCTTCCATACTTTTTCTCAGGTTTAAAAATTGCAGTTACATATAGCGTAATGGGAGCGATTATTGGAGAATGGCTCGGTGCCAGTGAAGGATTAGGAGTTATGCTTACAAGGGCTACGAAATCCTTTTTAACAGCCCGAGTATTTGGTGTTGCAGCAATTATTGTTATGGTGACATTATGTCTGTATTTTATCGTGGAGTTTATGGCAAGAATAACAGCACCATGGATATATAGAAAGGACGGCAGAAAATGAAAAAAGGTTTAAAAGTGATGTTGGCTGCCTTATTAGCGGTAGGTGTGGCTGGATGTAATCCGGCGAAGAAAGAAGAAAGTGCAAGTAAAGATCAAAAAGTAAAAGTAGTGCTAGATTGGTTTCCGAATACGAATCATACTGGCTTATATGTAGCGCAAGCGAAAGATTATTATAACAAGCAAGGCTTAGATGTAGAAATTATTCAGCCTGGTGACAATGTAACAGCAGAGCAAATGATAGCTTCAGGAAAAGCTGACTTCGCAATAAGCGCACAAGAAAATGTAACGTTGGCTCGTGTGGAAGGTATTCCTGTTGTATCTGTAGGAGCGATTATTCAGCATAACACTTCAGCTTTTGCATCGCTTAAGAAAGATAACATGACTTCACCGAAAGATTTTGAAGGTAAACGTTATGGAGGCTGGGGAGGACCAGCGGAAGAAGCTACATTAAAGACCATTATGGAGAAAAATCAAGCTGATTTTAATAAAGTTGAAAAAATCATCTTAGGACAAACAGATTTCTTTAAATCAATTGGTCGTGATGCAGACTTTGAATGGATTTATTACGGATGGGATGGAATTGAAGCAAAGCGCCAAGGAAAAGAGTTAAATACGATTATGGTGAAAGACCTAGACCCAGCGCTTGATTTCTATAGTCCTGTTATTATTACGAGTGAAAAACATACGAAGCAAGATAAAGACTTTGTGAAAAAGTTTATGAGTGCAACGACAGAGGGTTATAATTTTGCAATTAAAGAACCAAAAGAAGCTGCTGATATTTTAATTAAAGCTGTTCCAGATGTAAATAAAGATTTAGTACAAGAAAGTCAAAAATGGTTAAGTACGAAGTATCAAGATGATGCAAAAGCATGGGGAGTACAGAAGGAAGAAGTTTGGACGAATTACATGAATTTCTTATATGATAACAAAGTTATTAAGAAGAAAATTGATGTGAAAGATGCCTTTACAAATGAATTCCTTCCAAACGAAAAATGAGTGGATTACAAATAAAAGATATTGTGAAATCTTTCGATGGAAAGAATGTATTAGCAAATATTAGTGCTTCTATACGAGAGGGAGAGTTCGTTTCCTTTGTAGGACCGAGCGGTTGCGGGAAAAGCACACTATTAAATATGATTGCAAATGTTGAAAATCCAACAAGTGGGAATGTAACGTATAACGATAAGCAAGTACAAGAACAAGATGTTGTAAGTTATATGCCGCAACAGGATTTATTACTACCGTGGCGATCAGCTTTGCAAAATATAGTTCTTCCATTGGAAATCGAAGGGAAACCGAAAAAACAAAGGCTGGCAGAGGGAATGGAAGCATTAAAGCAGTTTGAACTAGATGAATATGCAGACCATTATCCAGATGAATTGTCTGGCGGTATGCGTCAAAGAATTAGTTTTTTGCGCACATATTTATGTGAAAAGCCAATTATGCTACTTGATGAGCCTTTTGGAAAATTAGATGCCTTTACAAAAATGGAAGTACACAGCTGGCTTTTAAACTCTTGGCACCAAGAGCAACAAACAATCGTTATGGTTACACATGACTTAGATGAGGCAATCTTGCTTTCTGATCGTGTATTTATTTTATCTCAAAGACCAGCGTCAATAGTTGGAGAGGTACAAGTGAAGTTACCTAGGCCGCGAACGATGGATATGTTAACATCACTTGAGTTAAAGAAGGATAAGGAAGAAATTTTGAGAGTATTAGCTCCTTATATGAAAAAATAGAAAAAGCCTCTTAACAGTTTTTGGTACAATTACTGTTAAGAGGCTTTTTTATATAGGAGAAGGAACAAAAGAAAAAATAGAGAATAGAATATAACAGAGTAGTTTATACTCTTAATATAACAAATATTAAAGGAGTGAAAGGATAAAATGACTTTATCAACTGTTCTTCAAATGGTTTTAGCTTGATACGGGAGAAGTCTGCCCATTTTTAACGATTAAGCTAAATTGAAGACAGCAGGTAAAGAACCTTAATCCTTTTTTACGATAATATGTAATGGGTAAGGTGTATTCACCTTACCCATTTTTTATATACACAATTAAATAAGGCTTTATACTGTTGATCTCTCTATTTAGCTTATGAACCATAAGTAAAGGAGAGAAAAAAATGAGTATATTAACAGTAGAAAATTTAAGTCATTCGTATGGTGAGAAAACCATTTTATATAATGCGTGTTTTCGACTATTAAAGGGCGAGCATGTTGGGTTAGTGGGAAAAAATGGGGTTGGAAAATCAACATTGTTAAAGATTTTAACAGGAGAACTTATACATGATGATGGGAACATTGAATGGTTTCCACATGTGAAGATAGGTTTTTTACAGCAGCATATGGATTTACAAGAAGGGATAACAATTGAAGGATATTTACAAAGTGCATTTTCTAATTTATATGCGATTGAATGTGAAATGTTAAAAATTTCTGAAGAAATGAATGGAGCAGGAGAAATAGAAAAACTGTTAGTAAGGTATGGAGAATTACAAACTATATTGGAAAGCTCTAATTTCTATCACATTCATACAGAAGTTGAAGAAGTAGCAATCGGTTTAGGGTTATTTGAAATAGGGTTGAAAAAGGATGTTTCAAAGTTAAGTGGCGGACAGCGAACAAAGTTATTACTTGGGAAGCTTCTTTTAGAAAAAGCTGATGTTTTATTGCTAGATGAGCCAACAAACTATTTAGATACAGCCCATATAGAATGGTTGCAATCGTATTTGAGACTGTATGAAAAAGCTTATGTGATCATTTCACATGACGAAGTATTTTTGAACAGTATTACGAATGTTATTTATCATCTAGAAGGAGGGAAAGTGAAGCGATATGTAGGAAATTATGAAAGGTTTGTGCGAAGTTATCAAGTGCAAAAGAAACAATTACAATCGGCGTATGCGAAACAACAAAAAGAAATTGCCCAGTTAGCAACATTTATTCAAAAAAATAAAATTCGAAAAGCGAAACAGGCCAAAAGTCGAGAGAAAGTATTGGAGAAAATGCAACGGGTTGAAAAGGTGAATCATGTGACTCGATCCCGTTTTGATTTCAATGTGTATGAGGAGCCAGTGAGTCGTATATTGCAAGCTGAGAAACTAAGGATAGGATATAGCGATCCGTTATTTCCAGAGTTGAATTTACAAGTGAAAAAAGGAGAAAAGATAGCGATTGTTGGTCATAATGGAATTGGAAAAACGACGATGTTAAAAACGTTATTAGGTCAAATAAAGCCACTAAGCGGTTCGATTTCTATCGGAGAACGAGTAAATCCTGCTTATTTTGCACAGGAAGAGTTTGCTTCAGAAACAACACCATTAGAGAAGGTTTGGGCAGAACGACCTGATATGACAAAGAAAGAAGTGCGCCAATCATTAGCAAAGTGTGGATTGAAAGAAGAGCATGTATTAAAACCTATTCGTTTATTAAGCGGTGGAGAACAAACGAAAGTACGTTTATGTGAACTTATCGTCACGAAAAGCAATGTTTTAATTTTAGATGAACCAACTAATCATTTGGATATAGAAACAAAGAAGTCGTTGCAGGAAGCGTTACAACAATATAAAGGAACAGTTTTACTTGTCTCACATGAGCCTTCTTTCTATGAAGCATGGATAACAAAAGTATGGAATATAGAAGAATGGAACGTTGAACAATATGAATAAAGAAAAGGCATTAGCTTATATAAGCTAATGCCTTTTTTTGTGATTAACATGATTTTCGAGAACTCTTACATGAGAATTGTATGAAGAAGCACTCTTATGGTGCGCTTATAAGCGTGCTTTTTCTTTTGTTATGTTTATATTTATAATAATACTAGATGCCTTTCCCTAATAGGCGACTATCTTCTTATATATATATAGATAGTTTGAAATGGAATAAAAATAATTCCTATATGTAAAGGATAATGTGATTACTATAGGAAGACAATAGAACTGAAAGGAAATTCATGTAAAATTCAGATGAACTTCACACGAACTTCATATTATAAACTAAATATAATTATAATAGGTTATTATGATATCGATTTGTGATTTTTCATAAAATTAAAAGTTTGAATTTAGGATAGAGCACTCAAACCTAAATTCAAACTTTAGTGAAATAATTAAGGAAGGTTATGTTTAATTTTCGCTAATAGATGCATTTACAAGTTCGGCGGGATTGCCGGTTCCTGCCCCTCCGATTGTAACCGATTCACCAGGAGGAATTTCACCATTCCATCCTGCATTCGTAATTACGTAATGATTATTTATTTTACTACTAATTTTAGAATCCCAAACTTGTGTTAAATTGCCGTTATAATCAAATTCTAATTTCCAGTTTTTAATAGGAGTCGTTCCGCTATTTTTAATTACAATCGAGAAGTTGTAACCACTTCCCCAATTTGAAGTGACTGAAAAGGTAGCATTGCCATTTCCCCCAGGAGGTGTCGTATTAGCATCATCTGTTTTAACAGTAATAGCGGTAGGCTGTGACTTATTTCCAGCAGCATCTTTGGCAATTACTGAAAATGTGTATTCTGTATTAGGTTTTAAGTTTTTAATTGTAATGCTGTTTGTTGTTGTACTCCACTTTTCTTCTCCGGCACTAATTTCGTATTCAGTAACGCCTACGTTATCAGTAGATGCAGTCCAGTTCAATTGAACTGAGTTTGAATTTTTATTTGTAACAGCAATATTTTTTACGTTTGTTGGTGGCTCAATATCTTTTTGAGTAATAGGTCCACCCAGTAATTCTTTTACTAACGTATCAAGTAATTTAGGACCACTACAACTATATTTTGGACTTGTACGGCAATCCCCACTTAATTCCCAAAACATTGCTCCACTTAAACCTTTTGTTTTTATATAGTCTGTTTTATATTTCATAGATTCATTGTCATCGTAGCTAATAAATGTGCCTGTAGTCGCATTATATAAATAAGGTACTTTAGCTACATCGTTCCAGTAGCGAACAAAACCATTTTTATTAACGTAATTAGCTGCTAAATCACCATAATCGTACACACCTGTGTCACCGGTAGAATAATCATCCCAAGTACCTTTAGAAGCGAGTTTTCCATCACTACCTGGTTTACAAGGTTGGTATTGTCCGTTATTTTCTTTTCCGCAACTTTTCCATCCGCGTCCATAAAAAGGTACACCTAATACGAGTTTATCCGCTGGAACACCTTCATTTGTATAAATGTCTATAGCACCATCTACGTAAAATTTCGTATCCGCTGCTGGGTCATTTGGATCTTTGTATAGAGCTGCATTATGGTTAGAGGTAGTTTCCCACCCACCGTGGAAATCATATGTCATAATATTAATCCAATCAAGTATTTGAGAGATTTTCTTTAGCTCTGTATGATCAGCATAACGTTGGCTTGCACCTGACGCGATTGTTAGTAAATATTGTTTACCATCTTCCGCACCAGCCGTAGTTAATGCATTTCGAACATCTTGAAGGAGTAGGGTGAAGTTTTGCTTATCTTCAGGACGATAACTACCACCAGGAATCGTTTCTACGCCCGGATATTCCCAATCTAAATCAACGCCGTCAAATCCATATTCGCGAAGAAAAGCTACTGTAGATTCAGCGAATACTTTTCTTGTTTTTTCATCAGCGGCCATGTCAGAAAAGCGATTAGACCAAGTCCAGCCACCAACGGAAATAATTGTTTTTAAGTGAGGATACTTAGCTTTTAATCGTTTCAGTTCTCCGAAATTTCCGCAGCGTGCGTATTTATCACAATCTTCCCAAGTTGTACCTGAGCCAGGATAAGATTTTGTGACATCAGCCCATGGTTCACCGAGTACGAGAGTGCCATTAGGGACCTCTTTATTTTGCAGTGGTACACCAGACTCTTTACAGTTCCACGTTTGTTTAGTTGGATTATCGGGGTGAGTAGAAGGATTTCCATGTTTTCCATTCCAACAAATATCAGCGAAAGCATAGTTTAAATGAGTTAGCTTTGATGCATCAATGTCTGCAACTTGATAATTACGTCCGTAAATGCCCCATGAAGGAAAATACCCAACAATTTTTTGACCTTGCTTTGGTGAATCTGCTAATGCGACATTTGGAGTAATAAAGTTTGTGAGAAAAAGAGGTAAGAAGAGTAGTAGGGATAGTAATAGCAGTGTGAATTTCTTTGATCTCATAGTCATTTCTCCTTTCAAAATAAAAGATATATTTAAAGGCATGCGCCAATAAATCAAAATGAATCTAGACGTACGAAACGTCTAGATAAAGTGAAACTTTAATCAGTGGGGGGGCTTCATCCCCCACTGATTATTAGTTGAACCAATCGGACTTTAATGGGCAGCCCGACCCCCACCTAACTTTTTTGCTTTCGCTAAATTTTGAGGTGGGGGTCTTACTGCCCATTAAAGCGGGATAAAAATGATCAGACATCACGAAGTCTATACAAGGGGGCTGGGGGTGATTAAATCGTAACAAATGTAAGATTTAGTGTAAACGCTTTATTAGATGCAGAAGGATTTTCTCAATATAAAAAGGCTACAATACAAACTGCATATGAAAATGAAATACATATGAGGTGGGAAAATATCTCCTTATAAATAAAATTGAGAAAAAATTGTATGTAGTTCATTTTTGATGACGTAGCGAAATAATGAAATTTCATGTAAAATAATAGTAAAAATATGTAAAGGAGGGAATGGTGTGGATGTGTTTTTGAACATTGCTGAAGAAAAAATTCGACAAGCAATACGGAATGGAGACCTTGATCATATTCCGGGAAAAGGAAAACCACTACAATTAGAAGACCTTTCAATGGTACCTCCAGAACTTAGAATGAGTTATAAAATTTTAAAAAATGCGGGAATGATTCCACCAGAAATGGAACTACAAAAAGATATATTAAAAATAGAAGACTTAATTGCTTGCTGTTATGATGAAGAAGAGAGAAAAAAATTACAAGAAGAGTTAACAGCAAAAAAGCTTCGTTTTCAGCAGGTAATGGAAAAGAGAAAGAGTAAAGATAGTTTAGCTTTTCGTATGTATCAAGACAAAGTATTTCGTAAATTACGCTAAGAGGGATAAGATGAATACATTTGAAACGATAGAAGAATTAGCGACATATATTGAAGAACAACAATTAGTACTTCTGTTTATTAAAACGGAAAATTGTGGTGTTTGTGATGTTATGCTAAGAAAAGTAAATTGCGTATTAGAGAATTATGAATATGTAGAGAAAGTAGAAATATTACTACAAGACATGCAAGAGATTGCGGGGCGATATGCAGTATTTACAGGACCAACAGTTTTATTATTTTATAATGGAAAAGAGATCCTTCGTGAATCACGCTTCATTTCACTTGAAAATTTAGAGAGAACCATTCAATTATTCGAGGAATAAGGGAGGCTTTTATATGGAATTTATTATTGTCATACTATTATTTGTTGTAGTTGGAACAATCGTAACAGCAGTTCGATCAAACAAAAAGAAGGTAAATCTTACAAAACAAAATAACATTCATAATTCATCTAACAACTCATCACCACTATTTTTCTTTGCTGGATCTGATAATGATAGCTCGCATGATGGAGGTTCACATGATTGTGGAGGGTCTTTTGGTGGAGATAGTGGAGGAAGCTGCGGTGGTGGTGATTGATGAAAATGCGCCTTATATAGGCGTATTTCTTTTTAAACAAACGTTTGATTAGTTGGCTTACATATGTATAAAAACAGTTAAACAAACGTTTGATTAAATACTTTTAACATACTAAGGGGAATGGAAATGAAAAGGGAGCCGAAAGTGAAAAACAAGAGGAAAGTAATGCTATTTTTATTAGCTGCGGGAGGCGTATTTCTTGTTAAATTAGGATTTAAAATTGGAATAATACATATGATTCGAACATGGTTTGAGAGTACGTTTTCTTAAATAAGGAATATAGCCTCTTGTAATAGAGGTTTTTAATTTGTTATTATTAGACTGAACGGTCGGTTTAAAGAGGTGTGAATATGAGAAGAAGTGCAGAAGAGATAAAGAAAGAAATTGCATATAAAGCAGAAAATCTGTTTTCACAGAAGGGCTATGCCGCTACATCTATGGAAGAGATTTGTGAAATTACAGAGCGAAGTAAAGGAAGCATTTATTATCACTTTAAAAGTAAAGAAGAATTATTTTTATTTGTAGTGAAACAGCATACGTATGATTGGCTTGAAAAATGGAATGAAAAAGAGAAGTTGTATAGTACTAGTACTGAAAAACTATATGGTCTCGCGGAATATTATGTAGAGGACATACAGCAACCCATTTCAAATGCAATAGAGGAGTTTTCTATGAGCCAAGTTGTAAGTAAAGAGATTTTGGATGAACTGTTAGCTTTAACTAGAGAATCATATGTTATGGTTGAGAAATTAGTTGAAGTAGGCATACAGTCTAGAGAGTTTCGAGAAGATGATACGCGGGATCTTATGTATATTGTGAATGGATTATTATCAGGGCTTGGAGTACTTTACTACGAATTAGATTATAAAGAGCTGAAACGTGTTTATAAAAAGGCAATAGATGTATTGTTAAAAGGAATGGCAGCTGAATAATAGGTCAGTTGCTTTTCTTACAAAATAAATTAGACCGAACGGTCGGTTTATGAAAGGGGAATAAAAATGAACGTTTTATTTAAAAACCGAGCATTTATGCTCGTTATGGTATCTGATATTTTACAACAATTTGCAATTTGGATCAGAAATATGGCTCTTTTATATTTTATAATGGAGCGAACGAATAATGATCCAGTTTCCGTTTCGTTGTTATCGGTTATGGAATATGCACCTATTTTTATTTTCTCGTTTATCGGTGGGGCGCTAGCTGATCGCTGGAATCCGAAAAGAACGATGGTTGCTGGAGATGTATTAAGTGTACTGTCTATTATAGGGATTGTCTTGTTGTTAAAGCTAGATTATTGGCAGGCTATATTTTTTGCAACACTCATTTCCGCGATCGTAGGTCAGTTTTCTCAGCCATCATCTTCGCGTATATTTAAGCGCTATGTAAAGGAAGAACAGGTAGCAAATGCGATTGCATTTAACCAAACATTACAGTCATTATTTATGATTTTTGGACCAGTGGTAGGATCGCTTGTGTATACACAACTTGGTTTATTTACGTCACTATATAGCTTAATCATTTTATTTTTGTTATCTGCTATCGCTCTTTTGTTTTTACCAAAATGGGTGGAAAAAGAGCCAGTGGTGAGAGGCTCATTAAAAAATGATATAAAAGAAGGATGGAAATACGTTCTGCATACGAAAAATTTACGTATGATTACGATTACTTTCACCGTTATGGGCTTAGCTGTTGGACTAACGAATCCATTAGAGGTATTTCTTGTAATAGAGCGCCTTGGAATGGAAAAGGAAGCAGTTCAATATTTAGCCGCAGCTGATGGAATAGGTATGTTAATCGGTGGTATTGTTGCTGCGGTTTTCGCTTCAAAAGTGAATCCGAAAAAGATGTTTGTATTCGGTATGAGTATATTAGCGATGTCATTTTTAGTAGAAGGGCTATCTACATCATTTTGGATTACTAGTTTCATGAGATTTGGAACAGGTATTTGTTTAGCTTGTGTTAATATCGTTGTCGGTACGCTTATGATTCAACTTGTATCAGAAAATATGATTGGAAGGGTAAATGGAACAATTTTACCACTGTTTATGGGGGCAATGTTAATTGGAACTTCACTAGCTGGAGGATTGAAGGAGCTGACCTCACTAGTTACCGTATTTTGTATAGCAATGTCACTTATTTTATTAGCAATAGGTCCGGTTTTACGTATGCAAATAAAGAAAGAAGATGTTGTTAATCGAGAGGAAATGACGAATTCATTGGTTTCGAAATAGCTATTGCAAGGGGGCTGAATTGCTCCCTTTTTTCATGGTGATCTTTTGACAATGAAATGTACCGACTATATACTAATGTTGTAAAAACGATTTTACATGTTAGGAGAAAAGATGTGAAAAATCAAATTTATGAATTACGCACTGAAAATAATATTTCACAAGGTGCATTAGCTGATAAGTGTAAAGTTTCAAGACAGACGATAAATGCAATTGAGAATAATAAATATGATCCGAGTTTAGCATTAGCCTTTCGTTTAGCGGAAGTATTAGGAACAACTGTTGATAAACTATTTTTGTATAAGATGTAGCATCTTTAATTGTGGGGCGTTATCAATAAAAATAAAGGAAAAGATCCTCTTCTTATGTGAAGAGGATCTTTTCCTTTATAGCGTTTTGGTTTTTGGACTAGGTGGTGTAACGGATGTATTATTTTCCGGAACTCTAGTTAGTAAGAATCCCCCAATAATGAACAGTACAATAATGCTAAGGACACCAGCGTTTGTTTTTCCCGTTAATTGCGTTGTAACACCGACTAATACTGGACCCATAATCGCGGCAAACTTGCCAAATATATTATAAAATCCGAAGAATTCATTAGCAGATTCTTTAGGTACTAGTTTTGCAAAATAGGAACGACTTAGCGCCTGAATACCACCTTGAGAAGTGGCAACTAACATCGCTAAAATCCAAAAATCAAGTGTCGTTTTTAAGAAATAAGCATATGTGCAGATAATGATATAAATAATAATACCGACATATAGCATTTTTTTACCGGTAAATGTCTCTGATAGTTTTCCATACAATAAAGCGAATGGACAAGCGACAATTTGTGTGACAAATAAGATGATTAATAGATTCGTTGCACTAATACCAAGATCTGTTCCGTAAGCGGTAGACATAGTAATAATTGTATCGACCCCGTCAATGTAGAAGAAGTAAGCAATTAGGAACAGAAAGACTGTTTTATATTCTTTAATATTTTTAAAAGTATCAGCAAGGCGTTTGAAGCTCATTGCAATTGGTCTTGGATGACGTTCAATATAGTGCGTTTGCTCTACGTTTTTTAGCATTGGAATTGTAAATAGTCCCCACCAAAGAGCAGTTATCGCGAATGAAATTTGACTGGCAATGCCAACTGATAAAGGGATAGTTCCTTTTTGAGCAAGAATGATAAGAGTGATACAACCGATAAAAGGAATAGTACTCCCGATATAGCCTAAAGCGAAACCTCTCGTAGAAATTCGATCCATTCTATCTTCAGAAGTGACATCTACTAAAAATGCATCATAGAAAATGTTTGCTCCAGCAAAACCAACTAATGCGAGCATATAGCATCCTAGTAATAGGTGCCACTGAGATGTTGGGACGACTGCTAGCATACTTGTAAATACGATACCGAGTCCAAAGAAGAATGTGAAAAATCGTTTTTTAAATCCTTTATAATCAGCAACTGTGCCGAGAATAGGAGCAAGTATAGAAATTAAAAGTGTAGCGAATGAGTTTGCATATCCCCAATATGCTGTTGAAGTTGCACCAGATAGTCCAGCTTCTTTTGCAGCGGCTTTAAAGTAAATTGGAAATAATGCAGTTGTAATGACGAGCGAATATACCGAGTTCGCCCAATCGTATAATATCCAGCTTTTTTCTTGTCTGGACATTTTTTTCATATAATGTTCCCCCTTAAATTTGTTCTACTAACAGTGTACAAAAATAAAAATTATAAAAAGAGAAACAGGGATAATTTTTAAATAAATTTTACACATATATACAATTATTCACAATTGGAGTAAATCCTCTACAATTGATCCGTCTGTTTCACCTAAATGTAAACCGAGTAGTCTAGCGATAGTTGGGCCTTCATCAATAAGTCTCATATACGGAATGGTAACGCCGCTTTTTATCCCTCTCCCAGCAGCGATAAAAATTGTTTCATAGTTAGGTTTTTTTGGAGAGTATCCATGCGTACCAAATGTATATTTTTTACTAGGCGTAACATCTTTTTCAGTAATTTCCTTTATAAAATCTCCTGTATAGTTTTCAGTGAAATAATACCCTTCTCGCGCTTCTAACATAAATAAACAATTACCATCTGCACCGCAGTCTTTTGCAGCTTCATCATGAAGCATAAATTCAATTCCATTTTGTTTATTTTGAAGCAGGTCTTCAAGGAGTAGTTGTACTTCCCGAATTGTATCCGTATCGTTTTTGTCTTTCACATATACATAGGCGGACCCATCGCAACTTTGGCAATAAGCATTCCAATCTACTAATTTACCTTTTGAATTTATAGAGATAAGCCCTTTTTGATGAAATAGTACATTTAATTGAATGGCTTTGTTTTCACTTAAAGCGCTATGGTCACCAAGAGCGATAATTGTACTCTCTTCGTATAGGTCACTGGCTTTTAAAGCTTGAATAATTTTCCCTAGCCGCTCATCATGTCTACGAATGGCAGCTATTGTTTCTTTGGATTCAAAGCCGTGATAGTGTCTTTGGGTGTCTAGATCGGTGAAATGTACAAACATGACATTAGGCTTTTTCGTCTTGATTGTATGCACAGCAGAAGCAAGTACGAAATCATCAAGTTCAGGTTGTGACAGTCCATTTCGTATGTGACCGAAACGACGATTTAAATCTAATTGGTATAGCGGGCTACCGCTAAATAATGAAACTAAAATTTGATTTTGCCACGGTCTATTTGGAAAGATTTCTGGTAAATTGTAATCAATGTTTGCTCTGCCGGTAACAGGCCATAGAATGGCAGCTGTCGTTAAATTTGCTTTATGTGCTTCATCGTATAACGTTGTTCCTTTAATGGATTTTCGATACCAATGCCAATCCGGTGACTCGCGTCCGGGTTGAAGTAATGTATTGCTAACTACGCCATGTTTATTAGGGTAGTTTCCAGTAACGATTGTTGAGTGACTTGGATATGTTACAGAAGGATAAATAGGTTCCACTTTTTTCGCAATCGAGCCCTTGTTTATTAATGTTTGGAAATTAGGAAGTTTTTGTAATATAGGAAAATCTAAAGCTGATAAGCAATCGAAAGATAAAATAATGACGTGGTTTGTTAATGCTTTATCCATAAAGTTCCCTCCTGGTTATATAAAACCTATTCTTATATATTACTATTAATACCTGGTAATAAAAATATATTTTTTAAATGAAAATTTATTATTTATTTTCAGAAAAATTAAACATATAATTAAGTATAAGGGAATGAATGGAAGGAGGAAACACTGTGGATTGGCTAGATGGATTTGGTATCTTTTACATCATTGGTGGAATTACGATTATCCTTGTATTTGCTATTTCGTATTTACTAAAGAAACGGTTTCCAGACAAACAGTTCGATATTATATTTGCACTTAGTTTAATACTTCTTTGTTTAGCATCCTTTCCCGTTACAATGATGGTTATTGGTGGATGGGAAGGAATGGGGTATGGATTTATTGGTTTCTTCGTTCTACTGGGTACACTTATCGGTATGATTGCACATCAACTTGTAAAAATCTCGCGAAAAAGCTACGTATAAAACTGCAAAAAATGAAAAGAATATATAAAAGTAAGAAAATTAGCTATTGTTTTAAAAAAGAATTTGTATTATGATAATCAACAAATTTATTTCGTTATAACGATGAAAAAGGACTAGTACATGTTTACCCTTTTTAGCAGAGAGAGAATCCGCTAGGCTGAAAGATTCTTAAAAAGGCGATATGGAACCTACCTTCGAGTTCTGCATATGCAGCGGGAATTTCCCGTTATCAAAAAGAGAGCATGCACAATTTTTGTGCATGAATCAGGGTGGTAACGCCGGCAAAGCTCGGTCCCTATTTAGGGACGCGGGTTTTTTTGTATTTTCTAAAAGGAGGAAGACTGACTATGGCAAAAGAACAAGTACAAGCGATTACGAAAATGGAAGAGGACTTTGCACAGTGGTACACAGATATTGTGAAAAAAGCAGAACTTGTTGATTATTCGAGTGTAAAAGGATGTATGATTCTACGTCCGTACGGTTATGCCTTATGGGAAAATATGCAGAAAGTTATGGATGAGAAGTTAAAAGCAACTGGTCATGAAAACGTGTATATGCCAATGTTTATCCCAGAGAGTTTATTGCAAAAAGAGAAGGATCATGTAGAAGGATTTGCTCCTGAAGTAGCATGGGTGACACATGGCGGGGATGAAAAGTTAGCGGAGAGACTTTGTATACGCCCTACATCTGAAACTTTATTTTGTGAGCATTTTTCAAAAATTGTGCAATCCTATAATGATTTGCCAAAGCTGTATAATCAGTGGTGTTCAGTAGTTCGTTGGGAGAAAACGACACGACCATTCCTTCGTACAACAGAATTCTTATGGCAAGAAGGTCATACAATTCATGAAACAGCAGAAGAATCTCAAGCTGAAACGTTACATATTTTAAATCTATATGCTTCTTTCTGTGAAGACTACTTAGCGATACCAGTAATTAAAGGACAAAAAACAGAAAAAGAAAAATTTGCGGGCGCAAAGGCAACTTATACGATTGAAAGCTTAATGCATGATGGGAAAGCACTTCAAACAGGAACATCCCATAACTTTGGAACGAATTTCTCTGAAGCATTTGATATTAAATTTTTAGATCGTAACGGTAAGTGGCAATATGTACACCAAACATCTTGGGGTGTATCAACAAGAATGATAGGTGGACTTATTATGGTTCATAGTGATAATAATGGGCTTGTAATGCCTCCTAAAGTCGCACCAGTGCAAGTTATTATTGTACCGATTGCTCAGCATAAAGAAGGTGTTTTAGCGAAAGCAACAGAGTTACAAGGATATATTCAAAAGGTTGCACGAGTAAAAATAGATGCTAGTAATAAAACACCAGGTTGGAAATTTAATGAGTATGAAATGAAAGGTATTCCAATTCGATTAGAAGTTGGTCCTAAAGATATTGAAAAGAATCAAGTTGTACTTGTAAGAAGAGATACGAAAGAAAAAGAGTTTATATCAATGGATCAATTAGAAGAACGCATTCCAGCACTACTTGAGGAAATTCATAACTCTTTATTTAATAAAGCAAAAGTATTTCGTGATGAAAATACGTATAGTGTGACGAATTTCGAAGAGATGAAAAAATTAGCTGATGAAAAGCAAGGGTTTATTAAAGCAATGTGGTGCGGGGAATTAGCTTGTGAAGAGAAATTAAAAGAAGAAGTTGGAGTATCTTCTCGCTGTATGCCTTTTGAGCAAGAACATTTGGCTGATGAATGTATTTGTTGTGGTAAAAAAGCTAAGCAAATGGTGTATTGGGGAAAAGCGTATTAATGCTCTTTTTGATAGAGAATGAAAAGGACTTTGGGCTGCATAATAAACTGCAATCCAAAGTCCTTTTTAGTTCTGCAATTTGTTTCATGTATGTTTTAGATGGAAGGATGTGTTTTTATTTTGCATTTTTACGGCGAATAAATAGTAACATACCGATTAGGAATGTTGAAAGTCCCATTAAAATAGATGCAGGATCATGTGTTGCCGTATTAGGTAACTTATCGCCTTGTTCTTTTACATTGCCCCCTTGAGAGCCATTGCCCCCTTGAGAGCCATTGCCCCCTTGAGAACTGCTATCGCCTTTAACACGGTTACCGCCTTGAGAGCCATTGCCCCCTTGAGAACTGCTATCGCCTTTAACACGGTTACCGCCTTGAGAGCCATTGCCCCCTTGAGAACTGCTATCGCCTTTAACGCGGTTACCGCCACCAGAACCGTTGCCACTAGAGCCGTTGCCGCCAGAACCACTGCCACTAGAGCCGTTGCTGCCAGAACCACTGCCACCAGAACCGTTGCCGCCAGAACCATTGCCATCAGAACCGCTGCCACCGGAACCATTGCCACCAGAACCGTTGCCGCCAGAACCACTGCCATCAGAACCGTTGCCATCGGAACCATTGCCACCAGAACCGCTGCCACCGGAACCATTGCCGCCAGAACCGTTGCCGCCAGAACCATTGCCGCCAGAACCGTTGCCGCCAGAACCGTTGCCGCCAGAACCATTGCCGCTAGAGCCACTGCCATCAGAACCGTTGCCGCCAGAACCGTTGCCGCCAGAACCACTGCCATCAGAACCGTTGCCGCCAGAACCACTGCCGTCAGAACCGTTGCCGCCAGAACCACTATCGTCCTGAGAACCACTGTTTCCTGGTGGTTTATTATTATCTTTTGAGTTGCCTTCTGCTAAATGATCGTTATTTTGTACAATTGCGTTTGTTGCTGGAGAGAAGTTTTCCGTTGCTGCATTACCGATATTTAAACCACTAAAAAAAGATAAAGAGAGTGTTGATGCTAAAATGAAGATTTTCGTCATTGTTTTCCTCCTAAGAAATTAATATTCCATCTAAAATACATCCCTTTGTAATATTTCTTAGGAAAAAGAGTTTTATGCAAAAAAAACTATATATAGAAAAAGGTGGTGTCTTTCTGAAGAGAGAAAAGAATTAGTGTAAACTCTTTACCCCGCTATTTGTGGGCAGTAAGACCCCAACCTCAAAATTCAGCGAAAGCAAAGAAGTTAGGTGGGGGACGGGCGACCCGTAAAAGTCCGATTGTTGAGGGCTGATAATCAGTGGGGGATGAACAAAAACCCCCACTGATTAAAGCTTCACTTTATAAATAGTAGAGCAGTGGGAATGTTACACTCATCACAGTAGAGGAAGTGAAAGCAGATGAAAGAATATATTGCATTTGATATTGGTGGTACACAAATTAAATATGGAATTGTTTCAGAAACAGGAACAGTATTAAAGCATAGAACGGTTCCAACAGAAATTCATTTGGGTGGGAAACAAATCATTCAAAAACTCATTCTTTTATCAAAAAAATTAATGAATGAACATACGATTACGGGGATTGGTATTAGTACTGCGGGAATTGTTAATATTTATAAAGGGATTGTAACGGGAGGGGCGGAGCATATTCCGAACTACGTTACTATTCCTATTATTGATAGATTACAAGGGGTATTACAAGTACCTGTATCCGTTGAAAATGATGTGAATTGTGCAGCTTTAGGAGAGACATGGAAAGGTATTGGGAACGGAAAAAGAAATTTTATTATGCTTACTCTTGGAACTGGTATTGGAGGAGCAATTTTTATAGATGGAGAGTTATATAGAGGGCATTCGTTTAGTGCTGGCGAATGGGGAAATATGTTAATAGAAGGGAAGACGTTTGAAGAGGTCGCTTCGATTTCAGGATTAATTCGTCTTGTACAAAAATATAAAGGTGAAAGTGATTGGAATGGAGAAACAATTTTCGAATTGTATGATAAAGGAGATAGGGAAATTACTGAAGCGGTTAAGGTTTTCTTTAAACATTTAGCAATTGGAATTAGTAACCTTGCCTATATTTTTAATCCAGAAATGATTGTTATAGGTGGAGGAATTACTGATAGAGGAAATAAGTTCTTAAAAGAAGTAAAAGAAGAGGTAGAGAAATATTTGAATAAAGAGATTTATAGTGATTGTGAGATTGAACTTGCACAAAACGGAAATTGCGCAGGAATGATTGGTGCTATTTACCACTTCTTACATCATCATAAATAAGTTATATGAATGTTTTCATATAACTGAGAATTTATCCTTTTTATCACTAGGTAAATAATGCTACAATATAAGAGAAGAATACAATATTTTCCGATTTGGAAAATGCTTTGTAGAAAGGGAGAAACTTCATGCCTATTATTTTAGAAAAAGGTCAAAAGATCGATTTAACGAAAGGACAACCAAAAGTAGCAAAACTACAGGTTGGCTTAGGCTGGGATCCAATTGGGCAATCAGGTGGATTTCTGTCTTCATTATTTGGAAGTAAACCAAATGTAGATTGTGATGCATCTGTTGTTATGTTAGAAGGAGATCGTTTTTTAAACAAAAATGATTTAGTTTACTTCGGAAACAAACTTTCTACTTGTGGTAGTATTATTCATTCAGGAGATAATTTAACAGGTGAAGGCGCTGGTGATGACGAAACAATTTTCGTAGAATTACATAAAGTTCCGAGCCGTATTAATCGTTTAGTATTCGTTGTAAATATTTATGACTGTGTAAATCGTCGTCAAGATTTCGGGATGATTCGTAATGCATATATTCGTATTCAAAACCCGCAAACTGGTGAAGAATTAGCTCGCTATAATTTATCGGATAATTATGCTGGCAAAACGACTCTAATTGCAGGGGAAATGTATCGACACGAAAATGAATGGAAGTTTTCAGCAATTGGAGAAGGAACACAAGATAAAAACTTAAGTGAGATTGTATCACGTTATCAATAAAGTAAACCGAGGAGGAATTGTATATGGCATCAATTTCATTGAAAAAAGGACAGAAGGTAGACTTAACAAAAACGAATCCAGGTCTTTCAAAAGTTCTTGTAGGACTTGGTTGGGATACAAATCGTTATGACGGACAAAACGATTTCGATTTAGATGTTAGTATTTTCTTAGTAGGTTCTAACGGTAAAGTTTCAGGTGCAGAGGATTTCGTTTTCTATAACAACCCAAAAGGTGCGAATGGTGCTGTAGAGCATTTAGGAGATAACCGAACTGGTGAAGGTGAAGGCGATGACGAAGCGATTAAAGTAGATTTGAAAAATGTGCCTGCACATATCGAACGTATTTGTTTCACAATCACAATTTATGACGGAGAAGGTCGTAGCCAAAACTTCGGACAAGTTTCTAACTCTTTCGTACGTATTCTTGATGAAGAAAAAAATGCAGAGTTAATTCGTTACGATTTAGGAGAAGATTTCTCTATTGAAACAGCTGTTGTAGTAGGTGAGCTATACCGTCATGCAGGTGACTGGAAGTTCAATGCAATCGGAAGTGGATTCCAAGGTGGATTAGCGTCTCTATGTAATAACTTTGGTTTAGACGTAGAGTAATAGATTTGTATATCCATCAGTAAATATATATTTACTGATGGATATATTTTTAAAGATTAAAATATAGAGGTGAATATAAATGGCTATTCAGTTACAAAAAGGACAGAAAATCGATTTAGGTAAAACAAGCCCTGGCTTAACAAAAGCGGTAATTGGTCTTGGTTGGGATATTAAATCTTATGACGGTGGATCTGATTTTGATTTAGATGCATCTGCCTTTTTATTAGATGCGAATGGAAAATGTACGAAGGAAACTGATTTCATTTTCTATAATAATTTACAGTCTCCTTGTGGATCTGTTTTACATACAGGGGATAACCGCACAGGTGAAGGTGAAGGCGACGATGAGCAACTTGTTGTCGATTTAAAGAAAGTTCCGGTAGACGTGCATAAAATTGCTATTACAGTTACGATTTATGATGCGGAAGGCCGTAGTCAAAACTTCGGACAAGTAGGAAATGCGTTCGTTCGTTTAGCGAATGAAGAAACGAATGAAGAAGTTCTTCGTTTTGATTTAGGAGAAGATTTCTCCATTGAAACAGCAGTTGTTTTTTGCGAATTATACCGTCATAATGGACAGTGGAAGTTTAATGCAGTAGGAAGTGGATTCCAAGGTGGTTTAGGTGCGCTTGTAAGAGCGTATGGCTTGGATGCATAGAAAGGAAACGATATTCGTTTCCTTTTTTTGACCTTTCTATAAATCTAGCAAAGAATAGGGGATAAAGGTAAGATGAGTATTTTGCAAGGAATCCTTGATACGTATGCTCAGTTTTTCGACTTGGACATGTGGATTAAAGTGTTGCAGGATCCAGTATCTTGGGGATTAATAGGTACACTTGTTGTACTTGAAGGGTTGTTATCTGCTGATAACGCACTTGTGTTAGCGGTAATGGTAAAACACCTTCCTGAAGAGAAACGTAAAAAAGCATTATTCTATGGACTTATTGGAGCTTATATATTCCGCTTTATTGCAATTGGAATCGGAATGTTCTTAATTAAATTATGGTGGGTAAAACTTCTTGGTGCACTTTACCTTGCTTGGTTATCAGTAAAATACTTTATTGATAAGCGTAAAGGTGCAGGTGAAGAAGAGGAAGCTCATGGTATGAACCAAAACAGTATTTTCTTCAGAATGTTTGGTGTCTTCTGGGGAACAGTTGCAATGGTCGAATTAATGGATATCGCATTCTCTGTAGATAGTGTACTTGCTGCATTTGGTGTATCTAATGAAGTTTGGATTTTATTATTAGGCGGAATGCTAGGTATTTTAATGATGCGTGGTATTGCCGGTGTATTCTTGAAATTATTAGAGCGTATTCCAGAGCTTGAAACGACAGCATACATTTTAATCTTAATTATTGCATCGAAAATGTTACTGTCTTTAATCGAGATTGAGATTAGTCATACACTATTCTTTATTATTTTAGTTGTAGCATTTGGAGCAACATTTATAATTCACTACATGAAGAATTCTGGACAAGCTAAAGAAGAAGTTGCAGCTACTAAAGAAGACAATAAATAATTGAAATGGGTTTGCTCGTTTTGTGAGCGCCCATTTTTTATAACCAAAAATAGTTTATAATAGAAGAAGGACTTAGAAAAAACGTAAATGTTTTTGGAGGTGAACTGTTGTGTTTTCACGTTTTACACTTCAACCATATGCATTAAAAGATGAATCAGATTTAAAGCGATTTGAAACACTTTTAGAAAAACGCCCACAATATAAGCTGACAGAGAATGAGATGAAATTTAGTTATATAGCATGTCGAATCCTTGGTGTTCCTAATGATGTAGATGAATATTTTAATGAGTTATTTGATTATAGTGAAGCGAAAGGAATTGAAGTTTTACACGAACAAAATTTAAACAAAGTGATTGATTCAGAAAAGCTTCGTCACATTCAAGAAGTGTTCGGATTACATCAAGAAGCACCAAACGGTCTGACAGTAAATAGGTTAGTGGCACACTTATCTGGGAAACAACTTTTACCGAAAGTAGACAATCCTGACTTACAGCATTATATACATACGACGTTTATTTCTGTATTGAAATTGTATGAGAAACAACATAACCAATCATTAAAAACAGAAGGGTTCCGTCGTTTTTTAATTGATATAATTAAATTAAGTGAAAATTACGTAGCTAAGTGGTTCTCTACGGTTAATTATAAGAAACAAATGCCGCGTATCGTTTGGTATGGGGATGCGACGGAGAGCCGTATATATTTCTTATACTTCCTTATTATGCTCGGTTGTGATGTGCTTTATTATCATCCAGAAGGAAAAGATGGATTTGAGAATGTTGATGAAGAGGGAAGGACTTTTATTGTGTCGCATCCAGGTCGCATTTCTCTTGAACCATTTCCAGATCGCCGCCGCGAACGTGTTGCAACAGTAGCGTATCAAGCTTCAAAAGAAATTGAGCAAGTCCTTCACCATGATAATTCACTGCTGTACAAGCCGTGGCAATTCCGTTCATATACGCCTGTAGCTCGTACATTAAAAACAACATACGATGAACTCTTTTTAATTACGAAAGAAAAGGCATTTGTACGCCCGACATTCTTTGTTGAAAATAAACACATTTATATTCCTTCTTTATTTGCGAAAATATCAGGTGTTTCGAAGAATGATAAAGAATATTTTCAGCGATTAAAGGCTGTTACATCATTTGATAACAGTTTATTAATTAATACATTCCCGTTTACGAAAGAGCAAAAAGCAAATTTCCAATATCATTACCGAGATGCATTAGACCGCGGGGGGAAATTACATCCAGATTTAATTATGAACAGTCATTGGTGGCCACATAAACGATTGCCAGAAGGATTACAACATGGTATTGCAGAGGCGATCATCCATACGTGTGAAAGTGAAATGTGTAAACCGATTGCAAAAGAGACGAAACAAGATGTAGCGCTATATGTTTTCGCACAACTCTCTCAAATACCACCGAATATTTTAGAACATCTTGAGAAATTTGATTATTCACAAGATGTACCGAAAATTGTTATATTTAATAATGAGAAGAGTGGAGAATTAACTCGTTCTGATGCTGTTTTATTACTATTTTTAAATCAAATAGGAGTAGATGTATTCCACTTCAATCCAACGGGAAGAAACGATATTGAACCGTATATTGAAGCGGGGGCATTTGATTCACATTGGCTTGAAGAAGTTAATTTCGATCTTGAGTTTCATGGTTCATCAGCCTATAAAAATTTATCACAAACAATAAAAGGGCTATTTCGTCCATTTTTATAAGGAAAGGGAGAATACCATATGAATAACCCAGTCGTACTAGATTCGAAAACAGAATTAAATGAGCAAACAGCACAAGATGTTCGTTTGCAACTTAGACAAGATGCAGATGTGCAACGTATTTATAATGCGGTAGATATTAAGGATCAGTTAGAATTAATTGAACTTGGAAAAGAACCTTCTATGGAAATTTCACGTTTTGCTGATCAAATTTTACATACAATGTCATTATCAAAAATAGAAGATTCTGGTGAATTATTAAAACAACTTGGTAAAATTATGGACAGATTTGATAGCAAAGACTTTGCGGAAGAGAAAAGCGGTTTCTTCTCACGTATGTTCAAAAAAGCGGATAAAATGATTGAACAAATCTTTAGCAAGTATCAAACGATGGGCCGTGAAATTGATAAAGTGTATGTGGAAATTACGAAGTATCAAGATGAAATGAAAAAATCAATTGGTACGTTAGACGGTCTATATGAGCAAAACTTAAAATATTATTTAGACTTAGAAAAGTACGTAGTAGCAGGAGAAATGTTATTAGAGCGTTTAAATACAGAGCTAGTTCCGATGTATGAAGAGCGTGTGCGTAATAATGATCAATTAGCAGGTATTGAATTAGAGTCACTTAAAAACTCTGTTGAAATTTTAGAACAGCGTATTGATGATTTAGAAAAAGCACGTATGGTTGCGTTACTTACAGCACCACAAATTCGTATGATTCAGCGTGGTAATAATAAATTAATTGGTAAAATTAATACAGCATTTATTACAACGATTCCTATCTTTAAAAATGGTATCATTCAGGCGGTAAATGCGAAACGTCAAAAGCTTGTTGCAGATTCTATGGCTGAACTTGATCGCCGTACAAATGAATTACTTAAGAAAAATGCACAAAATATCGCAACGCAAAGTGTGGAAGTAGCGAGACTATCAGGTTCTTCTAGTATTAAGATGGAAACACTTGAGGAAACTTGGAATATTATTTCAAGAGGTATGCAAGAAACACAACAAATTGAAGAGCAAAATAAACGTGAGCGTGAAGAAAGCCGCAAACGTATGGCTACATTAACAGAGAACATTAAAAAAGAATTACAAGGATAAAGTGAAACTTTAATCAGTGGGGACATCTTTCGCAAATAGCGGAATAAATGAAAAGGCAATGAGGAATAATCCTCATTGCCTTTTAGTTTCTCTTCACTAATTTAATGATCTCATTCACAACAAGTGGAAGGATACTTAATAAGAGAACAAATCCCCAATCTCGCATCGTTAATGCATGCACACCGAATATATTTGCAAGGAGCGGGATGGAGATGATACAAACTTGCATAAGAACACCGATAAGAAGGGAGAAGACTAAGTATTTATTTGTAAATAGCCCAATTGAAAAAATCGATTTCGTTCTTGAACGCAAGTTAAATGAATGAACGAGCTGAGAAAAACTAAGAACGACAAATGCCATCGTTTGAGCGTGTAATAGAGCATCTTCATCAATTCGCTCTGGGAAAAGAGGGAATAAATTTGTATCTCCGGTATAGAATTTCGCTCCGACGATAAAGGCTATTAGCGTTAAAAGTCCAATGACAGCCCCATTGAAAATAAGAAAAGGAACGCTACCACTAAATAAGCTTTCTTTCGCATGTCGTGGTTTTTCCTTCATCACATCTGGATCTTCAGGATCAACCCCAAGTGATAATGCCGGCAGTGTATCTGTAATTAAATTTACCCACAAAATGTGAATAGGTCGTAGTGGTGTTGCCCAGCCGAGTAAAATGGCTAAAAATAACGCGATAATTTCTCCGAAGTTACAAGAAAGTAAGAAGAGAATAGATTTTTTTATGTTACGGTAAATGTTTCTACCTTCCTCAACAGCTTTCACGATAGATGAGAAATTATCATCTGTTAAAACGACATCCGCTGCCCCTTTTGCAACATCTGTTCCTGTAATGCCCATCGCTACGCCAACATTTGCTTGCTTTAAAGACGGTGCATCATTGACACCATCACCAGTCATAGAAACGATATTTCCTTTTGCGCGTAATGCCCTTACAATTTTTACTTTATGCTCTGGAGAGACCCTAGCAAATACATTTAAGTGATTAATTTTGCTTGCTAGTTCTGTATCTGAAATATTATCTAATTCAGTTCCAATCATAATTTCAGATATTTCTTTAGCAATACCAAGTTCTTTAGCAATTGCAAAGGCGGTATCTTTATGGTCACCAGTAATCATAACTGTGCGAATACCGGCTTTTTTACATTCTGTAATTGAATCTTTTACCTCTGTTCGCGGTGGATCAATCATACCGACAAGACCAATAAAGATGAGATTGTTTTCAAGATGATCTATATCCACATCGTTTGAATTGTATTGTTTAAATGCGAATGAAAGTACCCTTAAAGCTTCTTGAGACATTGCCCTGGCAGCTTCTAATATTTGATTTTTATCAGTATCTGTTAGAACCTCGATTTTACCATTTTTAAATATATGGGTACATCGAGGTAAGAGTTTATCAATAGCACCTTTCGTCATGCTATAGTAGCTTTCATCGTATGTATGCACGGTTGACATCATTTTACGATCTGAATCGAAAGGTAGCTCGTTAACGCGTTCATGTATTTTTTCTAAATGATCTTTTTGCATGTTAAAAGTGCTTCCAGCAACGAGAAGAGCAATTTCAGTCGGGTCTCCGGTTTGTGATTCGTTATTGTAAGACGCATCATTACATAGCACCATATTTTTTAACAATAAACGTTGCGCATCATTATTTACACTTAAATTTTCTAAGTGGTCGTATGTGTTATCACTATAAAAGTGAGTAACGGTCATTTTATTTTGCGTTAACGTACCTGTTTTATCTGAACAAATAATTGTGACAGACCCGAGAGCTTCAACAGCTGGTAGTTTCCGAATGATAACATTTTGTTTAATCATGCGCTGCACACCAATTGCAAGAACGATGGAAACGATAGCTGGCAAGCCTTCTGGGATAGCTGCAACGGCTAAACTAATAGCAGTCATAAACATTTCTAACGTATCCCGCCCTTGTAAAAAGCCGATGAGAAACATCACGATACAAATAGCTACAGCGACAAAGCCTAAATATTTTCCGACTTGTGCTAAGCTTTTTTGAAGTGGTGTCATATCATCGTCTGCTTCATGTAAAAGGGTAGCAATCTTACCAATTTGTGAGTTCATTCCAGTTTCAACAGCAACACCGACGCCTCGTCCGTATGTAACAAGAGTAGACATAAAGGCCATGTTTTTTTGATCACCGAGTGGTACTTGCTCATCACTTTGCATGGAAGGGTGGTAGATTGCATCTTTATCAACAGGGACAGATTCACCAGTTAGAGCAGATTCTTCAACTTTTAAATTTGCGGTTTCGATAAGGCGTAAATCGCATGGGATATATCGTCCGGCGTCGAGCATAACGATATCACCTGGAACGACGTACTCAGATGGAATTTCTTTTAGTTCACCATTTCGCTTGACGATAGCTTTAGGTGTCGCCATCTTTTTCAATGCCTCTAAAGCTTGTTCTGCTTTCGATTCTTGGACGATACCGATA
The DNA here is from genome assembly GCF_002746455.1 of Bacillus fungorum. Taxonomy (GTDB): domain Bacteria; phylum Bacillota; class Bacilli; order Bacillales; family Bacillaceae_G; genus Bacillus_A; species Bacillus_A fungorum. The sequence goes on along the minus strand of NZ_NWUW01000009.1, from coordinate 22,744 downwards.
ACAGCATTTAAAACTACAACGAGCGCAATAATACTTGCATCAGCCCATTCACCTACAAAGGCAGAAATAAGGGCTGCAATAATAAGGACATATACGAGGACGTCATTAATTTGGGCGAAAATACGCTGCCATAAAGTGCGTTTTTGTTTTGCAGCTAATTCATTAGAACCGTATTGCTTTAAACGTTCATTTACAATTTCCTCTGTTAAACCGTGTTGTTCATTTGTTTCTAGGTCGATTAATGTTTGATCTTTCGTCTTACTGTACCAATTGCTCATAAGTAAGCACCTCCAGTCAAAACAGTTAGCAATGGTAGTGTTGCTATTATTTGTGGGTAGTATGTATGAAGAAAAATCTAAGGTGAGGTTCTACTTTCATTGTACAGTATTTTACAGTTGGGTGAGGGAAAGAGAAGAGTTGTCATGAATTTGTTAGAAATAAAAAAGAGCCTCATAAACGAGGCTTCTTTACTTTTTAATTAATGTACCTAATTCTTCTGTAATAGCTTGCATTTCACTGATGCTGAATGTTTCACGTTTCATAACATGCTCATAAATGTCACGTAAGTCTTCGTACATTTCTTCATTAAAGCTAGCAGCTCTCATCGCTCCAGCATTAACCATACGTAATTTTTCTTTAATAGCTTCGACCATATATTCAACGTTTTCTTCTGACTTTACGGATAAATCCACCGAAGTGTCCCCCTTTAAAATAACATAAGGCTATCTTAACATTTTTTATCATTTTCGTTAATGAATCTTTTCAATCCTATTAAATTAGTAGGGATTTCCTTTATAATTAATAATTGGTTGTTTATACTATAAGTATATATTAAGAAATGCACCAAGAAGGGAAGAAACAAAAATATGGTTCAAGTATTGTTTGTTTGTCTTGGGAACATTTGCCGTTCTCCGATGGCAGAAGCGATTTTTCGAGATCTTGTCGTAAAAGAGGGACTCGAAGAGAAAATTGTCATTGATTCTGCAGGAACTGGAGATTGGCATATTGGCCATCCGCCACATAAAGGAACACAAAAAATTTTAAAAGAAAATGCAGTCACTTTTAAAGGAATTAAAGCTAGGCAAGTAGAAAAAGAAGACTTAACAAAGTTTGATTATATTATTGCCATGGACAACAAGAATATAGCAGATTTAAAAAGTTTAGGTAAAACTGGAGGCTATATTGGTAGGCTGTCCGATTTTGTTCCAGACGGTGGCTGGACAGACGTTCCCGACCCTTACTATACAGGGAATTTCCAAGAAGTATATGACCTTGTAACAGAAGGGTGTGCAAAGCTATTAGCTTTCATTCGAAATGAACAAGGAATATGAGGAAGCTTAGAAAGAAATACTTTCTAACATAAGAAATGAAAGGGTGAAGGAATATGGCAAAGAAAAATAATATTGCTCGAAACATTGCGATTGGTGTAGCGGCAGGTGTAGCTGTATCTATGTTGAAGAAAGAAAACCGTGAAAAAGTAAAAAATACTGCGGAAAAAGCAAAAACAAAGATGATTGAAATTGGTGAAAATGCGAAGATAAAAGAAAAAGTGCAAACTGTTACAGATAAAGGACGCGAACTCGCTGATTTCAATGTAGTAAAAGCGAAAGTAGCAGAAATTAAAAAATTGACGCCATCTGTTGTAGAGACGTTAAAAGAAACGAAAGAAATTTTTAGTAAGAAAAAGGTTGAGCCAGCAGAGAAGTCAGAAATGATTGAAATTCAAGCTGTATCTCCAAAAGTAGATGAGTTTAAAGCAGAAGAAGAGCCAGTAGTTGCTGAAGATGGTGGTATGAAAGAAGCGCGTGAATTATTTATGAAAGACTCAAATGTAGAGGAAAAAAAAACTGAAGCGTACATTGAGTTAAAGCAAGATAAAGAAGAGAAGAAAAGCGTTTAAACATATATGAGAAAAATTTTAGAAAAGGTAAGGAGACATCGTACTTATTCGTTTGGTAAAGACTTGTATGACCGGACGATGCGCGATGATGTAGCGGGCTTGGCAGCACAGCTCGCTTATTTCTTCTTGCTTGCAATTTTTCCTGGGCTCGTTTTCTTAATTACGCTTCTTGGATTTATTCCCATTCAAACAGAGGATGTGCTTAGTTTATTAGAGGTCTATGTACCAGATGATGCAATGAACTTAATTGAGGTAAATGTAGATAAAGTTGTAAACCAGCAAAATGGTGGTTTATTATCATTTGGTTTATTATCCATGTTATGGTTTGCCTCAAATGGTGTTAATGCGGTTATGAATGCTTTTAACCGCGCTTATGACGTGAAGGAAACACGTTCTTTTATTACAACAAGAGCGTTATCAATTGTGTTTACATTAGCTATCATTTTTATGATTGTCTTTGCGTTAATTGTCCCGGTATTCGGACAAGTTATTGGAGCAGCAGTGTTTAAAGCACTCGGTTTATCAGATAGTTTCTCTTTCGTATGGAGTATTACCCGATTAGTAGCGAGTTTCTTCGTGCTATTTGCATTGTTTAGTTTTTTATATACATTTGCACCAGATCGAAAGTTAAAAAGAAGAGAAGTCATTTCAGGAGCAACATTTGCTACTGTAGGATGGATTGTGGTATCGTACTCATTTGCTTATTATGTAGATAAGTTTGCGAATTACGCCAATACATATGGTGGTCTCGGTGGTATTATTATTTTAATGTTATGGTTTTACTTGACTGGGTGGGTAATTTTACTTGGCGGTGAAATTAATGGTTTACTCCATCATTATAGGACGAGTGACAATAATTCCCGTAATGAAAAGTGAGCTCTTGTTCCATAATAAAAGGGAACAGGGGGGATATTTCATGAGTAATAATAAAAAGAATCACAACAATAAAAATAACAATAAACAAAAGAGTAGTTCGCATCCAAAGCATAAAACGAGTAGTAGTGCGAACGGGCATAATAGCTATCATTAGAAAAAACGGGTCCTCTATGAGGGACCCGTTTTTATTTGTTTCCTTTTAATAATCGTAAGCCATTCAAAATGACAAGAATCGTACTTCCTTCATGCCCAATAACACCGAATGGAAGAGCTAAAAATTGTAAGAAGTTTGAACAAATCAGCATTGCAATTACAACTAGTGAAAAGATTACGTTTTGCTTTACAATACGGTTCATTCGTTTTGATAAACGGATTGCTTGGGAAAGGCGAGATAATTCGTTTTTCATAAGTACAACGTCTGCAGTTTCTAAAGCTACGTCTGTTCCTTCACCCATTGCTACACCAATGCTAGCAGTAGCGAGTGCAGGGGCATCATTTATACCATCTCCGACCATTGCTACTGTCCCGTATTTTTCTTTTAGCTTTTTAATCGTTTCCACTTTTGTTTCTGGTAAGCATGATGCATAATATTCCTTTATATTACTTTCAGAGGCAATTGCTTTTGCTGTTTCTTCATTATCGCCAGTAATCATAATTGCTTCGACACCGATGCTTTGTAATTCGCGAATAGCAGCTATTGTTTCTTGGCGAAGCGTATCTTTTAAGGCGATAAGTCCAAGGATGCCATCCTTATCACTAATATAAACGACAGTTTTACCTTCTTTTTCAAGTGAGGTAGAAATACCATTATGAAATGTCTTTGTTTCTTCACCGATAAAATCAGCTTTACCTATTTTATAAGCTTTGCTTTCAAATATTCCTTTTAGCCCAAAACCAGTTACATCTTCAACATTTTCTGGTTTTTTTAATGTAATGTCATACGCATGTTGTGCATATTTCACAATAGATTCAGCTAAAGGATGTGTAGAGTGACTTTCAATTGCTGCTGTAATAGAAAGCACTTCTTTTTCCGTTATATTTTCTCGAACATATACATCTGTTACGGTAGGTTTACCTTGTGTTAATGTCCCTGTTTTATCAAAGGCGATCGCTTTTACTGAAGCGAGGCGTTCTAAGTGTATGCCCCCTTTAAAGAGAATGCCGTTTCTTGCTCCGTTAGAAATTGCAGATAACGTTGCTGGTGTAATAGCAGCAACGAGTGCACAAGGAGATGCGACTACAAGTAAGATCATAGCGCGATAAAACGTTTCATTCCAGGTCCAGTCCAGTAAGAAATGGGGGATGAACATCATAAGTGCAACAACGATTAGTACCCCTTTTACATATGTTCCTTCAAATTTTTCGATAAATAGTTGTGATGGTGATTTTTCGCTTTGTGCACTTTGGACGAGACGGATAATCTTTTGGAATAATGTTTGATCGCTCGGCTTCGTAATTTTAACTTCGATAGCACCGCGTAAATTTACAGTGCCGGCAAATACTTCATCACCGAATTTTTTTTCATTCGGAATAGGTTCCCCTGTAATAGCAGCTTCATCGATATTTGTTTCGCCGTTATGAATCGTACCGTCAGCAGGAACGCGCTCACCTGGCTTAATTAAAATAATGTCGTTAATTTGTAATTGTCCAACAGGAACACGTTCCTCAGTGCCATTTGAAATACGCAATGCTTCTTCAGGTTGTAAATCAAGAAGTGCTGAAATTTCTTTTTGACTTTTACTTAATGTATAAGATTCCATTGCACCGCTTAGTGCAAAGATAAAGATTAAAATTGCGCCTTCTGCCCAGTAGCCAATAATTGCAGCACCGATAGCAGCAAAGAGCATGAGCATTTCGACATTTAGCTCTTTCTCTTCAATTGTATCTTCAATGCCTTCTTTTGCTTTTGCAAATCCGCCAATTATATAAGCAAGAATATAGCAAGTAATGCCCGCACTTATGACCTCGCTTTTTGTGAATAACCAACCAGCTAAAATGAAAATACCAGATGCAATTGCAAATATAAGTTCATAGTGCTTTTTTAGTGTTTGAATCCAAGATGGAGTAGGTACGTTTTGTTTTGATGATAATGTTTTTACTTCCGAGTTCATTATTGCTCGCCCCTTTCAAATTCTTATTGAGAAAAAGAATCAAAATCGAAACTCCTATAAAACGACGAAAGCTGCCATCCATAATGGATAGCAGCATTTCTGTTGAATCTGTTTTTAATAGTTATTATGTTGTAATTATTCTATAGTATATCATATATTTTTATAAGATGGCACAGTTTTGTTTCAAGTATATACGGAAAACTTGTGTTTTCGCAATACCTTTGGTATATATGAATATTGTTCATAAAAAGATCGGAAAGGAAGACAACAAGTGAAGACAGAGAAATTTTTTACCCATCCGATTGGCGTATTAATTGCTGCAATAGTAGCGACTTTTTTATGGGGGAGCGCATTCCCTTTTATTAAATTAAGTTATGGTGAACTTGGAATTCAGCCACAAGAAGTTGGGGAGCAAATATTATTTGCTGGCTATCGTTTCTTTTTATCTGGAGTAATGCTTTTATTCTTTTTTAAAGTGTTAGGAAAAGATATGAATTTCAAAAAGGGGACGGGGAAACAGTTAGTACAAATTGGTTTATTTCAAACATTTCTGCAATATATATGCTTTTATATTGGAATGAGTTATAGTTCCGGTATTGAAGGAGCTATCATTTCAGGAACATCATCATTCTTTCAAATTTTACTCGCGCATTTTTTATATAAAGATGATGCTCTCAATATGAGAAAAATAATTGGGGTCTCTATCGGCTTTTGTGGTGTCGTTTTAGTAAATGTACCGAGTGATGGTAGTTTGTCATTTCATTTCGGAATCGGTAGCTTATTACTTCTTAGTGCAGCAATGTTGTATTCATATGGAAATATATTGGCGAAAGAAGGAAGTAAAACATTAGATGTTGGCTATATGACGGCATACCAAATGATTTTTGGTTCTATCGGGCTATTATGTATAGGGGCTTTGCAAGTTGGAGTCATGCCATTTACATTTAGTGTACATGCAATATTTATGCTTATCTATTTATCTTTCTTATCCGCAGCAGGCTTTTGCATTTGGAATACAATTATGAAGTACAATAAGGTTGGAAAAGTATCAATGTATATGTTCTTTATACCCGTATTTGGTGTGTTATTATCGAGCATGATTTTAGGAGAAGCAATTCATTCATTTGTATTATTCGGTTTAGCGTGTGTAGCCGCCGGAATTATTGTGGTGAATCGGACGCCAGCTAAGCAAAAAATGGAGCAAGAAAAACAAGTAGCATAGATAAAGTGAAAACGATTACAATGGAAGAACAGTACTGTTCTTCTTTTTTTAGATAGAAAAAGGATAATAGACTAGGTGTAACGAAAAAAGATACAAAAAGCATTTATTGAGGAGAACATGTTATGAATCTACTTTACATGGTGTTAATTGGGCAAATCATTCTTTTTTTTATTGGTGCAATGTACGCAATAGGACAGACAAAAAAGACGAGAAATAATATGCCTTTACCTTTAGCAGTGCGTCTAATTCTTAGTTTTTCTTTAACAGGAAGTGCAATATGGATTTGGTTACAAGATCCATCAGTAGAGTATAGTACGTGGGTTGCACTAGGTATGACGTTATCAACTGTAGGAGATTTATTTATGGCAGGTTTGATTCCAATTGGTCACCGATTAATTGGAGGGATGATTACTTTCGCTCTTGCACATTGTTTTTATGTAAAAGCATTTTTGCAAACAGGCATTTCATGGAACGGTTTTTGGATTGGTTTACTCGTATACGGGCTCTTTCTCATTATAGGATGGTTCTTCTTTATCCGAAATGATAAACAAGATAAATTGTTTACTATAGGAGCGCTAATTTACGGATTGTGGGTTGGAGGAATGGCTTGTTTTGCATTCGCCTTATACTATGAGAATACAGGAATATGGTGGATACCAGCTTTTGGTGGTTTACTATTTGTGATTTCTGATTTTATTATTGGTGTGACAGATATTGGAGGGCGCAAATTAAAGTATGAACCACTTTGGATTTGGTTTACATATGTAGTGGCTCAAATGTGTATTGTATATGTGGGAATATAAAAAGATACTCTCAAAATAGTGGATAGACTATTTTGAGAGTATCTTTTTTGTTACTATGCTACGATGTTTTTTTGTTGTAGAGCAGAAAGGCTGTATTCATCTGCTGCTTTATAACCTTGAGATAATAAATCGTTGATGTAAAGCTTGTTGTAAATAAAACAGAAGACTAAGTTAGAAAATCCGAATGTAAACATGCTAGCGATTAAAATAATTAAAAACCATTTCCAATCTCCACGGAATATAGCAGGAAAGAAACCAAAGAAAAATACAGTCCAACTGAAACCAATTTTTGCTTGCTTAATTTGGCCAGTATTTTCATTTTTAAGCATAACTTTCATAGAAAAAGTCCTCCTAAGTAAATAAAAATATAATAATAAATGCAAGATATAGCATGTCAAAATAATACATTTTTGGATATTGATATTTATAAGTTTGCAATATTCAGATTTTGAAATTCATGATTTTGTGGAAATTAAGCAGTTGAAGTCCTTATAATAAAAGTAAAAAGATGATGAGATGGTGGAATGATGCAAAAGAAAAAACGTTGGCGTGAATTCTTTGGAACAATTGCAATTGCATGTTTGTTGGTGTTTTTAGCGAAAATTTTCGTGTTTTTTCCTACGACTGTAAAAGGGGCGTCCATGAAGCCAACATTACAAGATGGGGATAAGGTGATTGTGAATAAGTTGGCAAAGCAATTTGAAAGTTATGGGAGAGAAGATATTATTGTTGTGAAGACGGATAATTTTTATGTGAAAAGGGTTATTGCTTTGCCTGGCGATGTCATTGAGGTGAGAAATGATCAATTATATGTGAATCATGAAGTGATAGAGGAAGCGTATTTGTATAGTAATAAAAAACAAGCTGAAAAAAAACTTATGAATTTAACAGAGGACTTTGGACCAATTACAGTTCCTAAAAATAAGATTTTTGTTATGGGAGATAATCGCTTAATAAGCAGGGATAGTAGAAATGGTTTAGGACTTATTGATAAAGCAGATGTACTAGGAGAATTAGCGGCAATTTATTATCCATTTGAACATATGAAAATAATGAATTAAAGTAAAAAACCAAGCAAATTACAGTTTGCTTGGTTTTTTTATGTTAAATCGTAGGAGACTGATTAAATTCATAGACGTCTTCATTGTTTTTGTTCGTACTTAAAACGAATTTGTGCTGCAATAGTTGCAGTTTAAAGAATGCTAACGGATCGTGATAAGTTTCTGGGTTGCTTCTTAACGTTGCTAATGTTTGTTCGTCTTCCTGTATTTCAAGTTGAGCGGCTTCTACATTTTGTTTCAATATGCTAAGTGGATCTTTAAAGAACATCATGATATCTCGTTCTAGTGCGCCTTCAAATACTTCAAATTGAAGGAAGAATTGTTTTGAGATTGTTTGAGCAATTTCCGTATAGTCTTCCGTTTCAATGTATTGTTTATATTTGTTTGCAAGCATAGATTGATTTTTTTGCATGTTACCAAATAGTTTTCCCGCACTCTTTAAGAAAAATTGTGTCGGTGTAAAGCGTAATAAAATATTGATGTTCGATACTGTAATTCTATTTGTCATACGTACAACATCTCGATGCCAATCATCTAGTAATTTGAAATCGCAAGGAAGTTTCATGCGTTCTTCTTTATATAATTTATTAAATGTTTCACTCATTTCATCTAAATAAGATTGAGCTTGAATAAATTCATTATGCGCTGTTTCAATCCACTCCTGAATAAACCCAGTAAATTTAGGAAGAAGCACTTGCTGTACATGTTTTTGAATTCGTTCATTCATTGCAGTATTTAATTCTTCATGAACTAATTTGAAATCACTATCTTCTTGAACAAGGTCAGAACAGCTCTGTAATAATTCAGGAATTTGAGAATGGATATCTCGTGTGATTTCTTCTTTCGTTAAAAGATAAGATTCTGTAATAGAACGAATTTTATCTTTTTCAAGAGCAGTAAGATTGTTAATAAATCCGTTTAATTTTACTGAGATATGTTTATTCCATCGTACTGATTTCACTAATGTATTTTCTAATTCCACACGTTCATTTACAAGGTATGCGATTGTCTTTTGAGTAAACCATATTAGTTTTTCTATACGTTCTTGTTCCATGTCGCGTCCTGTCAGATTAGAAAGAATAGACTCTGTCACGGCCCCAAGTTGCTGGCTACTCTCTTGTGAAGGAGAGTATGGGAAGAGCTGTGCATTTGGGAAATGGACTTTAATCTTACTCATTAGTTTTTCATTATTGTCCGCACTATTTGTGTGTAATACGAAATGAATTTGTAAGTTTGGCACTTGTTCACGTAAATAAAGTAATGTATCAAGCTCTTCACCATGTAATGGTGAAGCAGAATTTAATACGTAAATAAGGCTATCTGCTGCTTGTAAGTATTCAAAATATGGGCTGTTTTTATCCACTTGCCCTTGAATAGATGGCGTAACAAGAAATGCAAACTTATTTTTTCTTAAAAATCTACTTGGTAACTTAATTTCTATGCATTTTTTCTCAAGTTCTGACTCGGAAGGTGTAGCCATTATTTGATGGAATTCATCAAAGTTCGGTATATTGTGCACATCTAACGCAGTGAATTCTGTTATTTCAGTTTGGCTATCATCTTTAAATAGAATAGGAGTTGTTACAGTCTCAGTTAAGATGTTCTCTCCTAATATTGAATTGACGAATGATGACTTATCATGGTCACTAGTTCCCGCTATTAGTAATTGTGTAACATTTAAATCACATAGTTCATGAACGAGTAATGTAAATTGATGACTTAAATCCACATCGTTTTTTTCAGCCCATACAGCAATTGTTTCGAATAAATGAGAAACGGTTTCCATATTTACATTTGTTTCAGCTGTTGAATTAGAGAGTAGGGCTCCCGCACTTTTTACGAGTAATGACTCTAAAGTTGTAGGTGAAACTTCATTCCACGCTAATACTGCAGCAGAGACAAATAGGGCATCTTTTGCTTTCGTTAAACTAAACCAATTTGTTAATAAATCGGGTACAAGGCCTTGCATTTCATGCATGAAATGCTCACCAGTAATTAATTCAAGGTACGTATCTTGATAGCGTTCAACAATTTCATGCCAATCGTCATTGTTGTCTGTTTCAATATGTAAGAATAAATGATTTATTGTTTGAATCCAAGATAGATGCAATGTTTCATTTTGATAGCTGTTCCAAAGAACAATAACAAGTTCTTTAAATTGGACTTGATCAATTGTATATAGAGCTTTTAAAGATTCATAGAAATATTCTGGTTTGATTTGTTTCGTAAATCCTTGATTCACATAATTGATTAAAGTGTCAAACCAGTGTAATGATTTTGTTCGAATGCCTTCTTGAACGGCAAGTTCGATGGCGTTATTCCAATCTTCTTGTTTTTCATAGAATGAGCGAGCAATTGAAGTAATATTTGGATAGTCAGGTTGAAATGCAACAGCCTCACTAATCGTCTTAAATGCTAGACCTAAACGCTCTTGTTCGATATAAAGAGAAAGAAGTTGTAAGGAAACTTCCATTGTAAGAGTTGTATCTTCCGTTTGGATAGATTGATACATTTCTTCTGCCTTTGGCAAGAATCCTAGTTCAAAATAAGAATCTGCAATATTTTTGGTTGCCCAAAGTGCAAGCTCGTTATTTACTTTCTCCCATTTAAATATCGCTGCTTCAAAGTCTTTATTTTGGTAATAAAATTCACCTTGAGCAAAGCGGATATTAGAAATGTTGGAGAATTCATTTGTAGATTCATTTATATATGCTTCACCGAGTACTTCTGATACTGGAGTAGAAGTTTCTTCTGTTAAAAATGTTTTATAGTAAACCTTTTGGATAAATTGATTTTCAATGGTCATGTTCGTTCCCCCTGTATAATTTAGAAAAATGATGTTGTATGTAAAGGGTGCATGTTCTTTTAATAGGTAGAAGTTGCATTATATCGACCAAACTATGTTTTTGCTAGGTATATCATTTTTCCTGAGAGTTAAACCGTTGCGAAAAGTAACTTTCCTTTATTGTAACAAAAAAACAAGCATATGAATTTTTATTTTTTAATCCCGCTATTTATGGATAGTAAGACGAGCGCTTCACAAAACGGTGAATACAAGGGGAGTAGGCGAGAGTCGGGCGTACGATTGATGTGTGCTAATAATGAGTGAAGAGGAATAAATCCTCACTCATTAATGGCTCGATTTCTTCCTGTTAAAGGAATGGATAGAAGTAGAGTTCATTATAAAAACAATGTATAGTGAATATGTATACCATGTTTGTCTGAAAGATAGAAAGGGCACAATGTGGAATAACGATCGTGCATAGGATGTGTCTTCCGAATGGAACAACATATTGGCGAGTTAATCGCGCATTATGGGTATTTTGGAATTATTATAGCTTTAGCTGGCGGGATTGTTGGATTACCGATACCAGACGAGTTTTTATTGACCTTCGTTGGTTATAACGTTTCAAAAGGCGTTATGTCAGGAACTGCTGCTTTTTTAAGTGGGATGGCTGGTGCGATGTTAGGCATTACATTAAGTTACATATTAGGTTTAAAACTTGGACTCCCTGTTTTAAAAAAATATGGGCCGAAAATTAGAATTAAGGAACATCACATTGAAAAAACACATATTTTATTTGAAAAATATGGTCCATTTCTTTTAATGATTGGTTACTTTATCCCAGGAGTACGTCATTTAACAGCATATTTTGCTGGAGTGTCGAATTTAACACTTTGGCGTTTTTGTTTGTACGCTTACGGTGGTGCGCTTATTTGGATAAGTGTTTTTATTGGACTTGGCTGGAAATTAGGAGAGAAGTGGCGTTTCGTTGAGTATAGTTTACATCATTATGGAATATGGATTTTATTCATTTCAATAGTTGTTACAGGTGTTGTCTGGTTTTACATAAAGAAAAAGAAAAACCGCTAATAAGCGGTTTTTTTAGCTGAAAGCAATAAATAGTACACCAGCTGTAATAAAGACTACACCAACGCCAGTCATAAAGTTTAACTTTTCACCGAGTATAATCATCGCGAGAATGATAGAAAATACGACGCTTAATTTATCGACAGGAGCCACTTGTGAAACTTTCCCTGTTTTGAGGGCAAGAAAATAAAATAGCCATGACGAAGCACCTGCAATTCCGCTTAATGTGATAAAGAGCAGTGCTTTTTTATTTAGCAGTACGTCGCCAATATTTTGAAATTTACCTTGTATAATAATAACGCCTACCATAAATAATGCCATAATAATAGAGCGAATCGTTGTCGCGACATTGGCATCGATTCCATCTAAACCAATCTTTCCAAAAATAGATACAAGGGCAGCAGTAATTGCTGATAATAGTGCGAATAAGAGCCATGAACTCATAGTAAAATTCCTCCAATCTTACATTATTATACATGAAAATCATTCTCACGTATAAAGTGAAACTTTAATCAGTGGGATTTTACCGCCTCGCAAATAGCTGGATAGATAACGAAATAATCCCCACCTTATATTTTTAATAAGGTGGGGATTATTATACTACTCTGCAATTTCTTCATATAAAAAGTACGTTACATTATAAATATGTTCCACTTCATCGTCTGTCATAAACAATAATTCGTCACGTTCAATCCCTTTTTTCTTTTCAATAAACTCAATCATGTTTTTGCGTTCTTCTCTTTTCATCAATTTTATTTCTCCTCTCAATCTGTTTTAATACAGTTTATTTAAGTTAATTCTATTATATAACAGAATCTTTAGAAAGTTCCACCTATTTTATTGTTTTTTTCAGAAGAACTTTTCGACAAAACAAGCCCACCTAAAGGGGGGCTTGTTTTGTTTTATAGTCGTAAAAACTCGGGCTCCGTCGTACCGGCACCATCGATGTAATAAATTGTGTCAGGATTGATTTTAATTAGTACATAATTAGGGTCTTCAGGACCGAGTAACCAACGCTTTAAGCTATTATTCCAAAACTTGTTTTTTAATGTGGAGTCTTCCTCGATGGAGGCTAAGCCTTCAACTTCAATATAATCTTCATCTAATTTTTTTCCTTCACGCCCAAGTAGTACATGTACATTTGGATTGTTTTCGATATCTGTTATCTTTTTTGATTGTCGATCTGTTGCAACATACAGTACAAAATCTTCATGGAAAAACATCATAAAGGCGCTATGAGGTTTCTCATTTCGTACTGTAGATAATACACCAGTACGTTGACCTTGAATAATAGTTGCGATTTTTTCTTTTAAGTGCATAATTTTAACCCCTTTTCACAATTTATAATTCTGTCTGTTTAAACAAGATAATTTAAATATCTTTCATACTGTTTTCTTCAATCCGATTTTTTAAACGTAATTGTGATGAAATGGGACAAGTTAGGAGAAGAATAATAATAATATCGAGGAGAAATACATACGATGGAAGGATGGAAAGCATGTTTAATAAAATATTTCTTATAGTAGCGCTGATTGGGGTACCACTTTCTGTACTTGGAAAAACGCTTCATTGGCCTCAAACAATTATGTTCGCTGTGTATTGCATTACGATTATCGCATTAGCGGGTTTTATGGGGAGAGCGACAGAAAGTTTGGCAATTGTATCTGGTCCTAGAATAGGTGGATTATTAAATGCTACTTTCGGTAATGCTGTTGAACTAATCATTTCAATTTTTGCACTTCAAGCAGGATTAATTGAGGTGGTGTTAGCCTCTTTAACGGGTTCTGTACTTGGAAATTTATTATTAGTAGGAGGGCTATCCTTCTTTGTAGGAGGGCTCAAATACAAAAGACAAAGTTTTAATGTGTATGATGCAAGGCATAATTCAGCTTTATTAATCTTTGCTGTAGTAGTAGCTTTTGTTATTCCAGAGATTTTTTCAATGAAGATGGATGCTGGAAAGACGTACCAATTAAGTATTGGTGTTTCTATTATTATGATTATTATGTACCTTGCTGCATTGCTATTTAAGTTAGTTACGCACCGCGGTGTATATCAACATAAAAGTGATGAAGTCGCTCATGAGGAAGAACCAGAGTGGTCAAAAGGTAAAGCACTACTCATTTTAGCAATAGCGACAATTGCGGTAGCTTATGTATCAGAGGCGCTCGTGCATACATTTGAGACAGTTGCAAAATCATTTGGTTGGTCAGAATTATTTATAGGGGTTATTATCGTTGCAATTGTTGGGAATGCAGCGGAACATGCATCTGCAATTATTATGGCCTATAAAAATAAAGTAAATATTGCAGTGGAAATTGCAATAGGTTCTACGTTACAAATTGCTATGTTTGTTGCTCCTGTATTAGTACTACTTTCTATGTTCTTCACGCAAAGGATGCCTTTAGTATTTACAATACCAGAACTTGTTTCTATGATTACAGCTGTTTTCTTAACGATTGCGATTTCAAATGATGGAGATACAAACTGGTTTGAAGGCGGTACTTTATTAGCGGCGTATGTCATTATGGGAATTGGTTTTTATTTATTATGAAAAATAGGCATAACAATTGTGCCCAGAGAAAACAATAAACAAAGTAGTATATACCTTTACGTAGGAAGGAGCCACACAGGTGAAACGAGTATACAGCATATGTCTTTCAACTATGGTCTCGTTTATTCTATTATTTCCTAACATGAGTTTTGCAAAGACAACGGTAAAAACAAAAATGCCTTCATCTGTTTTAAATATTTCTAAAGACAATACATTTCCAAATGATGCGCAAGATTTACCGCGTTTACAGCCGAGTAAGTTTGCTCAAGAATTATTGAAAACAGCAAATATTAAAATTGAAAATCCGGACTTAATTCGAATGTTTAACGAAACGACAATTTCGAATGCGCCGCTTGCGGTAGGGTACCGAGCGAAAATTTATTTAGGGCAATGGGCTTTACATTATGAATCGGTTGATACATCGATTAATTGGGAATATAAACAAGTAAATCGAAATGTGTACGATAATCGCGGAGGAGACCGTTTATATCCACTTCGCTATAAGCAAGAAACGCAAAAGACGGTTGAGGGTGATTTAACAGCAGATATGAAAGATGCGGTAGATGTGAAAAAAATGATGCTTCTCAAAGCTCTTGAAAAAGTACAATTGCCCCTTTCATTTAAAACGACCATTGGTTATGGTACTGGACATGATCGCGTGTATAATATTAGTCCGAGTCAACTTGGATATTTGTATGCTTATACACCAGCCGTAAATGAAAAAGGCAAAGTAACATTTGGAGAAGTGTATCTTGTGTTAAAGGGAAATCAAAAAAGGCTTGTTGTAAAAAATATTACTTCTCAAGGAATTGGAGCTGCTATTCCAATTCATGATCATTTGTATTTTAAATTCATTTCTTCTTCTCACTCGCAATAACATAAAAAGACGTCAGCTTATAAGCTGACGTTTTTTTATAATGTAATATTTGCTGTTTTTGATAAGAAATCTTCTGTCGGATAGTAGCTGTTTTTTACAAGAACATTCGGTCCAAGACATTTTACTGCAGGACAGTGACAGCTTAATGATTTTGCTGTTTTTGAAGCGCTCCATTTTTCATACGCTTCTTGTAACGTGTTTGTTTGTATGTTTCCTAGAAGTGGAACATCACCAAAGTCCGTTACAATAATATTTCCATCGAAAATATTTACATTTAAACGAGAACGGCCATCTGGATCATTACGAACTGTGACATTTTTGCTCTCTTGTAATTTTTTAAATGTGGCAATATCTCGTTCGTCATCGCTACAAGCATAGAAAGGTAAAGTTCCAAATAACATCCATACATTTTCATCGCGAATTTCTAGTAAATGCTCAATTGCATCCCGAATTTCAGCTTTTGTTAAAATCTCTAGATTACTCGCGAAGTCACTTGGATACATTGGGTGAACCTCATGACGTTTACATCCCATTTCGTCAACGATTTGACGATGAATATGTTCAATGTGTGGCAGAGTTCGTTTATTCAGCATCGTTTCGGCTGATACAAGTACACCTGCATCTGATAGAGCCTTACTATTTGTAATCATGCGTTCAAATAATTTAGCACGTTGTTCATACGTAGGTTTACGCTCCATCATTGCAAATCCACCTTCAACGAAGTCGTCAATTGTTCCCCAGTTATGAGATATATGCAATACGTCTAAGTAAGGAATAATTTGTTCGTAACGTGCTAAATCTATAGTTAAGTTTGAGTTGATTTGAGTGCGAACGCCTCGTTCATGGGCATATTTTAAGAGTGGTGTTACATAGTTGTCGACGGATTTTTTTGAAAGCATAGGTTCTCCGCCAGTAATGCTTAAAGAACGTAAATGAGGAATCTCATCTAATCGTTTTAATAAAAGATCCATCGGAAGCGGATTCGGGTCTTTCGGCTGTAACGTGTAACCAACAGCGCAATGCTCACAGCGCATATTGCATAACGTCGTCGTTGTAAATTCAACATTTGTTAATAGTAGTTTGCCGTACTCTTCAAGGTCCATATACGCTTCCCATGGATCGTAAGAAGGAGTAATCGGCTTCATTTTTTGTGATATCGTCATATGAAATACTCCTTTGACTATTGAAATAACAATTTGTCCATTCTCTATAATAGAAGAATATGTGCTTTTTATAAAGCGAAACTTTTTAGCGGAAAAAGAGAGAGGGCTTACATTATAGCGAATAACCGTGACAAAATTGATGAAATTTCATGCCCATAGCAATCATTTTTGCGGTATAATAAAAGCAACTCGAATTAAAAGGAGAGTGCCTTCATGGGAAAAGCAATTCAAGATAAAGATACACAATTAGTATATTTAAAGGAACGTTTAAATATGTTCATTGAAGTAATTGATACAATTGAACCTGAAGAAGTAGAGTTAGAAGATGTAGATCGTCTTCTTGCGATGTTAGATGAATTAGAATTAAAATGTGAGCAATTTAAAAAAGACGAATAATATATTAAAAAGGCTGCCAATACAAAATTGGCAGCCTTTTTCTGTAAGGATAATAGAAGGACGATAGAAAAAAAGGTATAATCAAGTTGTGAAAAATTTCATCTATGCTTTAATAGCGTGAAACAAATAAAAAGCTGAAGAGCATAACAATGGGATTTCATCTCATAACGTTTTGGTAGCGTTCACAATTGAGGGGGAAGTAACAATGGAAAAGCTTCAAGAAAGCATGTATCAACTAATTGTTGAAACGTCAACGAACTTACCGAAAGATGTTCGTCGTGCGATACAACAAGCGAAAGAGCGAGAAAATGCAGGGACTCGTTCTGCGATGGCACTTGGCACCATTACGAATAATATTAAAATGGCTGATGATAACATCTCACCAATTTGCCAAGATACAGGGATGCCAACGTTTAAAATTTATACACCAGTTGGTGTGAATCAATTAAAGTTGAAGGAGGCTATCTATAATGCGCTTGAGCGGGCGACAAAAGATGGTAAACTTCGTCCCAATTCTGTTGATTCTCTTTTTGGAGACAATAGTGGAAATAATTTAGGGCCAGGTACACCGGTTATTAAGTTTGAACAATGGGAAAAAGATTATATTGATGCACGTTTAATTCTAAAGGGTGGTGGCTGTGAGAATAAAAATATTCAGTATAGCTTACCGTGTGAATTAGAAGGACTTGGACGCGCAGGCCGTGATTTAGAAGGGATTCGTAAATGCCTTCTTCATGCAGTATATCAAGCACAAGGTCAAGGGTGTAGTGCAGGTGTAATTGGTGTTGGTATCGGGGGAGACCGCACATCAGGTTACGAATTAGCAAAAAATCAATTATTCCGTACATTAGATGATATCAATCCAATCCCAGAGTTACAACAACTTGAAGAGTACGTATTAGAAAATGCGAATAAGCTTGGCATTGGTACGATGGGATTTGGCGGAGAAACAACTTTACTTGGCTGTAAAATTGGTGTGTATAACCGTCTGCCAGCTAGCTTCTACGTATCTGTGGCGTATAATTGCTGGGCATATCGCCGCCTTGGCGTAACAATCCATCCTGAAACAGGAGATATTATGGATTGGCTATATCAAGAAGGTGAAGATACACTTCAGCATGAAGTACAAGAAAAAACAGAGCAACGTGAGATTGTATTACAAGCACCAATTACAGAAGAGCAAATTCGTGAACTCCGCGTTGGTGATGTTGTAACAATTAATGGCATGATGTATACAGGTCGTGACGCAATCCATAAGCATTTAATGGATAACGATTGTCCAGTAGATTTAAATGGACAAATTATTTACCACTGTGGTCCAGTTGTTGTGAAAGATGAAAATGACAATTGGCAAATTAAAGCGGCAGGTCCAACGACAAGTATTCGTGAAGAACCGTACCAAGGCGATATTATGAAGAAATTCGGTATTCGCGCTGTCATTGGTAAAGGCGGTATGGGTGCGAAAACATTAGCGGCTTTAGAAGAACACGGCGGTGTATATTTAAACGCAATCGGTGGTGCAGCGCAATATTATGCTGAATGTATTAAAGAAGTGAAAGCTGTTGATTTCTTACAATTTGGTATTCCAGAGGCAATGTGGCATTTACGTATCGATGGATTTAAAGCAGTTGTAACGATGGATTCTCATGGTAATAGCTTACATGCAGATGTTGATAAAACATCACTTGAAAAATTAGCGAGCTTTAAAGAGCCAGTATTTAAGTAAACAAAAATGCATCTCGAATCATTCGAGATGCATTTTTTTGGTATATATAGAAAAACATGCTCAGCATGAAAGAATACATAGCGACAGAAACTACAAGTACGATTATATATGGAAAGGAGACTATTTATGAAATATAAATGGTTATATGTCGGTCTCAT
Source organism: Bacillus fungorum (assembly GCF_002746455.1). GTDB lineage: Bacteria > Bacillota > Bacilli > Bacillales > Bacillaceae_G > Bacillus_A > Bacillus_A fungorum. The sequence continues at coordinate 4,026 of NZ_NWUW01000009.1, read as the reverse complement.
TTTTTCAATTATGATGGCACTTGTTCCAGTTTCAGCATTAGCTTATACAAATACTCCACATAACTGGGGAATCCCGCGTCCTAAAAATGAAACAGTACCAGATGCAGGAAAGTTATATACAGATTTACTACAAAAAAATGGCGGGTTTTATTTAGGAGATACGAAGAAAAAAGATATTTATTTAACATTTGATAATGGATATGAGAATGGATACACAGGGAAAATCTTAGATGTACTAAAAGAGAAAAAAGTACCAGCAACTTTCTTTGTAACGGGGCATTATATTAAAACACAAAAAGATTTATTGTTAAGAATGAAGGATGAAGGGCATATCATTGGAAACCACTCATGGAGTCATCCTGATTTTACAACGGTAAATGATGCGAAACTTCGTGAAGAATTAACGAGTGTAACAGAGGAAATTAAAAAAGTAACGGGGCAAAAAGAAGTGAAATATGTACGCCCTCCGCGAGGCGTGTTCAGTGAAAGAACGTTAGCTCTTACGAAAGAAATGGGCTATTATAATGTATTTTGGTCACTTGCATTTTTGGATTGGAAAGTGGACGAGCAAAGAGGATGGCAATATGCACATAATAATGTCATGACGATGATTCATCCGGGATCTATTTTATTACTTCATGCGATATCAAAAGATAATGCAGAAGCACTTGCGAAAATCATTGATGATTTGCGCGAGAAAGGGTATCATTTTAAAAGTCTAGATGACTTAGTAAAAAGCAATCAACCGTAAGCATGTATGCTTGCGGTTTTCTCATGCTATAATGATGTGTAAAAAGGATGGGGAAACGTATGTGGAGCGAACATGTTACGTTAGAGTATCCGTATCATTTTGAAGAAGTATTAAAACGTTTATCTTTTGATCCTCTTAACGTCATTCAATTAGATGAGAAAGTTATTTATGTCCCGCTTTGTATAGACGAGGAACAGATTGTTGTTCGCCTGCAAGGGATTGGTACTGTTCAAAATCCACAGTTTTGGATTTCTAGTCAGACAGGAGATCCAGAGAAAGTCATGAAACGAATGAGGGCCATTTTTCATTGGAATGAACCGTTTCAAGATATACAAAATCATTTTTTAAACACATCATTACGTCCACTATTTGAAACATATGCTTATACTCCAATTATTTTAGAATTTGATTATTTTGCTTGTCTTCTTCGCTGTATCATTCATCAACAGATAAATTTGAAATTTGCTACTGTATTAACAGAACAGTTTGTGAAACGATATGGAACAGAGAAGAACGGTGTATTCTTTTTCCCCACTCCGGAAATAGTAGCAAATATTTCAATAGAAGAATTGAGAGAGCAGAAGTTTAGTCAACGAAAGGCTGAATATATAGTAGGATTAGGTCGAAGTATTGTCAGCGGTACATTAGACTTAGCGAGTATAGAAACCAGGGCGGAAGAAGAGGTTTCAGCACAATTGTTACCAATTAGAGGGATTGGTACATGGACAGTGCAAAATTTTTTAATGTTTGGGCTTGGACGGAAAAATATGTTTCCGAAAGCGGACATTGGGATTCAGCGTGCAGTACAAGGGATATTTCGATTAGAGGATAAACCTGATGATGCATTTTTAGAAAAAGTGAAACAAGAGTGTGAACCATACTGCAGTTATGCAGCGTTATATTTATGGAAAAGTATAGAGTAGAGGTGTAATAATGATACAAAAGCAACATGAGAGTAAGTTGGAAGTTGGTCAAACGTTTCCTGTGACAATTAAACGTCTTGGGATTAACGGAGAAGGCGTTGGTTATTTTAAGAGACAAGTTGTTTTCATTCCAGGGGCATTACCAGGAGAAGAAGTTGTTGCAGAAACGACGAAAATTCAGCGTGGCTTCGCTGAAGCGAAAGTGAAAAAAGTTCGTAAAGCTTCACCACATCGTGTGAAAGCACCGTGTCCAGTATATGAGGAGTGTGGCGGTTGCCAATTGCAACATTTAGATTATAAAGAACAATTGAATCAAAAGCGTGATATCGTTGTACAAGCATTTGAGAAGTACATGAAAAACAGTATGGAAGAGAAAATTCGTCCAACACTTGGCATGGAAAATCCATGGCATTATCGCAATAAGAGTCAATTACAAGTGGGGCGTAAAGATGAAAAAGTTATTACAGGGCTATATAAACAAAACTCACATCAGTTAATTGATATTGCTCATTGTATGATTCAACATAAAGCAACGAATGAAGCGACAAAAGTTGTAAGACGTATTTTAGAAAAATTAAATGTTTCTATTTACAATGAGAAAAAACAAAAAGGTTTAGTACGTACAATTGTGACACGTACTGCAGTTCAAACAGGGGAAGTACAAGTTACACTTATTACAACAAAAGAAGAGTTGCCAAACAAAGAACAATTTATTGCAGAAGTACAAAAACAGATGCCAGCTGTTAAATCAATTATGCAAAATGTAAACTGGCGTAAAACATCTGTTATTTTCGGTGATAAAACATTTAAATTAGCTGGAAAAGAAGTAATTCAAGAAACACTTGGTGATTTATCATTTGAATTATCAGCACGTGCATTCTTCCAGTTGAATCCAGAACAAACAGTTGTACTATATAATGAAGCGAAAAAAGCCGCTGCTTTAACAGGCAATGAGAAAATTGTAGATGCGTATTGTGGCGTCGGTACAATCGGTCTTTGGCTTGCAAATGATGCAGCGGAAGTACGTGGTATGGATGTAATTCCAGAAGCAATTGCAGATGCAAGAAAAAATGCGAAGCGTCACGGATTTACAAATACGAAATATGAAGCAGGTAAAGCTGAACAATGGTTACCAAAATGGGTAAAAGAAGGATGGCGTCCAGATGTAATTGTTGTCGATCCACCACGTACAGGTTGCGATGATAAATTATTGGAAACAATTTTAAAAGTGAAGCCGAAACAAGTTGTTTACGTATCGTGTAATCCTTCTTCATTAGCACGTGATGTACAAGCATTAATGAAGAGCTATGAAGTGGAATATGTACAACCAGTTGATATGTTCCCGCACACAGCTCATGTAGAAAATGTAGTGAAGCTTGTTAGAAAGTAAAGTGTATTCATATTCCCTCATGTTATGGGGGAATATTTTCTATGAAGGAGAATATTATGCATAATTATAAATTAACAATTCAGTACGACGGTGCACGTTTTAAAGGATGGCAACGTCTCGGTAATAACGATAATACGATTCAAGGAAAAATCGAAAGTGTCATATCTGAAATGGTCGGAAAAGAAATTGAAATTATCGGTTGTAGTAGAACAGACGCTGGTGTACATGCTTTGAATCAGATTGCTAACTTTCAAAGTGATGAGAAGTTAGTGGAACATAAAGTGAAAAAATATTTAAATCAATATTTACCTAATGATATTAGCATTACGAATGTAGAAGAAGTACATGATCGCTTCCATGCTCGTTATAATTCTAAAGCAAAAACATATCTTTATAAGATTTGGAATGAAGAGCATACGAATCCATTTATGCGTAAATACAGCATGCATGTGAGTAAAAAATTAAATGTGAAAAACATGAAAGAAGCTGCGAAACATTTAGTTGGTTCACATGACTTTACTGCTTTCTCAAATGCGAAATCAAAGAAAAAGTCTATGGTTCGAGAAATATATTCACTTGAAGTGATGGAAGAGGCTGGATTTGTACAAATTAGAGTAAGTGGTAACGGATTCCTCCATAACATGGTACGAAAAATTGTTGGAGCATTAATTGAAGTTGGATTAGGACAATTAGATGCAGAAGCAATTCCACACATTTTAGAGGCGAAACAACGCAATCAAATTAACTGCCTTGCTGATGCGAGTGGGTTGTATTTGGAGCATGTTGAGTTTTAATGGCAAATAAAAAAATCGAGCTAAGTAGCTCGATTTTTTTACACGTTGTTGAAAAAAGATTTTGTCAATGAAAATGTCACCTAAAAGGTGACATTTTCACTTTCTATTTCATCTGTAATTTGGTAAGTTAAATATAGGCCAACTTTCTTTAGCGAGAGAAGTTTGGTC
>NZ_NWUW01000008.1 GCF_002746455.1 Bacillus fungorum | reverse complement strand
TAAAGATACAGCTTGAATATGATTTATTAAGTGGACAATTCCTTCATATTCATACAGGTCCAGGTAAACAACATGATCGAACCTACGGTTCCCTGTGTGCCCCAACTGTAAAAGCGAATGATTTATGTATCCGAGATTTAGGTTATTTTCATTTGAAAGATCTTCAACATATACAAGATCAAAAGGCTTATTATATCTCACGTATCAAATCGAATACACGTATTTATCAAAAAAATCCAAACCCTGATTATTTTCAAGATGGCAGAATTAAGAAGGGTACAGAGTATATCCAAATAGATATGGAGGTTTTAATGAACTCTCTTCAGCCAGGACAAACGTATGAAATATCCGACGCTTATGTAGGAATGACTGATAAAGTACCAACTCGTGTGATTGTTCATCGACTAACAAAAGAACAACAACAAAAACGATTACACGATCAAACGGTAAGAGAAAAAAAGAAAGGAATGAAATATTCTGCTCGTAGTAAACGGCTAAGTGGTATCAATGTATATATGACAAATACTCCTATAGATATTGTCCCAATGGGACAAGTACATGATTGGTATTCTTTACGTTGGCAAATCGAGATTTTATTTAAAACGTGGAAATCATTCTTTCATATTCATCATTGTAAAAAGATAAAACAAGAACGATTGGAATGCCATTTGTATGGGCAACTGATTGCCATTTTACTTTGTTCTTCTACCATGTTTCAAATGCGGCAATTGCTTCTTATGAAAAAGAAACGAGAACTGAGTGAATATAAGGCCATATATATGATTAAAGATTACTTTCTTCTTCTTTTCCAAGCAATACAGAAAGACACCCAAGAGCTATCAAAGATTCTAATTCGCCTGTTCAACCTCCTACAGCAAAACGGGAGAAAATCTCATCGATATGAGAAGAAAACAGTCTTTGATATATTAGGTGTCGTTTACAATTGTACCATGTCTGATAATCAAGCGGCTTAATTCAAAAAAAATGAAACCCGTTAGGGTTTATTTCGTGTGCAAATCTTTAGGTTCCCTACACATAAATTTTATAAAAAAGAAACAACCTCTACTTTAATTGACGTTGTATGAGCTTAGCTTGATAGCGATGGGGTAGTACCAACAAAACACGAATTTTTACAGCCTAAGAAAAATTTGAGAAAGAAAAAAATTCTGTACGTTAAGGAAGCGCCTATTATAATTTGTTTCTTTAATTGATGGTTTTCGCCATAATGACAGTGCGAGTGATGTGTAAAAGAAGTAATATAAAAAGTGCTAACACTTATACGAAATAGACATAAATTATCGCCGATATGTCGTCTTTGAAAATAGCTTTAATCAGTTAAATCATACTTATAGGAAATGCACATAAAATCATTCTTAATATCTAAATTTAAAAATCTGTATTTCTATGATGCCCCATCTTGGCAAGATAAAGACGTGACAGGTTCTGTAGATGCAGGATTAGGATTTACGATTGATGCAAAGGTAACTGTCAATGGATCGTCACAATACAAGGTACATAACAGCAAAGATGAAACATTTTATATTACAACAAGTACAGGTTATGTAGTTACTAAATAATAAGGAGGCTATTTCTTAGTGGAAAGCCTCCTTCTTCAGAGAATAATATAATTAACCTTCTTTAACTTAATCCTTTAGCTCTGGTGGAGTTCGAGTCCATTTACCAGTACCACCACCTGCTCCAGCAGTACCGATACCACCAGCTTGAAAATGACCGAGTAAATTAGAATGTTTATCATAAAAGTATATAGAAAAGTATACTCCAGCAACACCTAAATAAGCAAAACTGGTTGTATTATTGATTAAAGCTTCTCTATCATTGGTGTAAATGTCACCTTCACCTGCTTGTCCAATTCCATTTATTCCACCAGCATCACCATTAAATTTCGCATAGGGGGAGTCTGCATCCGGTGTCCATACCCAATAATGTGTATAAAATATAGCACCTAGTGCTCGAAACTCAGCATGATACTTTGTATTAGTTTTGGCCTGGGTAATCATACGATCAATTTCTTCAGGTTTTAACGTACCATTTAAGAGTTGTTTTAAGTCTCTAGCAACCCTTTCATCCATTTCGAGTTGGGAAACATTAGGTTTTTCATCCATTATACTACCTCCATAAGTTAAATTAATTGCTGAATACTTCACAGGAATAAGTATTTACTGTTATTTTTTTTATACCATTTTTAGGACATGTTTAATACCTTGGAGTTGGACTGCTCATAGAAAGTGAAATTTTAAAAACCATGAACAGTTTATGCTAATTTATAAACAGTTACTGAATACAGAGGGAGATTAGAAAAGTTAGTAGTTAAATATGAAGTTTTGTGATGGTTTATGTAATAGAAGAAAAATAAAAAAGTGCTAACAAGTTTGCAAACGAACTTGCTAACACCTATACAGAATAGACATAAATTATCGCTGATATGTCGTCTTTGAAAACAGCTTTAATCAGTTAAATCATACTTATGCGAAATGCTCATAAAATCATTCGTGATATGACGGATATAGATGCAAGAGAGTTTAAAGAGTTTGATGATGAATTGGATGTAGATGTTATAAAAAGAGAAAAGAAAGATTCAATAATTCTACTTTAAAAAATAATAGACAAATCCTGCTCATTATATCGGTCAGGATTTGTCATTTTTTCATGTAAATAAGGATATCCTTTGTCATGTATCTTTTCTTTTATGTATTTACTTTATTTACATACAGGATTAAGATGTTTTTTAGAAATACAAAATCTACATCATATGGAAAAGCAATATGAATTGATTCAAAAGAAATTTGAAAGGAATGAGGAATTGTGAAAAAATTAGATGTGCTATTAATGCTATTAAGCGGCCTCTTTCCAGTTGCAGGAATTTTAAAGCAAATCCCACTAGAACAATCTTTATATATTGGAGGCCTATTATTTTTTACTAGTTTCGGTAGTTATTTTGCGAAAAAAATATATTCACGTATATGTAGCTGGATAGCGTATGCGTCATTTATTACACTATTGTTAGTCATTTGGCATCAAGATATTTCAACTAGTTCAATAATAGCGAATGCGAAAATTGCCGCTTGTATCGCTTTAATCCCATGTTTATTCCGTTTTCGTACATATGGACTTACTTTCGGTTTATTCGCATTATGGGCCGCTTTACTATGGGATATTAAAGAAGTACAGTCGTTAGTTATACTTGAACGTATGTCGAGTTTAATGACAAGTCATTACTTATATCTTCTACTGTTAGTTGGAGGACTTATATTAGGTGGATTACTTGCGATGTTAATTCACCGCAGAGAGAAAAATGGTAATAAAGAAAATATAAATCTATTTAAACAAAAAAAGAAAAGAAAAAAATTATCATTTAAGATTCCACTTCCAAGATTACCGAAAATTAAGATGAAATTAATTAAGTTTGGTGGAAAAGCATCAAAACAAAAAACGCCAGAAAAAATACGTGAGCATAATTACGAAGAACCAGCTTCAGCTGCAACATATGAAGTGACAGGCCAAATACATCAATATAAAGAAGGTACTGCTCAAGGACAAACGAGGATGGAGCGTCGTAAAAATAGGTATAATGCATAAGAAATTTTAGTAAACCCTTTAATGATTTATCATTAAAGGGTTTTTTATGTAATTAAATATAGATTGCTAATGTGGAAATAGTAGCATACTCTATAGTTGAGGGCTTAAATAAAATAATGGGAGGACAAAATGCTTATTATTACATATATTTCTGTCTGTATATTATTTTTAGTTAGCTTTTTACATGTTTACTGGGCTTTCGGAGGTAAGTGGGCGACAAATAGTGTCATTCCAACCAAATCTGGAGAAAAGGCGTTTATACCAGGTGCAGGAATGACATTGCTCATTGCGTTATTATTAAGTATGGCAGCAATGATTTTATTACAACAAACAAATGTTGTTCATTTTGCATTTCCTAATATTATTGTTCAAGTGGGATCCTGGGTATGTATGATTGTATTTTTCATAAGAGTAATTGGTGAGTTTCATTATTTTGGTATTTTAAAGCGAAAAAAAGATACCCAATTTGCTAGAATGGATACTGCTTTATATATACCACTTTGTGCATTTTTATCTTTATCATTCTTACTAGCAATTATAACGTGAATATAAAATATTGGCTGTTTTCTTCAAAATAAAATAAACGTGAATTGGCAAATGTAAAAGTGAAAAATCTAGGGGTAAATAAAAAGGATGTAAGCGTCTTCTTATCGAAATATAGATTATTATGAAAGGCGGTGACACTATGAAGTATGTAAAAGTATGTATGAATGGCGGAAGTGAACACAAATTCTCGATGACTCTAGATCGGTTTGAAGAACTTATTACTACAGAGAATGGGCTATTAGAAAATAAATTAGTTAGTATTGAAAATGTAATGATTAATCCTACTAATATATCTTCTGTAGTTGAAAAAATTGGTGTACCGGCTAAGTTTATGGAAGCTTAAAAATTGGTAAATAAAAAACATCCACAGGGATGTTTTTTATTTATAAATATGATAATTTGTACAATGAATATATAAGCAGAATTTTTATCAATACGTATACATTTGATGTGTAATAGATGCACAATAAAATAAGTACAAGCATATATTATATAGTGGGACAAGACCTTCGATTCGAGTCCTACTTAATACTCAGAAAAACCCTCTATCACATGAGAGCATCTAATTGCAGGGTGCTCTTTTTTATCCTGCTCTTTAACTTTTAATTTTAAACGTATCTTTAACGTTAATAAATATTAAAAATAATATAATAGCAAAAATTAAGTTAGATAAATAGAAATCTTGATGAAATAGTAATTCAAGGATGACATCGAAAGCATATAAAAAGGCGATAGTAGGTAATATACAAATTAATATAAATCTCCAATTTTTTAAATAATGTTTATAAGTAGTAAATACTTTCTCCATACATATAGCTCCTATATTTTTTATTTTCTATATAATTATACATTTAAATAAAAGGATTTACAAAAGGATATTTAGTAATTAAGAATTGTAGGGAGAGATTTTATCGAAAAAGTAGATAGCTGTAGTAATCTGAATAATAAATGCTTGTACTTTAAAAAAACTTTTAAAGTACAATACTAAAATGATACACTATAATCTACGTTATGTTTGAAATGAATTGAGGGATATATATGATAGATAAAATCAAAAATGTTGTAGAAGATATGTACGAAGATGAAGCAAAACATTTACTTCAAAGTATTCTAATACAGCTAGATGTATTAGACGGGAATTATAACGAAGATATGATAAAAAATTTAACGAGTATCCCTAAGCAATTGACGAATCATACAACTCTGGAAAAGAATTTAGAAGAAAGTACACACATTCATATCGCTTTTGATGATTCAACAGCTGGTTGTTTAAAATATATGTTGAAACAGGAAGGGTTACTCGAGGAGAGTGTGGTTTCATTTTCTGAATTCTTTTCAATTGGTCCCATATATCAATTACATATGAATAAAGGCCAATTAGCAAGAAAAGAGTGGTTATTAAATAACTTAACTTCTTATGATTGTTATTTTGAAGAAGAGTATTTACCAAGATTTAAGGAAACTTTAGAAGATCTACATTCAATTCCCAATGAAACACCGATTACTATTTGGAAGGCAGATAACGCACATGAACATGTAGGACTTTGTTTCGCAATTACACAATTAAAAGATAAGAAAAATATTCGAATCATGAATACATCTGAAGCGAGCACAGAAATATTAAATAAAACGTATGCTATTCGTGGGACGGGAGAATTATCACCTGAAAGTTTAGCTGCTTTACACAGAAACTTTGTAGATTTACCATATTTAACTACAGAAAGCAGAGTAACTCTTGAAAATGGGTGGAACCATTTATCTGATCAAAGGGAACTTTTAAGAGTTTGGAAAGAAAATGATGTGCATTCTGTACAAGAAGATTATTTTGATCAATTTATCATTGAATGCGCGAAAAGTATAGGTGCTGATCGAGAATTCTTAAAAGCCCCTAGAGTAATTGGTGAAGCACTTGGTCTTGTAGAGCAGTTAGTTGGCGATACGTTTTTAGAATATCGCTTAAAGGAATTAATTAAACAAGAAGTATTTGAATTTGTAGGTTCGTTAAATGAAATGCGTTTTTATAGTGTGAAGTTGAGAAAATAATATATCTATTCTTTTTATGAAAAAGCTCGTATTTTTAAAATACGAGCTTTATTTTTTATTGAATTTAGGCTATACATAAGCTTCCTATAGAGGGCATATCACATATGAATGTTAAAGGTAATGAATGAAAAGAAGGTGGTTTGTTAATATGTATAACCAACAAAATTATCCATATGATCAAGGGATGTATTATAATCCACAAAACTACGGGTATGAATCTACAAATGAAGTGAGAGATGTGGAACAAGAAGATTATAGACCAGATGATGCGGAAGATGCTCCAACGTCACCACCACCGTCCCAAGCGCCATCGTTACCATCTACATTTGCGTCTCCAGCACAAGCAGGCAATATGAAATCCTGGATGTGCAACTGTCTAGGAAAATGGGGCTATTTACGTTTACATCGTCCTGGGCCTTTTGGAAGAGATTTATGGTTCTTTCCGACTGAAGTGAGAAGAAACGGAGTATCAGGTTACACTTGGCAAGGTGGTCGTCGTCGTAAAGTAAGTTATCGCTATCAACAAATTAGTAATTTTATGTGCTTCGCATAAAGAGAAGTGGGAGAGTAAAACGATTTTACTCTCTCACTTTTTTATTTTTCAATATACGAAGTAAGATTTTGATTAAAAATTTACAATTTTCACGTTTTTATTAGAGTATAATGCATATGTTGGTTGGTTTTCAAAAACAAATGAGAGTGAGGGAATACAATGTCAATGAAAAACAAAGTTGGGTTAAGCATAGAGGATGGCATTAATTTAGCTTCAGCTCAGTTTAAAGAAGATGCGTATGAAATTTATAAAGAATCGCGAAAAAAACAACCTATATTATTTGTAAACCAAGTTGAAATCGGTAAAGAATGGCTCATTACTAGATATGAAGATGCTCTGCCACTTTTAAAAGATAATCGTTTAAAAAAAGATTGGACAAATGTGTTTTCTCAAGATATAAAGAACATGTATCTTTCCGTTGATAATAGTGACCACTTAACAACACATATGCTAAATTCAGATCCACCTAACCACAGTCGTTTACGATCTTTAGTTCAAAAAGCTTTTACACCGAAGATGATTGCACAATTAGACGGAAGAATTCAGAGAATAGCAGATGATTTGATAAGTGATATAGAGCGAAAAGGTACATTAAATCTTGTGGATGATTATTCATTTCCATTACCAATTATTGTAATAAGCGAGATGCTCGGTATTCCAAAAGAAGATCAAGCGAAATTTAGAATTTGGTCTCATGCTGTTATTGCATCACCAGAAATACCTGAAGAAATAAAAGAGACCGAAAAACAACTATCTGAATTTATTACATATCTTCAATATTTAGTTGATATTAAAAGAAAAGAGCCAAAAGAAGACTTGGTGAGTGCTTTAATACTTGCAGAGAGTGAAGGGCATAAACTTAGCGCTCGGGAACTATATTCAATGATAATGCTATTAATTGTCGCAGGACATGAGACGACAGTGAATTTAATTACAAATACGGTATTAGCACTTCTTGAAAATCCAAATCAATTACAGTTATTAAAAGATAATCCAAAACTAATTGATTCGGCTATTGAGGAAGGATTGCGTTATTATTCTCCAGTTGAGGTTACAACTGCAAGATGGGCAGCAGAACCTTTTCAAATTCACCATCAAACAATACAAAAAGGAGATATGGTTATTATCGCATTGGCTTCAGCGAACCGTGATGAAACAGTATTTGAAAATCCAGAAAAATTTGATATTACACGGGAGAACAACCGTCACATTGCCTTTGGTCATGGTAGTCATTTCTGCTTAGGAGCTCCACTTGCGAGGTTAGAAGCAAAGATTGCTATTACTACTTTGTTTAATCGAATGCCTGAACTAAAAATAAAAGGGAATCGTGAAGAAATTAAATGGCAAGGTAATTATTTAATGCGTTCTTTAGAGGAATTGCCTTTAACTTTCTAGAATAGTTAAAAGGAGACATGCATACATCGAAAATGATTTACATAGAGTATGTATGTGTTATTTAAATTCGAAACGGAAGGGTGAAGACATCCCAATGATCAACTAATTCTATTTGTAAGAGATCTTCGTTAAAAAACGAAATATTCTTCTGAATAGGGTTAGTCTGTACATTTATAGAAAAGGGATGTAGTTCGCTCTGCGAATATATAGTCTTTTTATATGATTTGTGCTGCCTCCTGTTCAGAACATGAAATAGGAGGCTTTTTTATGTCGACAAATGTAGTAACGAAACAAAACAATGGGGTATCACAAGTATTAAAAAATCGGTTTGTTCAAGGGATTTTAGCATCAGCATTATTTTTACAAATAGGAATATGGGTTCGAAACTTTGCGGTATTACTATATGTAATGGAAATGACAAAAGGTGATGCTTTTGCTATTTCAATGATTTCAGTTGCTGAATTCGCTCCAATTTTTATTTTTTCATTTATTGGCGGTACTTTTGCTGATAGGTGGAAGCCAAAGAAGACAATGATATGGTGTGAAACGTTAAGTTCCATTTCAGTATTCGCTGTATTAATTACGCTTATGTTTGGAACGTGGAAAATTGTGTTTTTTGTGACACTCATCTCTGCAATCCTTTCACAGTTTTCACAACCATCTGGAATGAAGTTGTTTAAACAACATTTATCAACGGAACAAATTCAATTAGCGATGTCTATATATCAAACGATATTTGCAATATTTATGGTATTAGGACCAATCCTAGGGACATTTATCTTTCATAGTTTTGGAATTTATATTTCAATCATCATAACAGGTATCTCGTTTTTACTTGCGGCAGTTGTATTGTTATTTCTTCCGAAAGATCTTGAAAACGACGTAGAAAAGAAAGATATCACTCTGTTACAGGAGATGAAGGATGGTATTAAGTATGTCAAAAAGAAAAAAGCATTAACTTTGCTAGGGCTTTGTTTTATGGCTGCAGGACTAGGTATAGGATTAATTCAGCCATTAGGTATATTTATTGTGACTGAGCAGTTAGGGTTATCAAAAGAGAGTTTACAGTGGCTATTAACAGTAAATGGTGCAGGAATGATTGTTGGCGGAGCATTAGCGATGGTATTTGCGAAAAACGTTGCTCCGCAAAAGATGTTAATTATCGGTATGCTTGGTCAAGCAATTGGTATTGGCATTATAGGATATTCCACAAATTTATGGGTGACACTTACAGCGCAGCTTTTTAGTGGTTTAGCTCTTCCTTGTATCCAAATTGGTATTAATACACTTATTATTCAAAATAGCGATACTGATTTTATAGGTCGTGTAAATGGTATTTTAAGTCCGCTTTTTACCGGTTCAATGGTAGTAACGATGAGTATAGCTGGTTCATTAAAAGAGATGTTTTCGTTAAGTATGATGTATGAAGGGACGGCTTTACTTTTTATAATTGGATTATTGTTTATTTTACCTATATACAATTTAAAGCCAGTAATAGCGGTAGAAAGTGAAATAAGTGGTAAAGGAAGTGCCGTACAAAATGAATCCTAATCCAAATGTTAAATACCCTATTGAAGGAAATCAAAACGTTCAATTTATAAAAAATACAATAACAAAACCTAATATACTTGTTGGTGACTATTCTTATTTTGATGCAAAAGATGGAGAAACATTTGAAGATCGAATATTACATCATTATGAATTTCTGGGGGGTTGTCTTACAATTGGGAATTTTTGCAGTATTGCATCTGGAGTTAACTTTATTATGAACGGAGCTAATCATCGAATGGATGGATTTTCAGCATATCCATTTAATATATTTGGAAATGGGTGGGAGAAGTATACACCTAGTTTGTCTGATTTACCTTATAAAGGTGATACAGTTATAGGAAATGACGTTTGGATTGGTATGGATACAACAATTATGCCCGGAATAAAAATAGGGGATGGTGCAATCATTGCAGCTAAATCTGTTGTGACTAGAGACGTCGCACCATATACAATTGTTGGTGGAAACCCTGCAAATAAAATAAAAGAGAGATTTTCAAATGAAATAATAGAAGAATTATTGCAAATTCAATGGTGGCATTTTGACATTGAAAGAATAACTGAAAATATAGGTGCTATTGTACCAGGGGATATAGAGCCATTAAGAAAACTAAAAAGGGAATGAAAAATGCATGACAAAGAGTATCATACCTCCGAATTTTGTTAATGATAATAGAACAAGGAGGTGTGATACTATGGCACAAGACGTTTTATGTGAAGTAAACAATTGTAAATTTTGGGCTAACGGCAATAAATGTAGCGCTGACGCAATTTATGTAGTAAGTCATAAAGGGAAACAAGCATCGACTACAGAAGAAACAGATTGCAAAACTTTCGATCCGGAAATATAAATTTTTGAAGGGTAGCCAAATCGTGGTTACCCTTTTATTAATTATATTATTGATAATAAATCTCATTTTCATTCATTGTTTTTAACTTTTCTTTTTATTTTTTCATATTTTCTTCATAAGTGATGTAATCCAGAGCAATTCATGTTCAATACGTGATTTACTAAATTCAATGACTTCTGTAATAAAAGATGAGCTAGCATCTAGAGATTGAATAGCAGTAAGTTGTTTATGTAGTATGTCTTGGCGTATTGTTAAAATTTCTTTTCTAGCTTCATAATCCAGTTTTTCAAATAGCGCGATACGAACAAGAAATTCTACATTGTTTGTCGCGAGTTTTTCGGGAAACTCGCGTAACATTTCAGAAAAGATTTCTTCTCCTGTTTCAGTTATGTCGTACATATTTCGGTTTGGCTTACCGACTTGTGTATGTACTTTTTTCGTTATAGCCCCCATGTTCTCAAAACGTCGAAGAGAAGGATAAAGCATATTATGATTTAATTCAAAATTCTCTCCTAGCCGATTTTGGATATTTTTCTTTATTTCATACCCATATTTTGGTCCTGACGTCAATTCTGCCAGTAATAAAATATCAACATACATAAAAATCCCCCTTATTTATTTCTCAAGTTCTCTTACGAACAATCCCCTTTAGTATATGTTAAAATAACATATGTTAGATTATACAACTTTGAATTACCGACCTATCACTTTTATTGTAAAAGAAAAGGGAGGAAAGAACTATGGCTTCGCCTGAAAATGTGATTTTAGTTCATGAAATTTCAAAGCTGAAAACGAAAGAAGAATTGTGGAATCCGTATGAGTGGTATCAATTTATGAGGGATAATCACCCAGTACATTATGATGAAGAGCAAGATGTTTGGAATGTCTTTTTGTATGAGGATGTAAATCGTGTTTTATCAGATTATCGCCTGTTTTCAAGTAGAAGGGAGCGAAGACAATTCTCAATCCCTCCTTTAGAAACTCGAATAAATATCAATTCTACTGATCCACCAGAACATCGTAATGTACGTTCTATCGTTTCTAAAGCATTTACTCCAAGAAGTTTAGAACAATGGAAACCTCGAATACAGGCTATCGCAGATGAACTTGTAAAAGATATTGAAAAGTGTAATGAAGTTAATATCGTTGAACAGTTTGCAGCCCCTTTACCCGTTACCGTTATTTCTGATTTATTAGGAGTCCCAACAACAGATCGTAAAAAAATTAAAGAATGGTCTGATATTTTATTTATGCCGTATAGTAAAGAAAAGTTTAATGATCTGGATGCCGAGAAAGAGATAGCATTAAATGAATTTAAAGTATATCTTCTACCGATTGTTCAGGAAAAGAGATATCATTTAACCGATGATATCATTTCTGATTTAATTCGAGCTGAATATGAAGGCGAAAGATTAACCGATGAAGAAATTGTAACCTTCTCATTAGGTTTACTAGCGGCTGGAAATGAAACCACTACAAATTTAATTATTAATAGCTTTTATTGTTTTTTAGTAGATTCACCTGGAATTTATGAAGAGTTAAGAAAAGAACCTAATTTAATTTCAAAAGCAATTGAGGAAGTATTACGCTATCGCTTTCCCGTTACATTAGCTAGGAGAATTACAGAGGACACCAATATATTTGGCCCTTTAATGAAAAAGGATCAAATGGTAGTTGCGTGGGTTAGTGCAGCGAATTTAGATGAGAAAAAATTTTCACAAGCCTTTCAATTTAATGTACATCGAACAGGAAATGAAAAGCATTTAACCTTTGGAAAAGGTCCTCACTTTTGCTTAGGAGCACCACTTGCACGTTTAGAAGCTGAGATTGCATTAACTACCTTTATAAATGCTTTTGAAAAGATAGCATTATCTCCATCGTTCAATTTAGAACAATGTATGTTGGAAAATGAACAAACTTTAAAATTCTTACCTATTCGCTTAAAGGCTCAATAAACCGTTTAGCAAGGTGAAAATTTACTGTACCTTGTTTTTTATTTCTCAATTGTAAATTTTTGTCAGGTTATTTAGTATGGAAGTGTGTCAAAAAAGAGTAGAGGAGGATACTTATGTTAACGTGTAATGGAAGTAAAACGTTTCAAGCATTTATTAAATCTGTAACAATTCATGTTTATGGAAAACGTTTAGAAAAGTTTAACGTATACGTCCCAACTAAAAAAAAGAATGTATACACGTGTGAGACAAAATATATTCATTATAATTCATAGTTTAAAATCCAAAGCTCTTGCTTTGGATTTTATTTATAATTATTTCTTGACCTGAAACGCTTTTCATAAATTATAAATAAGGAGTACTTTACGAGATCGGTATGAAAACGATACCTTTCATTTAATATGAGCTCGTGTATATATAGAAAGTGGTGAAGAAATAATGAAATTAATCGCAATTGATTTAGATGGAACTCTTCTTTCAGGTAACAAAATGATTAGTAAAGAGAATGCAGAAGCAATTCGAAAATGTCAGGAAGCTGGCCATGTTGTGGCAATTTGTACAGGTCGTTCTATCGTCGATATTGAACGATTGTTGTTAGAAGTGAATTTAGAGTGTCCAATTATTGCCGAAAATGGTGCGCTTATATATAATGATAAAAAAATGATGAAGAGATATCCAATTCAAAATATACAGGCGCTTGAGATTGTGAATTATCTTGAAGAAAATGGCTTATATTATCAGCTGTATACTAATAAAGGTGTGTACGTACCGGAATATGGGGTAGAGAGTGTACGTAATGAAATTGAGTATGTGAAAAATTCAAATGAAAATATCGACTTGAATGAGTTGGAAACGATTGCAGCATTATACCTTGAACATACAGCATTTCTTAGTGCAGAAAGTTGTAAACCAATTATAGAAACAGATATACATGTGCATAAGCTTTTACCATTTTCTTATGACATGGAAAAATTAAAAAAGTTAAAAGAAACATTTCTGCATAATACTGATTTAGCAATTACATCTTCATATTGGCATAATTTAGAGATTAATCATCGAGACGCTCAAAAAGGAAATGGACTATATACTTTAGCAGAACATCTGAATATTCCAGTTGAAAATACTGTAGCGATAGGTGATGGGCTGAACGATGTATCCATGATGGAAAAAGCAAATATATCAATTGCAATGGGAAATGCAGTTGAAGAAATAAAAGCGATGTGCCAATACGAAACATTGACTAATGAAGAACACGGTGTCGCACATGCTTTATATAAATATGTAATGTAATAGAAAAAGAAAAAAGAATCTAAATAGATTCTTTTTTCCTTTTTATTAGGGGTAAGGTATTCTATGAGATTCATAGAAGCCTTATTACATTTTATTATATAGAATATATTGGAATAAATGTTTATATTTTTCATGACAATTATGAAAAATTTATGAACTTTATATTTAATGTATTTTTATACTACTACTGAGTATGAATCCATGTCAAAAATCAACGAATGTAAGGATGTTAAGGAGAGTTCGTACAACAAAAAAATCATGATTGGATCGGATAATAATCAATTGGAGATGAATAAAGCTTACTAATTAGAGTTTCAATTTGAACGGATATTCTTTTTATGATTTTAATTGAAAAATAAAATTTGTGCGAATAATTATTCTTCAGCTATATACCTACAGACACATTCTTCGTATAATGGAGAAGTATGAATTTTAAATTTGTATGAATTTTACATATTGAGGTGAAAAAGGAATGAATGCGCGGCTAATGGAACTTATTGATGTGAGTACAATAGAAACCATGGCAGAACAATTTTATCAATTAACCAACATATCACATCAACTTCTTGATGCTGAAAAAGAATGTATATTTTCATTTGGAATAAATGAAAAGAAAATATGTAAACTTCCCAAAATTGAAATCCCCATTTTTTTATACAATCAATATTTAGGATCTTTTGTTGTATGGTCTCAGAAAAGCGAAATTTTCAATTGTCAAAAATACTTTGAAATGCTTTCAAATTTAATTATAGGTGGAGTAATGAAAGGACTTCAAAGTAAAAATACAACGTTACTTACTCGAAAAGAGGAGGAACTACATACAATCTTACAAAACATGCCTGTTATGGTTGATGCACTTGATTATAATGGAGATTTTGTTTTGTGGAATCGTGAATGTGAAATTGTAACAGGATATACTGCAGAAGAGGTAATTGGAAATCCAAACGCACTTCGATTACTGTATCCTGATCATGATTATCGTCACGAGATACAAAAGAAGTTTTTGACTCGTGGAAAGAACTTTAGAGATTGGGAAATGCGCTTAACATGTAAAAATGGTGAAATTAAAACGATAATGTGGTCCAATATATCAGAACAGTTTCCTGTAAGTGGATTTAGCTATTGGGCTGTTGGTGTAGATATTACACATTTAAAAGCAATAGAAGAGAAATTAAAACAACAAACGTCTGAATTGGAATTAATTTTTCAAGCTTTACCGGATTTATGTTTCTTAACAGAAGATGATGGAACAATTATTGATTATAAAGCAGGATCCCCTACAAAATTTTACGTACCCGCAGAAGCTTTTATGGGAAAAAAGTTTTACGAAGTATTACCATCTTCAGTAGCAAAAAAATTTCAAGAAGCAATTTGTCAAGTGAAAGAAAAAGGAACGAATGTAATTGTTGAATATCCACTTACAATTAATGAAAGTATCGATTTCTTTGAAGCAAGATGTTTACCGTTATTGCATGATAAAATTATGATTATTGTACGGGATATTACAGAGCGAAAAAAGACAGAAGAATTGCTAAATAAATCAGATACACTTGCAGCAATCGGTCAATTAGCAGCTGGTGTAGCTCACGAAGTTAGGAATCCATTAACAGTCATTAAAGGGTTTATACAGTTATTTCAAATTAATAAAGAAGATCAAGAAAAATATTTTGATCTAATGCTTTCTGAAATTGAAAGAATAGAAGCGATTCTTCAAGAGTTTTTGTCGATTGCTAAAACAGAAGAAATAAGTACCGAAAAGAAAAAGATTTATCAAATATTTAAAAATGTCGTCTCATTAATAAATACAAAAGCAATTATGACAAATATTCAAGTTGAATTATATACAGATTCCAAAGATATAATCATTGAATGCTCAGAAAATCAACTGAAACAAGTATTTATTAACATTTTGCAAAATTCAATCGAAGCTATGCCAGATGGTGGGAGAATTTCAATTCACATAAAAGAAATAGGTAAAAATGGTATCATTATTAGTGTAATAGATAAAGGAATAGGAATACCTGAAGAAAGAATTAAAAGATTAGGTGAACCTTTTTATAGTACGAAAGAAAAAGGGACCGGTATTGGATTAATGTTAAGTTATAAAATTATTGAAAGTCATCAAGGGAATATAAGTATTATGAGTGAGGTTGGTGTCGGGACAACAGTAACCATTTATTTGCCGAAAGCTCAGAATAAAAAATCTCTATCAACTTGTGACGATAGATCTATTATTAACTCGTGAACTACTTGCAAAATAGGGTATAAAAGCGAAAAAAATAATTCTATTAACTATTCACGTTTTATAAAATAAATCATATATTGATAGCATAGGACAAGCTGAAAAGCTTATTCTAACCTCACAGAACACTCCTTATCACGGTTAGGCATCTACTTATGTAGATGCCTTTTTTAATTAAATAACTGATAATTATTTATCAATCTACAGTAGCAAGTATATTAGGGCTATTAGGGGAAGATTGACGATAATAATTACAGTATGATTAATAAGAGCATTGAAATGTAAGGAGTGAGAAATAAGTGCTAAATATTTTAGTGGTTAATTTTCCGGCAGAAGGACATGTAAACCCTACATTAAGTTTAGTAAAAGCATTTACTGAACAAGGGGATAACGTACATTATATTACAACGGCAAACTTTAAGGATAGAATTGAAGATTTAGGAGCTACTGTACATACTCATCCGGATCTATTAAAGGAGATTTCTATTGATTCTGAAACTTCATCTGGGTTAAATGCTTTCTTTCATGTACATGTTCAAACTTCTTTATATATATTAGAAATTACAAAACAATTATGTGAAAGCATAAATTTTGATTTCGTAATTTATGATATATTTGGTGCGGGAGAGTTAGTAAAGGAGTATTTACAAGTTCCAGGTGTAGTGTCCTCACCTATATTTTTAATGTCTCCAAAATTTTTGGAGACATTACCTTTTCATCCAAATGCAGAAATACCATTCCAACCTGATGAAATTTCTGAACAGTTACTATATCAAATGGAACATGAATTTGGAGTAAAGCCTAAAAATAATCTTCAATTTATGCATAACAAGGGAGATATTACTCTCGTGTATACAAGTCGCTATTTTCAACCTAATAGCAATTCATTCGGAGAAAAGAATATTTTTATTGGACCGAGTTTTGTAAGGCGGAAAACAAATATAAAATTTCCACTTGAATTACTTAAAGATAAGAAAGTTATTTACCTTTCAATGGGAACGCTTCTTGAAGGGCTTGAACCATTCTTTAATACTTGCATTGACGCTTTCTCAAATTTTGAGGGGGTAGTCGTAATGGCAATTGGTGATAGAAATGATATTTCAAAAATAAAGCAAGCGCCAGATAATTTTATAATTGCTCCATACGTACCTCAATCAGAAGTATTAAGTGAAGCAGATGTTTTTATTACACATGGCGGCATGAATAGCGTACACGATGCCATTTATTTTAATGTCCCATTTGTTATAATTCCACATGATAAAGACCAGCCAATGATAGCACAAAGATTAACCGAACTGGAAGCAGCACATAGGTTAATGAAAGAGTATGTTAATGTACAAACTTTAAAAGAAGCCGTAACAGACGTTCTTTCAAATGAAAAGTATAAGCATGGTATACGAAAGCTGAAAGATAGTTTTTTAGAATGTGGTGGTTCAAAAGAAGCGATCACAGTTATCAAATCTCTGTTAAATAAATAGTGTGGCAATATAAAAGCATAGAGGCTCTACCTTTATGCTTTTATATGATTATCCTGCAAACTGCACAGCAGTATTTGCATGTAAAAAAGCAGTATCAAAAACAGGAACAGTAAGGTCGTTTTGAGAAATGAGCAATGGTATTTCGGTGCAGCCTAGTAGTATACCTTCTGCACCATTTTGAATCAATGATTTTGTAATTTGTAATAGCTTTTCTTTTGATGTTTCTGAAATAATTCCTTTACTTAATTCATTTAAAATAACATGATGAATAAAATTTCTTTCCTCTTTATTTGGGATGATTGTCTCAATGTTATAATTCGCTAGTCGTGATTTATAGAAGTCTTGTTCCATCGTTTGTTTCGTACCCAATAGTCCGATACGCTTTATATTCTGTTCTACCATTTCTTTAGCACTTACATCACCAATGTGAAGAAGTGGAATGGATATTGCATTTTCTACTTCTTCAGCAAATAAATGGACCGTATTGGAACAGATTAATAAACAATCAGCTCCAGATTTTTCAACCTTTTTTGCAACGGTGACTAATTCGTTTTTCACTTCTTCATATTGATGATTTTGTAATAAAGTAGTTACTTCACCAAAGTCCATGCTATATAAAACAAGCTTTGCATTTTGATTATATTGAGAGAGTGTAAGTGTATTAATATGTTTATAGTATAATGATGTAGATTCCCAACTTAGTCCACCAATTAAACCGATTACTTTCATCGTACATTCCTCCCGTAACTATTTTTAATTTATTATTTCATAATTCCGATAAGAATACAATGATTTAAATGTGCTGTTAAACAAAAAATAAAAATAATTAGAAAAGTATTGAAATTTATACTTCTTAATGCCATAATACGAATTACAAATTAATACTTATCCAGAGAGGTGGAGGGAACGGCCCTATGAAACCTCAGCAACCCCTATGTAACTGTATAGGAAGGTGCTAATTCCGCAGAGAACACGATGTGTTTTTTTGAAGATAAGAGGATTCTTGAACGTGAAAGAAAATGATCTCTTATGTAAGAGGTCATTTTTTGTTGTATAGAAAGGGAGTGTCGATGCATAATTCATTTTCAAAATAAATATAGAGTAATAAAAGTTGACTATTAAGAGAGGGGAATTGTAATGAACAAATTATCAACAAAATTAGTAGTAGCAATCGGAATTGGAGCAGCATTATACGGGATATTAGGACTTTGGGGATTTTCTATTGCACCAAATACATTTATTAAACCTGCATTAGCTATTTTAACCGTTTTTGGAGCGTTATTTGGCCCAGTGGCAGGACTGTTAATAGGACTTATCGGTCATACCGTAACAGATACAATTGCTGGCTGGGGTATTTGGTGGGGATGGGTTTTTAGTTCAGGCATTATCGGCTTTGCAATGGGGCTTATTCAAAAAAGAGTTGGCTTTAGTGTGAAAAATGGGACATATAATAAAGGAGATATTTCTTATTTAGCCATTACTGGGTTAATTGGTATTGTCATTGCTATTATATTTGCTGGGGCATTCGATATTATTGTGATGGGAGAACCGTTTGACAAAATTGTTATACAAGTATTAGGTGCAACAATTGCTGATGTTATTGTATTTTTAGTTCTTGGATT
Source organism: Bacillus fungorum (assembly GCF_002746455.1). GTDB lineage: Bacteria > Bacillota > Bacilli > Bacillales > Bacillaceae_G > Bacillus_A > Bacillus_A fungorum. The sequence goes on along the minus strand of NZ_NWUW01000008.1, from coordinate 194,663 downwards.
GCCAATTACAATAGGGCTGGCTAAATCTAATAAGAAACATACACATTTAAAAATTGAAAAGTAGGGATGTTAACATGCAACCAATTATTTCTTTTGAACAATTCAACTTTCAATATAAGCATGCAGCGCAGCCTACTGTTAAAGACATTACATTTCATATATATCCTGGGGAAAAAGTGCTAATTGCTGGACGAAGTGGTTCAGGGAAATCAACATTAGCTCATTGTATTAATGGGCTAATCCCATTTTCTTATGAAGGGACTAGTACTGGTACTATTTTAATTGACGGAAAAGACCCGAGGAAAGGAAGTATTTTTGAACAGAGTAAACAGGTTGGAACAATTTTGCAAGATCAAGATTCACAATTTATTGGTCTTACAGTAGAGGAAGATGTAGCTTTTTATTTAGAAAATGACTGCGTAAGTGAAGATGATATGAAAAAGATTGTTTCGGAATCATTAAAAAAGGTAAAGATGCATAATTTTCATAAACAAAGTCCGCATGAATTGTCTGGAGGGCAAAAACAAACTGTTTCTTTAGCAGGTCTGTTAACAACAAATGCTAATATATTATTGTTCGATGAACCGTTAGCAAATTTAGATCCAGCTAGCAGCTTACATACAATTGAACTTATTAAAAATATACATAAGCAATATAATAAAACAATTGTAATAATTGAACATCGAATAGAAGAAATGTTAAACCTAGATTTAGATAAAATCATTTTAATTGATGAAGGGGAAATTGTTGCGATAGGCACACCAGAAAAAATTTTGGCATCAAATATATTACCATCTATCGGATTAAGAGAACCTATGTATATAGAAGGATTAAAGAAATTGCATTTTGATAGTAATAATGACGTAATATACCCACTTGAAAATCTTCAAAGGGAAAGTGTTAGTGGCGTAATAAATGATTGGATGGAGAAGCAAGCTTTTGGTAAAGATACTCCTACAAAAAAAGAATTATTGAAAGTAGAGAATTTATCATTCTCATATCCTAATAAACAAAAAGTATTAGACAATGTAAATTTCTCTATATATAAAGGTGAAATAGTAGCACTCTTAGGTCATAATGGAGCTGGAAAATCAACACTAGCTCATAGTCTTATAGGGATAAACAAAACAAACAATGATAGGATTTTAATTGATGGAGTAAATATCAATTCTTGGTCTATTCGTAAACGTGGTGAGGTTATATCTTATGTGATGCAAAATCCAAACCATATGATTACACAAGCTATTGTAATGGAAGAGATTTCATTTTCGTTAAAATTAAAAAAGTTTTCGAAGGAAGAAATTAAGCTTAGAGCAGAGGAAACATTAAAAATTTGTGGCTTGTATCCATTTCGAAATTGGCCAATTCAGGCATTAAGCTATGGTCAAAAAAAGAGATTAACGATTGCATCTGTACTTACAACAAATCCAAAACTGATCATATTAGATGAACCGACAGCCGGACAAGATCATTATCATTATAAACGATTTATGACGTGTATTAGAAAACTAGCTGCGAAGGGAATGTCTTTTATTTTTATCACACACGATATGAATCTCGCATTAGAATATGCAGACAGAGCAATAGTTCTACATGAAGGTGAAATTATTGCGAATAATACCGCGTCTATTGTATTAGGACATGCAGAAACGTTACAAAGAGCGAATTTAAAGGAGAGTTCTTTATTCAAACTCGTTAAATTTAGTGGTATTGCAAATCCTGAAAAATTTATGGAACTTTATTTTGATGATATTAGGAGGGAGGAAGGTGTATAATACATATTTTCATCGCATGGACGGGGCAGTGAAATTGTTGCTATTTATTTTTTGTATGACACTTACTTTTTTATTTTTTGATTTTCGCATATTGCTATTTGTGTTTATAATTGGATGCATTGGACTTCTAGTTGCTAAAATTCCATTTCGTAAAATTTTTATTGTTTTTAGTGTTATATTTACATTTAGTTTGTTAAATTCTGTCATGATTTTATTGATTACACCAACCCATGGATCTGAATTAACCGGATCATATACTTCATTTGTGTATATTGGATATGCAACAATTACATACGAAACATTATTTTATGCAGCTACACTTTCGTTAAAGTATTTTACGTTATTACCATTTACACTTATTTTTATTTATACGACTGATCCAAGCAAATTTGTGAGTAGCTTAAGTAAATTTCGAATTCATTATAAGATTACTTATGCAATAAATATTGCATTACGTTATATACCTGATATTCAGTCCGAATATCAAGTTATTAAACATGCCCAAGAGGCGCGAGGAGTAGCTTTTGAAAAAGGAGAAGCAAGTTTATGGATTCGCATGAAAAACCGTTTCTTAATTTTCTGGCCTTTAATTATTCATTCTTTAGAGAGAATCGATACAGTTTCAAATGCAATGGATTTAAGAGGATTTGGAAAAAAGGATACACGTACGTGGTTTTATACAAATAAAGCGAAAAGCGGGGATTTCATTGCTTTATTTGTAGGTGTTTTTATTTTAATTGCTGCAGTATATTTAAAGTTACATGTATTTCAAAACTTTTGGTATCCATTTTAAAGCACTCTCAAATGAGTGCTTTTACTTATTTTTATATAGACATGCTCAAAAAAGGGATATTTACATAATGTATAATACGAACCAGTTAAAATGATCAACTACCTATTAGTTTTCAAACCAAAAGGAGGAGAAAATATGAGTTACGGTGGTTCTTGTGGTTTTGGTGGAGGTTTCGCTTTATTAGTTGTGTTATTTATTTTATTAATTATCGTTGGATGTAGCTGCTGGGGCGGAGGGTACTAATTTCTAATTAGTCTCCACAAATGTAAACTTAAAAAATATAAAAGATACTTATGTATCGAAACAAATAAAAAAGGAGCAATTATGTTCCTTTTTTATTTGTTTTCAGATGAGTTCGTATTACATTTCGGCAATGTAATTGTCAAAGTTGTGCCTTTATTAATAACGCTTCGGATTTTTAAACTACCTTGCATCGTTTCAATGATCTTAACAGCAACCATTGTACCTAAACCTGTACCTTTCGTTTTTGTACTAAAGTATGGTTCGCCAAATCGATTTATTTGCTCTTGTGACATACCAATTCCGCTATCCTCAATTCGTATGATAACTTTATTACTACTAATAGATGAGGAGATATTTAAAGTACCACCATTAGGCATTGCTTCAATACTGTTTTTTATTAAGTTTAAAAAACATTGTTGAAAGTGCTGTTTATTACCAACTATTGTTGCCGTAGAGAAATCTTTTGTAATATGTATTGTATTCATATTACATAATGGTAAAATCATATTAATAACTCGATTTAACTCTTGTTCTACTGAAATATGATCTGATTTTTCAGTAGCAGGTTTGGCAAACGTTAAATAATCATCAATAATTCCTTGGGCACGATGTAACTCTTCAAGTATATGTTCAATATATTTGTCTCTTGATTCTGGAGTTAAATTTGGTGTTTTTAAAAGTTGAGTAAATCCTTTTACGACAGTTAAGGGATTTCTTACTTCGTGCGATATACTAGCAGCGAGTTGGCTAACAATCTCCATTTTCTCCATTTTAATTATCTTAGATCGCATACATACTGCATCTTTTAAAACTTCATTAAAATAAATTACAAACAACATCAAAATAGTTGGTAATATTATGAAATACATAATGTATAAATTATTTACTTCAAAATCTGATAAAGTTAATACAATTACAGTTGTAAATATTACTAGAAAAAATGTTAAAAACATTCCATAAGCTACTTTAATTTTTCTATTATACTTATTAAATTTTGCAGATGCGAATGCTGTAATGATAAACATTGTGCCATAAACTAGTACTGTTAACATATTAAACCCATAAAATAAAAATCTTGTAATTAATAAAATAGCAAACAGTATTATACCTACAGGGAAGCCACCATAAAGCGTACCTATTATAACCGGTATTTGTCTTAAATCATGAATACAATTTTCATCCATATAGATAGGATAACGCATACATAAAATAAGAGGGACACTCGTACAAAGTATAATAAGTAGTTTTTTATATTTCTTGAAATAACGCCCGCTATCATATATAAAATAAAAAATAAATATACTACTTAAAATGTAAAGAAGATTATTTAATACGTTTTGATTAATATAAACAAAGTTCATAATATTTGCCTCATTATTTTGAATTTCCTTTTCACATATATTATACATGATTATAGTAGAAACTTTTTGCTTTTAATACTATAAGTTTATACCTTTTCAGCATTTGCCGCGTTTAGCCACTCTTCATAAAATGTTTCAACCGATACATATCGTTCAATTCGGTTTTCATTTACAGCACGAAAGGCTATCTTATATAATTCCTTACTCGCTTCCCATTTTATAAAGGAACGATCTTTTTCACCGCCTAAAATTGCGAAAGCCATCGCCCCCATGTTAAATACATTTGTTCTTGCATCAATCATTGCATTTAACTCGAATTCTTCAGGAGACATAAAACGTGAGGAACCCCATAATCTTCCCATTTTATTCACGTATGGTTTTTTAGAATATAAATCAATATCACAAATTTTCGTCTCATTTGTATGAAAATTATACAAAATACTACCGTCATAAAAATCTATCGCTACATAGTTTTTCTTTTCTACATAAACATGGAAAGAAAAAATGGAATTTAATGATTGAATTCTTTCCCTAACACATAAATGTTTAAACTTATAAAATGGAGAGCTTGGATTAGTATATTTTTCAGGAGGCGGGAAACTCCAATGTGAATGAAGACATTCACCATCAAACCAATCGAAAATTAATACATATCCAGATTGAACTGGAAAATGTTCTATTAGTTTTATAAGCGAGTCATGCTTTAATTTCTCGTATAGGGAAACTGAATTTTTTAATCTTTCAATAGCCTCATTCGTATTCCCCTTATATGCCATTGTATGTGCTCCGGCATATTTAATAAATTTCTTACACCCATCTTTTTCTACACCGAAAGATAGATTACCTGAATCTTGCTGGTCAAAAACTGCAAATACGTTTCCTAATTTCAATAGCCAATCAAAATTATGATGTTCTTTTAATTGGAATGTTATTTGATTCAACTGAATTTCAACTGGAATATCTTTCATTATTTACCTCGCATTTATTATAATTAAGTTGTATATTTCAGTATTCGACATATTTTGTAAAAATCCTATGTTAATCACATGAAATTTTACAAATATAATGATAAACACTTATAAGAGGGTGAATAAAATGGAACAACAAATCGTAATTAAACCATATGAAAAAGATTGGCATGAGGAGTATTTAATAGAAAAGGAGAAGTTCATTTCTTTAATTGGAGGAGAGTGTATCGCTATTGAACATATAGGAAGTACATCCGTAGAAGGATTAGGAGCGAAACCTCTAATAGATATGATGATTGGTGTAACGGATTTGCAAATTACCGAAAAGTGGATTAAAAAGCTATTAAAAATTGGATATGAGTATGTTCCAAAAGAAACACCTAATTGGCGTTTTTTTAGAAAGGGAAAATGGAGAGCGGGTACTCATCATTTACATGTTTATATTTATAATAGTGACGAATGGAAAAACAATCTTTTATTTCGAGACTTTCTAATAAAGCATGAATGGGCACGTAAAGAATATAGAGAATTAAAAGAGAGACTTGCAGCTACCTATCCTTTTGATCGTGTTTCTTATACAAATGCAAAAGCACCGTTTATTCAAAAAATAATAAAGGAAGCTAAAAAATTTAAGTAATCTTGAAATTCTCATTTTATTTTAATCTTCCTCTCATGTTCCTTTCTTTTTTATTTGATATTCTGCTTGTTACAGAAGCTTTTTAAGAAAGGAGCTTAAATGAAATGGAAAAGCTACTAAGAAATAAATCTTTTCATTTATTAGTAAAAATTATAGGCTTTACTATTATTTTTTGTAGTGTAGCATTGTTACTTATTAATGTAATTTACGGAAACGTATTAAATGTAAAAGGGTTAAATAAGAAATTAGGTTCTTTCGGTGAGTATGGGGCAATTTTAGCTGTATCGTTATGGTTTTTACGTCATGTAGGGTTATTTTTTAAAAAGAAAAATATAATTGGGGTTAAATTGATAAAAGATTTATATTTGTTCATTAAAAAATTTCATGTATTAATTGGATATGCTGTATTAACTGTATCAATTACTCACGGTGTTTATTTTTTATTAAAAGGAAGTCGGCATATACTCATATTCTATAGTGGTATATTCTCTCTTTTCATTTTAATCATACTAGGAATTGTTGGATTTTCCTTACAGAAACGTAATAAAAAAACAAACTTCATATTGTATAGAAAAGCACATCAGATTATTGCAATTATATTTGGGATAGGATTACTCATCCATTTAACTGTATAGGAGGAACTGCTATTGCAACACATATTAATTATTGAAGATGAGGAAAGTTTAGCTGATTTTTTAGAATTAGAACTAAAGTATGAAGGATATAAAGTAGACATACAGCTTGATGGAAGGAAGGGTTTAGAAGTCGCACTTGAAACAAATTATGACCTTATTTTACTGGATTTAATGCTACCAGGATTAAATGGACTAGAAGTGTGTCGTAGATTAAGGGCAACTAAAAATACACCTATTATTATGCTGACTGCACGCGATAGTATTATGGATCGCGTGACAGGTTTAGATAGCGGAGCCGACGATTATCTTCCGAAACCATTTGCAATTGAAGAGCTGTTAGCACGGATGAGAGTTATATTTAGACGAGAAGAACATATAGAAAATAAACATGTTTCTTCTCTTACGTTCAAAGATTTACATCTTCAGATTGAATCTCGAACTATTACAAAAGGAAATGAAGAAATCGAACTTACAAATAAAGAATTTGAGCTCTTGGTTATGTTTATGAAAAATATAAATAGAGTACTTACCCGTGATGTTTTATTGGATCAAGTATGGGGATATGACGCAATGGTTGAGACGAATATTGTTGATGTATACGTTCGTTATTTACGTAACAAGTTACATAGTGTAGATAAGGAGGAATATATCCAAACGGTCCGCGGTGCTGGATATATAATGAAATGATTAAAAATATTGTGCATCAAATTCGAAACCTACCTATAAAGTGGAAATTAACACTTTGGTCCACTACACTAGTATTTATTTTATTCATTTTATATAGCGCTTTGCAGTTTATTGTAATTAATAAGTGGACTATAGATTATGAACAGAAACAAATAAATAGGCAAGTGACAGAAATAGCGGCATATTTCCAAGATAAAAATGATACCCTTTCGAGTAAAACGTTTGAAAACAGTAAAGATTTCTTAAACAATATGATTGATAAACATCAAATGATTCGTATTATCGGCATGGACGGGAAAACAATTGTTACTGTTTCGCGAGATTTTAATGAAACATGGATAAAGCCAAAACAAGTTATTCAGGATGAATCATTTATAAAAAGAAATATAGAAGATCGCATATTAGTTAAGCGTATACCAATTCAAACAAAAGATTTCACTGGCACTATTGAACTTACGAAAAACTTAGAGGCTTTTGATCATTTATTAAAAATTATTTTAGTGGTAATGGTTATTGCCGGAATATGTGGATTAATCCTTAGTTTTTTAGGTGGGATACTAATCACGAAAAAGCTATTATCAAGTGTTCAAAATATAACGGATACGATGAAGCGTATTAAGAAAAATGGGCTAAATGAACGGGTTCCAGTACGTAGAAATAATGATGAACTTGCAAAATTATCATTTCTTTTTAACGAAATGATGGATGAATTAGAAACTTCTTTTACACAACAGAAACAATTTGTAGAAGACGCATCTCATGAACTGAGAACCCCATTAACAATTATTCAAGGACACTTATCGATGTTAAATCGGTGGGGAAAAAATAATCCAGCAGTTTTAGATAAATCGCTTCAATCTAGTTTAAAGGAAGTCGATCGTTTAAATAAGTTAGTTTTAGAATTGCTAGAACTATCAAGAGCTGAATCAGAACAGATGCATCCAATAGCAGCTGAGCCAGTCCACGTAAACAGCATATTAAAACAAGTTACACAAAACTTTGCAGTACTTCAAACTGAATTTCAATTTGATATGAAATTGGATAGGGATGCGGCGTATGTCTCAATACCATCATCTTACTTAGAACAAATTATTATTATCGTAATGGATAACGCAGTGAAATATACAAAAGAAGTTAATAAATATATTTGTACTGAATCTAGTGTAAAATCAGGGGAAGTAAACATTCGTATAATAGATCGTGGAGCGGGGATACCTGAAGCGGATTTACCTTTTGTTCTTAACCGCTTTTATCGAGTGGACAAAGCAAGAAGTCGAAAACAGGGTGGAAACGGTCTAGGTTTGTCTATTGCAAAACGACTTGTAGAGAAATACAACGGTACTATTCAAATAGAGAGTATAGAAGGCGAAGGAACTATTGTTACGATTACACTGCCTACCATTTCACTTTAATAGATTGAAAAGAAGGGATGTTTCTACATTTCTTCTTTTTTACAGTCAAATTATTTTGCTTATTTGGAACTTTCTAGTACATTAGAATTATGAAGGGGGAATAAAAATGAAAGCTATCGTACAACAATATAAAGCCGGATTTGAAGGGGTAGAATATAAATTATTACCTGAGATAACACCTAACGCTGGGGAAGTTAAAGTGAAATTAAAATCAGCAGGCTTAAATCATCGAGATTTATTTATTATGAATAATAGAAGAGAAATGGAATTACCATTAGTTCTGGGGTCAGATGGTGCAGGTATTGTTACGGAAATTGGAGAAGGTGTTTCAGGTACTTTATTACAAACCGAGGTTATTATTAATCCTAGTATTGGATGGGATAATATGACCGAAATACCTGAGTTACCAGAGGTGTTAGGTGGACCGAAAGATGGAACTTTTGCTGAATATGTTATTGTGCCAGCTGAAAATGTAGTGGAAAAACCGTTCTACCTTACTTGGGAAGAGTCTGGCGTTTTATCTTTATCGGCACTAACTGCATATAGAGCACTTTTTACAAAGGGTAGATTGAAATGTGGAGAACATGTTTTAATTCCGGGAATAGGCGGTGGTGTAGCGACATTTGCCATGTTATTCGCGAAAGCAATTGGCGCAAAAGTGAGTGTTACTTCAAGGGTAGAGAACAAAAGAAAGTTTGCCGAAACATATGGCGCAGACTTTTCTTTTAATAGTTCTGGAAATTGGGAAGAGAGTTTACGAGGAGAGAAAGTAGATTTAATAATCGATAGTATAGGTCCGGCAACATTCTTAAAATATTTTGATGTATTAAAACCGAATGGGAGAATTGTTAACTTTGGTGCAAGTTCTGGAGATAAAATTGAATTACCATTACGAGCGTTATTTTATAATCAAGTCGATATAATGGGAACATCTATGGGGAGCCGTGAGGAATTTAATGAAATGATTCATTTTATAGATAGCCATAAAATTAAACCAATTATTGATAAAGTATATTCGTTAGAAGAAACCATTCAAGCGTTAAGCCGTATGGAAAAAGGCGAACAATTCGGTAATATTGCACTTCGTATGTATTAAAAATATGATTTCGCAACAAGTATATTTAAGTAACTATGTTATGTATTCTACACATAAAAATATGTGATTCGTATTGTTTTAAAGGTTTTTCAGCTTTATACATAATTAGCCGTTATAATTAGTATCAATATTGTCAAATGAGTAACAGTAAAATGAGAATTAGATGAGAAAAGTTTAAGCCTATTTTCATATTGATGTTGTATACTGTGTAAATCAAGAAAGCTTTTATGTAAGGAGAGAGTATTATGAATTACACAGTATTTCAATGGTTTAATAATTTTGCTGGATCATCCAAACTATTAGATACGTTAATGATTGCTATTACAAATAGTGCTATATATGTAGCAATTTTGTTTATGTTTATCTTATGGTTTAATAATGAAAAAAAAGTCAATGCAATTAAAAAACAATACACAGTGTTATATACGACACTTTCAGTCATTATCGCGTTACTAGTAAATGTCGTGATACATGCGGTATATTACCATCCACGTCCGTTTGTATCACATGATGTACATCAATTAGTACCACATGCAGCAGACTCATCATTTGTTAGTGATCATTCTGTACTTGTATTTTCAATCGCCTTCGTATTTATTCTTAGGGGAGAAAAACTGAAATATATCGCACTTATATGGGCAGTGTTAGTCGGTATATCACGTATGTACGTAGGTGTTCATTATCCTTTAGATATACTTGGTGCTGCTTTCTTAACATTTATTACGAGCGGATTAGTAATGCAAAGTACACGTATGTTTGAACCAATAGCGAAATTTGTATTCAAAATGTATGCATTGATAGCGAAACGAATTCCTTTTTTAGCGAAATATAACCATATAGCTTAATTTCTATAAATAACCATATATAAGTTTGTTTAAAAGTTCTCCTTTTAAAATACAGAGGGGAACTTTTTTTATTGTGAACAAGATAAGGGTATACATACTAAAAGAGTGACGAAAAAAAGACTTAAATTAGTAGTTTAAATAACCACAAATAACCTTCTCGACAACAGAATATTCTTAAATTTCACGCACCGTAATGTAAATAGATGAATAAAACAGAAACAGTGGCTACTCTCAGGACGTTTTAAAGGAATTAAAAGGAAAAGTTCGAAACATATAGTATTGAAATCAAAAACTACATAATTTGTAGCACATCTTTGCGGTAATTAATAGTGAAAGAAAGGAGATAAATATGCATAAACTTCAAACGAATAAAGGCGCGCGGTATTTTATGATTGCTTTTATTATTTTGTTTCTTATTATGCTTTTGCGTTTTTTCTATATTCAAGCAGTAGGGGTCGTGCATAATGTGGATGTAAAGGATCTTGCAACTGAACAACATAATAAAAAAGGGGTTTTGGAAGCGAATCGTGGCACGATTTATGATCAAACTGGAAAAGTGCTTGTCCAAGATTCCACAACGTATCGTGTTGTTGTAAATTTAAAAGGTGAAGATAAAGTGAAAAATAAAGATGAAACCGCAGGGCAATTAGCTGATGCGCTTGAAATTGATAAAGAAGACGTATTAAAAAATTTTCATGAGGGGCGTACGCAGGTTGAAATTGGAAAAGTTGGTCGGAATTTATCTAGAGAAAAGAAAGAACAAATTAAAAAATTGAAAATCCCGGGTGTTTCTTTTATGCCTGAGAAAGCAAGAGTGTATCCGAATGAGGATTTCGCATCTTATATACTTGGTTTTGCTAGACCAGACGATAAAGGAAATACAGAAGGGAAATTTGGACTTGAAAAAAGTTTGGATAAATATTTGCGCTCGACAAATGGGAATGTAGAATATGTGGGAGCGCGGGGAGGTATCCCGCTTACAAATGATATAGGAAAAATAGAACCTGCTAAACATGGAAATAACGTATATCTTACGCTTGATAAACAAATTAATAGTTTTTTAGAAGAAGCGATGAATAAGGCACAAGAGCACTATGATCCGTCTATGTTAGTAGGAATCGTAGCGGATCCAAAGACAGGGAAAGTTTTAGCAATGTCTAGTAAACCTAGTTTTAACCCTAATAAAGGTGATATCGAATACTTTTTAAATGATCCAATCGCAAATGCATACGAACCAGGTTCCACAATGAAAATATTTACGTTAGCTGCTGCAATTAATGAAGGTGTATATAACGGGAAAGAATATTTCCAATCCGGAAAATATTCAGTGGGTTCATCTGATATAAAAGATCATAATGGTGGATTTGGATGGGGGTCTATTACATTTGATGAAGGTTTTGAAAGGTCATCAAACGTAGCTTTTTCCATTTTAGAAGATCAACTGTTGAAACCAGATAAATTTAAGCAATACATGAAAAAATTTGGATTCAACCAAAAAACCGGAATAGATTTACCTGGTGAAAGTAAAAATACTTTATTATTAAACACACAAATTCAACAAGTCACAACTTCTTTCGGGCAAGGCTCTACAGTAACTCCTATTCAATTAATCCAAGCAGCTACCGCTATAGCAAATGACGGAAAAATGATGCAACCATATATCGTTGACAAAGTTGTAAATCCAACAAACAAACAAGTTATTATGGAAAATCAACCGAAAGAAATTGGGAATCCGATAAAAAAAGGGACAGCGGACAAGGTAAGAGACTTAATGGAGCGTGTTATTACGTCTTCAAAAGGGACTGGTACAATGTATAAAGTGGATGGTTATCCAATAGGAGGTAAGACAGGAACAGCTCAAATTCCGAATCCTGAAAATGGACGATATATGGAAGGGAAAGAAAATTATATTTTTTCATTTTTAGGTATGGCTCCGATTGATGACCCAGAGTTAATTGTATACTTAGCTATTAAGCAGCCAAAGTTAAAGGGAGACGAGTATGGAGCTCAGCCGCTTGCTGAAATATTTAAACCAGTTGTGAAAAATAGTCTTGAATATTTAAAGGTGAGACCCTACACAGAAAAACAAATAGCCGATGCAACGAAAAGATCCCCATTAAAAGTACAAAACTATGTGAATCAATCCATGGATACGGTAGAGAATAATGTGAAAAAAGAGAAACTCCAACCGATAATTTTAGGAGAAGGGAAAATAATAAAACAATTTCCGCAGTTTGGTGAAGTAATGAGTGAAGGTGATCGTATATTTTTATTAGGAAACAACGCAATAATGCCCAATTTACAAGGTTGGTCAATGCGTGATGTTATGTATTTTTCTAAACTATTAAAATTAGATTTAAAAACTTCAGGCACGGGATATGTAACAAGTCAAAGTATCGAAAAAGGACAACCTATACAAGAAGGTGATGCATTAGAACTAGAATTAGAAACACCGTTACAACCGTTAGCAGAGGCAAATACAAATTAATTCGAGCAATGTGAAGGGTCTATATACAATAGGCTCTTTTTTTATAGATTTTAGTAATTTCACGCACCGTAATTTTTAGAAAAAATAATAAATAAAAGAATTTAACGGTACTAAAGACGTACAAGTAAAAAGTACGTCTTTTTATTTTTAAAAATAATGCTACAGACTGATGGGGAATCAAATTCCATATTTTATAATTTGAAGTAGCTATCGCATTTCAAGTATGGAATAAAAAGAGGTGAATATAATTTTTAAAGGTAAACAAGTATATAGGAGGACACTAAATGGATATTTTACTTGTTATGCTTATTATCGTATTAATGCAAAGTAAGGAACGTAAAGTGAAAGTTAATCGCATTTGGCTCGTTCCGGCTTTGTTGTGCTTTGTAACAATCCAGTCCATTATTCATATGGGACAACTAACTATATTACAATTACTACTATTTGTTGCAATGTTCGGGATTGGATTGGTTCTTGGAGTTATTAGAGGAAAAGCATTAACATTTCGAATAGATAATGAAACGGGTCATGTATTACGAAAAGGAAATTGGTTAAGCACGATGATTCTTCTTGTTATTTTAGGTGCGAAAATTTTAATTAAGCAAAGTATGTTTTCTGGCAGTACTCATTACACATTAATGCTTGTAACGAATGCCTTTTTATGTATCACATTAGGTACAGTAATAAGTAGACGATATTACATTTGGAAAAAATATAATGAACTAACACAAAAAGTGTAAATAAATTCATCCCTTGTTTATCAATGCTGTGAACGGTAATACTAAATAACATTGAACTTTTATAACAAGGGATGATAATATGATATTCATTTACACAGATTTCGGCGGAACACATTCAACTTCACTCGCTGCAGCTTATCATTTGAATAAATTACCAACGGATCGTAAGTTAACGAAAGAAGAAATATTAAATGTAGATTACTTTAATAAATTGAAAACAGAAGATATGGGGAAAATTATTTTTCATGGAATAGATGAAAATGGTAACCCAGTTTATACGATTGGATGCGGCGCATCAAAAGTCGTTGTACCTGCGATGAAGCATTTAGGAGAGATTCTGCAAAAACATTATCAAAGCCATGAAAAGATTATTTTTTCTAATACATCACCAACAGTGCCTTTACCAATGACTTTTGGTGGATTGTTTTCTAGAAGATTTCATATTGACTTTATCGGTGTACCGTTACTTATTTGGGGAGCAAAACTTTGCTGCGATAACGTACAAAGACTTGTTAGTTATACGAAAGAAGCCGGGCGATTGACGAATGATTATGTTGTGATTTTAGATAATGAAACCTTTAAATAATGTATGATAAAAAGAAAATCGAGCAAATTCCTTGATTTTCTTTTTAATTTGTGAAAAATACAAGAAATATTCACATTTATAATCTATCTACTATAGCCAAATCAATAAAGTCCTGTTACTATTACAGGGATATTCTCTTTTCATAACATAAATATATAGAAAAATTAGAAAAGAGGAATTGAATTAAGGGAGGAACAACATGAAGCGTGTTGCTTGGATTACTGATAGTACAACTGCGAGTTTTACAACAGAAGGAGATAACTTTGTTATCCCAATTGAAGTTATTATTGATGGTGTGTCGTACAAAGATTGTGAAGAAGGTGTGCGTGAGCGCGTTTATAATGCTTTGAACGAAGGTAAAACTGTCACTACATCACAGCCTAACATAGGGGAAATGGTAGAGTTATTTTCGAAGTGCAAAGAAGAATATGAAGAGGGATTTGCAGTTGCTATTAGCGGAAAAGTAAGTGGAACCTATCAAAACATGAAATTAGCTGCAGAAATGGCAGGTTTCCCATTAACGGTATTAGATAGTGAAACAACAAGCTATCCAATGGATGAATTAATTAGAAAAGCGAAATCGTTATACAATGATGGTATGACTTTACAAGATATACACAAAACATTAGTAGATGAAAAAAGAAGACCTTTTCATGTATTTCCAAAGAGTTTAAAAGGTCTATATGCAAGTGGTCGTGTAAAAGGTGTTCAATTTTTACTTGGAAGTTTATTGAGTGTTAACTTAATCTTAGAAGTAAAAGGTGGAGAACTTTTACTTGAAAAGAAAGTTCGCAAAATCCAAAAATGTCGAGAATACATTAAAAATGAGCTTGAAAAAGAATTACCAAAAGTACTTCATATGTTCCATGCTAACGATAAAGATGGAGCCGAAGAATGGATTGCAAATATTAGACAAGCATTCCCTGAAATGGATTTCAAACTATATCCATTACCAATTTCATTTGCGGTTCACGCAGGTGAAGGAACAATAGCAATTAGTTATTAAGAAGGAAACCCGTGAATAATTCGCGGGTTTTTTATTTGAAAATGGTGCACACCACGCTGCCATCAAGTTGAAGTTTTATAGCACTCTAGAACGAAATTTGTGTTAACTCGCAACAAAAATCTTATTTTATCGTTTTGTGGAGCAACCACATCACCATCAAGCTAAGAAAATACAACTACTCCCATAACGGAAATTTTATGCATCGTTGACTATTGATAATGAGACACTATGTCTCCTAATTTTGTATAGAACAAACATAAAAAACTGTAAAAACTATTATTAAATCGAATCATGTTCTCTATTAATAATTTTTTTAATTTTATTCCCATATAATACTTTCTTTGGATTTATAACTATAAGTAAAATCGCAACTATTAAATAAAAAATCGCATTATACATAATTAATTCCATTAATTGTCCATTTATTATGCCAATAAATAAATTAAAGAAAAAGTGGATGATGATTGGAATAATTAAATTTCGATTTAAATTATAAAATGCTGTCATGATAACTGTAGTAGATATAATTGCAATCATAAAAAATAAAATATATTTGATTAAATTACTGCCTGTAAAACCGTTAGTAAACCATATAGGTAGATGCCACATTCCCCACCAAAAACCAATAATGATTGAAGATTTTAATGGCGAGTATTTTTTCTGAAGTTCCATTAATGCAAAACCCCTCCACCCTAATTCTTCTCCTAGTGGTCCGGATACAATAGTTTTAACAAAATAATAAATTAACACGCCCCATGTAGTTCTATTAAAAATCGAGTTTGCTTCACTGTTAATCGACACGAGAAACAAGATCGTCAAAAATATAATTATTTGAATCATACTTACAGTAAGAACTATAGAAAAACTAAGTTTATTTTTAAATCTATCTTTTACGAATCGAATAAAACTCTGTCCAGGATAAAGTTTTTTAAATAACAACACAAAAGCAAAAGTGGAAGACCAAGCTGATATACAACGCATCACATCAAAAATCCACGTTGGAAAATCTAATAACTTTGTAACTCCTACAAGAAGAAAAAGTGGCCAAAAAATAATGTTAGTTAATAATATAAAACTTACCACCGGTTTTTTCAGTCTTTTATCTCCATTCACATGCAATCCCACCTTAAGCTAAATTTTTAACATAAAATAATGTACCTATTCAGCGTATCAACAAAATACACCGAATCTTCTTTCTATTATAGCTATATTTTCTTTTAAAATATTACTTAGTCAATTAATAAAATAAATTTTTAACTGATTATAATCGATAATTATGTAAATAAGCTGCCCGTACGGCCCATATAGGCGGCTTATTGTATGTTTTTGCTTAACGTTGTTTTTTCAAAAATGCTGGCCGTATCCCAAGGAATTGACTCATTTCAAAACACCCCCATCCCTCTCAAGAAATGAGGGGGTGGGGGTGTTTTTTTGATTTTGAAAAAATACAGGCTTTTCGGACAGGCTCAAAATTCTTTACAAGCTCGTATGATGTATAGATTTTGAAAAAAGAAAGGAAGATGAATATGTCTCAAGCGAATATCCCTAATATTACTCCAACTATTTCAATTACCCCAGGACAATCTATTTCTTTGATTGTAGCTTCTATTGCGATGGAAGAATTAGCATTAGCGCATATTATTAATAGTGAAGCAGAAAAAACTCAATTTATATTAGGAACACTAGATACGGGTGTTACTCCTCCACCAGTGACATTGTCAAATTTGTTAACAGTAAATAATAGTGTAAAACAAACACTACAAACAGTTGTTAAGCAAGAAATGCTTTTACAATTTAAATTAGAAAATGTATTAGATTTGGTTAGTATTACACCTCTCTAAGTTTCAAAGGTAAAATTTAAAATATAAGGGTTCACCCATATTATTCTGGGCAAATATGTTTAAATATACAATTATAAAGTACAACAAAAAAGCCATTTGTACTATAAATTAATGTGTCTAATCTACAATTATAATTGAAGGGCTTTTTTGTTGTTATATAGTTAATCTAAAGTGTCTAGACTTAAAAACGTGTTACGAAGCAAATAGAGTCTTTAAAATAAATAGTGAATTTTTAAAGAAGAGTAGAGAAGAACTTATTGTATATTGTAAAATTCATGTATATTGTATACATATTTTGTTAACATAACGTCCCATTATCGGTAGCGAAGAAAAAGACGAATCCCTACTCTCACAAGGGAATCGTCTTTTTTGTTCTATGGATCTATGCATTTTTTTATACATTCCTATCCTGGTGCGGTTTTAGGATTCAGCACTCAATCATTAGAAGAGGCTATTTTATAATAATCATCCCCCAAAAAAGAAACGAACAAAAATGTTCGTTTCTTTTCCATGGTGTTCAATGCTCAAGAAAACTTATAACCGCATAAATATATAGAACGACTAGAGAAAAGGCACATATTCCCATAATTATAATCGCTAGTGCGCTTTTCTCTTGTCTAAACCCTATAATTCCAAGAATAAATGCACTCAACATTGTTACCTTAAGCATATTAGAAATGTTGGGAATTGAATATTTACTCAACCAGGTAGAGAAAATTACAATTGCGAAAAAAGAGAACAAAGTCAGAATAATAGATAATATATTAATGTGCTTCCCATACTTCAAGTGCATTTCGCTACCCCCTTTCCTTTCCATTAGTGAATAATAGGTAGGTGACTATGTTTTTATTTTATTCTAAATTTTCTCAAAAGTACACAAAGGAATTATGTGAGATGGAACAGAGTTAATTCTTACCTTCCTAAGAATTCGTCACAAGTGGCGAAAGGAGATTTAATTCCAGAACCTTTAGTGTACAAGTTAGCCTTCAAAGCAAGTAACGAAGTAGCAGAAGCTTTTCAAGATTGGTTAGCGATTGAAGTGCTTCCTTCTATTAGAAAACAGGGAGCATACATGACAGGTAAAATTCTGGAACAAGCGGTTACAAATCCAGACTTCGCAATCGGTCTTCTCACTAAATTAAAAGAAGAGAAAGAAAAGCTTGCAGCGGCACAACAACAAATCGTACAGCAGCAACCACTAGTAACATTCGCAGAAGCGTGTATGCATTCGGATAAATCACTAAAGGTGAGCGAAGTCGCTAAGTTAGCAGCAAAACACAATGTCAAAATCGGGCAACTTCAGTTATTCGCAAAAATTAGAGAATGGAACTTAATATTCAAGCGATCCACCAAACCAACTCAGGCAGCAGTTGAAAAAGGATATTTTGAAATCGCTCAAGGTGTTAAACAGAAACCTAGCGGTGAACCGTTCACATGGACAACAACATATGTAACACCAAAAGGACAAGCCTACATCATAGACCGACTGAAGAAAGAACAAGAACAGAAGGCGGTGTAAACAATGGAAGAAAGTTCATTCTCACATTTCATGGTATAGGTGGTAGTTATCGGGATTGCAGGATTCATTTATTTGATGGATCGGATAGACAAAAGGTTTATGAAGGATGAAAAATGATGGATAGACAGCAGCGGAACAAAGAAGAGAAAGCAAACATTATCAAAGTGATACGAGATTTAAGAGCTAGAGGGATACATAACAGCGCAGATAAGGTTGAGGAAATGCATAAGGAGTTTATAACTCTAGCTAAATGATAAAAGCCCTGCAGGGGTTGCAGGGCAAGACTAAGGGTATTGAAGAATTGTCGATTCTAAAAATAAAGGACTTCTTGGAATGTAATAACTTTAACATATATTTCATTAAATTTTCATATAAAGATTTTACAAAATTATGAACAAGGGCAAGTTTTTTGTTATCGGAATGTTCGGTTATTTAATGATATTCCCCTACCTAAAATGGATTCCAGGATATTCCGATGCACGAAAGCATCAAAACAAAATAAAAATAGCCGATTACCCCTAATCGACTGTTTTAAAGAAACGACGCAATATTTTGTACCTATATTTTAACATAGTCGTTTCTTCTAAGTAAAGAAGTAGGAATGCGGAAATGAAAGATGTTTTGCAGATTCAAGTAAGACATGCAGTAAAAGCTTTAAAAGAAATGTCCGATAAAGAAACGGACATTTCTTTTAAAGCTTGATATCGACTATGTAATCACAGTATTAACGAATAAAAAACAATTGTCCTACAGAAGAGGATTATAAAAAGGCAGAGAAAAATGGGATTTCTAGAAAGAACGTGGATCAGAGGGTGGATTCGTATGATTGGAGTATCGAACGAGCTATAACTGATCCGGTTAAAAAGAAAAATAAGAAAGATAACAATGCACGAATGCTAATGATTGCTGGACAAAACGGAATAAACGCTTCAACTTTTTACAGAAGAATTAGAGAGGGAATGTCAAGACGTGATGCAGCCATGAAACCTAAGGGACATTCGGCATATATAGAAGTAGCTAGAGAAAACGGAATAAATGATATTTGCTTCTATAAAAGGGTAGAAAGAGGAACGCACCCATATTTAGCAGCAACAAAGCCAAAGGATAAGCGTGGAAGTACGAAAAAGAAACAAATCAGCTAGGGTGGCAACATGAGCGAGCAAGACAGGTTAATAGAACGTTTGATTGATAGACATGTATTTAAATTACCTGATGGTCGTTATTTATATGAAGGGTCATGTGAGGAACTAAGAAAGCTATTGAAAGGAGTTGAAGAGTAATGGCTGTAACAAGTTGCAATTACACATATTGGGAACAAGCAATTAAGGATTTTTACAGAAAGCAAGAAGTAGAGCGGGAGGTAAGTAATGAAAAAAGAACCCGTGATGCAGGTGCAAAGTGAACTTGATGTAGTAGAAAGCGAGATTCGTAAGTTGGAATATCGCTTGGTTGGATTGGATAGAGAAAAACGTAAGACAAAGCGTTCTTTGGAAGAGTTGAAGAACCGGAAAGAAGAATTGAAAAGTTTTTTATAGGGAGCGGGGAAAATGAAGTTAAGAGTGAAAATTAAACGATTGAAAGATGTGGAATTACCAAGGTATGCGAAACCGGGCGATTCGGGTTTTGACCTTGTAGCAGCAGAGGACACAATCATATGGCCAGGAGAAACAAAGGTTGTACCAACTGATTTAGCTTTTGAGATTCCACCAGTATATGAATTGCAAGTGCGCCCGCGTAGCAGTATGACGCGTAATACAAAGTTAAGAGTTGTTCTTGGCACGGTGGATAGTGGCTATCGCGGAGAAGTTGGGGTGCTAGTTGATAATACTGAAATTCCTAAAGCAACCAATATGCAAGCACATGTAATTGAAAAGGGTACTCGTATTGCTCAAGGCGTCATAGCGCCAGTGGAAAACAGCTAGTTTTGTGGAAGTGGACGATCTATCGGATAGTGAACGTGGCGTTGGTGGCTTTGGATCTACAGGAGTAAAGTGAGACCAAATTTGAATTTTGTACAAATATGGGGGGAGAAACATGAAAGCATATCATGTACAGCACAGTGATGGGGAACATCAAGAAGTTGTGTTTGCAGAAACAACTGGTAAAGCAAAAATGAAAATTGAAACTTATGGATGGTGTGAATATACAGAAGTTAGAGCAAACAGAGTTAAAGTATTTTATCAGTATTCCGATTTGGGTTATGTACCGAAAGAAGCAATGTTAAAAAGTGGTTGGTGGTTTGAATGTGAGAAGTGCTCAACTACATGCACTGAGGAAGATACTGTAGTTATAGATGAAAAAGTATTCTGTGAGAAATGTAGACAATCTTAATAAAAGCGTTATTTTAATTAAAGTAAGAAGGTTAAAAGTTATCCTAATCTACGTGATTCATAAAGGTTAAGTAGAGAGTCGCTTTATGAATCACGTTTCTAAACTAATTAATCATCCTACCTGAAAAATACTTATACTTGCAGATACATTTGTTAAAGAGCCACCATCACTATTTGAGAGAGTGATAGTACCCGCTGAAGAAGTATTATTTATTAAAGTTAATGTCGAAGGAACAAGTGTTACTGTAAAAGCAACAGTACCTTGATTTACGGAATGAGGTGACCCTGTTCCAAACGGTCCGCCTGGAATTGGTATACCGTTTAGTGCAAAGGAAAATTGGTTTTCACGAGAAGATTCTAATTGAAATTCTGCTACATATGTTCCTAGTGTATTAATTATAATATTTCCAGTACTTGCTATGTGGGTAAGGGCGGTTCCTATTATAGGTCCATTTGTATTAAAAGTAACATTACCTCCTACTACAATTGACTGGTTGGTAGTATCAAAAGCATATAGATAGTTTGTTAATCCTACGCCAGCGGTTCCAGTCGATCCGGTAACACCAGTTGGTCCGGATGGATAATGTGGGAGAATAATATGGTTAATATCCATAAACGGAAATTTATTGAATATATCTTTGTTTTTGTAATCTATCAAAATCACCTCACTTATGTGTTTAGAAAATAGTAAATTTAATTTTTTTATTAATACCTCATTTTTATACTATTAATTCAATTTATTTTGGAAACAGCGAATAACTACTATAGGGCATTAGTTATTAGTTTAAATCTCAATAAAATCGTTATTTCATAGTAAATAAAAAAGAGCACACATATAAGCATGCTCTTAGATAAGAAAGGTTATGAATGGCTAATGCCCATACAATAACATATGCTTGTTCAGTAAAAAGGTGAAAAGAATTTTAACAAAAAAGTGATCAGGATGGAAGTTCAATATGATGTACAGGGCTGAATGAAGTACCATCCCAATTACCATCCGAATCATAAGAAAGCCGTACACAACGAGGGAATTAGCCTACATATGTAAGTACTATGGATTCGGAAAGGTGAAGGGAATCGCTTTATCTTTAGGAAGAATGGAAAGTACGATTAGACAGTTAGTGAATACTCTCCGGAAGAATGGGATGTTTGAAAAATATAAAGACATGGAGGGATGAATGATGGTTGTAGAAGCAAAAGTGAAATTTGAAATAGATGAAGAACAAAAATTACAGTTTTAAAATGTAAGAGAAAACGAAGGGGAACAAGAAGCGTTTTACTTTCTAGAAGAATTGATAATGAAAGAAATTGATTTAGCTGAATTTGTGGAGATGGAGTACAAGCATAAAGAATGATATTTCAGTTAAAACAAAAGGGGAAACTGTAATGGAATTAGTGGAGATCGAAGGGCAGTTATCAATAATACAACGCAAGAGCATATGTGTTAAAGCATGATTGGTTAAGAAAAACATTGCATGAAAAAGGAATAATATCTCATGAAAAGATTCAAGAATATGAGAATCAAAGACGCTTAGAACAACAGAAACAACAAGAAGAATATAAAAGAAAACAAGAAGAGCAGGAAAAAGTAACATATGAGCGGTTAAAAGCGAAATTTGAGGGTTCAAATATTCAACAAAACTAAACAAAAGCGTTATTTGATTAAAAGAAAAAAGAGCACATGTTAATATGTGCTCTAAGATAATCATTTTAATATCTATTAAAGTGTTTCTTTTGTATCAGGTGTATCAAATTTATCAATCAGCTTAAAGATTGCTTCTAAAAGAATTGTAGATAAAATCGCAAAGATTAATACAGCATGTGGCGATAATTGCACTGCTGTGAAATTAAGTTTTGCTAGCCAAAAATATCCGACATACATTGTCAGGAAGGTACTAACAGTTGAAATTGTAAATCCTAAGAAACCTAATTCTTTTAGCTTTTCTTCAGATAATTTAAATACGCGTAATACGAAAGAGAAGATGATCCCAACTATGAAAAATCCAATACATAAGGTCAATAGTGACATTATACTTGGGTATTTAACGTCATCAGGCATCCATTGTTTCATTCCTACAATTATGGCTGTAGGGAGCGCGATAGGTATTAATAGTGGTGATACTATTAGAAAAATTGCCAATAGTCTATTGATGTTGTTTGTTTCATTGTTGTTTTGATTATTCATAAAGCCTCCAAAAAATAATATAAAAATAAATATCCTAGTGGTTTTAGCACAAAAGTATTAGTAAAACCACAGTTAAAAAAGGTGGTTTACATCAATTAACGAAATTGCTGTAGAGAGATTAATAAATTTTTATGAATACGCAATAATGTTTGAACATCATCTTCTTGAAGTTGTTGTATTGCTAGTTCCATTGCTTTGTAGGAAGTAGAGTTTTCAATGGATTTTTTCGATGCTTTTTGTCCTTGGTTTGTTACTTTTAATTTTATTTCTCTACGATCTTCATCTGATTGTTTTCGCTCGATGAACTGTAGATTAACTAATTCATCTACATTCACACTCACTGTACTTTTTGGAACTGAAAGACGTTCTGAAATCTCTTTAAGAGTAACATTAGGGAGTGCATAAATTGTATTTAAGATACCCATTTGTTGTACTGTTAATCCTAAACTGGAGGCGTTTTGATGTGTGAACTTTATAATTTCTTTGTTTATTGTTACAAATGACTGGACAACTTCTCCTGCTTGTTTGAAACTTTGATTTTTTAAACTCATAATACTCGTCTCTTTTCTTTTTTAATTTAGTTTAACATAGAATAGTTCATCAATGAACTATTTATCTCTAAATTAATTTAGAAAAGAAATCAATATACGTTATTAATAGAAAACTTAATAAAAATTTCATTTTGTAGAAAAGGGGAATGGATATAAAATACTTTGAGTTTAATAAGCATGAATATTATGCGTTAATTGCGGTAAATGGTGATGTGGATAAAGCAATTGAAATATATGTAGAAAATGTAGCTGGTGATAGTGAAGGACAAGTTAAGGAAGAAGGTGTTCCAGTAGAGTTAACACGAGAACAAGCATTATCAACGTATTTAGTCAGTCTCGCTAGACCTACCGTAGATACTCCAATAAATGAATTACACGCGGAATTTTGTGATTGTGAGGATAGCGTTTTATTAATAGATGGATCTGAGTGGTTAAAAGAAGTAGATTCATTAACTTTGGCAAATGCTCAATTAAACTTGCAAACTGCTTATAAGAATTTTTTTAGTGGTCAAAATGACTTCCCAACATTCAAAAGTAAAAAAGACAGAAAGTCTTATACAACGAATGTAGTAAACGGAAATATTATGTTGCTTCATGGTCATATCAAATTGCCAAAAATCGTAGGCGCTGCCGTGATCTGGTGGGCGTCTTGTTTGTTGTTAAGGAAAGATAAGGATGAAATAGATTTGACACTTAAAGATTAGATAATAATATTATTACTTTAAAATGCAGAAAGTAGACTAGTAAACAAGCTATTTTTGTTTTTTAGCATAGAATATGATGAATCCAAGAGTAAAGAGGAGGTAATTATATTTATGGGATGTAATTGTAATTTCAGACATTCTCGAGATTGTAATAGATTTTGGGATGATTTAATGTTCTGCAGACGCAGACATAGAGATTGTGATGACCATCGTTGTAGACGTGACCGCGACTGTGATTGTGATGACTGTCGTCGTAGACGTAATCATGATCGTGACTGTGATTGTGATAAATGTCGAGATTGGTAAATTCTTATTGGAGAGGGCTTTGAAGAAAAGCGCTCTTTTTTTTGTACGTGTATTTGAAAGGTAAGGATTAACAAAACAAACGAACACAACGAACGGAAATAGAGGCGAATAATCATGAACTCTAACGTTACGTTTTCCATGAAAATGAATGGTGAAAGTAAGGATGCAACAGCTTATGTAAGTGGTATTGCAAATATTGCTGTTTTTTTGATAGTTAACACAGATAGACATATAGTCGATAAGTTGATAGCTCAAGTTGGTCCAGAAGAGAAAATGTTTATCGAAGCTACTTTAGCAGGATTAAAACATCACTCTCAATAAGCACAATGTCTTAAAAACATTTGATTACGAGACATAAACACCATTAACCAAATATCAATGATTCTTATGTATCAAAAACAATTGAATTTGAGACAGGAAATTGATACAATTAACCTATCAAACATAGAGGGTGATGGGGAATGATATTTGGTTATGCGAGGGTATCAACAAAAAAGCAAAGTTTGGATATGCAATTAGATGAGTTGAAACGATACGATTGTGAGGAAATCATAACCGAAAAAGAAAGTGGTGCGAAGAAGGATAGAAAAGAATTTCAACTACTTCTTAGTAAACTTCGCAAGGATGATACTTTAGTTGTTTATAAACTTGATCGTCTAGGAAGAACAATGCATCAGCTTGTTAATTTACTTCAAGAGTTTAATGAAAAGGGCATTCACTTTGTTTCAATTAAAGATGGAATTGATACATCTACAACAATGGGAAGATTCCTATTTCATATATTTGGCGCCATGACTGAAATGGAACGCGAAGTGATTAATGAGCGTGTTATTAGTGGCGTAGCTGCTGCTAAGGCAAGAGGAATAGAAGGCGGCAGAAAGAAGGCTCACACTCATCAACAAATTCAAGGTATGATGGAAATGCTTGCTTCTGGTAAAACAAAAGTGGAAGTATGTGAGATGTTTGATGTCGCAAGAGCGACTTTATACCGTTATATAAAAGAATACGAAGCGAATAATAAACAGTTAAAGTAGCGAATCAGCTGCTTTTTTATTTTGCATAGAAAAAAAGGAAATCATAAAGGATCCCTTTTACATTACGCTGTCTTATAATTTTTATTTTTAATCCTATTTTTAGTAGCCATAAATGCGGAGAACGTAGCTATGGCGCAACCTAAATAATAGACTTGGAATTTTTGTTCAAAAGCTAATCCTGTAATGAAATTGTAGCTATATATAAAACCAGTAATACCAAACAACCATAACATGAACTTTAAATCTTTTAAGCTCAATTTATAATTTAAAAATTTTTTCCACATATGTATCAACTCCTATTGTTGTGAGGTTCTGTAGTTTTTCTTTTTGAAATCACGCATGTTTAGGATAAAGAATAGAAGGAAGATAACAGCTGCGATGCCATTAATCCAATAGTAAGTGCGCCCTACTGTGAATCCATCATAGAAGGAATAGGTATTCCAAATTATAAGAAGTACTGAACAGACAGTAGAGATCATTAATGAGCCAAAGCTTCTCATGATTTTCACCTCAATTCAAAATGTTAGAACTTATTTACAATTTTACATTTAAATAAATAGATTTATAAGAAGAGGAATAAAAGAAAGAACCCGCTGGAGTTCAGGTTCTTTCAGATTTGTTACTACATTGGAGCTTTACAAAAAATAACCATTTTCTTCAGATTTCAAGAAGGTTTTACAAAAAAATACATAGAAGTATAAATATATGATAATGAAATGAGTCGAATCTTCATCATGACTGATATCCATAATATGTTCATTTCAATTAACATGAAATACACATAGAGGAGAGTGATTATGAAAAGAAAAATCGGTACAGCAGTCGTAGGTTTATCTGTTTTAGGATTTGGAATTTTGGGTTTTACTCATGAAAATGGTGGAGGCGTTGTTCAAGCGGCTTCAGAAGGGGATGGAGGAGGAGCGCCTGCATATGCACATGGAAATCATGGAGGAGCACCATCTGATACTCATGGAGAGGGATTGTCTCCAAGTTATGCACATGGACATACAGGGGGAGCACCGTTCTATACTCATGGGCATACAGGAGGGGCACCTGCTTACAATAAGGGAGATACACCTGTACCCAAGTTAGAATCACATGGAGATTATGGAGGAGCACCGGCTAACACAGAGCCTGGTGGAGGAATTTAACTAATACTAATATGAAAATGCAGGATTAGGATTTATAATTGATGCAAAGATAAGTGTAAATGATTCGTATCAATATAAAGTGCATAATAGTCATGGGCAAGTTTTCTATATTACGGCTAGTGATACGTATGTGAATGTGCGTTAATTTAACGAAAAAGGCCATCTATTTACAGGCGGCCTTTTTCGTGCTGTATGTAACATTATTTACTTGTTATTTTTTTCGGTTTTCAATTTTATAAAAGTTTAAATGCCAGTAAATCTACTTTATTTATAAAGTAATTAATGTTAATATGTAAATATAAAAATATATTGAGGTGTTTTTTGTGAAAAAATCAAGTCTGTTACTAACTACTTTTGTAATGATTATGTCATTTTTTATTCCTAATCTTGCAAGTGCTAAATCTTTCCCAGATGTACAAACTAATCACTGGGCGTACAAAGAAATTAACTATTTAACTGAAAGAGGCATTATTAATGGTACTCCAGAGGGATACTTCAAACCTAGCGATAATGTAACTCGTGGTCAAATGGCTGTAATGTTAGATAAAGCATTAGATTTAAAAATGCCATATAACTACAAAGACACGTACCAGGATATTCCGGCTGATTCCTATTACTATGATGCTGCACATAAATTAATGCATTACGGTTACATAGCTAATAGTTTTAATTTCGCTGGAGAACGAGAATTAACACGCGCAGAGATGGCTGTAGCACTCGTTAAGGCTTTTAATTTAAAATCGACTGGAGCTCACGTTAGATTCAAAGATGTCCCACTTACTCATTGGGCATATGACTATGTTAAAATTTTAGCTCAAAATAACATTACTGTTGGATTCCCAGATGGATCATTTGCACCTACAGCAAAAGTTACTCGTGAACAGTTCGCTGCATTCTTAGCACGTTTGCAAGAACCAAGTTTCCGTCCAGTTCGTAATTAATACGTGTTATTAATTAAACGTAAAAAAGGTTTGCTCAGATTAGAGCAAACCTTTTTTCACCTTATTTCACATATACATAGGTTTTATTTACAATTAAGAAGATTTCATTTCACATAAATATTATTATACTAATCTAAAAATTCGATTATGCAAGTCGAAGAGGATTTGAAACGAATTGCCGAAAAATTCCGTACCGCAGATGCTTCATATGGCGGAAATCTTGAAGAAGGAGCAATGTGTGGTACGTTAAATAGTGAGAAAAATGGCGGATCTTTACGTGATAAAGTTTGGCATGGTCTCAAAGATACTTATGAGGATCTTAGTAAAGTAAAAAATTCCGATGAGTCTTTATATGATAAAAAAAGAATCCACTATGTGGATCCCTGGTTATTTTGTATCAATAATATCGATAAATTAGGATTTACAATCGATATCACAGCAAGTGAATCCAATGTATGTGTGAAGTTTTTCTCGGCGTCATTTTTACCTTGATGTCTTATTGAAAAAATATGGGCTGTATAGGACAGGATACAAATCCTTAAAAAAATCATACAGTGTATGGAATCTAAAAATGGAAAGGGAGATGAGTATGTCTCAAGCGAATATTCCAAATATAACGCCGACAATAGCAATTACTCCAGGACAATCGATTTCTTTAATAGTGGCTTCAATTGCTCTTGAAGAACTGGCATTAGCCCATATTATTAATAGTGAGGCGGAGAAAATTCAATTTTTATTAGGAACATTATCTACTGGTGTTACTCCTCCGCCGACAACATTACCAGATTTATTAACACTAAATAATAGTGTGCGTCAAACACTACAAACTGTTGTAAAGCAAGAAATGCTTTTACAATTCAAGTTAGAAAATGTATTAGATTTAGTTTCTAGCCCAGTTGCTAGCCAAGTTTCTAACTCTACAGAGTCAGTTCAAAATGATGACCCTTATTTTGAGTAAAACAATTTTTTTCTTGGGGTAAAATTATAATTTATTATGGTAAAGACTCATTATTATTTTTATTCATAGATCCACAAAAAGTTGCGCATGAATCATATATATTAGCAAGCTGAAAAAATCCGCTTTCTTTTGAGAGGCGGATTTTTTATTTGCAGGAATTTCCTATTCATCATTGAATACTCTCACTAGGAGGTGTTGTGACGCTATGACGGACGAAATTGTTTATTCTGCTAGTGAAGTTTATAAACGACTAGGAATAAGTGATAGCACCCTTAGAAAGTACATGGAAGTATTACAACGCGAAGGATTCGCAGTGAAAAAAGATAATCGCGGCAGACGCCGATACACAGAGCATGACGTTATGGTGATTGAGAAGTTAATTGAGCTAAGTAAGCATGACGGTATGACGCTAGAGAAGGCAGCGAAGATGATAGCGCAACGATTAAAGATAGCCTATCCAAATACGGAGACAGAGGAATCCCAAGAAACGGATCTAATCCCATTCCACATTAAACAGCAATTACAGCAACAGTACTACGTTATGACGCAAGAAATGAATCAGAGTATGTTAGCGATGGAGAAGCGATTAAGTGACCAGGCAAAGCAAAGTAATGAGGAAATTAAAGCCAGCGTTGAAGCGCATAATGAACGAGTTGAGAAACGATTGGAAGCACGAGACGAAACTCTTATGAAGACGCTACGTGAGATGTAGGAAACGAAGAGAATGATGCAGGAGTACCTCGATGGGTTGACGGCAGAGAAAGCGAAAAAAGATAAGAAAGACGGTATCATCATTTTATTCGGATTGGTCATTATCTTCATCATTCTCGTATTTGGTCTAAAAGGCTGTGCGAAATCCCTTCATGAACAGAAAGTGGAGGACGCAGGAGAGACGATTCAAATCTGTGAGGACCTTATGGAGATTGGCGGTAGTAATGAAGGAAAAGTATGCGATGACGCTCGAAAGATTTGCAACCATTATTCCGAGAAAGAATGGAGAGAAGAGAAAAAACAATTAATTGAATTTGAAGATATAACAGAACACGACCGATTGTATGATGAATTAAAAAGAGAGATTGCGAAAGAAAGAGATTATTAAAAGAAGCTGTTGTATTCATAAAAAACATTAAAGGGGTCCCGCCATATGCTCATCAACTTAAGAATATTATAACGCCCCCAAAACAAAAAAAATGTACATTTTCACCTGGAGATGCCAATTTTCTCGTTTTGGGGTATTTGCTTTTCTTAGCATGATAGCGATGGGCTGAATCCAAAGTTTGATTAAAATAACTATGTAAACGTTAATTTTGCAAATGAAAATTGCGCCAGCTATTTCGATTTATTTGGCTTCAAACTGATTGTAAAGCTAATTTGAATTAACATTAATAGTATACCAATACCAATTACACTAACTAATTGTGAATTACCAGTAAACGCAGAATAGAACATAAGTGCAAATGATAGTATAACTAACCCCGTGTTTATAAATGAATATAATTTATAAAGACCTTGCAACATGACATGTTTTTGACCATCATCAAACTGATCTAAAAGCTCTTTTTCATAATTTTTAGAGCGAGGATTTGGGAACGTAAACCCTGGATTTGTAAGATTAATGATTTTTTTACTAGGATATAACTTCATAAATGCAAGAATTATAATAATAAAACTTGCTAAAACAATACCAGGTTGTTTATCTCTTAATAATAAGAATCCAGTTAGGACGACAATAAATGATAAACATAATGATACTTGAATATAGATAGATGCTGTATATGCTTTTCTTTCTAACTGAAGTAAATAAGCATCTTCTTCCTCTGAATCAACTTCCATATCGCAGTTCTTCTTTACATTTCTAACATTAAAATCTGCAATGATCAGTGTTAGAAGACTGACTAAATTTACAACAATTAAAGTATTTGCTACATCTGATTGATTAAAATTCACCATCAATTTATAAAGTCCATATACAAACATTAAAAGATAGACCCCTAATATTTTCACTATAATTCATTCAAAAGGGTATAGTGTTGAACGTAATTAAATAATATCGAAATAGCGCAGGATCATCATCCTGCGCTTATCTATCGTAATTCAGCTGTTTTTCTAATAACAATCTTATCAATATCATCTTCTTCATCACCAATAAATAATCCGCGTTCTTTTAAATATGCTTCAAAATATAAATCTGCTTCAGCGCGTTCATCATATGGCTTTACAGAAAGAACGAAGCCTAATTTGTTTTGTTCTTCTAAATGAGAAGTAGAGATGTAAGCCGGTACATTATGGCGTAAAAAAAGTTCTTTAACCGGAATAATCATATCTTTCATTAATTTCGTTAACATACCCATTTCAAACTCGAAATTAAAACGATCTATACTACATAAATCGGCGAATACTACACCGATAAAACCTGTATTAAATACTTCTTGATATTCTACGTCTTCTTCATGATTACCGTAAAAATTCTTTTCAATTAAATAATTTACAAAATAAGCAACGCCATCACTTTGTTCAAATGGTTTCGTTGAAAGAACAAAACCAATTTTCTTTTGTTTATGTAAATACACACATGACATATATGCTGAAATATTATGTTCTTTAAATAGAGAACTTGTTGCCCCAGAGAGACCATCTAGTACGTGATGAACAATTTGAAGTTTTTTACGGGCGAAATAATAGGATTTCTTTTGTAACTCCAATGTATCAATAAAGACAGAGCCGATAAAGCCTGTATTTGAAATAATAGGTGTTTGCTTTTTTCTTCCTCTGCGCTTTGCTTGAGTCATTGTAAAAATCATCCCTTCATGTACAATTAAAATAAAAAGAACGTTTGTTCGTATATTTATATTTTACTATTAAAACGCTCTAAAGTAAAGGGTTTTTGTCGAAAAAACAACAAAAAAGACACCTATAAAAGGTGCCTTAAACGTTGTAGGGAAGAGGATTCATCCCAACTATTTATATTAAGATACAGAAACAATCTCTTCTGTATCTTCTACATCTAAATGACAGTCCATTGTACGAACATCTTGATCTTCATGACTTCCGAAATAAATAGTAATTTTCATATGTATCGCTCCTTTATTCTAGGAATACCTAAAATAATTACTAGTAATGTTAATATTTATTATATACCACTTTTTTCATTCCGACAACGTTATATCATTTTTTATTGTTGTAGGGCGCAAAGAGTGATGTAAAGAGATATTTTTATAGAAATAGGTACATTTCTTATATGTTATATTTAATACTGAAGTATTCGAATACAAATTTTATGAAAGGAGCAAAATGAATGGATTTTAAACAGTTACTAATAGATAATTTTACATATAAAACTTCATATATTGCGCGGCAGGCACAGGGAATGAATGTAAAAGATACGAAGGATTACATTGCTGTCGACTGTGGTTTACCTGCAGATACATTTAATATCATTACTTTACTAAACAATAATGTAACGGAAGGTATCGAGAAATTATATAAGGAGGTAGCATACTATAATCAAAAGAAATATCCAATGAGTGTTTGGTTTTGGGATGAGAAACTAGAGGATAATATAAAGAACGAATTAATAAAGCCTGGATTAAAAGAAGCAGAACAAAATATCGCGATGGTAGCAGAATTAAATACAATTCATCCAACAATAAACATGCCAGAAGGTTTTACGATACAAAAAGCATCTTCCCCAGGACAAATTAAAAAGTTTGGAGAAGTGTTAGCCAGTCTATTTGGTACATTAGAGGAAGGTATACATGTTCAAGCATTTTACAATCAAACTGCTTCTTTCGACTTATGGAATAGTGGAAATATGAAACTGTACTTAGGACTTTATAAAGATGAAGTCGTATCGGTTGGTTCACTAGTATGTACAAAAGAAAGTATTGGTATTTATGATATAGCAACTAAAGAAGAAATGAGAGGAAAAGGATTTGGTTCTACTATGTTTAATTACTTGCTGCAAGAAGCAAAAGAATTGAACGTTGCTCAATGTGTATTACAAGCTTCACCTGATGGGGTTACTATTTATAAAAAGGCTGGTTTTCAATCTGTTGGACAAATGACTGTATTTGAAAATCGACATTTATTTGAATAAATTGTCTAAGCCAAATTGCTTTCATGTAGGAGTTAATACATCATGATGAAAAAGATATATATCGTTACAATCATTTTCGCCTTTATAGTAATAGGTACTTTTGTTTTTCATAAAGTAAATGAACTTAAGTACACGAAAGCTATTAATCAATCGAATCATATAAAAAACATTGCACATAGAGGTGCTTCTGCGTATGCGCCTGAGCATACAATAGCAGCATATAAATTAGGACAACAATTGAAGGGCGATTATATAGAAATAGATCTTCAAATGACAAAAGATGGACATTTAGTAGCTATGCATGATGAAACAGTAAATCGTACTACAAACGGTACGGGGCTAGTTAAGGAACATACATTAGAAGAATTAAAGCAATTAAAGGCAGGTTCTTTTTTTAATGAAAAATATCCAACTTTAGCAAAGAAAGAATATGAAAATGCTAAAGTTCCAACACTAGAAGAAATAATTGAAATGTTTGGGCATCACGCGAACTATTATATTGAAACCAAATCACCTGATGAATATCCAGGAATGGAAGAAAAGTTATTAGAAATTATCAATCACTATGAAATACAGGATAAAGTTATTATTCAATCATTTAGTGAAAAAAGTCTGCAAAAGCTACATAGTTTACATTTTAATATACCTCTAGTCCAATTACTATCTTACAAAAAGTCAGTTCAATTAACTGAATCAGAGATAGAGAAGTATAGTACATATTGCATAGGTATTGGTATGAACTACAAATATATTGATGCAGCTTATGTAAAGAAAATAAAGAAACACGGATTAGAAGTTCATCCATTTACTGTAAATAACGAAACAGACATGAAAAAGTTACTATTATGGGGAGTTGACGGGATGTTTACGAATTATCCGGATCGATTACATTCAGTTTTAAAGTTAAAAAACTCATGAATTAAAAGTAGAATTCTTAAAGGAATAATATAAGAGGTTATTAAAAAAACGATGCAAGGATCCACTGTTATTCAATAATAGTTCGCCATTCAGAGGATAACATCATTAAATATATAAAGCCGATATTGAAATGAAATCCGAAAAAGAATCCAATACTTTTATTGGATTCTTTTTATTTAGCGCTAAGTGCCTAACTTAAAGCAATACGATTTTGAATTTATAAATATAATATTACATTGAGTATGATTTTTCATAATAATAATTAGAAAGTAACGAAAATGTAATGAATTTTAACTACGCTTTTTATATTTTTTTGATACACTGGCTACGAGAGGAATACCGATTAATGTAGGTAAAAACCAAAACCATATAGGCGGCAATAAATTAATTATGGGAATATGAATACCTACGTTTACTAATAGTGCGGTAACGGCACCGATATAAGAGCCTAACATACCTCTAATATGGTGGTGAAGCCAATTTTCCCAACGTTTTTTTCGTGCAAGGTAGCCATAAATCGCAAAAGCATAAGAGAAAATTGCTACATAAAATAAATATGCGATTTTATCCCAGTTTATAATGGATAATATAATTGCAGTAAGGGTGATGACCATATAGGATGCATGATATATTTCACCCCATTCCGTATGTTTTCCTTTCTTCTTTTGAGCAACCATCGCTACAATACCGGTGATTAAGCATATTATCCCAAATAATATGTGGATGGTTAAAAGAATGTTAAAAATGCTCATAATAATTCCTCCTTTCTTATTTTTATAGTATTGCAGTATAGGAGAAAAGTTGAAACGTATAGTTTGTTCGTCTTAATATATTGAAATAAAGGTACTCTTAGAACAAATTTAAACGGACAAATTTTCTTGAATTTAGTGAGTCACGTATTACGTGAAATGAAGGAGAGACTTCCATGTTTACATCTATTACATATTTACAATCAGGGAATGACAAGCAACAAAAGGTTTATGATGTTTTGAATAAACTAAACATCATGGAGGATTTAGCTTTGTATAGTCCCGTTCTTTGCGGGACTATACCTATAAGAATTGATACGCTTCAATCTGACTTAGATATAGTAATGGAAGTACATAACTTTGATGTTTTTGAACAAGAAATGAGATCTTTATATGGCTCTTATGAAGGATTCAAAATAAAAAAGAAAAAAATTAAAAATACCGAATCGATAAAGGTGAATTTTAATTTTGAAGGTTTTGAGTTTGAATTATTCGCTCAGCCTAAGCCAGTGCGTAACCAAAATGCATATAGACATATGATAGTAGAGCACATGCTATTAATGCAGCATCCCCATATAAGGGAGGAAATTATTCGCTTAAAAGAGAGCGGTTTAAAAACAGAACCTGCTTTTGCTCAAGTATTAAACATCGACGGGGATCCTTATGACGAATTGATTGTGTTGGGACAGGAAATGAGATTGTGGTAAATAAAATACATAAAAACTCCTCTATAGAAAAAGAGGAGTTTTTATTATGTCATTAACTTACGGATTAATTCACCCAACAATTTAATCCCGTTAGTGATTTGTTCCGGAGAAGCATATCCATATGATAAACGAATGTACTGATCTGATTCTTCTTCATAGATACGTCCTGGGTTTAAAAGAACTCCTTTTGATAGTGCCTCTGAAAAAAATTTTTTCATCGGAATGCTAGGTACAACCTTTAGCCATATAAAGAATCCGCCGCTAGGAATATCCCAGGTGGAAATATCTGCACAATACTCATTTAACGCTCTTATCATTATTATCTGCCGATACTTAGGCAGTTTTTTATTAATTGTCATAAAAAAACTCCCTCATTCATTTTAAAAATACTAAGTGGTTGGTTTGAAGGGGGAGAAAAACATGAATTATAAAAAACGGGATTTTTCGATTATTTGTGCTCATGCTTTTACGATTTTAATATGGGGGACTGCCTTTCCGGCAATTCGTATGGGGCTTGAATCTTATACGCCTGAACACCTTACTTTACTACGCTTATTAATCGCCTCATTTATACTTGTGTTATTTTCATTTATATACAAACTACGACTACCGGATTTAAAGGATATCCCAGCAATTTTTATATTTGGTGCTCTAGGATTTACTATTTATCACATCGCATTAAACTACGGCGAAAAAACAGTAAATGCTGGATCTGCAAGTTTAATAATTTCAGTCACTCCAATAGTAACGGCAATTCTTGCTTCTGTTTTTTTGAATGAAAAAATGAAATTAAATGGCTGGATCGGTGGTGTAATGAGTTTTGCAGGAATTGCCTTAATTTCATTTAGCCAAGGCGACGCTATTCAATTAAATAGCGGGGGATTATTTATATTATTAGCAGCGATTTCAGAAAGCCTATATTTTGTTTTCCAAACATCTTACTTAAAAAAATACGGCTTCTTACCATTTACCATATATACAATTTTGTCTAGTACTGTATGTATGCTTATTTTCTTACCTGGAGTTTATCAAGAAATACTAGCAGCTTCTCTTGAAGTTAACTTGAGCGTTATATATTTAGGTGTCTTCCCAACAGTGCTCCCGTATATTGCATTGGCCTATATTATATCTCGTGCGGGTGCTTCTGAAGCAACAAGTGCTCTATATTTAACGCCAATAACTGCATGTTTTGTTGCTTGGATATGGTTAGGAGAAGTGCCAACTTTAGTTTCGATAATTGGCGGAGGGATTACTATACTTGGAGTTGTAATTGCTCATATACCAGTATTAAGAAAAGAAAAACATAGGAATTTAGCAAATAATCAATCCGTATAATGTAATTCATTAATAATTTTATAATACTTTTTCATATATTTTCTTTCTTATGTTGATAAATATAATATTTTGTATTTCAGTTAAATATTGTATGTTACATTTTATGTAGTAAGCATTTTAAAAGGAGATGACAACATAATGAATGGAAAAAGAAAAATTTTCACATGTATTTCTATTATAGGAATCGGACTAGCTAGTTTTTCTAATTCTAGTTTCGCAGCAATTGTAACGGACAATTCAGTGCAAAATTCTATTCCCGTAGTTAATCAACAAGTAGCTGCTGCAAAGGAAATGAAACCATTTCCCCAGCAAGTTAATTATGCAGGTGTTATAAAACCGAATCATGTTACACAGGAAAGTTTAAATGCTTCTGTAAGAAGTTACTACGATAATTGGAAAAAGAAATATTTGAAAAATGATTTATCTTCTTTACCTGGTGGTTATTACGTAAAAGGAGAGATTACGGGTGACGCGGATGGGTTTAAGCCACTTGGAACTTCAGAAGGTCAAGGGTATGGGATGATAATTACAATATTAATGGCTGGTTATGATTCGAATGCTCAAAAAATCTATGACGGTTTATTTAAAACAGCAAGAACTTTTAAAAGCTCTCAAAATCCTAATTTAATGGGATGGGTTGTCGCAGATAGTAAAAAAGCACAAGGTCATTTTGATTCTGCTACTGATGGGGATTTAGATATTGCGTATTCTCTTCTTCTTGCTCATAAGCAGTGGGGATCTAATGGAACAGTTAATTATTTGAAAGAAGCACAAGACATGATTACAAAAGGTATTAAAGCTAGTAATGTTACAAATAATAACCGACTAAATTTAGGAGATTGGGATTCTAAAAATTCACTTGATACGAGACCATCTGATTGGATGATGTCACATCTTAGAGCATTTTATGAATTTACAGGTGATAAAACTTGGCTTACTGTTATTAATAATTTGTACGATGTTTATACGCAATTTAGTAATAAGTACTCTCCAAATACAGGACTTATTTCAGATTTCGTTGTAAAAAAACCACCACAACCCGCACCTAAAGACTTCTTAGATGAGTCAGAATATACAAATGCATATTATTACAATGCTAGTCGGGTACCATTGAGAATTGTAATGGACTATGCGATGTACGGCGAGAAAAGAAGTAAAGTCATTTCTGATAAAGTCTCTTCATGGATTCAAAATAAAACGAATGGAAATCCTTCTAAAATTGTGGATGGTTATCAATTAAATGGATCCAATATTGGTAGCTATCCAACTGCTGTATTCGTTTCACCGTTTATTGCTGCAAGTATAACGAGTAGCAATAATCAAAAGTGGGTAAATAGCGGTTGGGATTGGATGAAGAATAAGAGAGAAAGCTATTTTAGTGATAGTTATAATTTATTAACTATGTTATTTATTACAGGAAATTGGTGGAAACCTGTACCTGATGATAAAAAATTACAAAATCAAATAAATGATGCAATTTATGAAGGATACGATAATTAAATTTGAGAATAGTTACTTAAGAAAGGAATTAGCATACGCTAGTTCCTTTTTAATATTTTGTAAAACATTATCCATTCTAAAATTCGCATAGATATACTTGCTTTTTTCATATACATAGTTATTGATGACTCTATGTTTTTGTGAAGGGAGAGTATTTCTTGGAAAAAGTATTATTTTTTGGAGACCCAGGTATTGATGACTCGTTTGCTATTATGTACGGCTTACTGCATCCTGAAATTGAAATTGTCGGTATTGTAACTGGATATGGAAATGTTGAGCATATACATGCTGCTCATAATGCAGCGTATATTTTACAGTTAGCAAATAGACAAGACATTCCTGTAATTAGCGGTGCAACAAAACCACTTACAGAAGAAATTACAACATACTATCCTGAAATTCATGGGCCAGAAGGATTAGGGCCTATTCATGTGCTAGGAAGTGTATTGTCTATCCCGATATACAATTTTGGTAGTATTGCTTCAATTCTTGTAAAGTACGGAAAAGATTTAACAATTGTCGATGTAGGAAGATCTACCTTGTTAGCGATTGCTTTTAATTTATGGAATGATTTAATGCGAAATGTAAAAGGAATCTATTTCATGGGTGGTGTTTTTTTAGAAGTAGGAAACGTTACGCCATTAGCAGAGGCAAACGTGTATGGAGATCCTATTGCAAGTAAAATTGTTTTTCAGCAAGCAAAGAATTTATTAATATTTCCTTTAAATGTAACAAACAAAGCCGTGTTAACACCAAATGTATTTAACTATATCCAAGCTAATTCAAAGAATCCATTCCATACGATAATGAAACCAATGTATGATTACTATTTATCTGTATACCAAAAACTTAATCCATCTATCGAAGGGCCTTTGCTACATGATGTGGTTGCTATAAGTGGATTAGTAAATCCAAGTTTTTTTAAATTTGTGCATCGTACAGTGAATGTAGATACATTCGGAGATACGAAAGGACAAACATTTGCTGATTTTCGCCCTAGCTCTATATGTGAAGGTGCCCGTATAGCTTTAGAAATAGATGAAGAAAAATTCATTCAAGATTTTATAAAAACTATGTTATAAGTTACTGTCAAAAAAGGGGGATTATTTCGCTACGTTGAATATAAAAATACACCCTATTTATAAAGGAGCTTATAGTATTGAATGTCCAGTTAAAGGTTATTACGAGAGAAAATTGGGAAGAAGCATTACAGCTACAAGTTAAAGAAAATCAAATGAAATTTGTTCCATCCGTAGCAGTTTCACTTGCTAAAGTATATATAAAACCGGATGGCGAAAATGTAGAGTACATACCATTTGCTATATATGATCGTGATCTTATGGTTGGTTTTATTATGCATGCAGTTGTAAGAGAAACATCAGATATGTATTGGATTAACGGGTTCATTATTGATTACAATCAGCAAGGTAATGGTTATGGAAAAGCAGCATTACTTGAAAGTATTTATTTAATAAAAAATACATGTAAGGCGTGTAAAGAAATTAGATTAACAGTACATAAAGATAATATCTCTGCAAAGAAACTATATGAACGTTACGGTTTTCAACCATTAGGACATGATTATGATGGTGAGGAAGTATATCGCTTATTCGTTTAACTATTATGAAGTAAAGGCGTGAAATGAAATATGCAATTTACTGAAGTGGAAATCGAAGTGTTTATTCCAGAAGAATACATTGTATTATTACGGGATGAATTAAATAAAATTAACGCTTGTAAAACGGGGCAATATGACTATTGCATGTCTTATAGTTCAGTGAAAGGATATTGGAGACCGTTAGACGGGGCATCACCTTTTCATGGGGAAATTGGTCAAATATGCGAAGGGCAAGAGTGTAAAATTGAAATAAAGTGTAAACGAGACCTTGTAAAAAGTGCTCTTAAAGTTATTCATGAAATTCATCCGTATGAAGCACCTATGATTTATATTATCCCGATATTAAATGACTATTTTGAGCAAGTATAAAAGAAATGACTAGGAGGAATATCAATTGAAAAGTAACTTCCATCATATTGTACGAGCAGTCGTGATAAAAGATGAAAAATTATTAGTTGCTGAATATATCGGCCATCATTATTTTTTACCTGGTGGCCATATTGAAATTGGGGAATCAGCAGAGAATGCATTAATAAGAGAGTTAAGAGAAGAACTCGGAGTAAACTGTAGTATACAACAATTTTTAGGAGTTATAGAAAATCAATGGAAAGATAAAGAAGTGCTTCATCATGAAATTAACCACATTTTTGAAGTAGAGTCGCAAGATTTACATATTGATTTCATACCAAAATCTAAAGAATCTCATTTAGCGTTTCACTGGATAGATTATAATCAAGAAACTTTACATACGTATAAAATCATGCCAGAGCCTTCAGTTAAAGAGTTACTAGAAAGAAAATTAAGCGATGAACTACTAAACTGTTGGATTAGTAATTTTTAAACACCTCTATTAATAATAAATACGTCCACCGAAAGGAGATTAAGAAAATAGGCTAAAAAACAAGGTACATCACCTAGTGTAAGTTCATATTTTGTTGATGTACGCATTTAGTCTACAGCCTTATTTCTACTTTGTTTGCAAAAATATATAAACTTTAACATTTGGACGGAATTTATTTTTATAAATGGAGGGTTTCGAAATGAATCAGTTTCAACAAGAACTACAATCATTAAATCTTAATGATTATCAAACTGGCAATGTTGTGTATTGGGATCAACAACAAAGTCAATATCCATACTATTACATTCAAGACGATGCACGTCGTTGCGGCGGATGTGGAGGTTGTGGTGGACGTTGCGGTGGATGTGGCGGTAGATGTGGTGGTTGTGCAGGTCGTTGCGGCGGATGTATAGGATGCGCAGGATGTTTCAGTTGCTTTAATTGCTGGAACTGGTGGATTATTTAAGTATAGAACATCAAAGCTAATTTACTTGAAAGAAAGGTGTGAAAACTATTTTGCACTTTTCTTTCAAGCTGTAATTTTTATGCGTATTGAGGGGGATGTATTTGTATACATATGATCAGTTGATTGCTTGGGTAGAGAATATAAAAGAAAAAAACCATAGCTCTGCTACAGCACTTTGTATTATAAAAGATAATAAAATCGTACTAGAGCATTATAGTGGTTATCACTCAAATACATCTACAAGCAAGAAAGTAACAGCATCTTCACAATTTAACGTTGCTTCTGCTAGAAAAAGTTATTTAGGATTAATGATAGCGTATGCGCTTTATGAGGGGAAAATAAACTCTATTGATGATGAAGCGATAAAATATTTTAAAGACTTTGATCCTGCATTGCTTAGTAAAACGTCGATAAGACATTTAGTAACACATTCGCACGGATTAGAAGAAACGAATGACAGGACAATTTTTCGTGAATTTGAACCGGGACAATCATGGGCGTATAGAGATATTAATGTAAGAATGATGACACGTCTTATTTATCAGCTATATAACAAAAGTTTTCCTGAATTGTTAAAGGAGCGTGTTTTTAAGCCTGCTAATTTTCAAGAAACAGGTTGGAGAGTTCAGCGAGATGAAAATTTAGTTGACGTTGTTAATAATCCAAATGAAGACGCAATTAGTGAAATTGGTACGGTAGATGACGGTACTGAAAAAAATTTGTTTGTCTCAGCTAGAGAATTTGCGCAGTGGGGCAATCTTCATTTAAATCAAGGTAGGATAGATGATAAACAAATTGTTCCAAAAGAAGTTATAAAAATCGCTACGAGTTTGCAGAGTCCAACATATATAAACAAAGAGCTACCACAAAATGGATTGTTTTGGTTCATCCAAAATGAGCCTGCACAAGTAAGCGAACTTGGTGAACGTGTTCCAAAAGGGTCGTATCAAATATTAGGGATTACTGGACCGACTATTTTAGTAATACCTGAATATAATGTAGTTGTTGCAAAAATGTATAACAAAAGATATAACTACGGCGGTGATAATTACTTATATTATTTACGTGAATTTAGTAATTTAGTCGCTGATACATTTAGTAACGGTAATAGGGCATAATTACTCCTATAACAAAAAGGAGTGATTGAAAGTGAAAGATAAAGTGAACAAAAATAAAAAGCAAAATATAAAAGATGTAAATACAGAACAAAATGCGATCTATAGCGATCCTAAAGATGCAGCTAATATGCAAACTGTACCGCAGCCGAAAGATTTTGATGAAATCGAATATTAATTTTTCATCCGACTATATGATGAATGAAAAATACGTCTTAAGTCCCATCACATATAAGAAATCATTTGGTAACATATATACATAAGCATTTGAAAATGTCTTATCTTAACAAAGCTTTCTTTAGAAAAATCTGATATAACCTGCAAAAGGCACTTCTTTATGAAGTGTCTTTTTGTGTATATGAACTTAATTACCATTTTCCGTACAGTATCTTGCAATTTATGATGGATATACTAACTGTGAAAATTCATTTCAAGATA
The DNA here is from genome assembly GCF_002746455.1 of Bacillus fungorum. Taxonomy (GTDB): domain Bacteria; phylum Bacillota; class Bacilli; order Bacillales; family Bacillaceae_G; genus Bacillus_A; species Bacillus_A fungorum. The sequence goes on along the minus strand of NZ_NWUW01000008.1, from coordinate 152,088 downwards.
AAAGAAGGGGACAGTTAGTATGAAACAAACTTCTATAAATCCGTTACTAATTGTTCTAGGTACAATCATTGTTCAAATTGGCCTTGGAACAATTTATACATGGAGTTTATTTAATCAACCCCTTGTAAGTAAGTTTGGATGGAATCTTAATTCGGTAGCGATAACTTTCTCCATAACAAGTTTTTCTTTATCATTCTCAACTTTATTTGCAGCCAAGTTGCAGAAAAAATTAGGCCTTCGGAAACTTATTGCTACTGCAGGAATTGTTTTAGGACTCGGCTTAATACTTAGTTCACAAGTTTCTTCCTTACCACTATTATATTTATTAGCTGGTGTCGTTGTTGGTTATGCGGATGGAACAGCTTATATTACATCACTATCTAATTTAATTAAATGGTTTCCAAATCGGAAAGGGCTTATTTCAGGGATATCTGTATCAGCGTATGGAATGGGCAGCTTAATCTTTAGATATATAAACGGAAATCTTATCGATAACCTTGGTGTATCACAAGCATTCTTATATTGGGGTATTATCGTGTTACTTTTAGTGTTAATCGGATCGTTCTTCATACGTGAGGCAATTGTAAGTAATGCTGTAACTGAAACATTACACAATGACTATACTCCGCGTGAAATGATGCGAACGAAACAAGTATATCTGCTATTTTTTATGTTATTCACCTCGTGTATGGGGGGGTTGTATTTAATAAGTATGGTAAAAGATATCGGCGTACAACTCGTTGGACTTAGCGTAGCAACCGCTGCAAACGCTGTTGCTATGATTGCAATCTTTAATACAGTAGGTAGAATCATTCTTGGGACGTTATCAGATAAAATCGGCCGAATGAAAATTGTCTCTGTAACGTTTATTATTATAGGATTGTCAGTCTTTACTTTAAGTTTTATTCCGCTAAATTACGGAATCTATTTTGTATGTGTAGCAAGTGTCGCCTTTTGTTTCGGCGGTAATATAACTATATTCCCAGCTATTGTCGGAGATTTCTTTGGATTAAAAAACCATAGTACAAATTATGGGATTGTATATCAAGGTTTCGGATTTGGTGCACTTGCAGGTTCATTCATCGGGGCATTACTTGGTGGATTCCAACCGACCTTTATTACAATAGGGGTTTTAAGCGTTATTTCCTTCATCATTTCGATATTAATTCGTCCTCCAAAAGCAGAAAAGAAAAAAGAAACACAACATTTACTTCGGAAAGTAACTTAATTGTAAATAAGAGTCCTCATGCTAGGGCTCTTATTTTGTTATGAATTAGAAGGATTGCTAAAGCAAGAAAAGATAGGATTGGAATAGTAGTGACGGGAAACAAAATAAGGGCGGGGTTTTTATTAATTCTGAAGTTATCTTGATATTTTCATTTAGTATTAATTTAATCAATTTTCTTTTTAAAACTTCAAGAACGTGCTTTGCGTAATTTCCCTGTAATACGTTCTTTTTTAATACATGTGAATTCGTTTCTTATTAACTCCTCAAATAGTGGTAAAGTAAGACTCAATTAATTTATATATATTAAAACGAGTAAATGGTAGAATAAATAGAAGACAGAAAATTCCTTTTATTAAAAACAGAGGAGGTACGTATGAAAAAAGTAAATGTTACATATGCACTTTTATACGATAAAACAAATGAAAAAATCTTAATGGTAAAAAACAAAGGGAAGAATGGTTCTTATTACACACTACCAGGCGGCGCAGTTAAATTTGGGGAAACGTTAGAGGAAGCAGTAATTCGAGAAGTGAAAGAAGAAACCGGGCTACATATAACTGTAAACGGAATTTGTTACATTAGCGAAGCTTTTTTTGAAGAGAGAGGACATCATGCAATTTTCTTTAATTTTTTAGGCGAAATAAGCAGCGGAGAGACATATATATCAAGACCAAAAGAAATCGAAGAGATTACTTGGATGGAATTACATAGAGCAGCACCGCATTTACGTATACCAGAACACTTATTAAATATATTACAAAGGAAAGAAACAGTACCTTACTTTTTTAACGGAACAATCATTCATCAATCTTCATAAAATTATCATTTCATGTAAGGCGGGGAAAAAATGGAGTTTATCGTTAATCATAAACATTTCACTCAAGCACTTTCAGAAGTAAGTAAAGCTATATCTACCAAAGCTACAATTCCTATATTATCCGGCATAAAAATAACAGCAGATCAATCTGGAATTACTTTAATCGCAAGTAATTCAAATATTTTCATCGAAAAATTTGTACCTATTTCCATAGATGACGAACAAATTACGACTATCTTAAAAGCAGGAACAATTGTTGTACCTGCAAAATACTTCATTGAAATTATAAAGAAAATGCCAAGTGATATAGTAATAAAAAGTAAGAATGAGCAAACAATTACCATACAATCAGAAGAAATCACTTTAAACTTAAATGGTTTTCCAACGAATGAGTTTCCAAACGTACCACCAATAGACGATCACGCAGAAATACAAATAGAAACAAAACAATTGATTGATGCGTTTAAACAAACAGTCTTTGCGGTAGCGAAAAATGAATCTAGACCCGTTCTTACCGGAGTACATATTGAGTTAGACCACAACAAATTAATATGCGCTGCAACTGACTCTCATAGACTAGCTATACGTGAAACACAAATTTCTACTAATATGAAAGCGAATTGTATTGTACCAAGTGCAACCATTAATGAACTTTTAAAATTAATGAACAGCAATTTAGAATTTGTTTCTATTTATCTTTCAGAAAGTCACATTATTTTTACATTCGGCACAACTACGTTATATTCAAGACTAATCGAAGGTAAATATCCTAATATTTCTACTCTCATTCCAAATGAATTTCAAACAGTCATTAACATAGATAGACAAAGAATGTTACAAGGGGTAGATCGATCAAGTTTATTAGCAAGTGAATGGGCAAATAACAATGTTAACTTAGAAATTGTAAACGAATCTACAATTCAAATTTCTTCTCATGCTTCTCAGATCGGAAAAATATCCGAGACACAACAGGTAGATGTAATTCAAGGTGAGAAACAATTAAACATATCTTTCGATGGACGATTTATGTTGGATGCTTTAAGGGCAATAAAAGAAGAAACGGTTACTTTAAGTTTCAGCGGTTCTATGAGACCGATATTAATTGAAGCAGGGACACAATCTGCAGCAATCCATCTTATATCTCCAGTAAGAGCTTATTAAAAACGGAGGAAGGAACCACATTATGTACAAGCACACTTTATGTTTTATAAAAAGAAATGAAGAGATACTTATGTTAAATAGAGAATATGATCCTGTAAAAGGATTATGGAATGGGATAGGAGGAAAGATAGAAAAGGGAGAAACACCTTTAGAAAATGCGATTCGTGAAATAAAGGAAGAGACTAATATAAAAGTTACGTATGACCAAATATATACTGTGGTAAGCATGATGCACAATGTCCCTACATATTTTCTCGTGAAATAGCAAATTTAATCCCGAACGCAACATTAACTAAATTTGAAGACAGTAATCATAATCCATTCGTTGAAGAAGTAGACAAGTTTAATCAATTTGTCAACGATACATTATAATCAATAAGTAAAAAGCTAATCTTCTATATAAGACAGATTCGCTTTTTATTATAATTAGACTTTTTGCTACCAAGCATACCTAGGATAGTCTGTAGATTTTAACGCAATAGATTCGCCAATTTGAGGCCTTGTAATTTTAACTCCTAAACGGTTAGCTTCTTTCGTAACACGTTCTATCGGGTCACTCCATTCGTGTAACGCTAATGTAAAAGCACCCCAGTGAAATTGGAAGAAGTAATTCTCCTTTTACATCAATATGAGCTTGTACAGTTTCTTCAGGCAACATATGAATCGCAGACCACCTCGAATCAAAATGATAATCAATTTAAAAAAGACTATGAAAGAATTCATTCATTATAAAAATGCAAAAAACCTTAGTATATCTATGCTAAGATTTTTAATTTGAGATTATTAGAGGATACTTATTTTCGTTAATAGAACTTAGTAAATACATAGATTTTACAATGAATTTATTAGTCAGGGAGGGAATATGAAATGCTCACTAATAATAGTCCGGAGAATATATTACATACATCTTATGAAACTAAAATGATTTCATCTGGAGATAATTCGCCATCTATAAAAATAAAAGGGACGAAACTTCAATATTTACTTGTAATGCTTCATCTTGGTTTTGAGTCAAATGTTATAAAAACAATGCTAAGTTGGACGAATGAGGAGTTTGAAGATCATGTTAATTCATTAGAAGTAGAAGGTTTATTAAAAAAAACAGAAGGAAGCTATTTTCCAACGTGTATGGTTATAACAGCTTTTGAAGGAGAAAAACTTTATAACCTTTGTGAACCTCTAATTAAACCAACACTTAAGATTATTAAAAATTATTCAATTCATATTGAAGCTATTTCAAAAAGAATCGACACGTTTAATCATTTATCTAAAGAATCGTATAGTCTTTTACTGTATAGTGGTGTGTTATTAGATTTTGGACAAATAAATTACATTGAAGAAAACTATTTAAAAAAGAAACGACCTTTAAGAAATAAGAAAAGATATTATTATGCTATTCAAGAACAAGAACTAGCAGATATAGAGGCTTTCGGGATGTATGGTAATACGTATTTAGATTTAGGAGAAGTTCAAATTGGTCTTTATGGAAATTCTCGATATTCAACATTAAATTTAATAACAGCAAATAACGAAATATTTGAAGAATATTTTCAAAACACTAATACTGATATTAATTATAAGAAAAAGCAATTAGTAAAAGGTTTCGTAGCAGCAGATAGACAAATAGATTTAAATTTAAATGTAGTTTATGAAAAATTAGGCTTATATCAAAATTCACAACCTATTATCCCAGTGTTTAAAAGAAAAGACTTATCTACGCTTAACGAAATTGCAAACACAATCAGTAAAGATTTAGTCTCATTATTTAAAGAATACGATAAACCTTTAAAACAATACTTTGCCAGCAGCAGATACTCAAAAGAAATAACTTATGAAGAGTTTTTTATTTGGTGGTATCACTTTTTCTATACAAAAGTAACTGAAGAATTAATAAAACAAGGTGTAATTATAACAAGCGCACAAGAAAATCAAACGTACATAATTCATTAATAACTTTAAATTAAAGTGTTAATATACTTTTACAAATGTAGCAGCTAAATGGATAAATAATTATTAGTAAATAGGGGATAGTCTGAAATTAAAACCTAATATGAAGAAAATAAGCTATTTAAAGGGGAGAAGAGCTATGCAAAAGAAATTTATCAATCCAGAAACGATGCCACCAACTTTTGGATACTCGCATGTAGTCGAAGTTAGTAACGCTAAACGAACAATTTACATATCTGGACAAGTAGCGATTAACACTGATGGTAAAATAGTCGGCATTGGTGATTTAGCTACACAAACACGACAAGTTTTCGAAAATATTAAATGTGCATTAAAAACTTCAAATTTAAACTTTAATGATGTAGTAAAATTAACATTTTTCTTAACAGATATTTCTCAAATGGCCATTGTTAGAGATATACGAGACCAATACATTGATACTAAAAATCCACCAGCAAGTTCAGCTGTAGAAGTTAGAAAGTTAATTAACGATAACTTATTAATTGAAATCGAAGCAATTGCTGTAGCAAACTAATTTTAAAAACTTATTCGTAATCATATCAATACAATTCGTTTAACGCATTCATTTTAAACGAATTGTATTTTTTATTATTTAAAATCTAATTTATATCCAAAAATATTATTATCAATAGCGTATAAAACAACTAACTACACAATCAGTTACACATTACTAATTCGGTGGAAAAGGGGATCATAACAACTACAACTAATACTTAATAAGTTTATTACTTTTTACAGTTAACATAATATATATTATAGGTAGTTATAGAAACAAAGCAATACCAGGTATCAAAAACCAAGTAAACTATACTTAATGAGACAGGACGGGGATTTTTAGTGAGATTCACACAAAATCTTATCTAAACGAATTTCTACAGTTTTTATCATTTATTTTGCTATAAATCCATCAAAGCAAATTTTAAACGATTATTAATTAAGCTTTAACGAATCAAAAATATTTTTGATCGACAAGAAATTTTTTATACAGAAAAATTATTTCTATACAAAATATAAATTATTAAATTCATTTTATGTTTTACTTAATGAATTTATATTGCTATTCACACACGTTTTATAACTTTAGATTATTTGTTGTTATTTCTGTTATTTACGCTTGACTTTTATTGTACTTATCATCCTTCATTCTAGTTAACATAACGTTTATTTTTAACGTAAAAAAATCTCCCTCACCTTCAGGAAGATTTTTTAGCTTGCTATTATGTTATTTGTACCTTTTTAGTAGCAATCCCAGTTGTAAATAACATTGGAAAAATCTAGATTTAACAAATCATCTTTTTTTATAAAGAAATTAGCAACACCAGAATCTCCCCACATAATATTTAATGAATCATCTGTATCGATTTGTAGCAATAATATATCATGTTCCTGGTATTTTTCTTCCCATTCCCTTGGATCTGTCTGTGTGAAAAATGGATATCCACCAATTTTATGTCCTTGATCTTCACATAAGTCATCATACAGTTCGCCTAATTCTGTATTATTTTCTTCATCAACGATTTCTTCCCAATCAATGTTATCGCTAAAAATCTGCTCAAATCGATAATCTCTTGATGTTACGGGTTGATAACCTAATTCAAACTTTAATTTCGCTGCTTCAGGTATGATAAAGTCCTCTAATTCTAAAGTGTTTAAATAACTAAAATCAGTAATAACCTTATTTAAATCTTCTATAATTGTAGAATGATAAATAATTCGAAAGTCTTCTTGGATTGTTGGATGGTCAAAATCTGCTCCGAAAAGCTCATCCTCAGCACTTACGAAAAACTGTAACATTCCCTTTTGTGGCATATATTCAACATGCGGCATTTCTTCAAAGTTTAGTTGCGCAAGTAACATCATAGGTTGTCCATTTGAATCTTTCGGATGCTCTTGATCTATAGGTAAATAAGGATAACCACCAAATTTACTTTCAAAAAGAGTTGTCTCAGCTAATGTTCCAGACACCTTAATATACGGTTTTACACTTTCTTCTAAAATACTACGATACTGCTCTAGTTCTTTCGGAATTTGAAGTTGAAACGTGTTCTTCATCACATTTGCCTCCCTTTCATAATGAATTGAAAATGCCTTACTTAATTATATAGCAAGAGATAGCTTCATTGAAAATTGTTAAAAGTCTGTTTTCACCCTCGTTTTTTGCGCACTTGGTGGACAAAGTAAATTATGTTCTAAAACCTTTTTATTAATAGTTCGAGTTAAATCCGCTGCTTCTGCAGTATTTGTATTTTCTTGTAGTCTTTCTTTTAAATCATCAATTTCCTTTGAAAGTCCAATCCACCTAGGTAAAACATGATTATTTTTCAAAGTTCTATACAATTGCTTTTCAGGATTGTACGAAAGGTCTTTATCAAGATTAAGAGGTTTCCCTTTACCAGGTAAATTATCAAAAGACCCTTTCTTTTCTGCTTCTTTAACGATAGAACTAATATGATCCTCATACGTAAAGGACCAAACTTTCTCATCTTTTACTAAAATCTCTTGCTTTTTTAGTTTTTTATCTAGTTCTTCTTGCTTCATAGATTCTCTCTCCTTTTTATTTTTTAGTGTCGTTTTTGTAAATTCCAATGCCCTTAATCCATCGAATAGCTTTTCTCGCCACCACACGCTATCATGACCGCCTCGGAACTTTTGGGCGTTTCTTTTCTTCTAAAGCTTTATATAGACGTCTATTAGCCGTTAAAAGGGGTTCGTTTTCAAGTGTACCTACTGCTATGTAATAATAGAGATGAGTCGCATTAAAATCTATTGATGAAATTTGATTTTCAATCCAAGGAATTGTATTTTCATAATCATCCTTTTTCCAATGTACGGATCCAGACATTGACAACACATTCCCAAAAATATGCGGATTTTGAAGTGCTGCATAAAAAGCTGCTAAGCCATCAAGACTGAAACCAGCAATTGTTGTATAATTCTTTTCTTGATATACGTGATACTTAGCTTGAATCCACGGAAGTAATTCCTTCGTTAAAAATGTATTCATTTTATCGTTATAAGTTAGCTCTTCTAATCGATCAACAGGATCTATAGCAACAGCAATACAAGATGGGATTTCTTTTTCGTAAATTAAATAATTAAGTGTTTTTGCGATTGAAAGGTTATGAATGAATTTCCATCAAATACAATGAGAAGTTCTTGAAGATGTGAAGTGTGAGAATAATCATGAGGCGTATAAATATAAATTTTACGTGTGTTATTTAAAATCGAACTATGAAAAGAATATGTTTCAATTCTACCAGATGGATAATGATTTGAAGGAAAACGACTGCTATACTGCACATCCATACCTATTTTTAACACAGACGCTTTATTGGTACCTTCTCCAAAGGTATTTTCATTAAATTGGTCTAATCGATACTGTTCACTACGCTTTATCCAATTATTTTCGAAAAAATCATTTACTGTAAAATAATAAGTTGAATTTAACTTTATCTCATGCAAAAAAAGTATACAAAGCTTTCTCGTTTCCATTTTTCAATTGATTAATAAACTCCTCTAACTTAGGACTAATTATTGAAGTCACCCCTTTTCCTCCTCTGTATTACCTATATAAAAATTGCTTTAGGATGTTATGTATCTATTTAAGTTATTTATTAGAAAGTTTATTAATTGCTTGAATAGAAAGTTCCAACGCTTTTATCCGTCTTGTTAAAAGTGTTCTTTGAGGACTTCCAGCTTTAGACTTATCATAGGCCTTCTCTATTGATGGGAGCAAACCAGCAAGGATATTACGAGCTTCTGCTAGCTCTTCTTGGCCATACTGGTGACTTCTTTGATTCCAAACGTTTTCTAGTACTGCTAACCCTATGCAAACAGCTTTAAGTCGTTTTTTCACTAATGTAGTATTGGCACCTTTTTGAGTCATTTGTGATAGTGCATTTTCAAATTTACAAATAGTCGATTGTAAAGATTTTATTGATTCCGATTTATCTATATTTGATACGTTTTCCATGTTAACGTTGTCCCTTCTATTTTTCTGACTTATTTTGTTTAATGTTTGATAAAATGAGTACTTAATTTTACTCGAAATATTTTAACATAAATAACTAACTATATTCGAGTTGGACAATAAATTAAAGGAAAACGGTCACTAAACGCCTCTTCCTCCCTTACAGCATTCTATATGTACTTCTTTGTTCACATTAAAATCCCTATATAAACAAGGTATAAATTTTGTATTTTTTATGAACAAAAAACGCACATGTAATGTAACCTGTGCGTTTTTGCTTTTATTCAGTAAGGTAATAAAGTAATAGCTTTCGGGTCTTTTCATAATTCATGAAATCTCTATACAAAATGGGATACTTAACAATTTCAGTTTCTAGAAAACGATATTGTGGAAACCACTCGAAAAACGATTTCCTTAGCCACTTTATTTGATTAAACACAATTTCCTGTTCATTGTTATTAAGCACGTAACTTAAAGTACCTGCTGTATGCATCCAATAATAATTTAAATCAGCGCTTATACAATCATCTTCTGTAAACATATTATTAAAATCTTTTCGTATTTTTCGAATGTCACAATTCGGAAACGGTTTATGCAGTGGACTATGCATTTTCTGCAATTCATTAAAAATAACCCTTTTTCCTAATTTCAACTTTTTACCCCTCTATTTCTCCAGCCAATTTAATAAGTTTTCATAATGATATTGAGCATCTGCATACCCAAGATTATATAAATTAACGAGTTTTTCTTTATTTCTCTCTATACCGCTTATAGGAAGTTGTACACTTGGTTGAATGACATAAAAGTTGTCTTTTTGTTCTATTTGATTCATATAAGATATCGTCTCATTATAAAAACGATAATGTTCTACTAAAGATTGTGCGATATTCGGATATTTCCTATATAAAATTTTAGCCAGGCCTGAAAATTTATTTCGCTGCTTCTCATATCCTTCTGACTTTGTCATAATAACAACGTTCTTTTCATAACCATCAGTTTGAGCTTTCAAAACCGGTATAGGATCTATAATCCCTCCATCTAACAATTTTCGATTATCATATTCTACAGCAGGCGCTATAAATGGAACAGAGCTAGATGCACGAATGATTTTTAAAATATCATTTCCATGTTCTGTTTTATTATAATAAACAACTTGTCCTGTTTCGCAATCAGTCGTTCCTATAACAAACTGTTCATTTGAATTTAAGAAAGTTTGAAAATCAAATGGAACAATTTTATTAGGTACTTCATCAAATAAAAAGTCCATTCCGAATAATTCACGTTTTCTAATCAAATTTCGATAAGATATATATCGGTGATCTGACACTAGCTCTGTATTTACTTTTTTATTTCTCCCTTTTTGACGTGATAAATAAGTTGCACCCATACAGGCTCCAGCGGATACGCCGACTACATACGGAAAGAATAATTTCTTTTCCATAAAATATTCGAGTACGCCTGCAGTATATAAACCTTTCATTCCTCCGCCTTCTAATACTAAACCGATATTTTTCATGCTATATCCCTCTGCTTCTTTTTTCTTACTTACATATTAGCACAAGATATTAAGATGAGGTTATGTAAATGAATTGCAACAATAACCAGAAACTACTAAAGTAATGTCATAATTTCTTAGTAAATAGCATGGTACAATATAAGTAACACAATCCACAAATAATGGAGGAGGAATTTCCTATGGGTTTATTTAGCGGTATTTTAGGAAATGCATCAAATGCGAGTACAGAAAGTGTAGAACGTGATTTAGAGAAGATTATGTTAGACGATGAAAAAGTTGAACATGCTTATAGATTAATTCGTGATTTAATCGTATTTACAAACCGTCGTCTTATTTTAGTAGATAAACAAGGGATATCAGGTAAAAAAACAGAATACCATTCTATCCCTTATAAAAGTATTACACAATTCAGCGTTGAAACAGCTGGGCATTTTGATTTAGATGCTGAACTTAAAATTTGGGTATCTAGTTTGAGCACGCCAATTACGAAAGAATTTAAAGGTGACGATAGTGTTTTAAGCATTCAAAAAGCATTGGTAACATATACGACGGAATAACGATTTTTTGTATATTTATTCATTTTAAAAATTACTAACCCGAATATTTTGGAAGTATATACATTAATTTTGTATATTTAATCTTAAATAACATAAAAAGGTAAAGCGTATTTCAAATGCTTTACCTTTCTTTTTTGTAATAAATCAGTGTAGTTTTATCATTTAGTTTCTTTATAACTTCTGTTCTTTTATACCCCATTTTTTCATATAGAAAACAATTTCTCTCTTCTTCTAAAATCGTAGCAAGTTCAAAACTCCGTACTTCTGGAAACATCTCTTCAATTAAAATGAGTACTTTTTGAGCGATTCCTTTTCCTTGATAGATTGGATGAATGAACATTGGACTGATCCAAAATTTATAAGGTATTTCTTTTTGGGATATACATATCGCTCCAACAAAGTTCGAATCTATTATCATCTTATAAAAGTTACTGCTGGGATTATTTATTCTAAATATAGTTTTTTCAATAGATTCATTTGCTGGGTTTGTTTCATAATCTTTATATTTATTTAATAAAGGGCTAAATGAGTCTATTTGCATTTGAAATAAAACTGCTGCATCAGATTCTGTCGCCTTCTCTAATGTAATATCCATGTTACCAATTTAGTCGCTTTCTTAATGAAGTTATATGAGCTGTATGATGACGTCCGTGCCATGCGTATAGTCCTATTGCAGCAGCAAGTTTTGTTTCACCAGTCTCTGGATGGTTAAATGTCTTTTCTAAATCTTCAAGTTCTAAAGAATATAAAAGGTTAACCCATCTTTTATGTAATGACTCTAACATTACTAGTGAAACATCTACTGGTAATTTAGAATCAGGTAATTCTGCCCACTTTTCTTCTTTATATGGTTTAATCGTTGGATTCTTTTCTGTTAGTGCTAATTTAAAGCGTATGTAGCTATTCATGTGGCTATCAACAACGTGATGAACTACTTGACGAACCGTCCATCCACCAACGCGGTACGGTGTGTCTAACTGCTTCTGATCTAAATCTTTGATAGCCTTCGTTAGTTCATTAGGTAAATCTTCAATTTCTTGAATCCATGTATCTATCATTTCTTCAGTTATAGGACGTTTGTATGTAAATTGCCCAATTGGATAACGTAAATCATTCATGAATAAGTCCCCCTTATTATAAGCGCGAAGTATTTCTCCAAATATAATGTACAAAATTCACATGCTCTCCATTTAATTGTACAGATGTTGTATCTGTTTCGTTTTGATAAGAAGAAAATCCGCTTTTTTCTAGTACAATTTGCGATGCAAGATTATTAGTAGTTGTTTTAGCATAAACCTCATTAATTTCATTATTTTTCGCTACGTCTAAAATTAATTTTACGGCTGCTGTTGCAACTCCTTTTTTAGTAAACTTTTCTCCGACCCGATAACCTAGCGAACTGATTCGAGTTTCCGAATCTATATCTACTAAATTTATTCGTCCTACAATTTCATTTTCTTCATTACGAATTAAATAAAAATAAGATTCTCCATCTGCCTGTTCTATTAATAAATCGTCTAGTAGTTTTTGAAAATATTCAAAATCAAAATATTGCGAGCCACGATTGGGTACCATTGTTTCAAAAAAAGACTTATTCGTAAGTTCAAACGTAAATAAATCCTTAGCATCGTGTTTCTTTAATTGTTCTATGTATATTTTCATCTCAATTACTCCTTCTATATCTACTAACTGTTATATATTCTTTTTTAATCAACTATTTTCCTGCTATTTCTTTCGTTTCAGTAACACAACAAGTAGCACTTTCGGATGAAATAGGTGAAATGGACTACGAATTAAATTCATCACTCTTACTAATCGAATATAAACGTCAGAGTCACTTGCAGATAGTTGATAGATTTGTTTCGTATACCAGAGCTGAAATTTTTGCTTTATCGTTAATTCTCTTTTTAGCTGCGGATGACGTGATATTTCCGTTATAGTCATTTCCCAAGGAGTTTGAATTATAGTAGCGGTCTTTTTATAAAATTGCTGTGTAAATGCTTTATCAAGCTTTTGTCTCCTTTGTAAAAGCAACTGCAACTGGTGAGCTTCCATAGCAGCAACTGAAACACCTTGCCCGAAAACAGGATCAAAACGACAATGCGCATCCCCAACTACTAATAATCTTTCGGGTAGATTATTCACTAAATCAAATCGTCGACGTACTTGATACGGAATTTTGTACGTTTTGATTTCTGAAATTGCTTCTGCTTTGTTAAGGAAATCTGTAACATTGGATATTGATAGGCATTCAGCAAAATTATAAAATTCCTCATCTGTTTGTGGTGCTTTCTCATTTGCATATCCGCTGAAAGTAACAAAATAACGATTATCCTCAATCGTTTGAATAAGAACGCCATACGGATTGTCAGGGAAACTTGGAGACATTAGCATATTACAACAGTCTAATTCCTCATTTTCTTTAAGTTTAAACATTCTAGTTGCGTAAAATAAATCAATACGTACTTTCTCTTCTTGCACTTCGATATTGTATTCACGTAACCACGCTATGCTTTTTGAACTAAATCCACTTGCATCAACAACAATATCTGCTTGCATTTCTTCTTGTGTGCCTGTCTCTAAACATTTAGCTTTTACTCCACATACTTTGTTAATCTTTTCATCTACTAATAATCCTTCAACCAGTGTTCCAAATTTACTGGTGATATTTGAAATTTGATGTATTCGTTTTTGAATATGCCATTCAAGCAAAAACCTACTTTGCTGAATCATATGTACTTCTCCTATGAATGGCTGTTTCCATAAACCAAATTGATGCCATTTTAAATCGCGAGTAAAGTTATTTACGATACTACCTGCTTCTATTAATTCGTTCGTAATATTAGGAAACAATTTTTCAATTGCGTTTCCTCCCCCTTTTAATAACACATGAGGATGATTACTTTGTGGAACTCTTTTTCTGGAAACTTTTCCATCCCATTTTTCGCCAGCTTCTATAATGATTACTTCTTTAAAAGAAGTTGATAATGCTTTCGCTGCCAGTTTTCCTGCTATACTTCCGCCAATAACGATAGCCTTATTAAACATATTTTCCCCCTTAATGAAAAAAGACCCTGCCTTGTATGAATGAAACAGGATCTAAGCGAATAGTTACTAAATTAAAACACATGAGTAAATTGCAATGTTAAAATTAAAATGCCTAATCCCCATACGTAATAAGCGAATACTTTTAAAGAATGACGTTTTAAATATTGAATCATCCATGAAACGGCTATGTAACCGAAAAACGCAGCTGATAACGTTCCGACAATTAAAGATGTGCTAGAAATAGATTCTGCTTTCCCTTGAAAAACATCTGCAAAGTGCAAAATGATAGCTCCGGCAATGGCTGGAGTTGATAATAAAAAAGAAAAGTAAGCAGCAGTTTCGCGGTCTAGCTTCCTCCATAATGCAGCCACGATAGTCATTCCAGAACGAGAAATTGCCGGAAAAATAGCAGCCGCTTGAAATGAACCGATAATAAATGCATCTTTATATGTAATGTCGTCCATTTTTTTACGACCATTCTTTTGTTTATCTGCCATGTAGAGAAAGAATCCTGTCACTAAAAACTCCCAACCAATCGTGATACCGGTTTTTGAAATATCTTCAAAGAAGTCTTTAAATAATAATCCGATTACAACTGCGGGTATCGTTCCGACAATAAGTAGTAACATAAGTTTTGAAAATGGATTTTTAATTAAATATATAAATTCTTTTTTGTAATAAATAAACACCGCAAGCAAAGTCCCGATATGCAGCATCGTATCTAAAAATAAGCCAGCTTCATCCAACTGGAACAAATGCCTTCCTAAATAAAGATGTCCGGTACTACTGATTGGTAAAAATTCTGTTAAACCTTGAATTATACCTAATATGAAAGCTTCTAACCAATTCATGATGGTCTCCTTTCTCTTTTGCTTGTACCAATATATGAGGGTTAAATTTTCGATATGAAAAAAACTATATTCTCTATGAATTTACTTTTAATTTATGGATATATATGTAAAGAGGATTGAGGAGGGTTATTATGTGGAAGCACACAAAATTCGGTAATGTATTACTTTGGGTGGGCCCTATCCTTGTATTTTTAGGACTATGTATGACAAATGTTATTTCAGATATTCCTTTCTTTGAGAGAAAACATAAAACGCTTGGTATTGTACTTATATGTATAGGTGTAATCTGTTTTGTTGTTGCTAATCATTTAAAAAAAGGAGAAAAATATGAAGACTAAATCTAAATAAAATAAAAAAAACAATCCCAATATTTGTACTAGGATTGTTTTTTTGTTACTTATTTATAGAATACTTTATCAATGTTATATTTTGCTTTGTATTCATTAATGATATATGTTTCGTAAATTTCTCTTTCTGTTGGATCTTCTACGATACATGCATCAATGCGGTATACTTCATCACGGTGATTTTTAATTGGTGAAACATTATCTTCAAAATGCTTCTTAATACGTTGTCTAATTTTACGAGCTTTACCTACGAAAAGAAGTTCGTCATTAATATTGTAAAACATAAAAATGCCGCCTTTATCTCTAGGGAACAAATGGAAATCGATAAATCCATTAATTGGAGTAATGATTGGCTCGTCTCCTTTAATAACTTGTTTACGTTCAGTAATTGAAACATCAGCTTCAGGAATATTAATTTTAATCAAGTTCATTCACGTCCTCTTTTATTATAAAGATAAATAATAGCATACATATGTAAGAAAAGCTATGTTCAGAGGCATATTTCATTTTATAATTCAAATATTATAGGTATATCATGTAAACTTTTCTTCCGAATCATATGATCACTTGATTCTCCCCAATAATACTTCAGTACATAACTAGGCTCTCCAAACTTCTTCGTCCATATACTTTGCGCTTT
The DNA here is from genome assembly GCF_002746455.1 of Bacillus fungorum. GTDB lineage: Bacteria > Bacillota > Bacilli > Bacillales > Bacillaceae_G > Bacillus_A > Bacillus_A fungorum. The sequence continues at coordinate 135,985 of NZ_NWUW01000008.1, read as the reverse complement.
TTTGTATCCACTATCTAAACAGTATTCAGTTATTCCTCTGCTAAGTAACGTAAGAAACATTGTATTTAGTAGTAAACTCCCTATACCCTTTCTTTGATACTCTGGAAGTATAAATACAGTTCCTATTTCATACAACTCTTTAAGTGCGCCGCCTGTACAATTATTAATCAATGTACTTGCTGGACCAACTTCAATTGTTCCAATGATTTTATCATTATTTGTATCTATCGCTAATAAAAAGTAACGATTTTCTCCATTACTATCAAAATCATTTTTCAAATATCGCTTTTTCGAGTTAATTTCATTTTCTATGTCATCCAATAGTTGTGATAATCCTTCATTTTTGTATGTATTCGTAATAACGATACGAAAAAACAAATATAGTTCATCTACATCATTCAAATTCGGTCTTCTAACTGCAACGTTAGTCATGAATGCATTCTCCAATCCTCATTATGCCATTGTCAATACAACACTTTATATAATCTATTCATCATTATTCTGCAAAAACCTGCATAAATCCAACAGTATAGAAAGCTCATTATAAATATTGATAAAATAATTTTTATATCCATAGTTGTATGCACAGCAGGACCAAGTACCGGAAAGCGGAAAACATCGAGAACGATCATAATACCTATAAGTAGATAAGTGGCTGAAAAGGAAACAATCCAAATTCGCCTCTTTAATTTTAAAAAGATATGATTAGAGTAGTTCTGTTAGTATCAAATGAGTCGCATTCCTTTTTATTACAATTATGTATATAATATAATTATAAATAAACTAGGGGGCTACTTATGACACTTTTACTACAGATCATCTTACCACTTATATTTGCACTATATTTATTTACCCTCTATCGTAATACGGCTATTGGAAAAGCCGCTTTTCTTTTAGCAGTCATTATTGGGATTTTTGATTTAGAGAACATTTTTCAACATGCTAATCTAACAGATCATGTTATTTATCCATATTGGGGCAGTTTGAAGGCTGTTGTTATCGTTTTATCAGTCGTATTTCTATTTAAAAAAGGTGGTTTAACAGAACAATATTGATTTTTAATGCGGTACATATTTTCTTGTTAAATTGCTTTTATTTTATAAAAGAAGAAATATTTATGTAAAAACAAGAAGGGATGTGTTACATATGTCTATAAATATTATTTCAATAGTCTCTATCATAATATGGAGTGTGTTAATTACAGAACTTAAAAAACCTTCAAAAGAACAGAATGGACGAAAAATAGTAACTTTAGTAACTGCTGGTTCCGCATCAACACTTATTTTGACGGTTTCATTTATTCAAAATATCCCGTTTTGGAATTGATAGTGATATAACTAACAAAAATATGTATAAATAAAAAGATTAAGATTCACTCCTAATCTTTTTATATTTTTGGGTAGCACCACATGCCCAGCAAGCTAAGGTCTTGAAGTAACCCCTAAACAAAATTTTTAATTTTTCTATAGTAATTTATGTGAATTCAACTCGTTTTTGGGAACAATGCATTTCTTAAGTTTATGGCGATGTAGCGGGACACCCATTTGTTCAACTGATTACTTCATGAAGTTATAAAATTAGTACCGTACATATTAGACATATCTAAAATGTACGGTACTTTTGTTTACTATTGGTTCACTTATTTAACCTAAAGATAAGTATGTGATCTTTTTATAATTTGAATTTCTTTTTAAGCTTCTTATATTTTCTATACGAACGTCTAACAATATTTAACATAAAATACGGTATTTTAACAGGGAAAGGCAATTTATAAATGATAGGCAAATAAAATGTAAAATATGCCTTTTCTAGGTCTCTCCACTTACTATCTTCTTTTGTTTTTAAGAAATCAGATACATCGACCACATATCCCCTTCCTTTTTCCATCATCACATTTTTCCCATGAACATCACAAGGAGTTAATCCTTGTTCCCTCGCATACTCTAAAGCCTCATTGATATCAAGTATTACCTGCTTAGGAATTTTAATCCCCTTATGAATAGCGTCGTATAAGGTAATTTCTTTTAAACGTTTCAATACTATGAAATTTTTCCCTTTATATATAAGCTTTGAATAAGAAGGATGATTTCCAATTCTTCGGTATACTTCTGACTCTTTTTCAATTCCTTCTCCTTCTCGCGCGTAAACTTTCACTACCCAATCTTTGTATTCTCTGTGCATGAATACTGCGGCATAATTACCTGTCCCTAAACACTTCCAAAGTCTAGGAATATGTTTAACTACTACAGGCTCAAATTCATCCTCACTTCTTATGCTTACCTCTTTTAATAATTCGTTCTTTATCAATCCCACAAAACTATTTATACTCATCATTTCCACTCCGGTTTTGCTAAAAGGGGGCCTACCCACATTTTAACGAAAATATACACTAAGCGAATTTTAGCATAAAACGAGTCATCTTTCTTCTTAAAATAAAAAGATGACTCGTTCTATTTGAACCGTTGAATACTTAATATGTATTCTGCTATTCATAGTCAAAAACCGTACAACATAAAAATATTTCTAACTATTTTCATTTTTTCAGAGGCAACTGTATAGGGCTTTTCTTAATGCAGATTCTCTTAGTTCATTGGCCATGCCAAACCCATATTTGATTTAAAAAAAAGCGACACTAAGAAAAAACCCTTGCTACAAATGCAGTGTAGCAAGGGTTTTTTAATTGTTCAATTCTTGTTCCACTACTATCTTTGTTAGCTAACACTTTTATTGTTTTAATAGTCTTTTGTTTAATTCCCACAATGCTGTTTTGTTGCTATCCCATTTCAAAAGCTTTACTGCTTCCTCAAAGCATAACCATTTATAATTAAAGTGTTCTTTAGATAATAAGATGTTTTTTGTAGGGACTTTAACTCCAAAAGAAAATTCTTTTATTACATAAACGTCTTCTCCCCAAAGGAATCCTCCAACTACATCCTCTACTGGTAGTGAAGACACAGAATCTAATTGTATATATGGACATTCTCTTGTAATACCAGCTTCTTCAAACGCTTCCCGTTTTGCTGATTCAATAGGAATCTCACCGTATTCTCCACCACCAGCTATTCCTTGCCAATAACCATAATCACTTCGGTTAAAAATGGCATATTGAATAGAATCGTCAGTTTTTATATAAGGAAATATCAACACTTGATATGGTGCTCTCATTGCTTAACCTCCTCCCCAAAATAAGCTTTAAATAAATATGAATAAAGAGCCGACATCACAATTCTACATGAATAATGCAGGTTTATGGTGGCGGCCCTCATTTTTAAAGGATTTTATTTTTCATAAACAGGCTAACACCTAACGGAGGAAAAGCCTGCTTATTTACTGTTGAATTTGCTTAGTGTAGATTTTTTCCAAATGTTAGCAGTACCCCATGTTATTCAATTGCCCCAGCAACGTCATAATCATTTAAATCTAATTCAATTGGTTGTCCCAACGCTAATTTAGCAAGTTCTGATCCTAAATATGGACCGGCAGTTAAACCTGAAGCACCTAATCCGTTTGCAACGAGAATACCTTCAAAGTTAGGAAGCGGGCCAATTACAGGTAAGAATCCTGGCGTAAATGGTCTGAATCCAACTCTCGTTTCAAGCATGGTAGCATTTTCTAAGCCAGGTGCAACTGTTAATGCTTTATGGAATACTTCATTTAAACCACCAGCCGTTACCCGGTGATCGAAACCAGTATCATTCTCATGTGTTGCACCAATTACGACATGACCATTGTCAAATGTTAAAATGTATTGGTCATTTGGTGGCATAACAACTGGCATATTTTCTGTTGCTGTATTTTCAATTTGCAAATGTACAATTTGTCCTTTTTGGAACGTAACTAAGAAATTAATTCCTAATGGGTTTAAGATTTCGTTCGCCCATGCGCCTGCAGTTACAATAACCTTTTCTGCTAAAATTGTTTCATCGTTTACTTTAACTCCCGTAATACGATTACCTTCACGGACTAATACTGCATCGCCTTTTATAAAAGTTGCACCATGTTGTTTCGCAGCACTTATTAATGCTTTACGTAATAACCTTCCGTTTACTCGTGCAGCACCACTAATATGTACAGAACTATATTCATCTGATAATGCTGGGAATAATTTTTTCGTTTCTTCAGCTGATAAACGAGTGATTTCACCAATCTCCGGGGCATCTTCACGGCGTTTATACGCTCGCTCTTCCATTTGATCTAGTTTTTTCTCATCAGTATGTAAACTAATTGCACCTACACGGTTGTAACCTGTATCCGTTTCACCGTCTTTTTCTAATTGATGAATTAACGAAGAATAGTAACGTGCACCGCCTTTAACGATTTTATACCATGCTTTATTACGACGTTGCGAAAGCCATGGACAGACAATACCTGCTGCTGCATCGGTTGCTTGACCTACTTGTTGACGATCCACGATAGTAACGTTCGCGCCAGCCTTAGCAAGATGATAAGCAGTAGACGCTCCTAAAATACCAGCTCCAACTACAATATACGATTTCATTTCAAACACCTTTTCTCTTTTGCTAATTATTTAAATATAAGAACATCCCTTAGTATACTGGAAGGACTTCTTTTTTCAATGTGCCAAGCGCAATTAATTGTTGCATCATTGTGACTTTCCTAGTCTTATTTTTTCTTTTTACGGAATAATTCAATTGTTTTATAGCCTTGCGAAAGGATTTCAACCATTTTCTCAAGACGTTTTTCACGTGTTTTTTCTTGTTTTACAGAAAAAAGATTACGTGCCCAATCTTTTTGATATCCAGGTGTTAAACTTTGATAAAACTTAAGTTCATTCGGATAATTAGCTAATAAAGCTTCAACATCTTGAATTCGATCTGCATAATCAGCTACACATTGGCTCATTGTAGGCGTTTTTGTCGCTTTTTTCGTTTCTCGCTTTAAACCTACAACAGTAAAAATGTCATCCATACTTACCATTCGCGCAAATTTAATATTGCTTTCTCCTACATATCCATCTTCTCCAACGTTTAATGCTGGAAACATCTCATCACGGTGAATAAACGTACTGTAGCGAGAATTACCTTTTTTCGGATATGCGAAGAATACGTATCCTTTTTCAATCAATAATTCTTCATTACTTATAATATAATTCGTTTGTTTCACCATTTCATCCAGTGTTTCTACAAAAATAAAAATGGCATCGTGTTCTTTTGAAAATACAGTTTCTTTACCTGTAAAAATTTCGTAATCACTGGGTTCATTAATAACAACCATATTCGTATACTTATTAAGTTTCAATTTATCGATAACTGACATAAAAAATCTTCCTTTACATTCAAAATTCATTGTATATACTTTTTCATACCGTTCTAGTGTATTATATCTATTAAGAAAATTAAACTTTAATAGTTATTTAAAAGCAAAATTAATAAAATAGCCGGTTCTGCATAAGAACCGGCTAGCTATTTGCTTCATCATAACTCAATAGCAAATAAAGTATATAAAAGCTCTCTATATTGATCTTCTGTAATTTCACGTTTCGCTTTTTCACCATGAATTATTTCCGTTAAACTAGTATTTGTTAAAGAGACATGGCCAGAGTCCGTCAATTTGACTGCAATTGGGCCCTTATTGAAAATAGATTTCTCATCTTCTATTACTCTTTTTTGAACATCATTCACTACTGTCTCATCAATGATACGATTATAAAAAGCATGACAAACTTTCCACTCACCGTTCGTATCTTTTCTTTCTAGAACGTGATTCCCTTTACTCGTATCTTTTCGTCTCACTCGATACGTACCATTTTTAGAAGAAACAGACTCACCAGTAAAAGGTACAGGGACTAGAGGAACTAATGAAGCAATACCTACATCAATTACGTATCGTACATTGTCATAATTTAGAATAATCGTTATATGTCCATCCTCAAGTGCCCAAGCGTTTATATCATTTTTATATACGGTACCTAATGCAAGTTGTACATCATAACCACAATCTTTTAAAAAGTAGTAAAAAAGAGTATTTAACTCATAACAAAGCCCGCCGCGGGATCTAGTTAAAATTTTATCCTGTAAATTTTCCATAGTAATTGTATTCGTATTACGTGCTATAACATCTAAATTCTCAAATGGTATAGTGTGTGCAAATGCAAAGAGAATTGTATTTAATTCCTCAAATTTCACTTCAGTACGCTTTGCAAGATTCAATCTTGTAAAAAGCTTATGTTGTAGACTTATCATAGTCAGCACCCCTTAAAATGTATAAGTTAAAATAATATATGCTGATTGTAAATTTGATGGGGTACTGAAACAATGTACATTTCGTTTAACTGTACCGGTACAAAAAGTCTAACCCACAAGATTACTTAAGATAAGAAGCTACGAATACAAATTTAATAATTTGTCTATAGGTAAATTAATATGATTGCTTAAATCAACAAAATACTGAAGTTGCCACATTTGGCTCTTTTTAGCTTGATTGCTGAGAGGGTTATCCCATATAGGATAAATTCTCATAGCCATCTTGCCTTTTTGATTTTGTGTTCTTAAGATTTTTTCCTTAAGAAGAATCTCTTTAGGCAAAATAAATTGTCCTAGTTTATTATCATCTATACAAGTGATAACTAATAAGTCAGGAGCAGTGTCATAAGAAAACGCTTGATTTTGCATATTGTCATCTTTTTCCCAAAAAGAAACAAATTGACCAATTTTATTAGGAGTAATTTTGGATTTTCTAAAACGAATGGTTTTGTTATTTAAGTGAAATAAACATCCTGCATATTCTGCGTTTTGCTTTTCTTCTTTTACATTCGTAATCATTAAATTGTTAGGTTTGTAAACTATATTGTTTAAATTTTTGATCGTATCGTTATAATTGTTCAAGAAAACTCCCCCTTTATTCATTTCTTAGTTTACCACAAACATTAGTTCTTCTATATCGTATATAATCATGAGCTAAGTGAAATGGGGGAATTTAGCAGGATATAATTATTACCTTAATGTACTTAGTTTTTCAATTGCTTGTTGTTCAGTTGCTAAGTAAAAAATATCTTTACCTTTATTACATTCATAAATAAAGTCCTTTAAGCTTTTACTAGTATACATAGAGAAATCCCCAACAATAGCAAACTTTACCTTGTCGTTTATAAACTTTTGAAGGATATCGCCCGCAAGACGTGTCTTTAGATTAAAGAAATCTTCGCTTATTAAAGATTTATGGATAATAATATGTTTCGCATCTACCTCATATTGAACTGTTGCCATAGTATCTAATGCAGATTGAACATCGGATATTAATACCTTATCGTTTCTAATGACCGCAATATTGATTCCATCGATTACTACTTTCTTTATTTCCATAGTCCCACCCCTTTATAATTTACACAGTATGAGTAAAATTGTTTTACAAAACTTCGTATTAATCATAGATAAAATAGCCGCAGCTATTAAAATGGCCTCTATTTTTTATAACTAATACGGTCAATGAAATTAATGATAGTTTCTCTTTTTTTTATATTTTTGAATATATATATATGGAATTACTTTTACTTGTTATAAAAATATTGTGGAGTAACATAACTTAACAAACTATCCAAAGTGTTAATCTCGGCATATGGTTGTATTTTGGTAGTATTCTTGATTTTCTGAGGGTTAAACCACACACCTTTTATATTTACATTTTGAGGACCAGCAATATCCTTTTCTAAGTCATCTCCAATAAATAATACATCTTCTGGTTGCACATTAAGCTTATTTAATGCTAGTTCGAATATACGTTTATCAGGTTTACTCAATCCCACTTCTTCAGAAATAATAATCGTATCAAAGTAATTGTTTAAATTCGTGTTAATTATTTTGGCCCTTTGCCTTTGAGTTGAGCCATTTGTTATAATTCCAACTTCAAAGTGCTTCTTTATATGATTTAAGAAATGAATAGTATTTTTGTCTATTGAAAAACATTTAGGAAAATTATTATTCCAAAAATCTTGGAGGTAATTGCGTGGTAATCTATACTTCGGCGGGAATACATCAAACAATGATTCTAAAACTATCGTTTTATCACTCATGCCGTATTCCCTTTTATCGTATTCTTTGAATTTCTGTAACATATTGTTTTTGACTGTATCACTAACATCCTCATAACACTTTTCTAAAACAAATAAAAACAATTTATCTACTGCCTTATCCCTATTAAGTAACGTATCATCTAAATCAAACAGCATAGCTTTATAACCCATCAAATAAATTCACAACCTTTCTATATTTCCTAGTTCTCATCAAAAGTAATCAAAAACAATTCATATCAAAGAACTCCTAATAGAACGATATTCTAAGAGTTAAATCAAAAATCCTTTTTCTGTTTGTTAATTGATGTGAAAGTATAAGATTTCGACTAAGGTAGTAGATGAATTTTTTAATTGTGATTTCGAACTTTCAGATTAATTCGAAACTCTTTTGTGATAAGCTGTACTTAAAGATTAAATATAAAGGATGATTCGTATGCAAATTAGACCAAAAGCAAGTGAATATAATTCCTATTATGCAACGTATATTAACTTAGTATCAGACGGAAATATCATACATATTTTAGAACATCAAATAAAGGAAACGAATCTTTTATTAAAGAAGATTTCTGATGGTGAGGGACTTTTCCGATATGCTCCTACTAAATGGAGTATAAAAGAAGTAATCGGCCATATTGCAGATACAGAACGTATTATGGCGTATCGCTTGTTATCTATTGCTCGAGGCGAGACAGCAGAACTTCCAGGCTATAACGATGATATGTATGTTCTTAAAGCTGCTTTTGATAAGCAATCTATGCAAGATCTTGTTGATAATTTAATAGTTGTTCGCCAATCTACCGTGCATTTACTGAAAAGCTTAGATAAAGACACTTGGTTACAAAGAGGAAATGCGAACAAATCTGAAGTTACAGTTCGTGCATTAGCATACATCATAGCTGGACATGAGCTTCATCATCTACAAATTATAAAAGAACGTTATCTAGGTTCTAATGCATATCCAGTAAGTTAATGTTTGAAGAAAAAGAGTCCCATTTATGTAGAACTCTTTTTCACTATTTATAAAATTCACCACATATGATGCAAACTAGCCTTTATACATAATTTTCTTCAGACTGATATACTATAAACACAATGGTTCTAGAGAGGTAATGATTTTATGTATGAACAACAAAATAATAGGGATAGAGATCAAAAAATGATGTTTTTTATGCAAGGAGTTCCCACAAATAAAGTTAACATGAATCAATTACCAAAATGGATTAGACTCTTTGGCTATTGTGCGTTTGGTTGGATGATACTATTTAGTTTAATTATGATTGTAGGTTTAATTCTACAATAACGATACATTTAAAATGTTAACGGGACAGTATTTAGATCATACGTCTAGGTAATAAAATAGTTTATTACCTAGACGTACTACCTATTCTTTTTCGTCTTCTTGGATGTAAATAAGTATATTGGATGTCTCGGCCCATTCAACTTGTGGAGAATAGTAATGAGGATGATAAAGGACTGTACTCACAATCCCTTTGATTTGTTTTTGAATGGTAAAACTTGTTTCTCTACTCTTTCATATTGAGTAAGTAATTGCCTAATAAAAGATAATTTCGGTACTAACCAATACGAAATTACCGCTGAAATACACCCTATTAAAGCTCCTACTGCAACATCAAAAGGATAATGAACCCCTACCCAAATACGTGAGATCGCTACACAAAGTGCAAGTATAAGCCATAGCCATCCACTTTTTTTACGAACAAGCCAAAACGAAAAACAAATCGAAAAAAAGAGAATCGTATGGTCACTAGGAAATGAATTATCTATAGCATGGTCGACAAGTTTATTAACATCAGGCAATACTGCAAACGGTTGATAATTCAGATGAAATTTCCCTGCTATTTTTCCAATCACCTCAGCAATTACAAAAGCAACCATCGCTTGAATAACCATCATCCTACTTTTTCTGGAACCAGTAAACCAATAAGCTAAAATAATTAAAGCAAAAATATATACCATATATTCAGCCAAAAATACCATGGTTGAGTTTAGGAATGAATATTGTTTACCTAAATCATTAATTGCTTGAAAAATATCAATATTGAATTGAGAAAAAGACATTTCAAATCCCTCCTTTTTAGTAAGGTGTTTTACTGATTGCCATATACTTTCATTACATGAATAGTTTTGATTATTGTACTCATCTAAAAAATATCAACCTCTTATGACATCGCTTTCTTCTTTTTTACTTTAATAAAAAAAGAACAAGGAAAACATCGAACTTTCTTACAAACATTCGTGCATTCTTACAGTTTTGTCATTCTCTCGTCACTTTGTAAATAAGTTCATCGTCTTGCCTTTTTCTATATTCATAAACCCTTATATTAGCAACTACGGAAACTCTAATTATACATAAAAAAAGAGAAGAACCTTGTTGAGTTCTTCTCTTTTTATTTATTAAATTGTAATATAATTACAGTATGTGAAATTATACTGTTTTAACTTTAAAAGCGAAGTGAAAACAACCTTCCTCCACTTTTGGCATTTATTTAATCGGTTTCTCTGTTTTTAAAACTAATGAACTTAATGCAGGAACTTTAATTTTATTATCGCGGACAACATATAGTGTTTTACTACCTGCCTGTTTACCGTCTACTAGTACTTTCCAAGGACCTTTCGATGGAAGCGTTATGTCAACGGATTCCCTATTTGCATTATGAGCCACCATAAAGTATTCGTTTTTATTCCCATAGCCCTTTCCATCTATTGAATAAGCTACAACATTTTGGAGGGCATTAATAAAAGATGTCGCAACTTCTTAAAGATAACGCGCCTAATTATTGCTTAGTCAGTTTATTTTCAATAATACATTGCTACGTAAAAAAACAGCTAATATCCTGCAAATGGCATTAGCTGTTTTTCATAATGTAATAATATAGGAATGATAACTATGTTTCTAACTTACTTAATTTTTACTGCATCAAATGCCTTTTGTACCGCTTGAACTTCTGCTGTATTTGCACCATATTTATTAGTTGCCACTCGAATACATGCTGATCTCAATTCTTTGAAATTAGAAGTCATATTTAACTCATCTGTATTTGCATAATAGAAGATATCAAACATTTTATCTTCACCAATCCCTTTAACAGTTACACCGTTATGAGTTCCGCCTTTTGCAATGAGATATGCAACTTTATTAATAATGTTTGAATTAAAATGAACGCCACCTTGATCCCATCCATTAAAATCGTTAAATTCACTGTAATCATCTGGATAAGGTACTCCAAGTGAAGATGAAACAGAAGCTGGATTTTCCATATCACGGAAGACAGATCCAGTTTGTTCTCCCATCGTCCAGTTAAAGCTTCCATTATTTACGTATTTCTCAATAGATGTTCCCATAATATCAGATAAAGCTTCATTAATCGCACCAGATTCACCGTAATATTCAAGATTAGATTCGCTAGAAGTAACAGCATGTGTAAATTCATGTCCAGCTACGTCATATGCTTTGACGATAGGATCTCCATATACAAGCATACTTCCATTATTAGCACTTAACGCATTCTGCCAATTTTTCGGATCATTCGTATCTCCAGAATCCCAAGCATGTACAACTGAAACTACCTTTTGTCCCTTATTATCAAAACTATTACGATTGTATTTATCTTTATAAAAGTCAAATACTTTTGTTGCTAAGTAATGAGCACTTACTGCTTTTGGATCGTTAAATGCTGTCGAAGTACTAGTTGCTAATGTACCAGGATAATAGCTTTCTTCTTTAGTAATATCTCTGTAATTCACGTCATATGTTTCAATTCCTTGCCCTCTTGTATAATCGGCAAGAGCATATTTGCCGTTACTTTGTTTAGAAATACCAAATGTACGTGATATACCTAAATCATCTTTTCCAGTACCAGTTAATGATGTAAGACTGCTTTTTTTACTTTGCTTTAAGGCTCCAACTAGTTTTTCACTTGCTTTCAAGTTAGATTCTTGCACCATATTTTTTAACATATCACCATTTTGTGCATTTACTAAATACGTTCCGGAAACATAGTTTGGTGTTGCCGCTTCAAATGTAACCTGGTATGCATTGCTAGCTTGTCCATTATTTTCATCAACAAAAATAACTTCTTTAACTTCTGGCTCAGAAATAAAATTGATATCGTTCCCGTACTTCGTATAAATATATTGTTTCGCTTCATCTTTTGATAGATTGATAGGTTTTTTCAATTCTTCTTGTTTTAAATTTTGTGCGCTATCGCCTGAAACGCTTTTAATAACACCGTTATTATCTACGTGTGCAGTTAATTGATGGCCATATACTTCTTTTCCTTCGTATGTTTGCTGTATACGTACAAGTGTAGTCCCATCATATGAACCACGTTTTTGAAGAACTTTATAATCTACTCCTGTTTCTCCATTGACTTGCTTTGGAGAAAGGGCTTGTTCTGTTTTCTCCTTAAGAGCATCTTTTACTACATTCTCTGGTGCTTTTTGTGAAGGTTGTGTAAGTTCACCCGAACGGAACGATTCCTCCTGAATTTGAACTTGTAGTTGATCTGGTTCCTCTGCATGACCTACTCCATATGGTGCTACTGCTGTTAAAGCTAAACCTGTTGTTAATGCTACCTTAGTTAACGTCTTTTTGTTTTTCATTTTTTCACCTCGTATAATTTTTAAAATAGAAAGCTTGTACAAAGTATACTGTCTGTTTCTGTCGAAAAAAAGGGAAAATACACAATTTATGTAACATTATGCAAAATTACATAAATTGTGGTCAATATTGTAAATAATGAACAGAACACATATGTACATTAATTTGAATAAAAGAGAGTCCTTATAGGCGCTCATCCAATTGGTTAGTTATTAATTATCTATATTCATTCTAATAAAATTATACTTACATCTAAATAACAACATAAAAACCCACTCTTAACTATTGTAAGAGTGGGTTTCATTTTATTAAAATAACAATTACTATAAGAAACCTTATAATTTATATTTTTTTAGTAATCCTACTAAGTTTTTTATAAAATTCACCTTGTGTCTTTGCATGATTAAACTCGTTTGGATTAATATTTGCTTTTTGTGAGAGTGCTACAATCTCTTCTTTTGAAATTGAGTCTTTCGTATTTATAGATGCTATATTTGTGTATTTTCCGTCTTCTGTTTTGGGAATTTCTAAAATCCCTTTATTCACAAGATCAACTACAGCCTTATGCTCTGAAGAATGTAAATCTACACCAGTAATTTTCCAATTACGCATAACTTTTGGCGTGTATACACCGTTCTTTACCTCTTTTAAATATGTAATAGCAAGGTTACGAATGGTTCCACCTGTTTCTCCAAATGCATGCTCTTGTTTAGATGACCAAATTTGTTCAAACTTACGCCCCTCTAAAGCTCCTCCTTTTGCCTGAAGAGCCTCCATTCTATATGCATTCATTCCCAACGTCATAACATCACTCATTTTGATTGGTTTGTTTGTACGAATAGAGCGTAAATTTGTAATTCTGCTTCCGTATGGTTTTGTTAAGTCAATTTCGTATTTTACGCCTCCAAAGAAATCGTTCGTACTATATTTAGATGCACGGCGGGTTTTATCAAAGCTAACGGTTACATCTCCGGCACGAGATGAGTTAAAATATCCTGCTGCCCATTCCATATAGTCTTTTAAATCTTTTCCAGAAATCTTATATACTGTAATTTCTCCCAAGGCATATTGGTAATTGTACGCAATATCTTTTTTCTTAATAGGACCTGTATCTAAACGGGCATAATCATTATCAATTTATTTCCTGCTAACGTTTTCCCCTTATATTGCTCACTAACTTTTTTCAATGTATCTAATCCAAAGTTGAATTCATGATTTCCAAATGCCCAGGCGTCATATCCCATTGTATTCATCGCTACCATCATTGGCGATTGTGGCTTATCGTTGAATAATTCTACTGAGTTTCCTTGAATTGTATCCCCAGCATCTACTAATATGGTATTTGGATTTTCTTTCACTACTATTCCAATTTCATTTTAAAGCCACAAATGAGGTTATTTTTTTTTTGTATATTTTTAATTGGCACAAATAAATCAACCTTTAACTTTCCTTCTAGATCTTCAGCAGCATTATTTAAGCAAAACTCTAAATTATTTCTATCATAATCTGCATCATACTCACTATTTGGTAGCCACTCTGCATACATGTATTGATACGCTTCACTTAATTTATGAGGTTCATCATAGAACTGGTATAGACCATATGTACCTCCATCTAATCTTTTAAATTGCACATCATGATACTTTTCTTTATCGAAGTTTTCAGGAATCGTAACACATGCATCATGCCGGCACTTATGACTTGCAACAAGTTCAGGATTATCTAATGATATTCCGATAAATGATTGCTCTGGTGGATACAGTTTATTTTCAATTGACCAGTTCAGTAACTTTCCCCAGTGATCTTGCGGTTCAAAATAGCTACCAGTTCGTCTTATATACGCTACTTCTAATGGTGGTAATTTTTTTATAACAATTTTCATTTACATCTTCTCCCCTATAAATATGTACACTGTTTATTTAGCTTTCTTTAATATTTATTCCTTCTTAAATAAAAAGAATTTTCTAATCACATAAAGTGAACCTTTAATCAGTGGGGAATGAATTTTAATTGAAATATAATTGATTACTACCACTACTACTAAAGTAGTATGTACTTTCATACTTTTATTTGATTTTAAATTCTTTTTAAATCGATATATTAATTGTAAGAAAATAAAAAGGTGGAGGATTTTAATTGATTAAAGGAATATACGAAGCGCATTTACCAGTGAGTAATTTAAAACAATCTATCGAATTTTATGAAAAACTAGGATTGAAGTTAGCCTGGAGCGATGAATCAACAGCATTCTTTTGGATTGAGGAAGGGAAAAGTTGGCTAGGATTATGGGCGGGCTCTGAATACGAAACAAAATATCATCCTTCTTTACGTCATATTGCATTTAGAGTTTCATATGAGGATTTAAAAGAATCATTACATTGGTTACACTCACTTCAAATTAAAGCTGTTCCGTTTGGCAGTAATGAATCTATTGAACCCTTTGTCCGTCCACATCAAGGTAATGCATCTATTTATTTTATTGATCCAGATGGTAATAGCTTAGAACTTATTTGTCATATTGTTGTACCTAACGCACTAAAACATATAACTGATAAATTATCCTTTAAAGATTGGGAGACACTATTAGCTGACACATTTGAATGAATATTAGTTATAAATCATAATGGCTCGCCTTTATTTTTATAACATGTATAACAATCTTGAATAATAATGTCCTATCAATTTATCATTAAATAAATGTAAAAAATGACCCTTTTTATTCATTTTTAATGCGAATGTATGTACATTTGTTAATTTATTCGATATATTATGTGTATTGAATGATTACGAAAAGCTTATAGTTCGCTAAAAACACCTTATATTTTGATATCCGTGAAAACTACAAAATGTATAAAATTCCATTTGTCAAATGAATTTAATGCGGAAGGAGGTTTGTGGTTACTTCATCGGGATATAATAATCAGTTTTAAACTGATAAAAATATAGGAGGCGACATAATGTTTCGTACGATTTCAAATTTCATGAGAGTAGCTGAGATAAGAAGGAAAATCCTTTTTACACTAGCGATGTTAATCGTTTTTCGAATTGGCACGTTTATTCCAGTTCCTCATACTAACGCAGAGGTATTAAAAGTACAAGATCAAGCTAACGTTTTAGGTATGCTAAACGTCTTTGGCGGAGGAGCACTGCAACACTTCTCAATCTTTGCTGTAGGTATTACACCATATATTACAGCTTCCATCATAGTACAATTACTACAAATGGACGTTATACCTAAATTTTCGGAATGGGCAAAGCAAGGAGAAATGGGCCGTAAGAAATCAGCTCAATTCACTCGATACTTTACAATCATTCTCGCATTCATACAAGCCATTGGGATGTCTTATGGCTTTAATAATATAGCAGGTGGACAATTAATAACAGATCAAAGCTGGACTACATACGTATTTATTGCGACAGTTTTAACTGCAGGTACTGCATTTTTACTTTGGTTAGGCGAACAAATTACCGCTAACGGAGTTGGTAATGGTATTTCGATGATTATCTTCGCAGGTCTCGTTGCCGCGATTCCAAATGTTGCAAATCAAATTTATTTACAACAATTTCAAAATGCAGGCGATCAATTATTCATGCACATCATAAAAATGCTTTTAATTGGTCTCGTAATTTTAGCGATAGTTGTTGGCGTTATTTACATTCAACAAGCTGTACGTAAAATACCGATCCAATATGCAAAAGCGGTTTCAGGAAACAATCAATATCAAGGAGCAAAAAACACTCATTTACCGCTTAAAGTAAATAGTGCTGGTGTTATACCAGTTATCTTTGCTTCTGCATTTTTAATGACACCGCGTACAATTGCGCAGCTCTTCCCTGATTCAAGCGTATCAAAATGGTTAGTTGCAAATCTTGATTTCGCACATCCAATTGGAATGACACTTTATGTCGGTCTTATCGTTGCTTTCACATACTTCTACGCATTTATTCAAGTAAATCCTGAACAAATGGCAGAGAATTTGAAAAAGCAAAATGGATATGTTCCTGGTATTCGTCCTGGTAAATCAACAGAACAATATGTAACTAAAATTTTATACCGTTTAACATTTATCGGCGCAATTTTCTTAGGTGCAATTTCAATTTTACCGCTCGTATTCACGAAAATTGCTACGTTACCACCTTCTGCTCAAATTGGTGGTACAAGCTTACTTATCATTGTCGGTGTAGCACTAGAAACTATGAAGACTTTAGAAAGCCAGCTTGTAAAACGTCATTATAAAGGTTTTATTAAAAAAGTAAATTAATTATAAAAACACAGTTGGTTATTTTTCCAACTGTGTTTTTAATTTTACCAGTCCTGTAATATACAGGGCTGTTGCTTTATTAAACTACATCTCCGTCTCTAATAACCGCCTTTTTTTGAAATAAGTCCGTAGTGTTGAACGATTGGCCAAGAATACACCAATCAATATAAAACAAGCCCCCATTCCCATTGTAGGATTTAAAGGTTCAATGGATATCGGTAGCCCTTTATTAACACAAAAAGCACTTCTACCGTTTTTACGTGCAGAGCGTATGAAAAACCATTTAGAAAAATTACGTACGGCTTTACAAATTAGACGTGATATAACTATTGATACGTTATCACCACTTAAAGAAATAAGATTTGAAATACCAAATGGTGGCTTTAATTTGTGGATTACACTTCCTGACTCGATAGATCCCTTTACCTTATTACAAAAAGCAAACGAAGTAGATGTCTCTTTTTTACCAGGAACAGCTTGTCTATTAAATAATGAAAGAAATAATTACCAATTAAGAATTAGCTATTCTATGTTAAATGAAAAAGATATGTTGATTGGATTAGAGAAATTACATGATACAATACGAAACTATAAACTTTAGAAACATATGCACAATCCCTTTAAGCTAAAAAGTAACTACCCCAAGATATTTTTGTTTTGGGGTAGTATGAAATTTTGAAGTATGCTAAATCATTTTTATTCAAATCAATATACAATTATTTTTTCATCCCATTTTCATTACGATCTTACCTCTAACATGTTGACCTTCACTCAAAATATGAGCTTCTCTAATTCCTTCTTCATTAAACGGCACAACCTTACTTAAAATAGGTTTAATTTTCCCCTCTACAACTAAAGCTGATAACTCTTCAAATTTATCTTTTTTATAATCAATAATGAGATCAGCCCCTAAAGACTGTAAAAATTCTTTATTTTTACTACTTGCAGTCGTTGCAACAAAAGCTCCAAATGATTTTGCGATTTGGATTGCCAAACTTCCAACTCCACCAGCTCCAGCATGAATGAATACACGGTCATTTTCTTTTATTTTTGCGTAATCTACAAGACTTTGCCACGCTGTAAGTCCTGCAAGAGGAATAGAAGCTGCTTCTTCGTAACTAATATTATTAGGCATATGTGATACTAAATCTGATTGTACTGCAATGAATTCAGCATAAGAGCCCCTTCCTATATTTTCAGGTTTCGTAAACACTTTCTCTCCTATATTGAAACACTCTACATCTTCTCCAACTTCTTCAATAACTCCAGCTACATCTAATCCTAAAGTGATGGGAAATGAAAAGCGTAACTGTTCTTGTAAGTCACCTTTTCTTATTTTCCAATCAACTGGATTAACAGATGTTGCATGAATACGTATTAATACCTCATTATTCTTAACAACCGGTTTTAAAACTTGTCTTTCTTTTAATTCTTCAACACTACCATATCGATCAATAACAATTGCTTTCATTTCCTCTCCTCCTTGCTATTTATTTTAATAACATACAATTATTTCTCGAAATTTTTTTCCTTGAATTACCATATACTTATTTTTGGGGGTAATTATGCAAAAAGCATTATAAAGTGAAACTTTAATCATTCCTCACCAATCGGGCTCTTACTGCCCGGTAAATAGCGGGATGAATTTCAAAAAGAATCTTACACACATCTTAGAATTATTCAAAACTGTATTATTAATTAAATTCAAAAGAAATGGGGCTAACTATATGAGTGAAAAGATATTTAAAATAAACGGAATTGATATATGTACAGAAAGCTTTGGGAACCCTAAGAACCCTGCTATTTTATTAATTATGGGCGCTACATGTTCCATGGTTTATTGGGACGAAGAATTTTGTGAGCTGTTGGCTAGTACGGGGAAATTTGTTATTCGCTTTGATAACCGTGATGTTGGACGCTCTGTTGCCTATGAACCTAGAACTTCCAATTATACAGTAACAGATATGGCTGAAGATGCAATTGGAGTACTAGATGCTTATCATATTGATAAAGCTCACCTATTTGGTATGTCATTAGGTGGTATGATTGCTCAAATTGCCGCTGTAAAACATCCCGGAAGAATTTTGACGCTAACTTTACTAGCGACTAGTGTAATAGGATCTGATAACAATACTCGCGATTTACCTCCAATGGATGAAAGGATTTTAACACATCATGTAAATGGCACAAGTATAGATTGGACAAATAAAAATGATGTGGCAGAGTATTTAGTTTCAGGATCCCGTCTATTATGTGGATCAGAACGAATATTTGATGAAAATAGAGTTTATAAACAAGTGAAACAAGAAATAGAACGCGCAAACAATTTATTAAGTATGTTTAATCATGCTTTACTTCAAGGTGATGATGCATATGAAGGTGTACTTCACTCCATACAAGCACCAACATTGGTTATTCATGGAACAGACGATACAGCACTCCCATTTGAGCATGGCCTCGCACTAATTAATGAAATTCCAAACTCAGTACTATTAACTCTTAAAGGGGCAGGCCATGAAAACCATCCAGATGACTGGGAAAACATAATTAATGCTGTTTCTAGACATACATCTGCAATTTAGACAAACAAATAATTAACAGAAGGGGCTCAAATTGTATGGTGCCCCTTCCATTTACAAACAAAAGCCCATCACTGTATCCATATGTATAGTGATGGGCAATATTTATATTTTTCTATGTTTAAAAAAACGGACAATCTAATTGATCAACAGCTTCCCAGGATTTTTTTTTTATATTATCGGTGGATTTATTTACTTCTAGTGGTACGTTTTTAAAAGGATTAACTTCGACCTTTAATAAAGATGATGGCTCCAAGTATAATGAGAAAACATGGCTGCTTGGTATAGCTTTTGACACATC
The DNA here is from genome assembly GCF_002746455.1 of Bacillus fungorum. Taxonomy (GTDB): domain Bacteria; phylum Bacillota; class Bacilli; order Bacillales; family Bacillaceae_G; genus Bacillus_A; species Bacillus_A fungorum. The sequence goes on along the minus strand of NZ_NWUW01000008.1, from coordinate 116,193 downwards.
AATATCTCCCACTTGTTTAAAGAGTTGCTGTGCAGCAAAGAAAAAGAAATTGGTTGGGTTTGATTGTTTATTTAGCCATGCAAGCATTTCAGGTGATACTGATTTATGAATATTGATTTTCACTCGATCACCACGTTTATATCGCCTAGATCGCATACTTCCACCAACTAACTTATTGTTAAGTTTGTAAATCCTAACTCTTTTTGCTTATGCTCTCTATATTTTGGTGAACAAGTATAGACTAATAATCCACGTGCATTTGTAAATAACGGATTATCTACAAAGATTACATTTTTTATTCGTCCTTTTTGCTTTAAAATCAGTTTCAAACTGTTTTTAATAATTACTGCGCCCCCGCCATAAATAAATACGTATGGATCGTCCTTCATATCATCAATTTTATTTATGATATCAGTTGCGACACGCGCCGCTAAACCTAATAATGCTGGTTGTGATTCTTCAACTAACAACGCATTTCTTGGGTGCTTTTCATTTAAATAAATTTGGTTAAACTCTGTAATGCTATCAATCGTCTTTGTTGGATACTTCCGGTTCCATCTCGTAATAATTTGTAGCAACGTTTCTTTCACACCGTATGATAAACCCTTACTTAGTTGCGGTCTAAAGTTTACGCCTAGTGAAACTACTTCTTCTGTCGTCCCTGCGCCAATATCAAAAGATAATAGTGTTTTATCAACAAAATCAATTTCTGAAACCTGATTTTGTTCACATTCTATTTTATGTTTTACAACATTTCCTTCTTCATCATATACAATGCCCCACGTCCCAGAAGCGCCCTCAGGTAGGCATTTACAATATTCGATAGAAATATTAATTGTCACATCACGTCCATTTGGATAATGGAACACAACTTTATGATTGCCCATATAACGTTTCGCATTTTCCGCAGCTATCTCTTGTGTAATAAGCTGCATAGGAAGAGCAACAGATAAATCGTAACGAATATTAATATGACTAGAAGTTGGACTTTGACGCATAGCACTTACCGCTAAACCAGATAGAATTGTAATAACCATTAACTCATCCGTTGACTTATTCGATTTCTTCTCAACCTCAGTCCCTTTTAATTGATCTTGAATGACTTTTTCTCCAACGATATACCGCACGTTATTTAACATTAACGATGGAGAACTAATGGTCACGTCAATGTGATTTTCTAATTCAGATAATGAAACATCTCCCTCATCTAACAACCCTGTAGGCTCTCCTATATATAAAGAATATATACTCGGAATAAAAATAGGGTCTTGCCCTTTCACCATTAACTTCAAACCATTATTTCCTGCATCAGCACCAGCTTTTAAAAGAATAGACATAACTACCCCCTAAATTAATCTGACATCCCTTCCAAATATATGCGAACCCATTCTTTTACATTCAAATGTAATGTAATTTTTTATTAATCGTAAAAACAAAATATTATATTCTTTCATCCTTTGTGTAAAAAGTGTTTGACATATAACTTTCTCAAATTTATACTATGATTGTAAAGAGTTTTTTACAACTATGGAGGTGTTATTTCTAATTTGAACCATAAAAAATTTGTTTTCACTATTATCGTTTTTTCATTAATTGGAGTCCTCATACATGGCGCATATAAATATGTAACTGAAGGTTCGATTTTGGGAGGAACAATATTCGTTATTTCGTTAATACTTGGTAATTTAATTAATCAAATTACTTGGGGAGATCCAAACGGAGTATCGGAAGAAAGTCAAGATGAAATGGGACAGCAAATTAAATATAAAAGCTTTAAAATTGCTTATTTTGTACTTATGTGTTTTATATTTCTAATTTTAATATTTTCAGAAGGATTTGCATTCCTATTACTTGAGGAAATAAAGAATCTCCCTCTTTTTATCGCACTTTGCTCTTCATTCTTTATTTATCCAATCGTTGAACTCATTGTTGCCAAACAATATAAATAAAAAGATGAGATCTTCTATATACAGAAAATCTCATCTTTTTATATTTACATCCCCTCTACTATCGCTTTTAATTTATTCACAGTCCGCCAATTTCTTACTGTAGCTGGTGTATGTATCTTCTGAAACTGGTTCATTAATTTAGAATTTCGAATGCTATTTTTGAAAAATAAATACACAACTTTTTCATGTATATAACAATCTTCGGTCATATTTTTATACATAAGCAACTGATCTTTTTCTTTTTCAGAAAGTTCATTTGCTAAGAAAGCAACATGTATACTTTCCCCTTCTAGCAATGAATCAGCTTCATAGGGGCATCTTTTTATAATATTTATAAATTCATCATATGTTCTTAACATAACCGGAACATCAAAACTAAAAACATTTTTAATTTCAGATTGTATTCGCTCCTTTAGAAATTTTATATCCTCCTCGGATTCGAATACGATATTACCGCTTTGAATATATGTTTTCACTTGTTTTAACCCTATTGATTCAAACACTCGTTTTAAATCAGCCATTTTGATTACCTTATGCCCGCCTACATTGATTCCTCTTAGTAATGCAATATAAATTGTCATAGCATTTCTCCTCAATTAAATGTATTTCACAATTGATCTAATGTGATCATAAAGTTATTTAGTTTTAGTATAAACTATAAGAACCTTGCTATATTATAGCGTAGTAAGATTCTTATTAGTTGTTTAATTTTGTTCAACGAAAGATGCATTTCGTCGCTCTTAAATATATGCGTTTAATATTTATTCTCTTATCGTTCTAAATAAAAAAACTTACTACTTTGATATGCAAGAGTAAGTTTTTCTTCTCATTATTTTATGATAGGTAAATGCATAATGATTTGTTGACCAATTGGCCCCATTCTTCTAACGCCTTGATCTTGGAAGCCAACTTTTTCATATAAATTTTGTGCTGGAATATTTTTTTCATTCACGGCAAGTACAACTTCATTTTTCATCGGAAAATAGCGTTGTACAAACTCTTGTAATAGTGCCAGTGATTTTTTAGCATATCCCTTCCTTTGTCTATCGTGATTTATAGAAAACGAAGTTAAAAGTAAAGCGTTCTCATTTTCTGTGAACTCCTGTACTCTATCTCCTGTTTGCAATGCAAAAAGACCAACAGGTACCCCATTGTAATCCAAAATAACAATCACATTTTTTGTACGATCACTTTTAGCTTTCTCCAGCAATTCGCCTGGATCTGATGTGAATTGAACTTGTTCACTTGGTAAAGTAAATGTTTGTATAACTTCTTTATATTTTTCTTTATAGGGGACTAATTGTATTTCCTCTGTATGTATGTTCATGCTAAACTCTCCCATTTTTACTTATTAACTTAAACCTTGCTGCACTTTAGAATGTACTTTTCCATCTAAAAAGGTAATTTCAACTAATGCAGTTGGATCGCTTCCCTTCCAAGCAAAAATTTGTTTAATTTGTGTAGAATGCTCTACACCTTCTTCTATAAGTAAATTACCATCAAAACCAATTAAATCTTTCACTTCTGTATAAGTCATTCCTTCATTTATATTTGAAAAATGATTTATATTGATAGATTCTTTCTTCTGATTTTCCATCACAGTAGAAGAAGTCGCTGTTTGCTTTTTTACTTCTTTCTTCTGTTCACACGCTGTCATACTGAAACCTAAGCATAAACTACATAATATTAATGCGCTTTTTTTCATCATAACAGTTGTCCCTCCCATAATAATTAAACCATATTTTCCCTTAAAAATAAACTGAATATTTAATATTATATTAAAAAACCCTGCACAATTTAGTACAGGGGTAAGGTTAATTTTATTTATTCAAATGATTATTAGATTGGTCATCCTGTTCTTTTCTCAGTTCTTGTTCTTCATCTTTTGGTAATTGTTTATCATTATCTTTAATTGGATTCGTTTCTTTATTTTCAATCATGTCGTTTGGAACTTGTGGCATTACTCGGCCAACAATTGCTGCTAACTCATCGAGTATACCTTCACCTGTTTTTCCTTTTTTAATTTGCTTTCCAATTTGTTTTAGTCGTTCGTACGTATCAACATCCGCTACAACGACTGCATTAGCACCATCAGGATCGTTTTTTAAGCTTTCCGCAACAGAGTATTTAATTGATTCAACACGAGTTCGATCAAGTTTTGCTTTTACGTCAATACCTACAATAGCATATTTGCCGACTACTACAGCTGTCGCATCATTCACACCTGGCACACTTGCTGCTAAAGATGCTAGATGGTCCGCCGCTTTTTCATTTGGCTTATTTGATTTGTTCGTATAATTAACATTTTTCATCGAAACATTTTTTTGCTCTGGCTTTTCGTTTGGATTGTCCTTTTTTCCAATACTACATCCAGCTATAAAAAAGCAAAACATTAACATATATATTAGGATTTTCATTATTTTCACCACTTTACTAATAAAGTTTAATCATAAATTTTTTCAACAGCTTGCATTTTCTTCACTTTTTCTTCTGCTCCGCTATTTGCATTAATGAAAATTTGGTACGTATCTTTCCCTAACGTACCTACAAATTCATAGCAAAGTACTTCATTATGCAGATCATTTACTACGACAGCTTTACGTTCTTCCATAACTTTCACATCTGGATTGATTTTCTTTCTTGCTTCCCCTGCAGTTAGCTTGGCTGATGGAACGGTTCGTTTTTGATGTGACGCTAAATATTCTTTTGCAGAGAATCCAACGATAGAACCGTCATCTAAGGCAATTTTCATTTGGATTGCTTCTGGATAAATTCGTACGCCATTCTCATTTACTACATACGTAAATACTCCAACATCATCATATTGTGAGCTATCATAAAGCTCCATATTATTAAACTTATGGTCCTTTAAAAATTTTAAACCCTTACTTCCTGCGTCGTTTAAACTAATCTTCTGTTCTTTAATTTCTCGATTATTCATAACCCAAATTGGATATCCGCCTTTTCCGGTAATATCCATATAAAACTCATTATTCGTTGCTTTATCTTTAATTTTCACACTATAGAAAGATTCTTTCGCACCTTTTCCGCTTTTCTCAACTTCTACTTTTTCGTTTCCTTTTAAATTCAAAAACGATTTTGCAATTTCCGCCGCTTCATTTTTTGAAATTGCTTTTCCTTCCGCTTCAAATCCACCTTTTTTATTTTTTTGTGTACTTGTAAAGGTAGGTCCGAAGTTTGTAGATGAATACGATGTTACATTTTTTTCTACTGTTTTTAACCCATCAATAATTGTATTGTCTGCAGGATCACGATTTGATGCGAGTGCCATCTCAACATCCATCCAGCGTAAATTATTTTTCAAAACAAGATGTTGCACTTTTCTTAGTTCATCTTGTATATTTCCTGCATTTGAGTATAAAGTTTGCAACGTTTTGTATTCTTGATCATTTAACGGCTCTTTTTCTAAATCACGAATGGCTGCACGGTAACTAAAATCACCGATATTCGCTAAAAATTCTTCCGTTTTATTAAAAGGCATTAATGTTAAAGGAAGTTGCCCTACATCTGAACGAGCTTCAGATGTTAATCTCCATACATCTGCTAATGCAGGTGATAAAGATGCACGTGAATTCATCGCGAGCGTTGTTCCAATTTTATCGTGCAATAAATCTACCTCGTACGCTAAATCATGAAACGCACGTTGATAGCTATTTTCTGCTCGAATTAATACTGCATTTTTCTCTTGGTGCTCTTTATAGCCCCAGTATCCTGTTCCGACTACACCGACTGTTAATAATACGATTATAATACCTCGTAACATAGTTCCACCTCCGCTCTATTTACAGAAAATATGTTTCCCGATTTTTTTAATTTGTGGACGAGTCCAAATCCATTTACTTGTTGCAGTATCTGGATTGAAATAATATAATGCGTTTCCTGTTGGATCCCATCCATTAATTGCATCCAATACAGCCTTTTTCGCTGTTTCATTTGGCGTTAAATATATTTGTCCGTCTGCTACCGCTGTAAATGCTCTTGGCTCAAAGATTACACCCGAAACGGTATTTGGAAATGATGCACTTGTAACACGATTCAAAATAACCGCAGCTACTGCAACTTGTCCTAAGTATGGCTCACCACGAGATTCTCCATATACTGCGTTTGCCATAAGCTGAATGTCATTTTGAGAATAACCATTTGGAACATTTGTGCCTTTATTTTGAGATGGTTTATTTTCTTGTGCAGTACCACCACTATTTCCTGTATTAGCAGTTGACTTGTCATACTTCGTTGCCTTCACGAGCATTTGCTTCGTTTTAGCTCCAGCTAAACCATCAACAGGTAATCCGAATTTCTCTTGAAAATTTCGAAGTGCCCAGTATGTACCCCATCCGAAAACACCATCCACTTTCCCCGTATAAAATCCGTTATATTTTAAACGAGATTGTAGTTCAATGACATCTTCGCCAGATGCTCCTCTTTGAATGACTTGATTAGAAAAGGCTTCTACATTTTTTAGTTGTATACTACTAACCATCAAAGACAGTCCTATGAACGAAAGTAAAATTGCTATTTTAAAAATAGCTTTTTGGCGCATAATTTTCCCTCCTTAATTATGTAAATGATTTCTTGTTTATGTTTTGTAAAAGCCTTGCTTTTATGTAAAGAAGACAAAAAAATCCAAACTCATATCGTTGAAAAAATATGTCAACAATATAAAAAAGGATAAAAGGAGTTCATCATGAAGAAATTGTTAAAGCGTGTCGCACTTGTCATTCTGTTCCTAACAACATGTTCAAATATATATACAGGCTCATCAATTGTTCATGCGCAGCCGCCGTATGCCAAATGGGGTAAGCTTGCTGTAGAGAAAACGAAAGAACAGTACCCAAAAGCAGAGATTATTGATTACCTTCATATAGGTAGAAAACCAAAAACCGTTCAAATAACAGTTGAAAAATTCAAATTATGGCTACGCGAGGACGGAAAAGAATATGGTGTTTTTGTTGATGTAGAATTTGAAACGAAGACGGAGAAATTTATAAAGATGTCGTTTCAGAAAACGAGTAGATAAAATGAAAGAACCCCCGCTGTTTATATTTTAAACAGCGGGGGTTCTTTCATTTCTAAAATTCTTTTCTAAAATTTCGATTCCCTAAAAATCTTACCAATATACAAATAGCGCCAATTACAACTGCTATCCCTATACTGTATAAAAATACTCTACCATATCCACTTATTCTCGGATCTAAAAACGGATATGGATACCAATTTACGATTGGACCACGAATTAAGCTATATACAACGTAAAAAAACGGGAATAAGAACCAACTTGCAGCTTGTTTCCAAGTGATTTTATTATTTGGCGGATTTAAAATCCAATCTAAAAGCATCGCAATTGGCATGATATAATGCAGCACTGTATTTACCCATGGTATTGCAGTTTGAAGTGATTCTTCTAATCCTCTTAATAGCAAAAAATAAATGAGTCCTGTCGTAAGTATATATACCGTTGCGGCACCACGAAGTATACCAAACTGTTCTGATCGACCAAATGTTACTGTTCCGATACTACTTAAAAGGAGAATACATGCAACTAAAATGTTACTTTCGATAGTGAAGAAACTAAAAAAGTTAACTGGATTGAACGGTTTCACTTGTGCCCGTATTATAAATTGCGTAATGATTGCACTAAATGCTAGAAGGCTTAAACATAGTCTAAATAAAGATAATGTTTTTACATCTCTCATATAGTCCCTCCTCTTATTATCCAAACTTATAATTCTCCTGTACATGCTCGATAAATAACTTTAATGGAACGAGCCCACGTTTAGGCATATGACTACTTATTACAGCAGCCACCTCTAACTGCGGAATGATAACGATGTATTGTCCACCGTATCCCATAGCAAAATATATACAGTACGGTATGTGAAATCTTTCATTATTCAAAACCCACCAGTGATATCCATACGCCCCAACATGTTCATACGTTTCAAATAGAGCTGTACTTGATTCTTCTAACCATTTCGATGATACAATTTCATTCCCCTGCCAATATCCATTTTGCAAGCATAATATTCCGAGCTTTAATAAATCTTTAGATTTCATTTTCATACCGAACCCGCCGACATGTATTCCTTGGGGATCTTGTTGCCACTCATATTCGGTAATTTCTAATGGATTAAATAAATATTTTTTCGCAAACTGTTCTGTCGGCATTCCAGTAGCTTCTTGAATAATATAGCTAAGCAAATGCGAAGACCCTGAGTTATAATTCATTTTTGTAGCGGGTTCTTCAATTATTGTTTTTTCTAATATGTACTGCACCCAGTTTTCCGATTCTACAAATTCATTAGGGAATACAACTCCATTTCCGAACTCTTTCCAATCCTCCCCCGTTGTCATTGTTAATAAGTGATAAAGCGTCGAATCAGCTTTTTCCTCAGGAGCATTCTCAATCCACGCTGTAATCGGTGTCTGTATATTATTTATATATCCTTTATCGATTGCAATACCTATTAATATAGATACAATGCTTTTTGTAATCGAATTTATTTTAAATAGATTATTTTCACACTCTAACGTTTTATAATACTCAGTTGTTAACTCACCTTTTTGATAAACAAGAAATGTATTTACTTTTTTCTTTTCAAATTTATTTTCTAGTTGCTTGAAATCCAAAACTTTACCTCCATTTAAATAGTTACTCAATTATTATATCTTGTAGCTTCTATTAAAACATAATTAAGTTCAAATAAAAAACAAACCTGCCAGTAATGAACTGACAGGTTTGTTTTTATAATTTCGTGCGAACATTCCAAAGCTCTGGGAAGAACTGTTGATCAAGTACCCGTTTCAAATAAGATACACCAGAAGATCCACCTGTTCCCATTTTATGTCCGATAATGCGTTCTACCGTTTTCATATGACGGAAACGCCATTGTTGTAACCAATCTTCAATATCGATTAATTTTTCAGCGAGTTGATATAAATCCCAATATTTTTCCACATCCGCATACACTTCAATCCAAGCCGCTTCTACTGTTGCATCTTCTTCATAAGGCTGCGTAATATCACGATTTAACACATCTTTATGGATCGGGAATCCTTTTTTTACAAGAGCTTGAATTGCGACATCATACAAACTTGGTGTATGTAGCGCTGTATGAAGTCGAGCGTGTAATTCTGGATCTTTTTCATAAATTTTTAATGCATGTGGTGTTTTATAGCCAAGTGCATACTCAATCATACGATATTGATACGATTGAAAACCTGAAGCTTGACCGAGCGAGTCACGGAATTCAATGTACTCTGATGGCGTTAATGTCGCAAGAATATCCCAAGATTGAATAATTTGAGACTGAATTTTTGATACACGTGCTAACATTTTAAAAGCTGGTTGTAATTTATCTTGTTTAATAGATTCAATCGCCGCATTTAGCTCATGTAAAATGAGCTTCATCCAAAGCTCACTTGCTTGGTGAATAACGATAAATAACATTTCATCATGATGGTCTGATAATCTCTTTTGAGAAGATAGTAAACTATCTAATTGCAAATACTCCCCGTACGTCATATTCTCTTTAAAGTCCGTATGAATCCCTTTTTCCATAATTACCTTTTCGTTTTCTTTCATATTAGCCAAACGCCCCTTTATATATATTTCTACTTATATTGGTCTAATAACTGCTCGAACTGGACTTCCATCTGCATCTGTTAAAGCAAGTGGTAGTGCAATAAGTTCATAATCACCGTCTGCTACGTGATCTAGTACGACATTTTCTAAAATATGAATTCCATGTTTAAATAATTGATGATGCGCTGCTAATTCTTTATCATCTAACGGATCAACTGATGGTACATCTACTCCGATTAAACGTATACCTTTCTCTGAAAGAAAAGGTGCTATGTCTGCACGTAAATGAGGGATCACATCTGGAAATTCTTCAGCTTTTCCATGTGAAGATGTACGTAATAATAATCGTTCTACACCTTCTAAATGAAAGCTTTCTAATTCCTTTTTCCCGATGCTTTCAAGATTAGAAACGTCAATAATCCGTGCTGGACCAACATAAACTTGAACATCTAAATCTAATACTTTCTTTCCATCATTATCAAAATGAAATGGTGCATCAATATGAGTGCCTGTATGAATACTCATCGTTAACTTTCCGACATTTACCGAGCCACTTTCTTCTTTTGACCACGAAACTTCATACGAGAACGGTGTGTCTCCTGGCCAAGTTGCAATATCATTATTTAGCGGTTGTGAAATATCAATCCACTCTGATGTTTTCATGCTTATGCCACAACCTCTCGCTTATTTTCAAACTGCTTATACTCTTCATTTTTCATAATTTTCTTTAATATTTGTACAGATTTCCACACTTCTTCATATGTGTTATATAAAGCGACTGGCGCGAGTCTCACTCCATTTGGCGCTCTAAAATCTGGGATTACTCCATTTGCCTTTAGCGCTTTACATATACGTGCTGCTTCTGTATGCTCTAAATAAATGTGCCCGCCTCGTTTTTCATCCTCTAATGGATTTCCAATTGTAAATTCGAAATCTTTTAATTCATGATCAATTAAATTAAGCATGTATCTTGTAATATGTAGGGATTTTTCACGTAAACGTTCTATACCAACCTCTTTAAAAATTTCAAGAGAACCGATTAACGGCGCTGTACTTAATACGTGAGGAGTACCAATTTGATATGCACCTGCATGATCGGCTGCAGTTAATGTATGTTCCATATCAAACTGCTTATCTTTTCTAGAACTAAACCAGCCAGACAAACCTGGAAGTCTATTAAAATGTTTTTTATTTACATAAAGGCCGGCAACACCACCAGGTCCTGCGTTTAAGTATTTATAATTACACCAAATAGCGAAATCAACATCCCATTCTTTGAAATGATGCGGAATAGAACCAATTGAGTGACATAAATCGAATCCGATATGAATACCACGCTTATGTGCTTCTGCTGTTAAACGTTTCATATCAAGAATTTGGCCACTTCTATATAGTACAGAAGGTAATAAAATTAACGCGATATCATCTGTCATTGCATGAATAATATCCTCTTCAGAAAGTGTTCTACCATCCCTGCTCTTCACTCGTATTAAATGCTCATCTGGATCTAAGCCTTTTAAACGAATTTGACTTTGTAGCGCATATATATCGGACGGGAATGTTAACTCATCTGCAAGAATTTTTGTACGTATTCCTTTCGGCTCATAGAAAGTCGCGATTACTTGATGAATATTTGTTGTCGTGGAACCGGTTACAATTGTTTCTTCCGGTAAAGCTCCAATTAAAGGCGCAGTCAGTTCACCTAATTTCTCCGAAAGGAAAAACCACGGATGCTCACCCTCAGTCCAGCCATCAATGCCATACTCCTTCCATGAATCTAGCATCGTAAGTAACGATTTCTCTGCTCTTTTTGAAAGTAACCCTAATGAGTTTCCATCTAAATATATTGTTCCTTCTTTTTTATAAAATTCAGTTTGAAAATCTTTCAGTTCATCATGTTTATCACATTCAAGCGCATACTCATAAGTTGGTTGAAATGGCTCTTTATACATGGTGTCACCTTCTTTTAATTTTCTTTTTATTCTAACTAATTGAAATATATCACCTTAATTGATATAACGTCAATGATATTATGTCAGTTGACTTTATATGTGAATTTCTTTTACAATACAGTTATATTTTCAGATATTTCAGTATAAAGAGGTGATTCTTTGAAAAACACTACTCTTTCATCAAGAAAACACCGCTCCTTAGAAACAAAGAAAAAACTTTTACACTCTGGTTACACGACTTTTATACATAACGGATTTCAAAAAACAACAATTACACAAATTATTAAACATGCAGAAACTGGTTATGGAACAGCATATGTTTACTTTAAAAACAAAGATGATCTCCTCATCGTTTTAATGGAAGATGTCATGAATCAGTTTTATGATATTGCTGAGCGTTCCTTTTCGCCTCAAACAAAAGAAGAAGCAAGTATTATGATTCAAAATCAAGTTAGAGCATTTCTAAAATTAGCAGAGAAAGAACGAGCAATTTTACAAGTTGTAGAAGAAGCAATTGGATTATCAAAAGAGATACGTCAAAAATGGGACGAGATCCGAGAACGCTTTATAAAAAGTATTTCGCAAGATATTACATACTCTCAAAAAAATGGGTTAGCGCATTCTGAATTAAATAAAGAAATTGTAGCACGTGCTTGGTTCGCGATGAATGAGATGTTTCTTTGGACGGTTGTGCAAAATATTACAGAATTAGAGTTAGAGGAAGTAGTGCATACATTGACGGAAATGTATACGATAGGATTATATAAATAGCACACCTTCAATAAGTGAGGTGTGCTATTTTACATCTATAAAAATATTTTGTCTGGGTATGGTAGAGCTAAAGGTGGCTTTTCAGATAAAGAGAAATATTGTAGTTTTAAAGATTCACTATCTATTGAATTTAGCTCGCCACTTGTAACTTCACACTCAAACACAACAACAATATATTCTACTTCATCGCCATTCGGATATGTATGGCGGTACTCTTTCCCTCCAAATACCCCTTTTTGTTTTTTTACTTGCACTTTCAATCCTGTTTCTTCCCAAACTTCCCGAACTACTGCTTCTTCTGGAGTTTCCCCAAGTTCAATTGCTCCAGCTGGCAAACTCCAATATTCTCCACCAGGATATTGAAATAAAATATCCCCTTGCCCATTTTTTATAATAGCAGCTACACTCGGTATAAAAATTAGTTCATGGCCTAATTGCTCACGGATTTTTTTATAATATAGCGACATCGACATATAATTCTCTCCCACACCATTAATAAATACCTGTATTTCCTGATATCAACTGTATAATAATTCCAATAACAATTTCTATATAGAAAGGGTAAGAAAATGTCACAAGAATAACTTGTAAATAGCTTTCTATCATTTTTAGGTGCTACAAAACAGCCTACTAGCTTAAAGTTTTTAAATGAGCTTATTAAATCTCATCAAGAAAAAGTAAAGTGGGAAACTCTTACTAAAATAATTAACTGTGAAAAAGGTAATGAAACTGGTAATTATTTTCCTACCATTGAAATATACATAGACCGTATTACAACAAAAGGTCTGGATGGTACTTGTTGGGCGCACTCGATTGGATTCCATTTATTATTATCAAATCTTAGATATGGTAATTCTAATCATAAAAACACCCCCTATTTAATTCCATTGTTTTAACCTACTTACAATTCCAACAATAAACTTATACTCAGCTCTACTTTTTCTTACTTTCTTAAACCCTTCTTTCGTATCAAAAATAAAACACGTTTTCCGAAACCAAACTCGTACATATAAAGACTCAAAATAAATAGGTTTTATAATTCCTCGTTCCTCAAATTCCGTTCCATCTTTATTTTCAGTTTCTGTTCGAACGAACCACCTATTTCCGAAACCAATTTCAATATACTTCATATAAGTCCCCCTTCCAGAAATTAATTTCTAACTACTCTATTATTTCCCCGGTAAGCGCACATTCCGACAGAACATGAGCCCACAAAGAAAAAGTAGATTACAAAAATCTACTTTTATAGCTTAAATTTTTGCATTCGTTTATAGAATGTACTTCGAGGTACATCTAAAAGTTTTGCAGCTAACGAAACATTTCCATTCGTCTTTTCTAGCGCTTCAATCATACTATCACGCTGTATTTTTTCACGGAAATTTAATGTATGCTCAGTTTTATTTTCTGCTTGCAATTCAAGTTGATGTTGACTTCCCATCATTGTTTGTAATAAAAAAGAGCTTTGTTTTTCGCATATTTCCCGTCCTTGCGACAAAATGTATATGCGTTCTAATACATTTAATAATTCCCGAATATTTCCGGGCCATGTATGCTGACAAAATTGATTACAAATACTCTTTGGAAATACAACATTCCAATTCTTTCGTTCACAAAAATTTTGTATAAAGTACGGAATATCCTCTTTTCTTTCTATTAACGATGGAACATATAGCGGGTAAACATGTAAACGGTAATATAAATCTTGACGGAATTTCCCTTCTTCTACTAATCGTAATAAATCTTTATGTGTCGCAGTAATAATACGAATATTTACTGTTACCTCTTTCGCACTGCCAATTGGAGTTACTGTTCGTTCTTGTAAAACACGTAATAATGCTACTTGCATCTCTGGCGGCACTTCACCAATTTCATCTAAAAATATTGTTCCTCCGTCTGCTTGTTCGAATTTCCCTTTATATCCTTGGCGCCGCGCACCCGTAAACGCTCCTTCAGCATAACCGAATAATTCACTTTCCATTAATTCTTTCGGCAATGAACCGCAGTTAACAGCTATAAAAGGACCATTTTTTCTCGGACTATTTTCATGAATCGCTCTCGCTACATACTCTTTCCCTACACCTGTTTCCCCGCAAACATATACACTGGCGTCAGTTGGTGACACAAGCTTAATTTCTTCTAAAGTATGTTGAAATGCATTGCTTGTACCAATAACTCCAGGGAAAGAAATTCCGTTTATAAATGAGGAAGTAGAAAGGAATTTTTCTTGTTTATTTTCCTTTACATAAATACATTTCCCAATCATTCTATCATTACTATATACTGGTACTTCTAATTTAGGTTTCAATCCATTTTGGATTAAATCTTCAAGTTTCATTCGTGACCAATTACATACTTGTTCCCGAACCCTCTTGCTTGCAGAAACGATAACATTACGATGATTACAAATAACAACGTGTTCATCACTATCAATTACATCTAAAAAACGATGGATTAAGTGTAGCTCATTTTGATGCACCCGAATGCTACATTCACGTTCAATCGCATGTGCAAGCAAAGTTACCATACCGAGCATATATGGATGTGAAAATTCAATTGGACAGGAGAAATCTAGAACACCAATTAATTTCCCATCATCATTATGAATGGGAGCGGCGGCACAGCTCCAGCTATGAGATGCGACAGAATAATGCTCTGTACCACTTATCATAATAGCCTCTTCAATCTCTAACGCTGTTCCTATCGCATTTGTACCAACAGCTGCTTCCGTCCATTTCACACCTTCAATGAAGTTAATATGTTTCGCTCGTTTCAACGTTTGTTGATTTCCACTTAATGATAGAACGTAACCGTCTGGATCAATTAATAATGCCATCATTTGCAGTTCATCAATGGTTTTCCTCATATTTTGTAATTGAGGTATTGCTATATCAAGGAAGATTTCACTCTTTTTCTTTTGATCCTGAAAAAAGTTAGAAGACAGAATTTTCTGACCCTTATTCATATAAGGATTCACATTTGCTTGTTTACATCGATGCCATGATTCTGAAATTCTTTCGTTTATACGGTTCGAATCAAGGACTCCTTCATCAACAAACTTTTTCCATGTATGTAAGTAAAACGGTGAAGCTAACATTGTATCATCTCCCTATTAATTGTTTTGGAGATTTGTAAAAACATACTTTTATTATAAAACTGAATAAAAGCGTTTTCAATAAAACTAGAAAGACGACACAAATATGTTAATAATTTGAATATCTTAATACACTTCTTTGCGCCTTTTTAGTAGCACTATATTTTGTATAATGGACGCAACGAAAATACATAACCAAAACCACTTTTGTGGATTGCCGTTTATAAAGAAAACAATCACGGCTATTGCAAATAAAATAGTGGATGCTAAACTGAAATATAATTTTGTTTTAATTCCTATTAGCCCTCTATCACTTTACAGTACATACTAACTCTTCATTTTTTAACTCTAATATGTACTTCTGTAAAACATATTCTTTCCCACCATATTTTTTATACCATTCATGTATTCTTCTAATATGCTTCTCGTCACTTCTAATTTTTGATTCTATTTCTTTATACTGTTCATAACTATCATATTCCCATATAGCAAACACTTCAGTCGTACCATTCTTATTATCTTTCATCCAGCGTCCTATTAGCCTAGAGCCATGCTTTAACTGATTAGGTAAGTTCATGTTATTGAAATGATCATTAAAAATTTTAATAAATTCATTTTTTACTATATAGTACTTTCTTCTATAAAACATACATTTCCACCTCTTTTATGAACAGACTCACATACACCTTCCCATTACAACCGTATTATAATACTTCTCATCTGACAGTTTTTTATCATTTTTCAAAATTCCTTCTACTTCAAAACCTAATTTTTTATAAAGCTGAATGGCTTTTTCGTTTGTCTCTAATACTTGTAATGATATCTTTTTAATCTCATTTTCATCAGCCCAATGAATAGATTGTTGCAATAGACTCTTACCCATTCCATATCCCCAAAACTCTTTTAAAACGCAAACACCAAATTCTACTTTATGGGATAATCTCTTCAGATTTGCCCCTTCACATCTTGAAAATCCAACGATTTGATTTTGTACTTCTGCAACTAAAAAGAGATTCTTCGTCGATTCACTATCTGTTTTTATTATTTTTTGAAACCCTTTCGTATCTATAAATCCCTCTCCAGCTTCTCTATCCATATTTTCAGTTTCTCCATCGATCTGAACTCTAACTTTTGATAACTGCTCTGCATCCGTTTCAGCTGCAGAACGAATTGTATAAGTTAATCCATTTATATGAAACTCTTGTCCTTTTATAATCATTTCAAACTCCTTTTAAATGTAATCTATTGATGCTATTACAATTTCTTTCTCTTGTTTCTCGAATTGTTGAATCGTTTTTTTACTAGTCTCTGAATCTGTTATTATAAGGTCAATTTCTCCCAGTGATTCTCCTTTTATAAAGCAGTCTATTCCAAGTTTATTATGAGGAGCTAAACAAATATTTCTTCTAGCAATATTACTTACTGTTTTTCCAAAATAAGCAACTTCCGGCGTTGCAGTACTTATACCATTCAATGAAATGCCACCACCTGTAGAGAAATTAAGATCAATAGAAAATCTACTAATCAATTCAGAGGCAAGTGTATCTGTCATATTTCCTGATGGTTTCACCTTTCCACCAATTAAGTACGTATCAATGTTCTTATATTCCTGTAACGTACTAGCAATTTCTATAGAATTCGTAATCACTGTAAATGATGTTTCAGGTAAATATTTTAACATGGCATAATGAATCGAAGCTCCACCAATAAAAACGGAATCTCCTTCTTGTATATAAGAAGCTGCGATTTTTGCAATTGCGTCTTCATATACAGAACCATTACTATAACGTTCAAATGGCTTGGCTGCTAAATTCCTTACTCTAGCAAGTTCAATCGCACCTCCGTGCGTTCTTTTTAATAAACCTTCCTTCTCCATAATAGACAAATCTCTTCTTATAGAATCGATAGATATATCGAAACTTTCCGCAAGATCCTTTGCGATTACTCTTCCATCTTTCTTAAGTAACTCTAAAATTTTCTCTCTACGCTCTTCAGTAAACATGCTCTCACCACCGTTATTGAAGATTCAGAAATTTAATCTTTATTTTCATTATATGCATGCTTTTTCAGTTTTACAATATTTTCAATTCTTATTTTTTCCGCTTTATACAGGTTTTCTCCTTCTTTCTATCCCATTAAATTCAACACCGAATAAATGTATATTTGCATATTCTATTAAAATACTTCTATTTACCTCCTTGTTGTTGTAAAATTATTCCTATGTTTTACTTTTTAATACAGAAAGGAATTACTATGAAATCTTTAATGAAAGTAACTTGTACAGCATTATTATTTACAGGAATAATGGCAGGATGTAATGGTAGTACTACACCAAAACAAGAAAAAAGCGCTCTTGAAAAGAATGCAATGCACTATGGAGAAATATTTAAAAATGAATACTATAGAGCAACTGTTGAAAATGCAAAATTCGAAAAAATAGACAAAGAGTGGCGTCTCACAGCTCGCGTTACAATAAATAACGCTCGTGCTGACGGACAAACGATAGATCTTTCAGAAATAAAATATTTCATAAAAGATGAAAAAACGGGTGAAAAATACGAAGGTAAATTTATACAAAATGAAAATGCTAAAAAGGTTCCATCTGAGTTTTCTTTAACTACCGACATTGAATTTAATATGAAAACTTCACCAAAAGATTTAAATAATATGTATTTATACATATATAGCAAAGCTGCGCCATTAACAGATACATATTGGAAGCTTGATAATTTAGTATCTAAATAAAAAGACCAGTCTTAAATGACTGGTTTTTTTACATTCATGCATTTAATTTTCATTAACATTTACATTGATTTGCTAATAACAACTTGAATTACATCAGATAAACCAGTGTGCCCTTTCCCTTCAACTCGCTCTTGTTCCCCATTAAAGAAATGAATTACCTTATGTTCTTCACACCAAGTAAGGATATCAATTGGATCATACAGCATATCAATATCTTTTGGCCCACCAGTACCATAATTAATTTGTTTTTTTGAGTAAACTTCAAACATTATTAATCCACCAGGCTTTATCGTTTGTATCATTTTATCTAATACCATTTTTTTATGATCATTATGAAAATGTCCAAATACCATAATTGCCGCATCATATTCATTTACTGGCAAACTATCAGCTAATAAATCTACTTTTTTAGTATTTACTTTTACGTTATGCTTCTCTGCCAATTTTTTCGTCTTTTCTAATCCATCTTCCGAATAATCAATAGCTGTTACTTCGTGCCCTTGTCTTGCTAGAAATACAGCATTTCTACCTTCTCCCTCAGCAAATGCTATTACTTTATTGTGATTTACTAAACGAAATGCTTGTTCTTTAATAAATGTATTAGGTTCTTCCCCGTAAAAATATTCATCTGATTTATATCGATCATTCCAAAAGTTATTCATCATCATCTCTCCTTCTTCATATCACTTTCTAACTACAATTAAAGATATTAAAGAGTCTTTTTATCCTTAATTAATTTAAAAATAAAAGCAGATTAAAAATCCACTTTTATTTTTTTTGCAAGATCTACGATTTTTTGATTTCGTAACTCATCTTCCATTTTCTCTTCTGCTGCAAGCATTGCTTTATTAATTAAACATCCAGGTTTGTCATGTAAACAACACTCAAACAATGATGTTTTACCTTCAATCGCATGTATAATATCTAAAAATGAAATATCTTCCCAATTATGACTAAGCGAATACCCACCTTTTGGACCAGACGATGAATGTATCATCCCTTCCTTCGTCAACTTAGTTAGTATTTTAGACAAGTACGTTGATGAAACATTTTGCATTTCTGCTAATTGGTGAACACTAACTAACTTACTTGGTGTTGCCTTTGCCAGAAAAAGCATTGTATGAAGAGCATAATTTGTAGCTTTAGAATATTTCATAGTACAGCTCCTATTGTAGACTTCATATATCTACAATAACTTTATTTCTTTATCATGTCAAACATTTGTAATACTCCATGTAAATTTATCTCTCTTCAAGTAATACATCGGCTGCGCAAATCTTTACTTCTCTAAATGGACAATCAAATAAAACCCCTAGTTCAAAACCATCTTCAGCAAGATCTATTTCATGACATAACCACCAAGCACCTTCAAAATTTTCCGGAGTAGAACATTTCGTTACTCCTATAAAAGTTACTTGTAGTTTATCGAACTCACTGAAAATACCACTGCAATCTAAAGTTATAATTAGTGTATCTTTTGATCTTCTCTCAACTGATTTAACTACACTGTCATGTAGTGAGTATTCATGTAGTTGAACGACATTCTGCGTGAGCTTTTCTTTTATAGCATTATAATTATCTATATAAGCTTGTTCTAAATCATCCATTCTTTTCTCATAATCCTCTGTCCACTCAAGCATAAGTTTCTTTAACTTTTCCGATGGGTATTCTGAATTAATTGTATTATTATGAATGTACGGATGTAATGACTTAGGTAGAAACTTTAATAGCTCTTCTTTCTTTTCTTCCACGTCTTCTTTTAAACTTTGTTTATAATCCATTCCTACCTTTTCGCTCTCTCGTAACATCTCTTCCCATTCTTCTACTGTTTCTGAGAAAATTAAAAATCCAGACACTTGCATTTCTTTATACCAATTTTTATTGAAATACTTCAAAAGTTTTCCTCCTAAAAGATTTTAACATCCAACAAAAGCGATATATCTATTTATTATATCATTCCAATAACTATTTTTTCTAAAGAAAAAATGCAAAACTGTAAATATTCCGCCTTTTATTTCTAAAACTTCAGAATATTTACAATAATCTATTTTTAGAATACATTTTACTAGTACAAAGATTTACCTGTACAAAAATCTAAATAAAAAGGGATGGTTATATGTTGAAGAAATTAGTAGCAGGTACATTAGTAGCGGGATTTGCATTAACTGGAGGACTAGGAGTAGCAAGTGCTGAAGAAAAAGGGAACACAATTAAGTCTTTTGATTATTTAAAAGTGGATGAACAGAATGTTAATTCACTTACAAAATTAAGTAATCAGGATAAGAAAAACATCCAAATTACTATGGTATTACCAGAGCAAAATGAAAATGGAGATTGGCTAGCTTATGGTTTTACTAGCCGTGAAACATTAGATGCTTATATCAAAAAGGATAAAAAAGTACTTAAAAATAAAATTAATCCTTTAGGTAGCGGTGCTGGTAGTACTGATTTTTATGAACATAAAGATAAAGGTGGCCAATACATTTACTGGAGCAGCGGCTTTAAAAACTTACCATCTAGCTGGAACGACAGAATTTCTTCTGTAAGTACAGCGTCACCTTCTGCAAGTTATTCAACAACACTTTGGGAGCATACTTCTACACAAGGATATGGAAAAGGTGTTGTATTTAAACACGCTGATTGGTATGGTAAAACTGCTAATTTAGCTGCTGATTGGAACGATATTACTTCAGCTATTGACGTTAAAAAATAATAGGGTATTTAATTTCTCCTATAAAAATTCAAACCACTATTCTCGTATTCACTTAGAGAATAGTGGTTTATTATATTTCCATTTAAACATGTACAGCATGTCCTACTGCCTGTAGTAACGCTTCATGAATCGCTTCAGATAAAGTTGGATGCGCTGCAATATAATCTCTCATTATATCAGCGGTAACTTCCGTATGAATCATTACAGTTCCTTGTCCGATTAGTTCGGTTGCACGAGGACCGATAATAGAAATCCCTACAATTTCTTGATATTTAGGTTCAACAATGACTTTTACTTTACCCGTTTGTTCTCCTAAAATAAGAGCTTTTCCATTCGCTGTAAAAGAGAATTCTCCGATTTGTATGTCACCATAATGCTCTCTTGCATCTTTTTCGTTTAAACCGACACTTGCAATTTCTGGAGCTGTGTATATGCAACGAGGCACAGCGTGATAATTTACTTTCACAACTTCTCCGCTTGCGTGTAATGCTGCTGTCGTTCCTTCATGGAAGGCAACATGAGCAAGCTGGATTCCACCAATCACATCACCAGCTGCGTAAATATGCGATACGTTCGTTTGCATATGTTCATTCACAGTAATCCCTTTATTCGAAAACTGAACGCCTGCCTTTTCTAATCCTACTTGTTGTACTCGTGGTTTTCTACCTACAGAAACAAGTACAAATTCTGGAGTTACTTCGTGAGTAATTCCTTCGTATTCAAACGAAGCTTGCTTCTTATAGTTATTCAATCCTTTTAAAGCTGCTCCTGTAAAAATTTCCACACCATCTTTTTCTAGTTTCTCTCTTAATATATTTGCGATATCTTCATCTTCACCAGGTAATAATTGCGGTGCCATTTCAACAATCGTAACTTTTGTTCCAAGACGACTATAAATACTTGCAAACTCGCATCCTATTACACCACCGCCAACGATTAACAATGAAGATGGCACACTATCAAGAGACATTGCATGACTACTATTTAAAATCCACTTTCCATCGAACGGAGCGAATGGTAATTCAGTCGGTTCTGAACCTGCGGCTATAATAAATTGGTCTCCATCTACTACAGCCTCTTTATCACCGTGCATAACTCGCACACGACGATCCGTTTCAAATTTCGCTGTCCCTTTTATTACTTTAATTTTGTTTTTCTTCATTAAATATTGAATTCCTTGGACAAGCTGTGTTACGATTTGCGACTTCCTTGCCTGTATTTGCTTCCAATCAATTGATATACTTCCTTTGTTTAGTTTAACTCCATAATCATTCGCTTTTCTCACAATGTCATGTACTTCAGCACTTTCTAATAATGATTTTGTAGGCATGCAACCAACATTTAAACAAGTACCGCCAAGATCAGCTTCATCAATAAGAGTGACGTATTTACCATTTTGAGCCGCGGTAATTGCCGCTACATAGCCGGCAGGTCCGCCTCCAATAACAACTAATTTACTCATTCTCTCACCCTCTCTTTATAAAAGAATTGTTACAGGTTCTTCTAAATAACGTTTAATTGTGCGTAAAAATGCAGCTGCTGGTGCACCGTCTAATACACGATGATCGAATGTTAAACTTAAAGGTAACATACTGCCTTTTCTTAATTTTTTCCCTTTATATACAGGAACATGTTCAATTGCACCTACACCTAAAATACCAGCTTCAGGTGCATTTAATACTGGTGTAAAATATTCAATACCAAAGCTTCCTAAATTACTAATTGTAAATGTTGTTCCTTGCATATCATCGCTACTTAAATTGCCTGCTCGTGCCTTTTGTGCCACATTCTTAATCTCTTTAGATAACTCTACTAAGGATAGATTATTTGCAAAACGAATAGCTGGAACGACTAATCCTTTTTCTAATGCGACTGCCATGCCTAAATGAATATGTCCAAATTGATGAATTGCATCACCTATATAAGCGCTGTTCATTTCTTTATGCTCCCGAAGCGCTAATACAACAGCACGAGAAACGAAATCCGTTATGGTTAGTTTGTTATCGTATCGTTTTTGTACAACTTCCGCTATTTCTTTATGTAAAGCAACTAAATCTGTAACATCTACTTTCATCGTTAATGTTAATTGCGCACTATTTTGTAAGCTTGCATGCATACGGTTTGCGATTGCTTTTCGCATACCTGTAACAGGAATCACCTTACTTTCTTCTTGTTCCAATACTTCTGGAATCGTCACTCTTTCTTCAAGTGCTTTTAAAACATCAACCTTTGTAATTCTTCCACCAGGGCCTGTACCAATTAATGTGGAAATTTCAAGGTTTTCAGTTGTCGCAATTTTCTTCGCTACAGGAGATATTTTGATTCTTTGTTTATTCGTAACTTCTTTTGCAGATGGTTCTGGATGTTGTACATTTTGTGGTGATTCACTCGTTGTTAGTTCTTCTTCAACCCTTGTACTTTCGTGCACCTTTACTTTTTCGTTCGGTTTACCGATATAGCAAATTACAGTACCTGGTGGAACTCCCTCATCTTCACTTACTGCTATATCAAGAACAGTTCCATCAGCTGGCGCTTCAATTTCCGTTTCAATTTTTTCTGAGTTAATACTAGCAATTAGTTCACCTTTTGCTACATTATCGCCTGTTTTAATATTCCAGCTCGTAATAATACCTTCTTTCATTGCCATACCTAACTTCGGCATTACAACTTCTACAGCCATGTTTCTCTCTCCCTTCTCATCGTTTTATTACACATGTAATAAAGATTGGTCTCCGATCATTTCTGATACAGTTTCAATTACTTTTTCTGGCGTTGGTAAATACAACTTTTCAAGTGGTGGTGAGAACGGAACAGGTGTATGTGGTGCTGTAATTCGTTTAATAGGTGCATCTAACAAATCAAAACCTTTATCCGCTACAATTGCCGCAATATCTGTTGCGATACTACATCTTGGATTCGCTTCATCAATAACAATAAGACGGTTTGTTTTTTCAACAGATGCTAAAATTGTATCTTCATCAAGCGGTGATAAGGAACGTGGATCGATTACTTCTACTTCAAGCCCCTTTTTCGATAATTGCTCAGCAGCTGCAAGTGCTGTATGAACTTGCTTTCCGATTGCGACGATTGTTACATCAGAACCTTCACGTTTAATATCTGCTTTACCTAAAGGAATTGTATAGTACCCTTCCGGCACTTCACCTTTCATATTGTAGAGTGTTTTATCTTCAAAGAAGATTACTGGGTCATCATCTTCAATTGCCGCTAATAATAAGCCTTTTGCGTCATACGGAGTAGAAGGAACGACAACTTTTATACCTGGAATGCTCGTAAACAACGCATATAAACTCTGTGAATGTTGTGCCGCTGCGCTAAAACCAGCGCCATGCATCGTACGTACTGTCACTGGAACTTTCGCTTTACCACCGAACATATAGCGGAACTTTGCGCCTTGGTTTAATACTTGATCAAGACAACTACCAATAAAGTCATTAAACATTAATTCAGCTATCGGACGTAATCCTGTTGCCGCAGCTGCCATTGCTGCTCCCATATAACCTGCTTCAGAAATTGGTGTATCTAAGATACGATTTCGGCCAAATTCTTGTACAAGTCCTTTCGTAACACCGAGTACACCACCCCATGCTTCATCATCTTGCAAATGATCAACTTGTGCACCACCTGCAACGTCTTCTCCGATTAAAATTACATTTTCATCACGACGCATTGAAATTTTCATCGCTTCATTAATTGCAGTTGACATACTTACTGTTCTAGTCATTATTTTTCACCCTCCTCTTATTTGTAAGAAACGTATACATCTTTTAATAATTCTTCATCCTCTGGATATGGACTATTTTCACTAAATTCAATCGATTTTCGCAACGCTTCATCTACTGCCTTTTCCATATCCACAAGCTCAGATTCAGTTAATAAAGCTCCATGAATTAAATGCTTACGGAAATTCACAATCGCATCTTTTTCGTTTAAATGTTCTTCTTTTTCTTCTGAAGTTTTATATGTTTGTGCTTCACCTTCGAAATGACCGTAATTACGATATGTCATACATTCAATTATTGTTGGGCCACCACCATTACGCGCACGTTCTACTGCTTCTTCCGCTGCTTTATATACTGCAAGTAGATCTTTTCCATCTACTTGAACACCTGGAATGTTATACGCTTTTGCACGATCGGCAATAGAATCACAACTTGAAGCGTATTCAAATGTCGTCGCTTCACCGTAACCGTTATTTTCAGCGATAAAAATAACTGGTAACTTCCAAATCGCCGCTAAGTTAACCCCTTCATGAAATGTCCCTTCATTGTTCGCACCGTCACCGAAGAAGCACACACTTACATCTTTTGTTCCTTTATATTTAGCTGTTAATGCCGAACCGCAAGCAAGTGGGAAACCGCCACCTACAATTCCATTTGCACCAAGCATTCCTTTATCTAAATCAGCAATATGCATGGAACCGCCTTTACCTTTACATAACCCAGTCGCTTTCCCAAAAAGTTCAGCCATCATACCATTTAAATCACAGCCTTTTGCGATACAATGCCCATGGCCTCTATGCGTACTTGTAATACTGTCACTATCCGTTAAGTGGGCACATACACCAACTGCTACCGCTTCTTCACCTGCGTATAAATGAACGAAACCTGGCAGAACGCCTTGTGCGAACAATTCATGCACCTTATCTTCAAACTTACGAATCTCTAACATTTTTTCGTACATCCAACGAGCTTGTTCTTTCGTAATTTCATTCCCTTTACTTTCAGTTGTTTTTAACATGTCCAGCCCTCCTATTTTCTTGTTCGTCTTTTATATTGCAAGTACCGTGCCAATTTCCAATCCTTAATTTAATAGGTTTTCTCTGCCTTTTAAAAATAAAAAAGTGGACAAAATGAGACAGCTGTCTCGTTTTGTCCACTTTTGTTCACCTAATTTGAGAATTATTATCTTATTCCTTATCAAAACTCTTCTGTAACTTCCGGATGTAAATAATTTGACCAATATGATATGCATTATGAGTTGTTACATTGGCTAACACTTCCCACCACTTTGCAGAAACAGGAAATCCAACTATATCACTTTCAACCTTTTCTTCATTTATAAGCTTTTGCCATTGTAAGAGCTTCTCTAGTAGTTTTTCTCTTAATTCATCGAAAGTTTGATTATTTGAAAGCATAAAACTTTTGTTATTATCACCAATAGCGGGCACAGCATTCACATTCGATTCTTTGTACCTAGTTTGCCACGTTGAGTTCCAATACAATAAATGTTGTACAATCTCAGCTATACTATTACTCTCTTCATTCGGTTTCCAGAAAGCTTCTCTCTCAGATAAATCCTTAACCGCATCTGAAAATGGAATATACCAACTAGGATCGTTTGCATTCGCTAATAACTGATCTGCTAATACATCTTTCACATGTACCACTTTTCGTCCCTCCTTTAAAAAGATTCATTTCATGACAATACTCACTTCTCTAAATACGCTGAATTTGTAAGATTTCCTCTTTTCAAACGCAATCCCATACATATACACATAAAGAAACCGAAAGCACCTAATCCATAAGCAGCTGTATAACCACTTGTCCCAATAATCCAGCCTGCAAGTCCTGGTCCAATCATTTGACCAACTGCATAAAAAACAGATATAAAACCAATTGCCATTGATACATACTTTTGGGATACTTGTTTTGATGCTGCAACTTGAATTAATAAAAGAATACCACCGAGGCTAGAACCCCAAATTATTGCCGATACAATAAAACCCATTATGTTTCCAAAAAGGATTGGCGTCATATCACCTATTACAGCTAATAAAAGTGCAGTACATAACGTTTTCTTTATGCCAATCCTATCTGAAATCAATCCCCAGATAGGAGCTCCTACAATTGAAAACATACCAGCAATTGCATAAACGGTTCCCGACATTGGTGCCGAAATACCACTATCAATCATAAAACTAGTTTGATATAAATTCGGAATTAAGTAAACAATGCCCACAATAAAATACATCCATGCAATAACATATAGTTCTTTTGTTTTCCATAAAAACGATTTATGATTCCTTTTTTCCTCATCTTCGGTTACATCAGGATTTTTCAAAATAATTGAAGCGATACATACTACGATACATGTAATAACTCCAAACAAAAACCACACACCACGCCAACTATACTCAGGAAATGTACGTACTATATAAGGAACAATTATCCCACTAAATAGCATACCTATGCCAGCACCGCTTAATAGCAGCCCCATCACAGTTCCTCTTTTGTCTGGAAACCATCCTACCGTTATTGACATGAGTGGTGTATATACTAGAGCACTACCAGCTCCAGCACATAGCATACAAATAGCGACTAGCCAAAATGAATAAACAAAAGCTAATCCCAATAAACTTACAACAACAAGCCAACTCCCTATTAATAAAACGGATTTTGCGCCAAAACGGATAGTAAATATTCCAGATGTTCCTACAGTTAATAAATAGCCTAAAAAAAGTATAGTTCCTAACATACCTGATTGAGCTGTAGATAAGCGAAGTCCCTCTTGCATAAATGGTAATATAATTCCATATGCCATACGTGCAAAACCAGTTGTTGTTATAATCAGGAACATTCCTATTAATACAAATACCCAAAAGTGATGTTCATTCCGTTCGTTCATTTACATTCCCCCATAAAAAGTTATTTGCAATTGGATGTTAATTGTAATTATAATGACCATTACAAAAAGAAACTACCAAATGACGGAGGAGTTTACGGTATAGCGGATTTTTAATACATACGTAAAATTTCAGAAGGATTTATTCCATATTTCTTTTTAAATGACTCTGAAAAGTGACTAATATTTTTGTACCCAATAGCGACTGCCGTTTCAGTTACATTACTAGTTCCAGAACGCAATAAAAACATCGCCCGTTCCATTCGCTGTTCTCTTAAATATGCAAATGCGGATGTGCCAAATAACTCTTTAAATCCCAGTTTTAATTTATAATCATTTAAACCTACTAACTTAGCTAATTCTAATAATGATGGTGGTAATTCCATCCGCTGCACTAATATTTCTTCAGCACGTTTTATTTTATCTATATCACCTTTTGATAAAACTCTTCGTTTTATTTCATCACGATTCTTTAGCAAAAATCTACCAAAATGTATGGAGAGTAATTCAAGCACTTTACTTTCAATTTCTAATTGATATATACGACCTTGATGTGGCAACTCTATCATTTTTGAAATTATATTAGCTGATAGAGAGTCAATTGGACTTTGCAACTTTTTAAAGGAGTGATTACCTAATATAGTGTGAAAATTAAGCATTCCTTCATCCGTATAATCCAGTATAAAATGATTAAACAATGGTACAGGGATTCCGATAGCTAATGAATATAAAGGCTTCTCTTTTTCATATTCAAATACTACTTCAAAATTATTCATAAAATATAAATAACTATTTCCAGTCTTTAATTCATAAGAAGAGCGCCCTACTTGTACTTCTGCAGAACCTTGCAAACAAAAATTAAGCTCCACCATTGCTGCATCTGATTCAAACTGAATATGGTGATTATTACAGAATTGAAAGTTTGATAACACAATTTCCATTCCAGAAAACGAGGTCCACCTTCGTACTTCACCTTTACCTAATGTTTTGGGTACATTCATATGTTTTTCATCTGCCATTTGTAATCCATGAAAATATTTATGAAAAATATCATGAAAACCGTTAGCCCTCATGAAATTCACGCTCCTTTTATAAATGAATCAACAAATAATTGATAATTATTTTCAATTATAACAAATATCTTTATACAATAAATAGCTTTTCCCTATATAACTCGTTATGATAAAAGAAAAAGAAAGCGAGCAAAAAATGAATAAAAAAATCGCAGTTATAACCGGGGCTTCAAGTGGGTTCGGTCTTTTAACAACAATTGCACTTGCGAAAAAAGACTATTTAGTTATCGCTACCATGAGAAACCTTGAAAAACAAGTGAACTTAATATCTCAAGTTACTCAACTCAACTTACAGCAAAACATTAAAGTTCAACAATTAGATGTAACCGATCAAAACTCTATACATAACTTTCAATTATATATAAAAGAAATAAACAGAGTAGACTTACTTATTAATAACGCAGGATATGCAAATGGAGGTTTTGTAGAAGACATTCCAGTACAGGAATACCGTAAACAATTTGAAACGAACCTTTTTGGTGCTATTTCAATCACTCAGCTTGTTTTACCTTATATGAGAGAACAAGAAAATGGAAAAATCATTAATATAAGCAGCATTAGTGGCCAAGTTGGCTTCCCTGGTCTATCCCCTTACGTTTCTTCAAAATATGCATTAGAAGGCTGGAGTGAATCCCTTCGTTTAGAAGTACAACCTTTCGGAATAGATGTTGCTTTAGTTGAACCAGGTTCTTATAACACGAATATTTGGGAAGTTGGTAAACAACTAGCTACAAATCAATCTGATACTACTTCTCCTTACAAAGAATATATGGATAAAATACAAAAACATATTAATAGCGGCAGTGATACATTTGGTAATCCGATAGATGTTGCCAATAAAATCGTTGAAATTGCTGAATCTAAGCGTACTAATTTACGATATCCAATTGGAAAAGGTGTAAAATTTATGATCTTTGCGAAGAAGATTCTTCCTTGGAGATTGTGGGAATACCTTGTTTTGAGAAGCTTTAAGAAGATGTAATTACCTTTATTGAAAACCATTTTGAAAGAGATGCTAAACAAATGTTAGGTTTACCATATGGAAAAGTATTTTTAGCTCCGTGGACTGCAGAATGGGAAATCGAGTTTATGAAAGAGAAACAATTCATTGAAGAACAAATTGGCGAACATATTTTAGCAATACACCATATTGGTAGTACTTCTATTCCACATTTAAGTTCAAAACCAATTATTGATATAGCAATCGAATTAGAAGATTATACGGACGGTTTGAAATGTATTAAAAAGTTAGACCTACTAAATTATAAGTATAGAAAAGATGTACTGCCTGAAAGATACTATTTTAATAAAGGCAAGCCACGAACTCATCAAATTCATATGTATGAACACAGGAACAAATATTTAATAGAACAATTACAATTCAGAGATTACTTAATAGACAACAAAACTTCTCGTATACAGTATGAACAGTTAAAGATTCAACTTTCACGAGCTAATCCTAATGATAAACATCAATATGCAGAGGATAAAACAAATTTTATTACATCGATATTAGCCAAAATAAATGATTAATTTAAATAAGAAACCATTTAGTAGTAAATGGTTTCTTATTTATTAGTTATCTCATGATTTGTACCATCAATAATAAAATCTGCCAATTTATGTGGCTTATGACTTTCTACATACATATTTTCAGCAACCATCCAATTGTTTTCCCACATATCGCGCGCTGCTTCCCCGTCTCTAGCAATCCCTCTTTTTATCCGTGTTTCACGAGGGCAATTCACCCATATTTTCAAATCATACACTTCAACCAGCTCCTGACGCGTTGCATATACACCTTCTATAATAACAATTCCGTTTGCAGGGACAATATGAGATTCGGCTAAAGAATCCGTTTCCCAATCATAACGTTTATAACAGCCTTCAACGCCATTACTAATCGGATCTAAAACTTCTTGTAAAAGACGTTTCCAATCAAAATCCGCACCAATCGATTTATTCGTAGGATGTTCATTTACAATTTGTGCAGATGGTAAATAAAAATCATCCATATGTACAACCGTTACAGTGGAAAACTTACTTTTTATTTTATTAGCTAACGTACTTTTTCCTGCGCCACCACAACCATCAATACCTATTATTTGTAGTGATTGCTCTTTACCTTTTTCATAAATTCTTTGTAAGATCACATTTAAATCCAACTTAGTCCATCCTCCTATCTCTCTTCCATTAATAAGCATTTTGTTATGCAGCAGGTGGAACTAAATAAAATAGTATCGAGAGCATCAATATAAATGCAACCATTCCCGTTATCGAAAGTATATATTCTTTTGATTCTCTATCATACTTCCATTCCATCCATGCTCTTAAAGTCAATGATACCCCTAAATATGTGAACATGACATAAGCCATTTTAGCGTTTTCAAATTTAAACATATAATAACAACTACCTATTACATAAATAATAATAAGCCCTATTTCTAATTTTACATGTAAACTATTCACATGCTTATATCCAAAGAAACCTCTTTTCTCCATATTTAATTTTCTTCTTAAAAACTGTTCTAAAAAGTAACCACCTATACCCAGTCCAATAATAATAATTAAAATTGTAGAGGTACCTATTGTTCTTCTCCTCCCTATTACTTTATATATATTTAGAAATAAAGTGGACTATATTTCGGTTATTCTCCTCTAAATAACTTACAATCCCTTCAGCATATGTAGGTTTCTCCTTTAATCCCTCTATGCTCTTCCATATTAATATAATATCCTCATATTCTTTATGCCTTATTTCATTTATAACCCTCTCTTTAACAGTTCCCCCCAATGTATCAATGTGCAATGATGTCCTTTTTCGTTGTTCCACTCGAAAATATGCTCATTTACAACGGCTAACTCTTGAACATCAATCTTCAAATCGTATTCTTCCATTAATTCTCGCATTATTGCTTCTTTTGCAGTTTCACCAAATTCAATAGAGCCTCCTGGAAAACGATAAAATGTTTCTCTTAAATCACATTGTACAAGTACTTTAGAATGATTTTCATTTAAAATCATTACTTCAGCGCGTAATTTAGGCATTTTCATTTTGTCTCCTCATTCATTCCACATATGATTAAATCCAATAGTTATAAAAGAAAAGATTAAGTATAATTCCTGTTATTATTAATAATGGAACGGTTCCTAAAGAAATGACATATTCCCTCGATTCTTTATCAAATTTCCATTCCATATATGATTGAAAGCAGTATAAAGTTATTAAAAATAAAATGGGTAAATTACTAATATAAATAGGATTTAAAGGGGCACATATCGTCGTAATAACTATATAAGAAATGATAAGAGCCCTAGTGCCCCATTTATGAAAGTGGTTTACATATTTACTATTCCATTCTGTTTGTTTCGGTATATTTAATTTTTTTCTCACTACTTTTTCCAAAACAACTAAAAATATGATCCATAATATTAATAAAATTACTTTAACCAAAAACAGTGTTGTCTCCTCCTTTACCTTTTATCCGGTTGATCACTCGGATACGTAGCATTCCCTTTGTTTTCTACGTCCCAACTAATAATTGTCGCACTATCTCGTCCGAATTGATGATGAACGTATTTTAAAACATTGTGAACATTTTCATTAAGCTCTATATTATTTTCATTCATATCATTATAAAGATTTGATGGAGTTTCATATCGACGTTCTCCGCATTCTAATACCCCATCTGTCACCATTACAATTCGATTGTTGCCAGTACGTAACTCGCGAATTCCTGATGAATAGCAAGGTACAGGTAAATCAAAAGTATTTATATTACCAACCCATTCGTAAAAATGACGTTGATTTAATGCATATTGTCCTAACTTATGTAACTCTTCATGAAATACATAAACTAAACAGTCTCCAATAGATAGCCACCATATATAGTTTTCTTTTCTTGCACATAGTAAGCAAGCTGTTTCACCTTTAATTCTTTGGCAATTTTCCTTAAATGAAGAAGATTGAAAAATTGTAAGTATATGATTTTCAACAGATCGAAACACAGTTTCAATTGGCTCTTTCATAATCGTTTTTATATTTTCATACTCTTTTTGGATTGTATTTACTACTAAATCAACACTTTCTGCACTATTATGTCCGTCTAATATAACCGCGAATTCCCAATCATTATTCGACCAAACTAAAGCACCGTCTTCATTCTTTTTTGCTCCGGCAATTATATTCCCACCGTATTTACCAAGTACTATATCACCATATTGCTTTACCGAAACTTCGTCTAAACACATTTCCGTATTTCCAACCCATGAATATTGTCTATTATTTGTTGTATGCATATTCATTCACCATATACTTACGTATTCTTTCGCATAGTTTTTTGATTTTCTCTGCGTCACCATATGGCGCACCAGTCCATTTCGCTACTTCAGTTGGTGACCAAAACTCTTTGGGTGTATTTTGATAACGCGGTATGATGTGCATATGCATATGTGGTACACCATTCCCTGAAACAAAAGTGTAAATATGTTCTACACCTTCACTTTCTTTTAGTGCTTTACTTATTCTACTTGTTATAAGTCCGAACGTTTTCGCTTCTTCATCTGTTAGTTCAGCAAGACCAGGTACATGTCTTTTTATATCTATCATTACATAACCAAGATATGTTTCTTCTCTATCCCAATGGACATGTCCAACGTATATAAGATCATCTTCATAAATAGCACCACCTGGAACTATAATATTTCCTTTATGTTTTTCACAAATAAAGCAGTTTTGTTCTACTTGATTGTTTGTTGACATATCCATCACCAACCTTTTTATATATAATATCATAAAAAAAGGAAAAACAAGATTTATATTCCGAAAATTCATTCTTTTGATACGTGAATTTTTGATATGAATTTACACCTCATTATTTCTTCAAAAACGCAATCACAATTACAATTCCAATCACAATTCCGATTACCAAATTGTTAGTAAAGAACCCTTGAAATACACCGATTACAACCCCTATAGCGACACCTATTGCCAAGGCATCATTTCTTTTATTATTTTTAGCCAAAATTGCATCTCCTCCCATCATTTCTCCCTAAATAACATACAATTACTTGAATGTATTAATTATATTCACTATCTCACTTGAATATTTCCAAAAAATGCACTTTAACTTCACATATTATATTTTCCATTTTCTGTACATACTCCTTTTACAATGAAAAAATTTCAAGTAACCATTAAATATACATAGGCATTTACTATAAGAAAGATTCGTAATTTATTGAAGGAGGAACGATTCAAATGTATCCTCATTGGAATCCACATTTAAATCAACCATATGTTTATTCCCCTCATCTAGTAAGGAATACACTACATCATAATTCTCACTATATGATGCAGCGTATTGCAAGTCTTGAAAGTCAACTAGCGAAACTAATCTCATTAATCGAAGAAAATAATCATTTAATTAAATCAATGGAACAACAGCAAAATCAAGTTTGTGCACCAGCTGGCGGTTCTGTTATTGTTCGTATGTAATCTTTTCGAATAAAAAACACACTTTGTATAATAAAGTGTGTTTTCCTTTTATCTTCTTTTTTGATGAAATCCTTGTGTAATGCGGTCTAATATAATCGCAATGACAACAATAGCTAGTCCGGCTTCAAATCCCATTCCGATATTAACTTGTGTTACAGAACGATATACATCGACGCCAAGTCCAGGTGCTCCTACAAGTGATGCTGTTACTACCATAGATAAAGAGAGCATAATGCTTTGATTCACACCAGCCATGATTGTTCCAGTTGCGAGTGGTAATTGTACTTTAAATAATTTTTGTGATGCGGTTGAGCCAAATGCATTCGCTGCTTCAATTAAATCTTCTGGAACTTGTCTAATTCCTAAATCAGTAAAACGAATTGTCGGTGGCATTGCAAAGATTACTGATGCAATAATCCCCGGTACTACACCTACTCCGAAAAATGTAATCGCGGGAATAAGATATACGAAAGCCGGCATTGTTTGCATAAAATCTAATGTCGGTTTTAAAAATTTTGAAAAGCGTTCATTTTGCGAAGCTAAAATACCGATTGGGATACCT
Organism: Bacillus fungorum; assembly: GCF_002746455.1. Classification (GTDB taxonomy): domain Bacteria; phylum Bacillota; class Bacilli; order Bacillales; family Bacillaceae_G; genus Bacillus_A; species Bacillus_A fungorum. The sequence goes on along the minus strand of NZ_NWUW01000008.1, from coordinate 81,595 downwards.
ACAATGATTGAAATAATAACAGATGTAAGTACGAGAGCTAATGTTTGCATTGTTTGTGCCCAGTAGTTAATATTTAAAATAAATAATAACCCGATCAGTGTAAAAATTACTAAAGATATTTTTCTCGTTGTGTACCAAATGAGGAAACAAAGGATGATAATCATCAATATAGCTGGTATTATTATTAAAAAATTAGTGAGTAAATCAACGAATCCGCCGATAATATAAGAGAATCCTCGGAACAAGCCTTCAAAGTGCTCATATAAACTTGCAACAAATGAGTCAACCCATTCTCCTAAAGGAATACGTGGTATACTATTCATCGTCTTTCACCTCTTCCTCAATATTGCCTGCAAGAGCTTGAATGACACTTTCACGTTTAATAATTCCTCTTAGCCTTTTCTTCTCATCGATTACTGGTAACGGATATTTCATCTCCGCCATTTTTGCATACGTTTCCTCCAGTAAAGTATCTAAATACACGTGCGGAATATCGTTAAGTAATAAATCAGCAATCGGCCACTGTTTTTGAACTGCTTTACTTGCATCATCCGCAGTTAATATACCTAAAAATTCATATTTTTTGTTTACAACATATACAGTAGAAACTCCGGCATTCCTCATAATTTGAAGTGCTACACGTGGTCCACGATCAATTAATAATGTCTCCGGTCGTTTTAATATAGATTCCGCTGTAATTACTTTTCCTAAATTCACATCCGCCACGAATTTCTCTACAAATTCATTGGCAGGGCTCATCATAATTTCTTCCGGTGTTCCAATTTGAACAATCTCTCCGTCTTTCATTAATGCGATACGATCTCCAATTCGAAGTGCTTCATCTAAATCATGCGTAATAAATATAATTGTTTTTTCCATTTTGTCTTGTAACTCTAACAGCTCATCTTGCATTTCTTTTCGAATAAGTGGATCTAATGCACTAAATGATTCATCCATAAGTAAAACATCCGGATCATTCGTAAGCGCTCTTGCAATGCCAACACGCTGCTGCATACCACCACTAAGTTGACTTGGATAATTATCTTTATGATGGTCTAGTCCAACTAATTTCAAAGACTCTAACGCTTTTCTCTCTCGTTCCTCTACTGGTACTCCTTGTATTTCTAATCCATATGCCACGTTTTGCAAAACGGTACGATGCGGGAATAGAGCGAATTTCTGAAAGACCATGCTCATCTTCGTTCTTCTCACTCTTCGTAACTCTTCTTTTCCCATCGTTGCGATGTCTTCACCATCTATGTATATATGCCCCGCTGTTGGTCTAATTAATTGGTTTAACATACGAACTAACGTAGATTTTCCGCTACCAGACAAACCCATAATCACAAAAATTTCTCCAGTATATACTTCAAACGTTGCCTTTTTTACACCAACGTTCATTCCTGTCTCTTTCAAAATTTCTGATTTACTTTTTCCCTCTTTTAATAAGGAAAGGGCTCTTTGCGGGTGTTTCCCAAATACTTTTGTTACGTTTTCAACACGCACCTTTGTATTATCCATGTCACTACTCCTTTTCTACCCATCTATTCACATAGTGTTGCGATTTTACAAAGAAATATTACATAAAAATGACATTCATAAGATTTCTTTAAAATTCTCGTTTCCGTTCATAATAAGAATGCTTACTTATACATTTATTTAAAAAGGCAAACGTTTCTTAGGAGGTTTTCAATGAGAAAGAAAATATGGCTTATATGCCTTGCATTATTTATTACTATGATTTTCTCTTCATGTAATGCAACAAATGCAAATTCGAAAGGAAAAATTAAACTAGGTGTAACAAGTTGGAAAGAAAATATTGCAACTGCAAACATGTGGAAAGTATTACTAGAACAAAAAGGCTATACAGTTGAACTCATGTATTTAGAAAAAGCTGCGATTTGGACTGGTGTTGCTCGTGGTGATGTTGATGCTAATTTAGAAGTATGGCTACCCGTTACGGATAAACCGCTAAACGATCGTTATAAAGATGATATTGTCTTAAAATCTAAATGGTATGAAGGAACTGGACTAGGTTTAGTCGTACCTTCTTATATGAAAAACATAAACAGTATCGAAGATTTAAATGCTCATAAAGATGAATTAGAAAATAAAATTGTCGGGATTGAACCCGGTAGCAGTCTTATGAATTTAACGAATAAAGCAATGAAGGAATATGATATAAAGCTAAAACTTGTCCAATCTTCTGAAGCTGCGATGATGAGTGAACTAAAGAAAGCATATACGAAAAAGAAACCAATTGCTGTTACGCTTTGGAATCCGCATTGGGGCTTTTCAGAATTTGACTTAAAATATTTAAAAGACCCTAAGAAAGTATATGGTGAAAAAGATGACATTTATTACTCTGTCCGTAAAGGTTTCGAAAAAGATCATCCGGATATCGTAAAATACTTTGACAAATGGAAAATGAACGATGAACAGCTTGGTACATTAATGGTCATGTTAAATAAAACGAAAGATCCCGAAGAAGCGGCGCGAAAATGGATTGAAAAGAATCAAGCGCTAGTTGATGAATGGGTAAAAGATTAATAAAACAAGCTAGAGAATTAGTATATTCTCTAGCCTGTTTTATGTTATTTTTTCTCAACGACCCCATCAACAATCCCATATTCTTTAGCTTCCTCTGCTGTCATAAAATAATCTCTTTCCGTATCATGTGCTATTTTTCCGATTGGCTGTCCTGTTCTGTCAGCAATAATTTTATTAATGTCATGCTTTAATTTCAATATTCTTTTTGCTGTAATTTCAATTTCTGTTGCTTGCCCTTTTACACCACCAAGCGGTTGATGAATCATAATTTCACTATTAGGGAGCGCAAACCGTTTTCCTTTGGCACCGGATAATAATAACAATGCACCAAATGATGCTGCAAAGCCCATGCATAGCGTTTGTACATCTGGTTTAATTAAATTCATCGTATCTAATATGGCAAAACCTGCTGTCGTTGAACCTCCGGGGCTATTGATGTATAAGAATATATCTTTCTCTGCATCTTCTGCTTCTAAAAATAATAATTGAGCTACGACACTACTCGCTACTTGATCATTTATTTCTGAACCGATAATAATAATACGGTCTTTCAATAACCTTGAATATATATCATAGGAACGTTCTCCTAATTTCGTTTGTTCTACAACATATGGAATTGCATTCATTTTATATCCCTCCAATAATTGTTATGCAACGCAAAGCATACAACTGTAGGAAGAAGGTTTTTTCACATTAAATAATAAGACTGGCTGTTTAGATGGTAACTTAGTAAAATCTATCGTCGGAAGCAGTTTCGTTAATAATTCCGGTCTCTCCTCACGAATAGACGTTACTACAACTTCCATATCATCTGTGAATTCGACTACTTCAATCCCTTCTTCACTTACAGTTTTCAGCCTATTTCTACTCCGAAATAAAGAAGCTTTCACTGCACCTTCTGATACCGAACATACTTTAGCAATATCAGCGATGCTATATTGAAAAACATCCTTTAATAATAAAATTGCGGATTGCTGTACATTTAATGACGATAATACTTTCCCTACCATTTCATGCAAATCTGCAATGTTCTCTTGTGGTTCTTCAAAAGTAATTGGGTCTCTTATTTTTTCATGAACTGATTTTGATTTCATCTGATCTATCCAACGATTTCTAGCTATTTTATATACAAGTGTCATACAAATATCTTTATTACTATATTTTTGAAGAACTTTACAAACTGTTTCTTGGGCAAGATCTTCGCCGTCCCATTTATTTTTCGTTAAAAATGTACAGTACCTTTTCAACTCTCCGTATTGCTCAATTAAAAAGTTTATATTTGAATGATTCATATCGATATGATTTTTTAAAATATGAGTTACTTTTGTGCACAAAATAACCACTCCTTTTCAGCGCTTACTTAATTAACGATTCAACAAATAAAAAAGTTACGGGGCATATAAAAAAATTATGTTTATGTTCAATAATTCGCGGTCATAAATATGTTATGTACAATTTTACGTGAGGAGGAACAAATTTGCCAAAATTAACAATTGAAGGTGCGGGAACGTTTGATGTAAAAGAAGGCACAAAATTAGTATTAGCGATTGAAGACAACGGTGTACACATACTTCATCGTTGCGGAGGAAAAGCACGTTGCACAACTTGTAGAGTAGAAATTATAGCAGGTGATTTCTGTGAAGTGAGTACGAATGAAAAGAATGCGATGACGGAAAAAGGAATTGAAGATCATTTACGCTTATCGTGTCAAATGCGCGTACATAAAGATATAGTCGTTCGTCCGGTACTTACTGTTGAAAATTCAAGTCTTGATGCTGGACCACGTCCGGCGGAGTAAAGTGATGAATTTAAAACAGCTCGCAGGTGAATATGCTGCTGACTATGTAAAAGATGGAATGAAAGTTGGGCTTGGAACAGGTTCTACTGTATACTGGGCGATACAAAAATTAGGTGAACGTGTCAAAGAAGGACTATCATTTCAAGCTGTACCGACATCAAAGGAAACAGAAGCATTAGCACAGCAACTAAACATCCCCCTGATTTCGTTAAACGACGTACAAAGTCTTGATCTTACAATTGATGGAGCGGATGAAATTGATTCTAATTTACAGCTTATCAAAGGTGGCGGTGGTGCATTACTTCGAGAGAAAATTGTAGCCTCGTCCTCCAACAAACTTATAATTATCGCTGATAAATCAAAAGTTGTGACCCGTTTAGGTACTTTCCCATTACCTGTTGAAATCATACCTTTTTCATGGAAACAAACCGAAAATAAAATTCAAGCTTTAGGTTGCCAAACAACGTTACGTTTAAAAAATAATGAAGCCTTTATTACTGATAACAATAACATGATTATAGATTGTGTATTCCCTCATAACATAACTAATCCTGCCAATTTACACACTCAATTAAAAATGATTACAGGTGTAGTTGAAACAGGCTTGTTTGTTAATATGACTAGTAAGGCGATTATTGGAACAAAAAATGGGATAAAGGAATTATAATGAAAGCTGACTCTTACAGTCAGCTTTTTTATTTTCTCTTTATGTCGTATCATTATGATATACTATGAAAACAAAAGCACATTACACTAGAAAGGGCTGAACAATTTGCATTCCAAACTCATAACAGAACTTACAGATTTAGAAACTGCCTTTCACATTCGAAAAGAAGTATTTGTAAAAGAACAAGGTGTCCCACTTGAAGATGAATTTGATACATTTGATGAAATCGGTGAGAATTGTAAACATATTTTAGTTTATTATAACGAGCTCCCTGTAGGTACAGGTCGTATACGATTTGTTGATGGTGCTGGAAAATTAGAGCGCATTTGCATTTTAAAAGACTATCGTAAATACGGTTTAGGTAAAGTAATTATTCAAGCATTAGAAGAGATTGCTCGAAAAAAAGAAGCAACAAAAGTAAAACTACACGGCCAAACACAAGCTGAAGGATTTTATAAAAAATTAGGTTATCAAACTTCTTCTGATGTATTTATGGAAGACGGTATTCCACATATACTTATGACGAAAATGTTATCATAATAAAAAGGGTAGTATATGAAACTACTTTATGTAGTCATATACTACCCTTTTTTATTAATAGAAAAGTGAATTCTCAAGATTTCCTTTTGCATCAAAGCCCATTATCTCTCAGTTCATACCTAGGTAAAGCTTATATTGTTTTCCATAATGATAAGGCATAAATCCAGTTGAGATCCCCCTTTCCTTTATAACTCTGGACTGCTTCATATACTTTTCCCTCGTGTAGAACTCTATCGCCCTTTTCATATGCTTTCTTTGCATCCCACTCTTCATATGAAGCGCTTTCAATTCTTGTGATATAGTAATGCCATTTACTCGTTAAATGAGGCGCTGTATACTTCCAAGTAAATGTATTTTCCCCGCATGTGATTGTATTTTTAAACCAACGATCGGCTGTTTGTTGATCTAAAATACCACCAAATTTACCACCTGCAGAAGCGATTTGCCCATCAACCGGGCCGCCTTGCGGGAACCCTTTTGGAGCTTCTATGTATAAGGATAATAAAGCTCTTTATTTTTATCTTCAGAAAGGCAATAACCTCCCATCAAACTGTTTGATGGGAGGTTATTGAAGTTATTTAAAATTTGTTTTTTGTTTTAATGTTTTCGATTTTAACAAATAATAATATTGTTTAATTTGAGAAGCGAATTTAAAAAACAAACTTCTTTATTTCAAGATCATAATTTTTTCTTTTACAAATACTGCAAACCCCTCCAAGTCACCTTCTTCAATTAAATTCATCACTTCACGTTCGCCATCATGATAAAAAATGATTTTCTTTCCTGTTAATAACCCTTTTTCTACCTCTATCGAATTAATTTTGGCATAATCAAATACTTTAAACGTTTCACTTCCTAAATATTTTGTATAAAAACACATACGTTCATTTGTAGCGACCAATATCCCTTTTCTTTGACCACCCATACCAAATACTTGATATTGAAACATTCCATATAGGCTATTTTCAATAATCTCATTTTCATTAAGATGTGATTGTACCAACGTCATAGCCGTTTTTAAGTTTTTCATGACAACTCCTCCTACCTTCCCCTTTTATTAGCTATAATAATATTAGAATATCCTCATTTTCATCATACAGGATAAAGAGCATAAATTCCAATTAATACCACTTTTTTTGAAAATCTATTATTTTCTATTTATTACTGACCTACAAATGTAGAAATTTCATCAACAGCTTGTTTATACCCACCAGATTTCCGAAGAGACTCCTTCAAACTCAAAGCAGCTTCTTTATATGAAGAGTTATTTAATACGAGTTCTACACTTTCACGTAGTTGTTCCTCAGTTAATTCCTTCATAGACAACTTAACCCCAGCTCCGAGATTCTCCACTTGCTTTGCGATTACTGGCTGATCTGCACTTTGCGGAATTACAATAAGTGGAATCCCGTTATATAGTCCTTCATGCGTACTGTTCATCCCGCCATGTGTAATAAATAATTTTGTATATGCAAGTAGTTTAGTTTGTGGTACATAGTTTTTGACAATGAAGTTTTTAGGAATTTCACCTAAATCACTTATTTTCGTTTTATTACCAATAGACATCACAATTGTATGATCACTATTCCCAAACGCCTTCATACATAGTTTATAAAAATCAAATGCTTCATTAAAAACAGTACCTAATGAAATGTAAATCGGGCTTTTTTCTTCAATTGTAGTAAAATCAAACTCTTCATTTTTTACTTGTGTAGAGATAGATGGACCTACAAATTTAAATGTTTCATCAAACATATCTCCAAATGGTTGGAATTCTTTTATTGTATACACAATAGTAAGTGGCGCAGGATTACAGAAAACTTCATACGGTGAGTTTATTTCAACACTATATTTTTCTGCAATTCCCTTAGTTAAGCTTTCAAAATCATTATGTATCTTATCCTGAATTTCCACTGGGATATTTTTAGACAAGTGGTCTAACATTTGTTCAAATGATTTTTCATCCTGCGCAAAGGATGTGCACGAATTTATGGCAGGAAGATTGAGAATTTGAGCAATTATACGGCCACAGCCAAACATTGAATCATGAATCATATAATCAAAATGTTCCCCTTCAATTTGTTCAAGAACACTTGGTATAATAATATCTGCTGTATGTAAAAGACCATTTATTCTTTCTTGTAAATAATTTCGGCCACCGGAAAGAAATGCTTTTATAAATTTTTGATCATCAATTGTTCGTACCGTCGCACCTGTCTTCTCAATTCGCTCTCTGAAAGCTTCTATTGAAAAATAAACGACCTCTTCCCCGCGCGAAACCAATTCTTCTACAACTTGTAATGTTGGATTTGTATGTCCTTCTGATCCAGTATTAATGAATAAAACACGTACCATTATAAACTCTCCTCACGTCAAATCTTTTCTAACATGTTAAGTATATGGATACTCTCCAAACTTTTTGTTAAATACCATTCTTTTATTAAATTGACCTTGCAAGCCTAAACCCAAGATCATCTATATGAAATGTTGGATGGCTACGCCGGCGACAAGTAGCACCGCAACCTCTCGCAGTTTCAGCCCAACTACCACCTCGGAAAATTCGGTACGATCCATATACCTTTTCATCATACAAATCATAGCAACATTCCCAAACGTTTCCTAACATATCATAAATCCCCCATGCATTCGGCTCTTTTTTACCGACCTCTTGAATTTGTCCATTTGAATTTTCATTATACCATGCTATTTTTTGAAGTTCGCCATATGTATATCCCGGTGTACCTGCTTTACATGCGTATTGCCACTCTGCTTCAGAAGGTAATCGGTAACCATTTGAATGTAAGTTACAACTAACCTTTTTCCCATCATCATGTATAGAATAATACTCTGTAAATCCTGCTGTTTTAGAAAGTAAATTACAAAAAGCAATTGCATCATGCCATGAAATATTTACAACAGGTTTATTACTATTTTCATTACCATTTAGTACACGATTCGTAATTGCATAATATAATTCTGCTGTTACAACATACTTTGCCAGAAAAAATGGTTTTATTTGAACTTGCCATTCTTTTTTTATTCGATCATCTCTTAATTCTATTTTTCCTGCTGGAATTTTCACCATATTAGAATCAACCGGGCCAATGAATCTATTCAATCCTATCCCCCCATGTTACTTCTTTTTATAATCTAACTATTTATGGTATCGTACTTCTCTAAAAATAGTCTTACTTCATTTGAAGAGTTTAAAATAATAACATCTTTATCCTTATTTAATTGATTTAGCCTCTTTAAAATTGAAGGTCGTTTCGTTTTAGGATATTCCCATATCCATTTGAGAAATCGCAAGTCAAACCTTTCTTCACATCCAGCACCCATATCCGGTCTTGTTTTATTCCGATATTGTACAACCCTTTTAAAAGCACGATAAACACATATTGTTCTATGAATATCAAGAAAGATAATTGTATCAGCTGCGTTAATTCTTATGTCCATTGTCCCGCCATAATTCCCATCAATAATCCACTTTTCCCCTTTAACTAATTCATTTTGGACTGTTCTTTGCTCCTCTTTCGAAACACCCTCCCAATTTGGTTTCCAAAATAACGCATCAAGATGATGCACTTTAATATTTAATTTATTCCCTAACTTTTTTGCTAATGTAGATTTTCCTGAACCACCAGAACCTATTAATATTATTTTTTTCATAAATACCCCTTTTTAAATCTCTTATTTTTTCCGTAACATAAACTCGCAAAATATTCCAATCCCAACACCGATTGTATAAGCTACTAAATCACTCCACAAAAATCCGTAACCTAATACGAGTCCACCTAAAGTCGTTGCACGAATGTTATCTATCCATTCGGCATGGTATAATTGGCTCACTTCAATCCCGTAGCAAAACATTAAACTTATAAAAGCCAATTTCTTCGTTTCTATTTTAGGAAATAAAAATCCGAACCCTGTAAAAATCATCAATGCCCATAAAGCATCACCTAAGTAATCGTTTAATAGATGAGGTAACGCAAAAGCTAACTTTCTTGAACTAAGACCTAAAATAATTACAACGATAGTAAACAGTGCATATAATAATCTATTTCGTTTCATATTCATCACAAGATCTCCTAATATGTAATTTAAAACTGTAAATAGCTAGTAAAATATAATTATTTTACTAGCTATTTTTTAATGGCTTTTATAATAAGAAAATGTGGATTTGCATTTAAATAATGATATGACTTTTCGTTTGCTTCTTTCATCTTTTCAATAGGCCTTGGTTCAACCATTTTTTCTAACACAAAATAATTTGTTGTTTCATTAATTATATCTTGAAGTGACCTTCTAAAAAAGCTAACCTCTATTGTAATATTTGGTTTAACCCAAGTATCTACTAATAATTGATTTTCGAAATAATTTTCACAAGGAAACTTTGTAAAGTCCATAAAAGGATGATGAATGGAGTATATAAATTCTCCACCAGGCTTCAATACTCGATGAAATTCCTGAAATACTTTATTCCAATTTTCTAAATAATGAAGAGTTAACGAACTTACAATAACATCAAAAGTATTATCTTCAAATGGCAATACTTCTTGCAAGTCATGACAAAGAAACGTTGCTTTATCACCCATACTTTTCTTTGCAGCTTTTACCATTTCAGAACTTACGTCAATTGCAGTAACGTTTGCTCCTCTTCCTACAAATTGAGAAGTATACCATCCAGCTGCACATCCAGCATCTAGTATACTCTGCCCTTCTAATTTCATTGGGATCATCTCCATCATCGCTGGTCTTTCATAATAGCTGTTATATGGATTTGCCACATCTAGATTCTCTTTATATGTACTCGCTAATTTATCATATGTATCTTTGATCGTGTCTTTCAATACATCCACCCCTCATACATATTAATCTAATAACTCTTGCTGCTTTTTCTTTGAAAATGATTGTAAAACTAAATCATACGACCAATCAATCATCTTATTAATTTGCACCTGCTCTACATCTTTATGTATATACACTGTATTCCAATGTTTTTTATTCATATGATACCCCGGAATGATTGTTTCTGGATACTCCTCTCTTAATCTTAGTGCAAGTTCTGGATCACATTTTAAAGTAATCGCAGCTTTTTCTCCTTCTTCATGGTTTACTATTGCAAATATTTTATTATTAAGCCTTATACATGTTGCATTCCAACCATCTGGAGAATCTTCTGTCGCTTTTCTTTTCGATAAACAATATGTTCTTGTTGCACTCATTCTAATTGTCACCTCTTATTCTTTCACTATTTGATTACGATGCATTACAATTTGTTTCGTCGCTTGAAACTGCTGTTCACCATAAAACTTTATTAGTTTCTCTCCGCAAAATAGACTAACAATATGAACATGAGATATCTCTTGAAGTAATATTGTCAGCATCTTCTCTCCAATACCTTTATTTCTCACACTCTCATGTACAACAACATCTTCTATGTACGCTCGAAAAACACCATCAGAAACAACTCTAGCAAAACCTATTAATTCATTTTCTTCCCATACACCAATTGCTATACTATTCTTTAACATTTTTTGAATTTCGATTTCTTTTCTTTCTGGCCACCAACCTACAGAATCGTAAAGCTTCTTTATTTTTTCTGCGCAGATTGGTTGATCATGTTGTAATTTATAAGTGTACATTTTCTTTCTCCCATTAATATAGAATATAAATTATTATAATTTATTTTATAAATATTGAAATATAGTATTAACAAGTTCGTTTGCATACTTGTTAGTACTTTTCATTAAGTAACTACAATGTTATTTCAGCGCATTTCTCAAAACGATCTACACAGTGCAGTTTCTCCTCGTATTTATTTTTCCTTACTTCCTTTCCTTCACTATAGTTCTAGAATCTAACCTAATACCAAACCTTCATAAGATTAATTTATAATATAGATTTTACAATTGCAATATTTATAGTTCCCCGCTCTCTTTCATATTTCCTCTATTTCATTACTATGTTTAAATTTAATGAATTTGTGAATATAAACAATTACTAATAAAATATTTACCTATTAAACTTTGAATTACTTGTAAGAAATGGTAAGGTTAATAAGGTGAAAAATACATTAAGTGAGGCGATTTTTTGAAAAAGTTTAGTTTATTACTAACAGCATTTGTCATGATTTTAACATTGTTCATTCCAAATCTTACAAGTGCTAAATCTTTCCCTGATGTCCAAGCTAATCATTGGGCAATTAAAGAAATTAACTATTTATCGGATAAAGGTATCATTAAAGGTACGCCAGAAGGATCTTTTAAACCAAGTGATGATGTAACGCGTGGACAAATGGCCTTAATGCTAGATTTATCATTAAAATTAGAAAAACCATCTAGCTATAATCATATTTTTTCCGATGTAGCCAAAGGTATCTATTACTATGATTCTATACATAAGTTAGCACATAATAACATTGTACAACGCGAAACAAACTACTTCCCTGATCGCTCGTTATCTCGTGCAGAAATGGCAGTAGTTCTTGTTAAAACTTTTGATTTGAAACCGACAGGTACCGACGTAAATTTCCCTGATGTTCCATCTAATCACTGGGGTTACAATTATGTCAAAATTTTAGCTCAAAATAATATTACCGCTGGATTCCCTAATGGTACATTTGGTCCAGACGTAAAAGTAACTCGTGAGCAATTCGCTGCATTTTTGGCTCGTGTATTAGAACCAAATTTCCGGCCAGCTCTTCCTAAGCCTAAAGGTAACTTAGAGGTACATTATATTGATGTAGGACAAGGTGATGCTACTTTTATTAAATCTCCAAGTGGAGAAACGATCCTTATTGACGGTGGTAACAACGGAAAAGGTAAGGTAGTAGCAAATTACTTAAAAGGATTAGGATTCCAAACTATTGATTACATGATCGCCACTCATCCTGATGCAGATCATGTAGGCGGATTAGATGAAGTCCTATATTCTATGAATGTAAAAAACGTTTACACTCCTAAAGTAAGCCATACAACACAAACATTTAAAGACTTTTTAACTGCAGTAGCCAACAAAGGATTAACCATTAAAGAAGCGAAATCTGGAGTAACTTTACCAATCAATGGTTTAAACTCACAATTTTTAGCTCCCGTTAAAGAATACGGTAACGATTTAAATGAGTGGAGTGCTGTATTAAAAGTAACACACGGAAGCAAATCTTTCTTATTTACTGGTGATGCTGAATCTAAAAGTGAAAAAGATATGGTTGCAACATATGCTTCTAACCTAAAATCTGATGTATTAAAACCTGGTCACCATGGAAGTAAGACATCTTCTTCTCAGCCATTTTTAGATGCAGTGAAACCAAGTATCGCTGTGATCAGTGCAGGTTCTGGTAACCGCTATGGCCATCCTACACAGGAAACTTTAGCAAAGTTAAATTCAATGTCTGTTAAGGTATATAGAACTGATTTAAATGGCACTGTAATTATTAATAGTGATGGTTCTAACATTTCTGTAAGAACGGAGAGATAATTATGAAAAGAGGTATTATTGACCGTTTTGAAGGCGAACTAGCAGTTATTGAAATAAATAACGTAACAATTGATGTACCTAAATCCAAACTCCCTTCCACTGCAAAAGAGGGTGATGTACTTATAATCGAGGATGATAAGTATACAATCGATAAGGACGAAACAGATACGAAAAGGCGTGAAATCCAAGATTTAATGGATAAATTATTTGAATAGCAAGATTCAATAATAACTTGAGAAGAGCAGTCCTGTTGGATGGCTCTTTTTTTTCACATATAGAAGCTATTTAACCTCATACCACCAACCTTTTCTATCAAGCCAATCTTTCATAGCGTTTAATTGCGTATCACTAGTTGGCTCAGTAACAAAATACGTTAGTCCATCCGATTGTAAAATGAAGGTAGCTGTCATTTTTAAAGAAGTTAATGCTCCCATAACATCTGGAGTTTCATAAGGTGAAAAAGCACCTGATTGGATGATGTTTTGTTTGGAAACTTGTGCTTGCACATTTTCTTGTTTTTGTACTGATCCAGTAAACCAAGAAAGTGGTTTATTTCCTATTAATTGATTTAAATCACATTTACCGATACCAGGTACATTACCAGTATCAGTGTATTGCCAAATATCACAAGGATATGCTGGTTTATTACCACCATACCTAGGAATCCATACAAAATCACTTTTTACGTTCGCAATACCAAAAGGTTCATACATATGATGGCCAACATATAAACCAACTTTCTTAGCACCTAGTCGGCGTAATTCATCGATAAAAGCTTGTGTACCGGCTCTCATATCATTCATTGTTTTCACTTCTACATCAGCCGCCCAAACCGTAGCGCTCTTATCACCGCGATTCCAAAAATCTTGCGCTTCCTTCTTCGCATCAGCAATCGAAATAAAACGGCAGAATGCATAGTTACCGAAAGGAATATTTCTTGCTTTCATTGCTTGAACATAACTTTTATATAAAGGATCAACATAATTTGAACCATCTTGTACCCTAGCGATTACGAAATCTAGTTGTGGAGCTGCTACATCCCAGTTAATGTTACCGTTCCATTTCGAAATATCTACAATATAACCCATTGCTTAACACCTCCTTTATCATTATTATATTCAGAGCTCGTCTTATTGCTCTTCCCCTTCAAAAAATTTAATACTGTTTGTTAGTGCACATAATAAATAAGTTATTATCTTCTACAAAAACAGTAACTTATTTACATAAAAAAGAAAATCATTATAATACGAATCGTACTTTTTGTTTCCATAATTGCATCAGATTGATTAGTTTCTATAAACTAAAAAAAGCATCGCCAACAAGGTGATGCTTTTAAAATCCACTTTTCTTGTAAAACACGAATACTATAACCTCTTCTCTAAAAAGTGTTGACTATGCCCTTTAGGATGATCTTCAACAACACCATACTCTCTGTAGCCGTGCTTTTTATAAAATTCTGGTGCTTGAAAACTAAATGAATCTAATAATATTAATCTACAACCTTTTTCCTTCGCAATGTCTTCAATTTTATGTAATAGTTGACTACCATAACCATCATGACGAACTGATTCATCAACCCATAAAAAATCTATATGAAGATGATAAAAATATATCGTTCCTGTTACCCCACCAAAGATTTTTCCATCCTCATCTTTCACAACAAAACTTACTTGTTCCATCGGCTGTTTTGCTTCATCAGTTAAAACAGACATGTTATATTGAATGACTTTATTTTTTATGTATTCTCCTTCAACGCGAGTACCATTCTCTATGTGTTTCATATATTTCTTCCTTTCAACTTAGTAAGCTACCTTTAATTTTTATTTTTTCTCTTTAAAATATTAATGAATACAAATCCACCATATGTAACAAAACACGAAAACCAAATTATCCCTGGAACAGAGACAAAGCCTATTCTTATATAACTTATAACTGCAAAACAAGCAATAGACAATAAAATAGATGGCCAAAATATAAGAGCTGTTTTTTTCGCCCTTGTTTCGATGTACTTTCTTTATCTTCAGAAACACGTGTGCCAAAAAGCAATACAATGCAAATAAGAATCGCAGCAAAGTAAATCGTATCTAGTGACAAATTCCGATCATATAGAGCAATTCCAACTTCCAAAACAATAACTGTTAAAATTAAAATGATGATCGTTGAAGTTTTTAAGTTTCTTTTCAATCACTCACCCCTAGTATGCTTTTATTATATTCTTTGTACATACACTTCAAAGCTACTGCAAAAGCTTCATCTGTCTCTTTGTTTTCACGTCGACTAGGTAAATCTTTACCTCCAATAACATAAAGAAACGGGAATTCGTTAAACATTCCTATTATACCAATATTTATTGTAGCTGTGGGTAGTCCACCTGTCATATGAGCTAAATGATATGAATGTATTCCTTCATATTCCCCTTGCTGCCTTACCATGCCGCTAATAATGGGTTCCCATAATTCTGCTTCTGATTTATACCCTTGAAAAATTTGTATTAAAAGTGAAAGAACTTCATTTAATTCTCCAGCATTTTTCTTATCTCTAGCATTCTCTTGTATATGAATTTTTGAAAAGTACGTTTGGGCATATGTTTTCACAGCATCCCATCCACCACAGTACATTACAACTGACTGTGCAACGTAACTATCATGACATGCTATCATCACTTCTACTGCTTTACTAAGTGTTAAAGCATTTCTTCCTTGTAAATGCGGATATAGCTGCGCACTATCTTCAAGTGGATTAAATTTAACATGATGAAGTATATCATTCCAATTACATGTATTTTCCTTTACCATTTTCGCTACTACAAATCCAATTACTACTTTTGCTGCCGATGCTAACGGAATATTTAATGCACTATTATATGAAGCAACTATACGATTGCTTTTTGTAGAATAAATAGCTATCCCAACATGATCAGATTGTATCTCTTTCATTTTTTGAATGACAGTTTCCATTTCCATTCCTCATTTCATACCGTTTTATGATCTCCTAATAATTCAATACAGAATATAAAAACCCTTTTTAGTAGATTATATCGGCTATTACAAAAAAAAAGGTAGCATGAATTACTCCTTGCTACCTAAAAGTTAAATTTTCACGAAAAACTTCTATTCTTCTAAAGGATTTTTAGGACCATTAAGCTCCAATTGATAAAAAACTAAATCTATCCATTTATTAAACTTATAACCAGCTTTTTTTATTGTCCCTGCATGAACAAATCCATAGTTTTCATGTAAAGCAATACTTTTCTCATTTTCCGCATCAATTCCAGCAATTAAGGTCATATATTCTCTTTCTTTTGCAAATGTAATCAACGCTTTCATTAAAGAAGTGCCAATTCCATTTTTTCTATATTTCTTATGAACATACACAGAATGTTCAATTGAATATTTATAAGCTGGCCAAGCTCTAAACGGACCAAATGTCGCAAATCCTACCACTTTATTATCTAGTTCGTATACAAAAATTGGATAGCCATCAGCTTTTTTTTGTTTATACCAATCTATTCTATTTTCAAGGGTTACAGGTTTATATGCATATACAGCTGTTGTATTCAGTATCGCCTCATTATAAATATCTAAAATATATGTTACATCTTTTTCCGTTGCTTCCCTTATCATCGTTTTCTTCCTTTCATGTACGTTTTCTTTTTTTACTACCTATTCGTTACACGAACACTAGCTTTTCGGAAGCCATCATAAATACTTAATACAGCAGATAAAACGTAAATGAGAATACCTCCACTAATTAACCAAGTTTTAAATTCTTCTGGAGAAATAGTGAACACATTTGCAACAAACGTAATAAATCCTTCGTTAAATAAATATGGATTTACTACAATTACAATGAATGCTATCGTTCCAACTATTTGGAGAATAGTATTCCCGATTGCCAACTTTTTCGTCCATTGTCCTTGTACTAACTTATAAAGAGATATACCAATTTCGAAAACGATCATAATTATAATAATTGGCCAGTACTGCAGTAAAACATCTTGATTAAAAGTTGGCGCGACAAACTTCAATCCATTTTCCGTACCACTGTATACGCCAACGAGATGGTTCGCATAAAAGTAAAGTGTAGCCCATATTGCCGTCCACATTAAGCTTCCAAATACTTCGAACTTTGAGATTGCCTTTTTCTTCGGGATATACGAAATATTTTTCAAATCATCTGGCGTCCATTTTTTTAAACTTGTTGTTAATGGCTGTGGATCCTTTTCTGTATCCGTTCTTTCTAAAACAGCAAATACAAGTGTCAACCAGAAAAATACATGGAGACTAACTTCGACAATTTCTCCAATTCCTTTACCTATCAAATTTAAAATAACATTTAATACCGCTGGCTCACCATTATATCCTACAAAATTTTCTGCAACCATTGCAATGAGTGCGATAACAGCTGCAATTGGTATAATCATTTTTAATAACGTCGTATATACATCAAAATAACGCGGTCCAATTAAATGCATCGGTCTATCCAAATATCCATTTGCTAATGAAACCGGACTCCCCAATTTTTCAAGAACTCTCTTTTCATCATCTTCAGTATAATCATCAGGTAACATATCTTCGATTGTTGACCGTAGTTCCAGAATAATATCTTCACGATTTTTTTCAGGTAATCTCTTCGCTACTTCCTCGACATAAATATCAATTAAATTCATTCTTGTCCTCCTCCTTTAATAAGTTATAAAGTTCTTTCGAATCCTTTATCCATTCCTTTTTTAACTGTAAAAATATCTCTAATCCATATTCACTTAAAACGTAATACTTACGAGGTCTACTCTCCGTTTTATCCCAACTACTCGTCACTAGCTCCTGCTTTTCTAATCGGCGAAGTAGTGGATATAAAGTACTTTGATCAATTGTAATCCCTGATTGCTCCAATAATTGGACAAGTGAATATCCATACTGCGGCGTTCTTAATTGGCTTAAAACCGCTAATGTTAATGTACCTCTTCTTAGTTCAGTAATTAACGAATTTAATAAAGCATCCATTCACTCACTCACCTCATTTTCATTACTATATGTCATACAGTATATGTTTTATACTATGTATCGTACAGTATTAGTGTGATAAAAACAATGAGTATTTACAAAAAATAGACAATTAAAAAGCACAAACTATATAATTTGTGCTTTTCTAGCTAATTTAAATGCCTAGTACAATCTTAATTTTGCACCTCTTGTAATATAAATTTTCCATTTTCTTTAGTAAATGGGGTAATATCTACAATTTCCTCAATATGAATTACTCCATATACATGCGGATATTCTTGACCGTTAGAAGCAAGTTCATGTTTTATTTTTGCTTTTATTAAGGATGGATCAATTGTTAGTAATAAAACATCTTCTTCATGACTAAAATGTTTCTCAGCAACTTTTAACGCTTGCTCTAAAAATGAGCAATGAATAAATCCCTCTTCTTTTAGTGAAGCTTCATTAATTTCTCCATCTATCTTTGCGATTTCCCAATTTCTTTTTGTTATTACTTTTGTTATCATAGTTATTTTCTCTCCATGTCTTTATATAGAAAAACAAGAGGTTCTTCTTTTTGTTACTAGAAAAGCCTCTTGAATTTTTATTTCTTAATTAGCGGAGATGCTTCACCACTATGGAAAATCCATAAATCATGAAGTGACCTTGTACATCCGACATACAGTAACTTCGCATCATGTTTCGTATTTTTATAATGTTCTGCATCAACATCAATCAGTAGAACAGCATCAAATTCTAGCCCTTTCGCCAAGTATACAGGTACTACTGAAATACCGCCTTCATATTTACTTTGATCTGCTTCAATGACGTTTACAGCCAATCCTGCATTTGTTAATTTCTCATATATATCGCGGCATTCACCGTCTGTTCTTCCGATTACCGCAATTGTTTTCACATCTTCATTTTGTAGATGCTGTAAAGTCTTCATAATTTCAGTGAATTGATCTTCTGTTTGAATCACTTTCACTTCTTCCCCGCTACGGAAAACTGGCGTTGCAAGCCCAACTGGAATCTCTGCATTTTTAATTATTTCGTTCGCAAATTCTATAATTTCTTTTGTAGAGCGATAACTTCTCGTCAGTTCATAATAACCTGTTTCTTGGAATACTTCCTTAAAAGCACTCCAATCTTCAATCCCTTGATAATCATAAATTGCTTGAGATAAATCACCTAATATAGTGAAAGAATTACCTAGTGTAATTTCTTTTAATACATAAACTTGAAATGGCGAGAAATCTTGCGCTTCATCAATAACGACGTGATGGAATTTCTGTCCGATTTCAATACCTGTTATTCGGTGATGTATGTAAATTAAAGCTGGTAAATCTTCTACATACACTTCTTTTTTACGACAACTCTTTTCAGTTTCTTTCACAAGTTCTTCAGGCAATACTTCAAGTATTTCTTTACTTTTCAATATTGAACTATATAGTGAAAGTGAGCTCATTTTCGGCCAAAACTTCATATAAGTGTTCAATCTCTTTGTCGCTTCTTTTTTTAATAATTTCTTCTCGTTTGTTTCTCCATACTTTTTCAGTTCAATTTCAATCCAGCGCTTCATTCGGCCGACTAGACGTTCTCTTCTTTTCTTTAATGGATAATGTTTATACTCCACTTGCATCCATTTTTTAATATCTTCTAACGGAATAACTGCCTTATCCCATGCTTCAAAATCTTTTGTTGGCACTAACTCATTTTCAAATTGTATCATTCTCTCTTCAATAAATGCCTTAAATTCTAGCGTACCTTTCAATTTACCGAGCATAACCTTTTCTTCATCACGATTAATAGAAAATGCTTCTTTCAACTTTTCTTCTGTCTGCTTCAGTTTCACCGAATCATCTAACGTACGTAATGCCCAATCTGGAAATGTTGTTTGACTAATATTCCCTACACCTAATTCAGGAAGTACACTCGAAATATAGTCTAAAAACAGACTATTCGGAGCGAAAACAATCATTCTCTCAGCTTCTAATTGCTCACGATATTCATAAATTAAAAAAGCAAGACGATGTAAAGCGATCGTTGTTTTTCCGCTTCCCGCAACCCCTTGAATAAGTAATGGTAAGTTTCTTTCCGCACGAATAATATCATTTTGCTCCGATTGTATCGTCGAAACAATATCCTTTAGTTTATTATCTTTATTCTCACCTAATCGATATAGAAGAAAATCATCGGCATGCGAGACATCTTCATTTCCTTTTACATATGTATCAACAACACGTTCTAGTTCTCTTTTTCGAATGGAGATGTTTCGCTTTAAATAAACATCACCCTCTACTAATCCGTCTGGCGATTGATAAAACGCTAATTCATCACCACCCGTAAATGAATAAAACATACTTGCGACAGATGCCCGCCAATCAATTACAATTGGTTTCATCGTATCTTTATCTGAAACACCTACTTTACCGATATAAATAGGCATAATGTCTTCCTTGCCATCCTCCTGAAAATCTAATCTTCCAAAGTACGGCTCTTGTACACCAATACGTAAGTTTTGTCTATTAGACTCCCTCATACTTTCAAGAATTTGCTCTTTAAAATCATCGCCATAATAAACTGGAATTTTTTCAAGCTGTTCTAATTGATCATCCATCGTACGTAATGTATCTTTCATTTTTTGTAACTCTTCTTCAAAAATGCTGTTCATTTGATGATTCCCTCCTGTCCGTTCTAATTTTTCAGTCGAAATATAATTGTATTAAAAATCCATTTATAAAGTCAAGGATTTAATTTTTTTTTCTGAAAAAACTTACTTTTCACCTTTCTAATATTAAAATTCAAATGATATTTTTACATGATAAGAATATATAACATCTAAATTATACAACTACACATATAATTAAGTGATTCATTCAATAGATACGATTAAAAGAACTTTACACTATCTAACTTTGTTTCCCGTACATACACTCCAACTGCTTTTCTAGTTGTCTATTATTTCATTTGTAAATTAACCAAGGTTACAAAATTCAAAAACAAAAGTAAAGGAGTCTATTAAAAATGACTACCACCAAAAGAAAGCCTCTAAAGTTACACTTACTTATTTTTGTGTTAATTGTGTTGGCAAGTGGTTGGATTGGGGTATTTCTAGATTCTTTCCTAACGGATCAGCCTGACGGAAACTCTTTAGGTATGGGATTATGGCTAATATTACCCTTTCTCGCAAGTATTTTACTTAGAATTATTGGTCGAGATTGGAATGATTTTGGGATCAAACTAAATTTGAAGGCAAACTTTAAATGGTATTTCGTTGCATTACTAATTTATCCATTCGTTATATTAATAACGATAAGCATAGCACTTATTTTTGGAGTAGCTAACATAACCAGTTTTGAAATGCCCTCATTATTTTCACTCATATTCATGTCTACTATTGGTAACTTTATTAAAAATATTTTTGAAGAGTTTTCTTGGCGCGGTTATTTAACTCCAAAGCTGATTGAACTAAAGTTAAACGATTGGTTTATTTATATTATTTCTGGTTTAGTTTGGGCTCTTTGGCATGCCGCTTATTATTTAGTCTTTTTACCAAATGAATATTTTGAATCTATTTCAAGGTTAAATATGCTTTTATTAGGCTGTATACTTATGGTTTCTTGGTCTATTATGTATGTTGAAATATATAGACTTACAAAGTCATTATGGCCATGCGTAATCATGCATGCAATTGAAGACGCCGTTCCTACTGTTTTAGTTACAATAACAGGGATTATTACACTTACCAACAGCAGTGATTTTTGGTTAAACCCTATTAGCGGAGTCGTTGCTACTGTTTTATTTCTTGGAATTGGGATCATACTGAGATCCATAAGAATAAAAAAAGAACGACAATGAACACGAAAAACAGTCAATTATTCACACTATAATAGCAAAAAAAGAGTAAGGAGTTAATCCTTACTCTTTTTTACTTTTATACGATATGATAAACATTCATTTAATGATACTTGTTCTTTATATTTTCTCTCTTCAAAGTCATACGCTCCTCCTGGGAAAATCCCAACTATACTGAAACGAGCCTCTGCACATAAATTACTAATCTCATCTATAGTATAGCAACGTAAAGATTGTGTCACAATATCATTTGAAGAATCCGTTTCCCACCAATGGTCCAGCATTCTTGCATTTTCACTATCATATTCATACTTTCGCATTGCAGAGCCAATCGGCATTTCTTGTCCATTTGCTTTTTCCCAATATAAAGGTTGATAAATATCAATAAGTGCACACCCATCATCTTTCAACCAATTATGGATGCGTTTTAATAAAAATAATTGTTCTTCATCCGTTCCTACACCAAATCCGTCCAAATAAGTAACGACATCAAACTTTTCTTCAACGTTAATTTTATAAAAATCAGCGCAATGAATATCTATATCACTAGTAGAATGTTCTTTTGCAAACATAACTAACTCTGGTACAAGCTCAACCGTAGTCATTTTCACTTGTAACCTAGACATCGCTCTTGCAAAACCGCCATTTCCTGCTCCTAATTCTAACATCGACTGAAATGGATATCCAATTTGTTCTTTAACTTCTTTAGCAACCTGCTCTAACCAGCTTTCTGTATTTATATCGTAATTCGACAGTTCAAATTGTTTTTGGTAAAATTCCTTCACATTTAATTCGTTCATTATTATTCTCCTCCTGCAAAAGATTTTTCTACTACAGGCGAGAAATTAAATTTCTGACACCCATGAAAAAACCCCCTTTTATTCCCCTATATTTACAATTTATCAAAATAATAAGAAATTTAAAAGTCTAAATATAAAAAATAGATAATGGATTATTCCACTATCTACTCTTTAGTTACTCTTATTTTTCTTTTTGATACTCCACCCAATCTCCAGAATCAATCACTTTCAATATCATCTTTTTATCTTGAGCAATATATACATATGCCTCTATTTCCCTATCAGCAGCATATACTGTTTGCTTGATTCGATAATATAAATCAGTCTCCGCATTCCCTGTATATTCTTCTAGTTCATCTAACTTACGCAATATCTCATCATTTACTTCATAAACTTCACCATAGACCTTTTCTTCATTTGAATAAATCATCGCCGGATAGCCTTCGTTTGTATCAAATAATTTGCCATACGTCCACGCTCCGTCTGCGATGCATATTGCACCTTGCATAAAATGAGCATTCGTTTGCTCTTTTCTTAACGTGCCATACACAAAAACGTGATGCATAAATCCCTATCCCCTTTACATGTCACTACTTTCTAATTTGTAAATAAGCACGAATCATAAAGTAACTCACTTCATTCGGAAGTTGTTCCTTTATAGATTTCAAACCACCATCAGCATTTTTCACAGCAGTTTCAATCAGTTGTTCATATTCTGCAGGAACAAAACTGTTCCAGTCTACTTCCATGCCATCTTCAAAACAACGAATTAAATGATTTTCAATCGTTTGTCTTGATAATCCACGTTCTTTCGCAATTTCATCTAGATCAATGCCTTGTTTATACATTTCATACGTTTCTAAATGAGAATTTGCTGAAGCTTTCCCTGACTTTTTCCGCTCTGTAACCACTTCTGTTTTAACTGTTTCAGCATAGTTTGGGTTTTCCTCAATAAAGTGCTGAACTGCTTGTAAGAAGTGAGAACCATACTTCACAAGTTTATGTTCACCAATCCCTTTCACAGTTAAAAGTTCAGAGTCACTTTGCGGCATTTTTGCGCACATATCTTTCAACGTTTGGTCAGAGAAAATAACGAATGGAGGTACACCTTCTCCTTGCGCGATTTCTTTACGTACTTCACGAAGTACTTCAAATAAAGGATGATCTTGAACTATTTGTCTTGTCTCTACTCGTTCTTTGCGTAAAACATTCTCTTTTCCTAGTAACACTTCTTTCCCTTTTTCCGTTACTTTTAATGTTGGATACGTACCATGTTCAACTGCAATTAACTCATCTGAAATGAGAAACTCAATAAATTCACTGACTTCTTTTACACTACGATTTGATAAAAGTCCGTATGTTGGCAAAGTATGAAAATTAAATTCAATGACTTTCTTATTTTTAGATCCAGTTAGTACTTGTGCAATCATTTGTTTTCCGAATCGTTGGTTCGTCCTAATCATACAAGATAGAACCATTTGTGATTCTCTCGTCACATCGATACTTTCTCGGTCATCAGTACAATTACCGCAGCGGCCACAATCTTCTTTAGGTTCTTCTCCAAAGTATTGCAAAATAAATGATTGTAAACATTGTTCTGTATGACAGTAGTCCGTCATATTTTGCAGTTTTTCAAGTTCATTTGAAAAACGAGATTCTCCGGTCGATTGATCAATTAAAAAGCGCTGTACTTGCACGTCTTGAGAAGAATATAGCAATATACATGCACTATCTAATCCGTCACGGCCAGCACGTCCTGCTTCTTGGTAATAACTTTCCATATTTTTTGGCAGTTGATAATGGATAACGTAACGAATATTCGATTTATCAATCCCCATACCGAATGCAGATGTCGCTACCATTACACTCACTTCATCACGTAAAAAGAGTTCTTGCTGCTCATTTCGATCGTTATCACTCATACCAGCATGGTATTTTGATACAGATACTCCCGCTTTCATTAAATCCTCATACAATTGATCAACTACTTTTCTAGTAGCTGCATATATAATCCCAGATTCTTTTTGATTTTGACGAATATAATCCGCTAAATATGCATTACGATCTTGTCCTTTAATAACAGAAAATGATAAGTTTTCGCGCTCAAACGTTGTCATAATCGTATTTTCTTGATTAATTCCAAGCGTGTTGCAAATATCTTCACGAACTTGTGGTGTTGCCGTCGCAGTTAATGCTAATACGAGCGGCTTTTCTGGAAGATAATCTAATATGCGATGTATATGTAAATAACTCGGACGGAAATCATGTCCCCACTGCGAAATACAGTGTGCTTCATCAATTGCAATCATCGGGATTTTCATATCGATAAGTTGATCAACAAACTCCATTGAATCAAGACGCTCAGGCGCCACATAAAGTAACTTATAATGTCCTTGTTTCGCTAATTGAATTCGTTGATTCGCTTCTGCAATAGAAATAGAACTATTAATATAAGTAGCTGAAATACCGTTTTGTACTAATGTATCTACTTGGTCTTTCATAAGTGATATTAAAGGCGATATAACTAACGTCGTTCCTTCGAATACTAATGCGGGAATTTGATAACAAATTGACTTACCACCGCCCGTTGGCATAATACAGACTGTATCCTTCCCGTCTAATACATTTTTAATTGTTTCATCTTGTCCCCTTCGGAATGACGAATAACCGAAATAAGACGCTAAAAGTTCTTGTGCTTTTGTAAACAAAAAAGAGTCACCTGCTTTTCTTTATCTTTCATCTACTCCTATTATATCATCACTTAAGCGTCATGAAAGTGATGAATACATGACTAACAGCTTGCTTTTTCATTTTTTTATACTTCTTTACGTGTTAGAGGTTGATTAACAACTATGTTTTAGTTGCTTTTTTTAAATATAAATACAGCACATATAAAAAGAATTTCAAAATAAATATACATTTTATTACTCTTCCTTGAATACTACTAATCTTATACATGTGAATTCAGGAGGTGACTATATGAAGCATCGTAATATTAGTTCCGTCAAGCAAAAAAACGTACCGAACCAACTCCAATTCTCAAATAATGACGTGTGGAAATATGAATCATATTATAAGTACCAGCCATTATTTTCTTATAGAAAGCTTTTTCATTTTCTTTCTCAACTTTTAAAACGTTAATCCACGTGCGAAATATAGTATTCACAAAAATTTTCTCAATATAAACCTTATAGACATACTACAATACAGTCGTTATCATATGAAATATTCTGTTGGATAAACCCCTTAAGTTGACCTGCTTATATAAGCAGGTCTTTTCTAATCATTATATATTTCATAACACTTTTAGATGTAATTATAAATTTTATCACCATTTTATAACCATAATCCACTCACTACAAATGGTGATAATCACAAAAGGTAAAATATAGATTCTTAACATTTAACTATCTAATTCTTTTTTCTCAATACACAAAACGAAATTCACTTGTTACTATAAAAGTACTCCAGATGAGTTTTTGCTCATCGACATTATCTAGTTAAAGGGATCTGCCGCGGGAAGCAGATCCCTTTGACTTTATTAAAGACACACTTTCATTTGGACACATTTACCAGGTTTTTTCAAGCGAGTTTTATGATAATATTACGTAGTCGAGTCCGACATCTCGGCAATACCCTTTTGAGGCTCTGCAACTTCCCTTGCAGAGCCTCTTTTACTTTATATTCAATTTATCTATATATATCACAATGAAAAGACTTGAATTTTCCCAAATCGAATTTTAAAAATAAACGAGGACACGTAACTAAATATAAATTCCCATCATACTTTGAGTTATACATGTTCAAAGGAGTGTTACCGTTTATGTATTCTTATTGGCAATCGTATTACTCCCCGTATCATAACCCTTATGTACACTTTGATACATCTGTACGTAATTACCGAATTAGTAAAAACGAGAATTTTTTAAAAGGTTATATGCGTTCCTTATGGGAACAACATGTCGCTTGGACGAGATTAGCTATTATAAGTATTGTTTTCAATTTACCTGACGTAAACGTTACTATTGGACGGCTTCTTCAAAATGCAACACATATGGGACTGTCACTTGAACCATTCTATGGTGAGGATGCTGTAAAAAAATATAGTGCATTAATTAAAGACCACTTAGTCATTGCAGCAGATCTTGTTAAAGCCGCAAAAGCTGGTGACCAAAATGCAGCTGCCGCTATAGAGAAAAAATGGTACGCTAACGGTGATGAAATTGTTGCGTTTCTTACTAGCATCAACCCATATATAGAAAAAGAAGAATTCAGAAAAATGTTTTATGAACATTTAGCATTAACAAAAGCAGAGGCACTTGCCTTTCTAAATAAAGATTATGAAGCAGGAGTAAAATTGTACGATAAAATTGAAAAAGAAGCTTTAGAAATGGCCGACATGATAACAAATGCAATCGTAAAGCAATTCCCGCAAGTATTTCAATAACAATAAGCCGATTTGAAAACCAAATCGGCTTATTAAACTTTCTATCAATGATATTTCACCTGTCCTCTTTACATTTAACGTATATCGATATATTTTATAAATATCCGTTTTTTATAGGAGGAAACAGTTTGATTAACGCCATTGGTCTCGTATTTATACTCACAAATAAACACGAGAAAAAGAAGAAAGTTTATCTAAATGAAAAATTCGCATTAATAGACATTATTGATTCTAAGGAAGTAATTGATGATGAAGGAAACTCACTAGTAGAACTAACATGTAAATACAGTATATATTTAGATGAAAAATACTACTGTAAATCTCTTGATGATTATACTGGACAAGTATTCCCATTTTTAAGCGCTAAAATAGGAAAAGGACTTCTCAGAAACTTGAATTACTACTTTTCTTACGTTGATGCCTATGATAAAAAACCACCAGTTAAAGAAATAAGACCACTTATGAAACAAGTAACGAACAGATAGTGAAAAATACTAAAAAAAGAAAGCATCTAACTTCAGATGCTTTCTTTTTTGAATCTAGAACTCGTTAAGTTCTATCCTTCTTCTAAAAGTAAGTATTTAGGCATACTTTAAATTAAAAACATTGGAGGATTAAACTAAATGAAATACTCAGAAACGGTAGTTAGCAAACGACTTCGAACACTAAAAATATTTAGTATGTTTATCATGCTAGTTTTAATCGCATGGCTTGGATATACAAAATTACTTTACGAGAACGGATTTCTTCAAGAAAAGAAAAATTCAGTTGAAGTAATGAATACTAGTATTACAGGAGAAATAGAGCAGTTTTTTCATATCAACTTACAAGGCTATCGTAAAACGAACCTTGATACTATTATAGATGCAAGTAAAAACGATCCGAGCGAACTATCCTTAATTGAAATTATCAATACATCTTGTTCACAAGATTGCATAGGTGAACCATTGGCATATGTAAACGAAAACAATGGATATATCTTTTATAAGGAATCTAGCGGAACTAATATCGCTATAAAAATTAAAAAACGAGATACATGGGAAATTGAAAGAAAATTAATTCAAGATGGAATGTAAAAGCTTCATATACAAAAGGAGTACTTACTTTTAAGTACTCTTTCAAAAAAAATTACCACTTGCGGCATTTATCGTCATCATCGTCACGCTTACGATTGCAACGGCAATCATCACAATCACAATGACGTTTACGTTTACAACCACAATCATCACAATCTCTACGTATGCATCTTCCAAACATTAGATCATCCCAAAATCTATTACAATCCCGGAACTGTCTACAACGACAATTGTTTCCCATGAATATGACTCTCCCTTCAATAGCATTCATCATATTCTATGTTTGAAAGTATAAAAAGGCTTGTTTACTAGTCTATATTCTACGTTTTATAAAAGTTATTTTAGTACCCTTAATAATTCTTCCTTACATATTCAACGGAAATATAACATAGAAAAAAGCCCAATATTTGGGCTTTACATTCATGTATATTTTCTTTCTTCTCTCTCACAATAGTATGTAACTGCTAAGTTCACTAAAAATGCAACAAAAGAAAGGGTGCTTGTTGTTAAGAATATGTATTCTAATATTGATAAGTTATTAAAATCAATTAATAATAACACAAGACCTATACAAACAAAGCTAGATACATTACTTTTGAAAACCTTTTTCACTCTTAATCACCTCCATCTTCATACCTTAATTATACATTAGTTACCTATAATTCCTTCCCATCCCCCACAGCCCCTTTCAACCTCTGCAACATATACCCAATCCCTTTACACCCAGCTAACGGATACGTAATGATTTCTTCTGGATATAATTGTTTCACTACTTTCTTATGTTTCTTTCCTGCAAGTAAAACGATTTCATCAAACTGAAGCAAGTCCTTTTCAATCATCTGTTGTTTTAATTGTTCCATACTAATAATCTCATCACTCTTTGAATCAAACGCAAGATCATAGTTTTCTAATACAATATCATTTGGTCTTAAAAATCCATGCTTCGCCGATAAGATAACCCAATTCTCGAAAAACATAGTTGCATACGCCTGACATGCTTTTCCGAATGGGCTAATATATACATCTTTTGCCTCCATCGGCCCGTAATCTGAATACTTATCCCAAATTTTCTTCTTTCCGCATGGAATTATGCATAACCTTTTCATCTTTATTTCTTACCTCACTTCTAACTTTTTAAATATAAAAATAGAGAACTCTCTACTTCTTCATACGCAGCTTCTATATCTCCAATTCCCACTACGTTCCAACCATTATTTGTTTCTATCGGTTTTTCATTCATTATGATATGAACTTGTGTCATATTTTTAAAATCTTCTTCAAAAGATGCTAAAACAGGTTGATTTATCATATATGTTTTATTATGTATACTTACACTTAAAAAAGTTTTATGTAATGCTTTATTTCCGTTTAACTTTACATTCATTGGATTAAACGAATTTAATTTTATATCCCCTACAATATATAGATGATACCCTTCTTCATCATAAAATTGCTTAATATCCTTACCTCTTTCGTTTTGTACAAAATGAAGGATTTGCTTCGTTTCTTTACTCATTACAATTTCATTACTTAAACTCAAATCCACATTTATATTTTGTTTTAAAAAAGTATATAACGATTTACCACTATAAAAGAAGCTCTTTTTCCATTCGGGGAGGATTTCATCTAATATTAAACATAAAAGCATTCCTGAACTATAGCAGCTCTTCCTAATGTTATAATTAGCTTCATATGCATCTAAAATAAGTCCGCTATATTTTCGTAATGTTTCGCTTTCATCCTTTTTGCATACTGAATTGTATGCATTCATTTCAACATACCAAGCAGGCCCCTCTATGCTTTCAACCATACATTCATATGTTATAAACTCTTCTTTCATAAAACTAGCTCTATGCTCTCTTAGTTCAATAAATCGCTTAATATAATTAATTCTCTCAGCTTGTGACTTACAATGAACAGCATCATATAAACAAATTCGTTCTTTATTTCGCAATTCTATGTTTTCTTCTATTATAGGATATTGAAATCCTATAGATTCATTTGGAAATCTACTTTCTTTATTCAAATATTGATAGCAATGAAAAAGTTCATGCACTAAAACCGCAAATAAACATTCATAATCTTTATATCTATTCATATTAACGATGGCAGTCGGATAACCTTTGAATAGGATAAATGTATCAGCTTTGAATTGTTCATCCCACTTTAAAATGGTGTACTCATTATCATCTTTCAAAAATAATGGATGATAAAATACATACACATGCTTATCATCATATAATTCAAATGCAGTCCTATTAAAATCAGGCCATAGCGTATTCAATAATTCTATACTTACATCTTCCTTTATTCGATTTAGTATATTATTCATTATATATAACACCCCTATATCATTCTACATACACCTATTCTATTCCACTTTAAAACAACCCTTTTAATTATATGACTATTGAAAAAATATATCTCTTGTCTCAAACTACAATGTATTATACAGATATACATGTAATAAAAATATGAAAAGGAGGTGAACATATGAAAAATATAATCCCTGCACTAGTACTCTATATTATTGTTTGCATAATCGCTATGATTGCTCCATCATCTCAAGGCTATAATCATGTTGGCTGGAAGTTGTTTGTTGGGCAAGTGTATGCTATACCTATTTTTCTCATTACAGCTATTATTACATTTTATATAAACAAGAAAAAATCTACGAACAAACAGTTATAAGGA
This sequence comes from Bacillus fungorum, assembly GCF_002746455.1. Classification (GTDB taxonomy): domain Bacteria; phylum Bacillota; class Bacilli; order Bacillales; family Bacillaceae_G; genus Bacillus_A; species Bacillus_A fungorum. The sequence goes on along the minus strand of NZ_NWUW01000008.1, from coordinate 50,704 downwards.
TAGCAAATGCTATCCTTATTTTAATTCGTTTAGCAGATCCAAAATAACCATTGCAGTACTTTCTATCCTTTCTTCTGAAAAGTCAAACGAGACACCGGTCTTTTCATATATTTCTTGTATAGGTAGGTTCCAATCTGCACTCGCTCCCTCTTTAAAGAAAGCAATTGCTTTTTCTGGATTCTCTCGATACATTTGAAACAATTGCATTGCTCCTATTTGTGCAATTGCGTATTCAATTTTATAAAAGGGAAGCTGAACATAGTGAAATGACTCTATCCAGCTTGCACCGATTTCATCCTCTAACCCTGTAATGTTGACTGTTGAATATTGATACCTTTTGCATAGTTCAACATATTTTTTATCACGCTCTTCAGATGTATGGTTTGGATTTGTATAGATCCAATGCTGGAATACATCTCCTGCAACTGATGATAGTAATAAAGACAAAGTACGATATAATTGTACTCGCTGCACTTCTTTATATTCATCTTCTTGCTTGTAAAAGATATTAAGCTTATCCATTACTAGTAACTCAAGGCTGAGAGAATACAGCTCAGCCACCTCTTCACGAAGATACCTTTCCTGCATGCTACTTTCATTATTAAATTGTTTATAAAAATGAAATGCATGCCCCAATTCGTGTATCAGTGCATTAATTGCATAAAAAGATGGACTGAAATTAGAATACACAAAAACCCCTTTACTATGAGGCAAGGTAAAACAAGCAGCTCCTGGCGCTTTATTTTCACGTTCTTCTACGTCAATGCATCCAGCTTTCCTTATATGAATAAATTTCTCATAAAAATATAAATCTGTCTTTCGAAATATTTCTTCCACACCATTTAATAAATCAATCACATTTTGGAATGGGACTTTTGGTAAATTACATGGAGAAAGATCCCAAGGGCGATACGTTTTTACACCGAGATTCTTTTTAGAAATACTTCCTAACTGTTTCCAAATTGGTACAACATACTTTTCTATAGATTCATGGAGCTTATAGCAATCTTCAATACTGTAATCTCTGTTTTTTTGTTTAAAAGCATATTCACTATAATTATTAAACCCTGCATTTAAAGCTATCTCATTCCGTAATCGTATAAGTTCATACATAATACGATCCACTTCTGGTTTCACTATACTCCTTGCTTCGCATAAAGCATACCAAGCCTTTTCGCGAATAGCTCTATTGGGGTTATCTAACTTTGCTTTTACGTATGCATACGTCTTTTGCTCGCCTTTCCAATTAATCGATATGTTAGACATTATTGCTCTATACTTCGCAATAAGCTCTTGCTCTTTAACGGAAAGAATAATGTTCTTTTCATTAAACATTTTACTCTTCAACAATCTTGCTTTTTTCATAAAACTGTATTTCTTCTCATCTAATAAGCCGGAAAACGGAGACTCTCTAAATTTCTGGTCAAATTTTGCATTGTATCTTTTTAAAAGTGGTTGAATTGTATTTTGATTATACATATGTAAATCACGCATATTTCTGTTATCTGTATCTCTATACGTGGCGATTAAACTACTTGTTATCTTCTCTTCTATTTCAGCGTTTACACGCAATTCATCGAAAAGCCAATTTTCTAATTCTAAAACAGAAGTAATATTTCGCTCTAAAAGTGACTGTAATTTACTCTCCAAATCATTAAACATACACAACTCTCCTTTTAAAATTCTAATTTTCTGTTTTTTAGAGAAAGAAAAAGACAAGTAGCCAATCTGACTACTTGTCTTTTTGTTAAATCATAATCAATAATATTAAGCTTGGAATGCTTCTGTTAATACTGGTACGATTTGTTTTTTACGAGATACAACACCTTTTAACGTAGCAGTGTTGTTTTCTAGAGATACGTTGTATGCTTTCTCAACAACGTTTGCTGCTTTACCGATTGCAAGACCGACAGAATCGTTAGTTAAGATATCAGTTACAACGAATAAGAATAGGTCTAAACCTTTTTCTTCTACTACTGCAGAGATAACTTTTTCAAGTTCCGCTTGATGTACAAGAACGTCGTTTGTATCAACAGCGTTTACTTGTGCGATTTCAACTTTCGCATTACCCATTTGGAATTCTTTAGCGTCAAGAGAGATTAATTGCTCCATTGTTTTTCCGCTTAAGTCAGCACCAGCTTTTAACATTTCTAAGCCGTAGCTATCAGCATCTACACCAGCGATTTCCGCTAATTCACGAGCTGCCGCTACGTCTTGCTCTGTGCAAGTTGGAGATTTGAATAGTAAAGAATCTGAAATGATTGCAGATAACATTAAACCTGCAACTTCTTTACGAATTGTAACGCCGTTTTCTTTGTACATTTTGTTTAAGATTGTAGCTGTACAACCAACTGGCTCACAACGGTAGTATATAGGATCGCTTGTTTCAAAGTTAGCAATACGGTGATGGTCAATAACTTCTAACACACGAACAGATTCGATATCGTTAGCACTTTGTTGACGCTCGTTATGATCAACTAAAATAACGTTGTCCACTTCGCTTGCAACTGTCTCAACAAAACGCGGTCCTTCTACTTTAAAATAATCTAACGCAAATTGAGTTTCACCGCTGATTTCGCCTAAACGTACAGGCTCAGCATTCATTCCTAATTCTTTTTTCAATTCTGCATAAGCAATTGCAGAACAAATTGCATCTGTATCTGGGTTTTTATGCCCGAAAACTAGTACTTTTTCCATGTTTTCCACCTCTTCATGAAAAGGATATCTTAAAGAAGCAAATATGACAATATTTAAAGCATAATTTTTTATAAATAATTGCACTTTCTTCTATATTTTTCATCGTTTTGCGTAAAAAAGATCATCTAAAATGAATTAGATGATCAAAATGTATATTTCATTTAAAACAATGTAGGAACTTGCACTACATGATTTAGCGCGAAATTTGATACTAAACCAGTATTTACAAGGTTCACATCTATAACTTGATAAAACGCATTCCCAGTGTCTGCAATTTCCCAAACAGCTAAAATAAGGTGATATCCATTTCTATCTGTAGGTACATTTGCTTCATGTGTCACGGAAGTTCCTGGTCTAGCTCCTCCATCATTTTTCACATAAAACGGTACTAAATCTAAATCAGATCGTGATAATGGTTTATTTGGATTCCAATCTTTTTTTGTAATGTAGTATTTCCATTCTTTCGTACTATGAGGTGCGGTTAGTTTCCACTTGAATGTATTCGTCCCGCCGTTTAACGTAACTTTCTTCCACCTATCAACTGTTTGAACGTCTAAAGCAGGAAAATGGCCAGCTCCTGCGATTTGTCCATCAGAAGGTCCTAATTGCGGGAATCCACCTATTCCTTCTACACTTTGCGGCTCATATTGAATCGGACCGCAATTTACATTCACCCCTTGCTTACATAAATAAGAACGGCTTGCTGGTGATTCTACATATCCGTGAGCTGAAGCTTTTTCTGAAAAACCGAAAGTTAACAATCCCGTAAGTAATATGCCACCACTTAATATGACTTTCTTCACCTTCTGTAAACCTTTCGTTTTCATCCCGTCATCCCCTTTCCCATAATAAAGCGAAAACAACTATAGTTGCCTAGTCATCTTCTCTACATCCATTATAAGTCGAGGAACATTACTAAAAGAACCCTCTAAAAACTTTCTCAAATTCATTTATTTCATGTACTAAATGAATTTATTATTTTAAGCATGATAACCTTTTAATCACAACTTATATAACTTATATAACTTTATAATAAATAACTGTGGCATCTAAATTACCATTTGGAGATATTGCGTAATCTGGTATTTTTCCAGCTTCTTGATAGTCTAATGATTTATACAATCTATTAGAAGGATCTCCTTCTCTCGTATCTAACACTAAAAGAGACCTGTTTTCTTGCTTTGCTCGTTCCTCTACTTTTTGCATAAGTAAACGTCCAATGCCATTACGTCTAAAGTTTGGATGAGTCATTAACTTGCAAATTTCGGCCCTATGGATCCCATTAGGCTTTGTAACTAAATGTAATTGAATACTCCCTGCCACTTCATTATTTATTTTAGCGACATACAAGATCACTTCTGGTGCTAAAACGACTTCCCAATACTTCGTTGATTCTTTTTGTTCCAGTGGAGGCAAAAAACCAATTGACGCCCCATCATCTACAACCGTTTTTAATAGTTCAGAAAGCTCTTCCATATCATCTTTTATTTGCTTAATCTCTTCAATTACTAAATCTTGCATTACTAATCCCCCTTTTGTTTCATTGTACCAAGTTTTAAAGAAGGAATAACGAAATACTTAAAGGAAATATATATTTAGGTAGAACATACGCAAAAGCATTACTTGACTGGAAATCGAAAACATACTTATAAAATGTATTAAAGGTGGAGGGATTAACCATTAGCAAAATAGGATTTGACTTAATAATTCATAAGGACGACTTTGATCTTGGATATGAAGATATAGAGGCGATATCTAAGAAATGTAAATTCTCTAACTGCTCTCATACAAATGAACCACATTGCGCAATTAAAAAAGCTATTTCTGATGGAATTCTTACAGAAGAAATAATGAATAGTTATTATCGAGATAAGAATGAATTCGAATATGTATGTAAACAAAAGAACAAAACAAAAGCTATTGACTATATGAAACAATTGAAACTTTTTAGAAAATCTTAAAACTAAATAAATAGTTGTTATTTCTCATTCCCACTAAATATAAAATTCTTACTTTAATACATCACATACGAGGTAATTTTTATACTCAAATTTAATCTCACGTAAAAGAACGCTTTAAACATAAAGTTTAAAACGTTCTTTTATATTCAATGCTTCTGATTTTTCAGTTCACTTAAACACTCTTGCACTAATGTTACCGCTTGACTCATTGCAGCTCCACCAGCAAATGCTGCTGATACACCACATGCTTCCAGAATCTCTTTATCTGAACACCCTTGATCAAGACAACCTTTTGTATGATAAATGGTACAATATTCATCTTGCGTTGCTAAACTAATTCCTAATGCGATAAGTTGTTTTTCCCTTTTTGTTAAAGTGCCCTCTTGAAAACAAGCTTGCGTGAATGCATTATATGTTTCAGCAATTTCAGGAATTTGGTTTGTAAAACTACCGATACCTTCTTTATAATGATGTAGAACGTCATTTACTGAACTATGATGTTGTTCGTGTTCCATCTTATTATTACCTCCATTCAAATTATCTGTACCTATTGTAGTATGTGATGAAAAGAAGGCAATATACCTCATTAAAAAGAATGAATATTCAGTTTATTTCAACTACAATTTCAGACTATCATCTACTACTGATTGTTCTTTATAGTTTTTCCTTTCAATCTCTTTACTTCTCTCTTCCCAAAAAACTAATCCTTCAATCCCAACATTTTTAGGATTAAACACTGGATCTTTCCCTTCTTTTTTCTGCGCTTCATAATCTTTTAACACTTTTAATGCGATTTTACTTAATAGTAGAATCGCGATTAAGTTTAACCATGCCATACTACCAATTCCTAAATCCCCAAGATTCCATAAAAGCGACGCTGATTCTACACTACCTATGTAAACCATAATTAAAAATCCAATTTTTAAAACTGGTTTTAACCAGCTATATTTCAGCTCACGATCTAAATAAGTAAGTGTCGTTTCAGCGATATAATAGTAAGCGAGTAACGTTGTAAATGCGAAGAAGAAGATTGCGATTGAAATGAATAATGGACCAAACCCTGTCATAACAGTTTCAACTGCTTGTTGTGTATAAATTGGACCTGCATCAACATTCCCTATATTTTTTACGATAGCGCTTTTCCCTTCAGGTATAACATTATACATACCTGTTATTAAAATCATAAGAGCTGTCGCTGTGCATACTACAATTGTATCGATATATACAGAAAATGCTTGAACTAACCCTTGTTTTGCAGGATGGGATACTTCAGCCGCAGCGGAGCTATACGTCGCTTCTCCAACACCAGCAACATTTGAAAATACAGCACGCTTTACACCCCATGCAATTGCTACACCGACGATTCCGCCAAACATTTCATTTACACCAAAAGCACTAGAGAAAATTAAAGCGAACATACTTGGAATTTCTGTTACATTCGCAATTAATACGATACATGTAACAATTACATAACCAATTGCCATAAATGGAACAAGCATTTGAGAAACGCCCGCAATTCTCTTTACGCCGCCAAAAATGATTGCTGCTAATAATACGACTAACAATATACCAGTTATATATTTGCTAATCCCATTAGAGTTTTCGAATCCAACTGCGATACTACTAGATTGAATACCTGGTAACAAAACACCATATGAAAGTGTTACAACGACCGCTACAATGACTGCAAACCATTTCATTTTTAAGCCTTTTTCAATGAAATATGGTGTACCACCGCGATATTCATTTCCAACTTTACTTTTATACACTTGAGATAATGTTGATTCAACAAATGCACTCGCTGCCCCTAAAAGGGCCATTATCCACATCCAAAATACAGCTCCAGGACCACCAAAAGCGATAGCTGTCGCGACGCCTGCGATATTACCTATTCCAACTCTACCTGATAAGGCTAAACAAAATGCTTGAAAGGATGATATTCCCGTCTCCGAGCTCTTCCCTTCAAACAATAGTTTAATCATCTCTTTAAAATAACGAATTTGTAGAAAACGGGTTGCGATTGTAAAATACACACCCGCCCCTAATGCGAAAACAACTAAGCCAATACTCCACACTTGCCCTACTAACCACTCTACTAATTGCTCCATCTAAATCCCCCTTATCATTCTTTTAAAAACTATTTTATATATAAGAAAACGGACAACTATTATTAAGCCTTCCAGTTGTCCGCCTATCTCATTATTTCATCCCTCTATTTATTAACGTTAGACTCTCTATCACTTTATATTTACCCAAACACTTTTCACTTCTGTATAGTTATCAAGCGCATATGAACCTAACTCACGACCGATACCAGATTGTTTAAACCCACCAAATGGTGCTGCTGCATTTTCTAGGTTATAATCATTAATCCATACTGTTCCTGCTTTTAATTTATTGGCAACTTGATGTCCGGTTTTAATATTTTGTGTCCATACGCCCGCTGCAAGCCCGTATGAAGAGCGATTTGCTCTTTCAATTACTTCTTCCATCGAATCAAATGGAAGTACAACGACAACTGGACCAAAGATTTCTTCCTTAACTATCGTCATATCGTCAGTAACATCTGTGAATACTGTTGGCTGAACAAAATAACCTTTTTCAAATGCCCGTTCACCACCAGCAGCAACAGTAGCGCCTTCAACTTTTCCTTGTTCAATATAATGTAGTACACGCTCTTGTTGCTTTTTAGATACGAGTGGACCCATTTCCGTTTCCTTCTCCATACCTGCACCAAGTTTCACGTTATTCGCCATTTTTACTAGTTCATTTACGACTGTTTCGTAATGTTTTCGGTGAACGAACACGCGAGATCCAGCACTACAATTTTGACCGTGATTATACATAATACCTTGGAATGCACCGTTAATCGCTTCTTCTAAATCAGCATCTTCTAAAATGATATTTGGTGATTTACCACCAAGTTCTAACGTTACATGTTTAATCGTTTCTGCAGATTGACGCATAATATATTTTCCTGTAACTGTTGAACCTGTGAAGGCTACCTTATCAATATCATGATGGTTTACAATTGCAGCTCCCGCTTCAGGGCCGAAACCTGGCACAAAGTTTACAACACCATCTGGAAAACCTGCTTCTTTAAAAAGTTTCGCTATATATAATAACGATAAAGGCGTTTGTTCTGCTGGTTTTAATACGATCGTACAACCTGTTGCTAGTGCAGCTCCCATTTTCCAAGAAGACATAACGAGCGGAAAATTCCAAGGAATAATTTGCCCTACAACCCCAACAGGTTCATGGCGTGTGTAATTTAAGTAATCTTTTGAAATCGGAATTGTTTGCCCGATAATTTTTGTAGCCCATCCCGCATAATAGCGATAATTTTCTACAGTCGCTGCAATATCATCATCCAGTGCTACTTGATATGGCTTCCCGTTATCTAAAGCTTCTAACTGCGCCAATTCTTCTCCATGCTCTTCAATTAAGTCTGCTAATTTATAAATAAGGTGCGCTCTTTCAGCAGTAGTCATTTCTGCCCAAGGTCCTGATTCAAATGCAGATCTTGCCGCTTTTACTGCCGCATTAATATCCTCTTCTTGTGCTTCATAAACAACCGCAAGAACATCTTCTGTCGCTGGATTATATGTTTCAAACGTCTTTCCGCTAATTGAAGGAACAAATTCACCATTAATAAACATTTTAATCTCTTCGTCTAAAAACGCTTTCACTTTTGGTTTCAGCTCAATATTTGTCGTTAACATATATGCTCTCCTCCTTAATTAAACAGCCGCAAGCGCTGCAATTTTTGATAAAATCGTTTGAAGTTTTTGATCTTCTTCTTCAGTTAATCTGAGTCTCGGATAGCGAGAAGGTCCCCCAGCTTGCCCGTGCAATTCCATGGAGCGTTTCACGATTTGTACATATTTTCCAGATCCTTCAAGAAACTCACAAAGAGGTAAAATAGCGTCGTTTATTTCCCAAGCTTTTTCTAATTCACCATTTTGGAAGTGCTCATACATTTTCGTAACAAGTCCCGGTACGATATTTCCTGCTACTGAAACCCATCCCGAGGCACCAACTAAATAAGATTCCATAACTAAATCTTCAGATCCACAGAAGACTTGAAAAGCACCTTCGCCTTGTCTTACTAAATCTCTTGCTTTTCGAATATCGCCGCTTGATTCTTTAATATGTGTAACATTTTCACACTCTTTTCCAATACGTAGCATGAGCTCTGTACTCATATCAACACCAGATGTAAACGGGTTATTGTATAACATAATTGGTATATTTACAGCGTTTGAGATTTCTTTAAAGTGAAAATAAATTTCCTCTTCTTTCGGTTTACAATAGTACGAGTTAATAATTAATGCACAATCCGCTCCATGCGCTTCTGCATGTTTCGTATATTCAATCGTCTCTTTCGTCGTCTCCGCAGCAGTTCCAACAATAACTGGAATACGACCGTCAACTTCTTTTAATACTGTTTCTACCATTTTAAATCGTTCTTCTTTTGACAAACTAACAAACTCTCCTGTACTTCCATTAATAATAATTCCAGCCACCTTTTGCTCAATAAAGTAGTTTACGTTTTGTTTCACACCGTTCCAATTAATTTCTTGTAACTCATCCATCGGAGTAATTAATACTGGAAATGCCCCTTTAATTTTTTTCATATTTATCTCTCCCTTTACCATTTTATTTTAATAAAAATCCTGTCAGAAACGGATCTGTAGGGTCTAATAGAAACGTTTGCATCCCTGTAATAAAACCTCTACTTTCAAAACGGAAAATGTAACCCGTTTCTTCCTTCTTCACTTTTTCAACTGTTATAAAGCTATTAAATATACTTTCATTTATAAAAGGTTTATCCGCTATATCATCATTTTTAAATAACGAATGAACATAAGACACAATAGTAGAAACAAAACCTGGCGATCGTACGATAAAGTTATCTTCATGAAAGGTAATCGACTTTATATGGTTCTTTTCTTTTTGCGAAGAATCTACTAAAATAAGCCTTTTTATTAACGACTGTTTTTGTATAGCTTGTAGTGTGGCTTCTCCCCATTTTTTCAATTCAGAAATATTTTCGATACGAATTTCTGGTGAATACGTATCCTTTTCTACAACTGCATATCTTTTATCTGCTTGTATAAGAGAGTAACTTATATTACTTACCTGTAAATTTTTCTCAATCATATAACATAGTTTACTTTCAAACGAAACAGATACAACTTCATCATTCTCTATATACGCATGAACTGAAAATATGCCAGATAACGTTTCGATTTTGTATTGATTCGTCTCTCTCTTTTTTAAATACCCGCTTTCTAGTAACATCGTTATGACTGCGACAATACCTCCGTAATGAAGAGGGATGGACCCTTCATGATTAAAAAATAATACAGCTGCATCGACTTCCGTATGAATAGAAGGAACGACGATACATCCATTTAAACCGATAAAACCACGTGGTTCATTTAATAAAAGCTGCATTTCTTCTGCTAATTCAATTGAAAATTGTTCGTTTAATTGCTCTAAATTGTAGTAGTACTTGCATGGTACATCTTTTATTACACGAAATGCCTCGCCATTTACATGTACGTCTACTGCTGTATACAGTTTTTGAATGTTCATTTTACATCCTCCGTTTCATGTTCCATCGGCGGAATTAGCAAAAAGCCTTCTTTCAGTGGATCCTTTTCATTGTAAAAAAATCTATGCATACCCATAAGCCAAGCTGACCCTGTGATTTTCGTTACCACAGCTTCAATATTTTCAACATTTGTCGTATTTATGACGCACCCTTTAAATAGAGAACCAACGATACTCTCGTGAACAAACTCTTCATTCATCTCGATTTTTTGATTAGCGTATAATACAGCTAATTTCGCTGATGTTCCTGTACCACATGGAGATCGATCAATTCCTCCTGGCGGAACGACAACTGTATTTTTTACATGTGCACTTTTATGAGTAGGATTTGTATAAAACTCCACATGGGTTAATCCTCTAATAAACGAATGCTCTGGATGAATGATTTCAAATTTCTCATTAATGATATTTCTTATATGAATTGCCTTATCGATGATTGTAGATGCGTTTTCTGGTACTAACTCTAAACCTACTGACTTCGCATCGATAATGGCATAAAAATTCCCTCCATACGCAATATCGGCCTCTACAGTTCCAATGTCTTCGACGTCTACAATAATATGTTTCAGTAAAAAAGCTGGTATGTTACAAAAGGAGACTTCTTTCGCTTTTCCATCTTGAACAGAAATATTTACTTCAACTAATCCGGCTGGCGTGTCTAACTTTAACGAAGTAATCGGTTCAACTACCGGAATTAAACCTGATTCAATTAAAGCTGTACATACACCAATTGTATCGTGACCACACATTGGTAAATATCCGCCTGTTTCTATGTATATAACACCAATATCTGCTTCAGGGTGACATGGATCTGTTAATAGTGCTCCTGACATTACATCATGACCACGCGGTTCATTCATTAACAATTTGCGAATCCAGTCATACTCCTTTTTCATATGTAACATCTTCTCTGCCATCGTCTCTCCAATTAACTTAGGAAGTCCGCTAATCAATGTCCTCGTTGGATTCCCGCCCGTATGTGTATCAATCGTCGTAAAGACTCTTTGTGACCTCATCCGTTTAACAACCTTTCTGTAAAACGACTCAAACGAAGTGGTTCAATAGGAATGATTGTTTCTTTTTCATTTAATAACTCTTCAATCACTTTCCCTGTAACTGCGGCAAGACTAATGCCATCCCCTTCATGCCCTGCTGCTATAAAGTAGTTTGGGATATGTTCCACATGTGAAATGATCGGCAAATGATCTTCTGTCCATGGGCGTAATCCAGCATATGAACGAATCACCATCATATCGGCCATTTTCGGATAAAAACGAATTGCTCTGTTCGCAATACATTTAATAACCTCGTTATTTATCCTCGTATGAAACCCTACAAACTCTCTACTACTACCAATTAAAAAATTTTGGCTTTCTGTCGGCTCAAACACAAGGGCTACTCCATATTTTTCAGTTAAAGCATCCACTTTTCGTTTTCCACCAAATTTAGAAATTAAATAACCAAATTCCATTACTTTACGACAACCAACTTGCTGTTGCCTTGAAGCTACAATAATATGCCCTTTTCTCGGTTCAATTGGGATATTTACATCCAACATTTGTCCGATTTTCGGAGCCCACACACCCGCTGCGTTCACCACTTGCTTCGCAGAAAACGTCCCATTTGTCGTTTCTACAATAAAGGAACCGTCTATATCTCTTTTCATTTCTTTTACTTCCGTATGATTAAAAGCTTTCGTACCAAATTTCTTCGATTCTGCAAGAAGTGAAAAAGCAAGAAGATATGGATTTACAGTCGAATCTGTTGCGCATTCTAACCCACCTAATAAATCATCTGCGAAAAATGGTGATTCTTCTCTTATATCTTCCCTATCAAGCATTCGAAACGGTAAACCCGCTTCTTTTTGACGATTCACCCATTGCTGCGCTGCTTCCATTTCTTCGTCTGACTCACATACGAGAATACTTCCTGGCGCCCTATATTCAAATGAGTGCTCTAACTCTTCACTTAAATCAGTTACTAATTTTTGACTTACTAACGACATTTGACTATCAAATCCTGGGTCTTTATCAATAGCCAAAATATTTCCGTCGCACCGTGAAGACGTCCCACTGACAAATTCTCCTTTTTCAATGATTGTTACGTCTCTTCCGTATTTTGATGTGTAATAAGCGATAGAACAGCCAATAATACCACCGCCAATTATTAAAACGTCACAGTGCCTCACGTAGCACCCCTCCCTTCTTTTTACTACCTCACTTTCTTTTATGCAATTGACATGCCAACTCTACATATATACACTTTTTACAAATAATATTTTTATTTGTAAAAATATTTTAAATTTATCGTAAATAGGTGTATTATTTTTTTATCACTGTCAAAATTTTTATACATAACAGGAGGTCAATATGGCATTCTCATTTCCCACAATAAAAGAATTTCTAAAAACATTATCAATTGATCATACATATAACACTCAACATATTGAACAAGTTGATGAAAGATTTTATTACCGCTCTTCTACTACAGAAGAATATAACTGTGCAGTTATATATGAAGATGATTCGTTCAATACTTTAATTGACGCGTTTTCTAATGAACTAGTCACGATCATAATGAATATAAATAAGGAGCCTTTATGCTGTATAACAGCCCAGCAAATCATTCCGTTTCTTGTTAAGTCTTACTATGAACTACAATCTTTTTATAACACCGTAATACAAACTACTGATTCTTCTGTTACAGTCATCGATGATAAAGAACGCGTTCGTACTTGGACAGATGGCGCCGAAAAGATTTTTTCAGTCAACCATAATGAAATTATTGGACAACCTATCACTCGTTTTTTTGACTATAAAGATTTGGAAATTTTGCAATCATTACATGACGGAAAAAGTATAATCGCTCAGTTCCATCAGCCTCGTCCAGATTTGTTCGTATTAATCAATTCAAACCCAGTCTACTGTAACGATGAAATTATCGGAGCGGTCGTCTCAGAAACTGATGTGACAAACCAAGTTGCTTTAAATGAAAAACTATTTAATATGTCACATGAAATGCACCGTTTAGAACAAGAGGTCGCAAAGTATAAAGATGAATCAGATCCTTTCCTTGCGATGAATGGAAAAAGCCCTGTTATACAAAGAACAATACAATTAGCTAGAAAGGTTTGTTCGGTGAAATCTACTGTTTTAATACTCGGCGAAAGCGGCGTTGGAAAAGAAGTATTTGCGAAAGCGATTCATGAAGCAAGTGAGGCAGCGAAGGCACCTTTTATTTCGATTAACTGCGGTGCAATTCCTGAAGCGTTATTTGAAAGCGAATTATTTGGGTATGAGCGTGGGGCTTTTTCTGGTGCAAATAGTAAAGGGAAAAAAGGTAAAATAGAGCTCGCGCAAGGCGGTACATTATTCCTTGATGAAATAGGAGAAATGCCACTCGATATGCAAGTGAAGCTTTTACGTGTACTACAAGAACGAAAATATTACCGAGTTGGTGGAGAAAAAGAGATTAATATTGATTTCCGTATTATCGCTGCTACAAATCGTGATTTACAAGAAGAAATGAGAAAAGGCACGTTCCGAGAAGATTTATACTATCGCCTAAATGTAGTTAGCTTGCATATTCCACCGCTGCGCGAAAGACGTGAAGATATTATTGAATTAACCTACTCTTTCTTAAACGATTTTTCAATCAACTATAACAGACCAATTCGTGACTTACCTTCAAGCATTATGCATGAACTGCTTCATTACAATTGGCCAGGTAATATTCGCGAGCTTCGTAACGTTGTTGAAAGACTTGTCGTATTTGCGACTGACGGTATTATAAAACAAGAATATTTACCATTTCATACAACTGAAACGTTAGACGATCATTCGGCTCATTCCCTATTACTCAGCAACAATAATACAATCCTCTCTTTACAAGAAGAGATGGAGGAACATGAGAAAAAAGTCATTGAGAGGGCTTTACGCATTTTGAATGGGAATAAATTAGAATGCGCGAAACAGCTTGGTGTTACGAGGGCCACTTTATATAACCGTTTAAAAAAACTTGGATTACAATAAACCTTCCCTCCTCTATATTGGCATAGTTATTGCATTATTTAATTTGTGCAAACCGAATTAGAGGAGGAATACATATGACGAATAAAGATCACTTAATTGTTTGTCGATGTGAAGAAGTTACATACGGTCAACTTCAATCGACAATTGCTGATTATAAATGTTCGGCAAGAGAATTAAAACTAAGGACACGTGCTGGCATGGGATTTTGCGGTGGCCGCACATGTAGAATGATGATAGATCGAATGATTGAAAATGCAAATCCAGGCGTAACTACACATGACATTCCATTGAAATATCAACCACCGGTACGTGCAGTTACTTTTGGATCGGTAGGTGAAAGTAAATGAGTAGAATTACAAATCACCCTATTTTAGGGAGTTTAAATAGTAGTAAGCGCATCACTTTTCAATTTAATGGTCAACAATACGAAGCATATGAACATGAAACGATTGCGGCCGCTTTACTTGCAAACGGAATAAGAACATTAAGAGTGCATGAAGATAGCGGAACGCCGCGAGGTATTTACTGTAATATCGGACATTGTTCTGAATGCCGCGTCACTGTAAACAATCAAACGAACGTACGAGCATGCTTAACTGTTGTAGAAAAAAATATGGTTGTTGATAGTGGTAAACAGCATCCAAATATCGTGAGAGAGATGGTGAAAAAGCGATGAACGATGTCATTATTATCGGTGCTGGACCAGCGGGTTTATCAGCCTCTATCTCATGTGCTCGTTTTGGACTAAATGTACTTGTTATTGATGAATTTATGAAGCCTGGCGGAAGGTTGCTCGGACAATTACATCAAGAGCCTTCTGGAGAATGGTGGAATGGAATAGAAGAGTCAAAACGCCTTCACGAAGAAGCAAAATCACTTTCAGTTGATATTCGATGTGGTATTTCCGTCTATAATTTAGATAAAGATGAAAGTTTTTGGTACGTACATACGAATATCGGTACGTTAGAAGCACCGTTCGTTTTACTTGCTACTGGTGCTGCTGAGTACTCTATTCCCCTTCCTGGTTGGACACTTCCGGGAGTCATGTCAATCGGGGCAGCCCAAGTAATGACAAATGTACATCGCGTTCAAGTCGGGAGAAAAGGAGTAATTATTGGTGCTAACATTTTGTCATTCGCTATTTTAAATGAATTACAATTAGCGGGTATTAAAGTGGAACATATCGTACTTCCTGAAAAAAGTGAATTAAGCAAAAAATCTGGTGAACCAGAAGAAGTTTTAAATTCTCTCTTACATGCTGCCCACCTTGCCCCGTCACCTTTATTACGTATAGGTAGTCAATTAATGAAATATAATTGGGCGAAACAAGCTGGATTAAACTTCTATCCAAATAACGGTATGAAAATAAATGGCACACCACTTCACCTTCGAAAAGCAGCTCTTGAAATTATCGGTACAGATCAAGTTGAAGGTGTACGCGTTGCTAATATTGATACGAAAGGAAACATCATAACTGGATCGGAACAAATATATGAGGCAGACTTCGTTTGTATTGCTGGCGGCTTATACCCTCTTGCTGAGCTTGCTGCTGTAGCTGGCTGTCCTTTCCGTTACATTCCGGAATTAGGCGGGCACATTCCTATCCATTCCGAAACAATGGAAACCCCTCTTTCTGGTTTATTTGTAGCCGGCAATATAACTGGCATTGAAAGCGGGAAAATCGCAATGGCACAAGGAACTGTTGCTGGATATTCAATTGTAAAACAAGCAAATACAAAATCTCATTCGGTTGAACAGCACTTGCAACAAGCAATGCAACATGTACATGCCGTACGTCAACAAGCTGCCATTCAATTTAACCCGAGGATTGATGTCGGTAGACGGAAGATGAATGAAATTTGGAATCATTGTTTAACTCATACTAAACATGTAGCGCAATAATCAGGTTTGTCTATTGTTAATTCACAATTTAAACTAGTAATAAAATCCATATCAAAAAAAACGCCAAGATTTCTCAGCGTTTTTTTTTTGATAAAACATATTTAGAAGCAATCGGTATTCTAGCAAATTTAAAAAGCTCATCATGAATTGAATTCCATGTTTTTTCCATTTCGTCTAAATTTCTAAAATCAGATATAACTTTATTCATATCCTCAATCAACTTATTATCAACACCAAAAACTTTATGATACAATTTCTCAGTATAAACCCAATAATAGGAAGTAACATAATCAAAATTTATTGATGCATAAAATTCACTATATCGAAGTTTCAAATTAGTTTCTAGGCATGAGATATTATAAACATACCGTGCCTTTCTTATCATATATTTGCTACTAGAAACATCAGGTTCTATTCCTTCTCCTAAAATAATAAACAGAACATGAATTGCAAAAATGAAAAGCCCGAGTTTTATTTCATTTGGCATAGCTAAACTACTGAATTTAGAATCATTTATAATTAATTCTTGAAACTCTCTAACTAATTGACTTATAGCAAATGCATCGGCATCCATTTCCAGAGTGCGAATTAATACATCAGGTACATTTTGGCGATTTCCTCTTGTATACCAACTATTAACCCCATACTTTTCTTTAATATATAATAAATGCCCGTTTATGTGATGGCCTAACTCATGCAAAATAATAAATTTCATTGCAAACATGCTTAAATACTCTGAAATAAGCTTACCATTATAATCATCAGGAATCTTATATATAAATTGTTCTTCTGTTACCTCTTCGTTTTCTAAATTCACTTGACAATTTGCTACTTGTTTTATATAAGTATACTCTGAAAAGGCTCCACTAATCACTAATTCACTAAATTTTTTATATACTTTGTATAAAGCTCCTTCATTAATATGTACATAATCATCATTATCTTTTATAAATGCAATACCATTTATATCAAAACGATTAATAAAGTTAAAGTTAAGATTTCTCTCACTATATCGAGAATACGATACAGTTTTAACTTCATTATAAATTTGATTAATATATTTTGTATAATAATTGTAACAATTAATTTCCGGAAAACTATTGTAATCGTAAAAAGCAAAATTCGTAACACCTGATATAAGCATTAATCTGTTTTTATTATCCACTAGTACCCTCTCGTTTTATATGATTTAATACAATTTAAAAGAAAGTTTTCTCTCTCACATAAATATGAATTAAGTAACTCTCGTTCTTCATTAAACATCAAGGAAGATACAGTGATATCTGAAAGTTCTACATTAATATTGAATGCAATTATACTATATGGTTGTATACATAAATCCACTAAATATTTATTTGACTCACTAATATACTCCCCTCCAAAATAAAGTTCACAACTCACCTGAACTTCTTCGGTCTGCACAAAAGTTTTATTAGTAATACCTAGTAAGTTCTTTATCAATGTCAATAGATTAGCAACAGTCATTTCCTTGTATACTTCAACAGGAATCAAAGAATCATTTTGACTTATATAAATCCATATCGAAAAACACTTGTCATTAATAATCATTATGTCTTTTATTTCTTGAGGTATATTAGAAATTTTTTTAATCTTATTTGCTTGAAAAGAACTAGGGACATCTATGACCTTTCTGAAATTATTTTGAATAACTTCCGGATGATTTTCACATAAATGAATCCAAAAATACTTACTCATAACTTTTACATTTTTATATACCTTTTGAAGTCTTTTGATTTGTTCACCTGTAATTTCACCATTAATACATAATATGAATTTTTCCCACCCCAAATCTTTTTGAATTGAAAGTGCATTTTGTAATGATTTTTCTGCAAGCGTATAATTAAATGTGCCATTACTATTTGCTATACTTTTACATTGAAACGCAATTTTTTTATCGGAGAAATATAAATCAATCCCACTTTCAGGCGGATTTCTTTTCTCTATTTCATTTGTTTTATAATGAATTTTCAAGAGCTTCAAGCAAAATATTTCCCAAGATTCACCAAAACTCAGACCATACTCTTCTTTTAAAAAAGGAGGATGTAAAATATACATAATATCAGATCACCTCTGTAGCCAAAATTTTTAACACTTTCATGAATATAAAATCTATTGACAAACCACTATAATAAAAAAAGTATATATTCATATTTAATCCTTTGTAAAAAAACTTATAAAATCCACGAATAGTTTATAAGTTTTAAACAAAATTAAATATAATTTCTATTAATTTAATTATACATCTATAACGTAATTGATACTAGTCAAATTTAACAACATTATACAAAATTACCCTTTCCTATATTTACAAAAATACACATACTAAAAAGAGCTGCTGAGATTACTCTCAACAGCTCTTTTTTCTACTCATCTGAGTTATTAAATTTCGCTAATGCGTAAATGCCTTCTTCATCATCTAATTCAAGTTGTAATCTTGCTGCAAATGAATTGACATTATATTCTCTGTCAAGTAATAAGCGTAGCGCTTCGATTAAGTTCGCTTGAATTAAAATTTGCTGGCGACCATTTACCTCTACTTCAGCAGAGAAACCGTAGTCATCGTCATACATTAGTTCAACTAAAACTTCTCCTGGACCAACTTGTCTTTTTTCAGCGATATATACGCAAAGCGCATTGATTAGTTCTTGTTCAGAAATTTTTATTGTTTCCATGCTACTTCATCTTCCTTTTTCTTACGTTGATCTTTGAAGTATTTAAATGCACGAACTGCTAACATTACGATACCAGCCATTACTAACATATTTACCATAAACGCTAATACAGAACCAAGAGCTCCCATATTTGCAAATAAGCTACCCATTAGTAAACCACCAAGACCACCTAATAATAAACCTTTCATAAAGCTTCCTTTATTACTTTTTGGTGCTGTGTTTGTTGCTTTTGTTTTTGAATCTGTTGTTGTTTTTTGTGAATTCACGTTATTATCTTTTTTGTTCAAATCAACTTTTGACTTTTGACCTGAACTTGGTGTGTATGATTTTTTACCAGATTTGTAACTCTTCGCTGCTGCTTGATCTACAAACATGAAGCTACTAGCTCCAAAGATAACCATGAATGCTGTCATGACTGCTACAAGTTTTTTCAACATATTATATCCATTCTCCTTTTATATAGATATATGTGAAATCTACCTTTCTAGTAAATTCAGAATGATAGATTTTTTTAAAAACATTTTAAAGGTTCTTATGAACTTATTATATGAACTTTTGTCGAAATATGCAAGTATTATTTACTTCCGACAGTTTGGTGACAAAGGAAAAATTAAGCAAAACAGAATTGACTTTAAATGAAACAAAACATATTATAGGTTCATAAGAACTTTTTATTATTTTGGAGGTGAAAAGATGGAAACATTTCATCTCACACGAAACGAAATGGCTACTCTTCTTCTATCTTTAAGAGGATGGAATACGAAAAAGCCTCTCGGTATTTTACAAGAAGCTTGGGCTAAGTCACATAAAAAAGATATTGAAAGCGGACAAAGCGTAACTGCTTTTATTACTACCGCACTTTCACCTATTTTTGAAAAACTAATTAAGATTGAAGATACGGACGTTGGTTTTTCATTAAATGAAATAGTTGCGCTTGGAAATCAGATTGAAAATACAAGTTTCTCAGTAACGGCCATGCAAAACTGGGTAAAACGAGATATAAAAGAAATGATTGGCTCTCCTCAAAAAGGGAAAAAGTATTCAATTGAACAAGCAGCCTTACTATTCATTGTTGAAGATTTAAAAACAGCACTTGATTTTGAATCCATTCGTAAGCTATTACGCCTTATCGTAAATGACCCAGCCGATCGAAGTGATGACTTAATCAATCCTGTTCATTTATATGGAGCATACTCTTCTCTATTTGAAGAGCTTAATCAAGGGAATTGCTTACAATTAAATGCAACAGATACAGTCCATACAATTGAAAATATCGTAAAAGAAAAAGCTGATAAAATCGCAAGCAAGTTCGATCAAATTAATAACGAGCAACGCGAAGCAATTCGGAACGCCATTATTATTGCCACACTTTCTGTACATACCGCTTATGTACAAATGTTAGCGAAACGTTACGTAACAGCAACATTATTTTTACAGAACTTAGATGTGAAGCCTTAAAAAATAGGAGCAGAAATGCTTCTATTTTTTTATGAGAAATTTTTAATAATCTTTTCATTATCTCTTCATGAAAACTGGGCTTATATGCTTTACTATAATACTTATGAGAGGCATAAAAGATTTGAAATAGCAATCCCCTATATAAATAAGGTATAATCTACATATAGTGAACCTTTTATATTGTTAAATAAAGGGGCATCTATTCAAAAATTCATAAATTAGAAGGTGCAACAATGGTAAGTAGTTTTATTCATTCAGTATTAACATTTTTTGAAGGATTAGGTTATTGGGGCATTATGCTTGGACTTATGATTGAGATTATTCCAAGTGAGATTGTCCTTGCTTATGCGGGATACTTAGTATTCAATGGTAGTATCTCATTTTTAGGCGCAGTTGTATTTGGTACAATTGGCGGTGTTATTGCTCAAATCTTTATTTATTGGATTGGACGATACGGTGGACGCCCTATTTTAGAACGTTATGGAAAATATATTTTCATTCATAAAAAACAAATAGACGCTGCTGAGGATTGGTTTAATCGTTACGGGACTGGCGTAATTTTCACTGCGCGCTTCATTCCAGTAGTACGTCATGCGATTTCAATTCCTGCTGGTATTACAAAAATGTCATTCCTACGTTTCACTACGTTAACAGCACTCGCAATCATCCCTTGGTCTATCATTTTCATTTACTTAGGTGAAAAACTAGGTCAAAATTGGGAGAATATTAACGATGTTGCTGGACCGTATGTGAAATCGTTCGCTATTGGTGGCGTCGTACTTATACTTTTATACTTCGTTATAAAAAAATGGACAAAAAAGCATAAAAATCTTGCTTAAAAATATAAATAAAAATCGCTATACATTCATTACGAATGTTAGCGGTTTTTATTATAGACTTGATTATGTATTAAAAATTGGATTATTTCTTCTTTATGCTTTAAGTCATGCTGAATGAGTGATGAAAAATAATGATTTAGCATCACTTTTTTTGTACCAATTTGAAATTCATTATTAAAATTACAGGCAGGAATTCGCTCAATTTCATCCACTAACTGTTTACGAGTAACACTAAATTGATTTAATAGTTCTTCTTTTAAAATACCAGATCTCGCATATTTAATTGCTCCCTTATTCATTTCCTCAACATCTATTGGAACATTTGGTACAGATTGTCCACATCAAAATCCTCTATACTAAAAAAGGAACGGCTTATAGCCATTCCTTTTTCTCCACTCTTATTATTTCTCAGTATAAAAGTTTTGCACTGCTTCATCAAAGTAAATCCAGCCTTTCCAACCTAAATGAATTGTATCTTTTAAGAAATACTTATCATATTCATGGCCGGAGAAATCAACTACTGGATATCCTGCTTTCTCAACTTGTTCCCGAACTTTTTTATAATACACTTCACGGCGTTCTTTAGGGAAACCAGCGTAATCATACCACGGTCCGTTTACAGGTACAGAAATAAAGAGTGGCTTGACATTTTTCTCTTTAAAAATATCTAAAACAATTTGTAAGTCATCATATTCTGGTGATTCTTCATACGATTCATTTGCTCTAAAGTTTTTTAGACCTTTTAGTTTTTTCTTCAGATTATTCTTATAATAATACGGATTTTCAATTCCGAATGCGTTTGTAGTAGATTCCGCTTTCCCTTCTTCCTCCGCATGTTTACGTGCATCTATCCAAGAAATTGAACGTAATCCCATATTTGTTTTTTCTTTCATCGGCTCAATCTTAAATATAGAGTTAAATAAATCTCTATGATCTAAAATGTTTCGATGCATATAAGCAAGTGGTTTGACTAAACCTGCTTTTATGTTATGTTTTGTATCGTTATATACAATACCCTGTAATGAATTTTTTAATATATCATCTTCTTGAACAACTTTATAATCTAATAGTCGTTTCGCAATTTTCTTCTTCATTTCAACATTTATTTCATCATTAAAAATAAAATGATATGCTTGTTGTTTGGAGAAATTATTAGTAAAATCCCCTTGTGATACACCAGTTTTGGTAAACCACTGTGGTGATAGAACAAAGACTACTTTTTTACCTTCTAACTCATCCATTGTAGACGTCATATTTAATATGTGAGCTAAACTTTGCGTACCGCCAATCCCCATTAAATATGGTGTAAAACCTGCGGGATTTACTTTAAAGTAATTAGACGGATGATATGCATCCATTCGTAAAAATTCAGATGAACCATACATCGGTAAATACTGCGAATCCTCTAACATTTTCTGCTGTAAGAAAACACTTTGTAATTTTTCTTTTTGTAAGGAAGTTGCCGCATCTTCTACATTTTTATCGCTTATTAGCGATACTAAACTCTTTGAGGGAATAAGCAACACAATGAAAAAGAGTATACAGGCTAAAATCATTGGTCCGAAAGCATGCTTCATCTTCATCTGTTATTCCTCTTTCTAGTACTATTTAATTGTAACCCTTGTTTTTGACACGCCATCATTTCTCTCCTTTTTCTCTATACATGTTCCATTCTATTTATCTATTATATACATGTATGTATTTCCTTCCTTGTTCTATTAAATCCTATATAAATAGCGCAAGAAAATGTTTCCATAGAAACATTTTAATTATACAAGATTCTACATACATTTCACACTAGAATTTTAATAACAATTTTATTTTTAAACAGTTAAAAAACATAGGAAATGTCTATAATTCAACTAATGATGTATGGAGTTCAAAGTACGATAATAAACGTCCGCTATAATCAACATCATGAGTATATGTAAAACCTAACTTTCGTAATAGTTTTTTCGAATTTTCATTTGCTACTTTTACTCTAGCAATTATTCTCTTTCCATTCATAGTCTCTATTGCATATTGAATGGAAGCCTCTACTGCTTCTGATGCATATCCATTCCCCCAATATTCTGGGGCAAGGAGATACATAATTTCTATTTCACCTGTCTCATTTACCTTTCTTAAACCACAATGTCCTAAAAGCTTTCCTGTATTTCTATTAACCAACAACCATACCCCGAAATCATACTGTTCCCAATGTGATATAAGTTGTCCAATATAATCATTTACTTCTTCCTTTGACATTCCTCTTGATTTAGCAAGCCATTTGCCAACAGCTTCTTCCTTTAATATGTTATAAAAGTAATCAACATCTTCTATAGTTGGTTTCCTCATGAACAATCTTTTTGTACATATTACGTCCTTTTCTTCCAACATAAATAAACACCATCCCCCTTCAATCTCTATTTACAGACTAGTAAATTATACCACGAACTATTTATCTAACTTTAAATAAGAAAAACAGACTATCACACATGTGAAGTCTGTTTTTCCATACTTTTATTTTTGTACATCTGCCCATTTTAAACTTGTTGCTGGACCGAATTGATGAACATATAAATCTTTCACATGCGGCTTTTGTAAGTATGATAACCCGCGCTGGAATACTGGTGCAATTACTGCATCATCCAGTAACATTTTCTCAGCATCTTGCATTGCTTTCCAACGAGCTTTTTCATCATTACCTAATTCTGTTTTAATCTTCTTAATTAACGCATCATATTCTGGGTTTGCATATTCTGTATTGTTCACACTGCTTCCAGAAAGGAATACTTCTAAGTAAGTCATTGGATCTGGATAATCCGGTAACCAGCGTGATAATGACATTTCATATTCTTTCTTCTTCTCTAGTGCTAGTTTTTGCGTGTGTGGTTGTAATTTTACATTTACCTTTAAGCCTGGTAAGTTTTTCTCTAGCTGTTCTTTAATGTATTCCCCTACTTTTTTGAAGTTTTCTAAGTCATAGTTTAATAACTCAAGCGTTACTTCATTTGTACCTGTCTCTTGCTTCGCTTTTTCCCAATATTCTTTCGCCTTTTTTACATCAGTCTTATTAAACTCACCTGCCGTACTTCTAAAATCTTTCTTATCTGGACCTTTTAAAAATCCTTTTGGTACGTAATAGTTTGCAGCAACCGAACCATCATTTAAAAATGAAGTTGCAAGTCCTTTCTTATCAAACACTGTACTTAGTGCAAGCCTTGCATTTTTATTTTTAAGAATCGGCACATTTTCATTAAATCGGAAGAAGTACATTACTGGATCTGTATATTGTTTTAGCTCTTTATTATTTTTATATTTATCTACGAATTCTGTTGAAATGACAGCTCTATCAACTTTATCTGTTTCATATAAATTTACCGCAGTTGAAATTTCTTTTACAATTTGATAGTTTACTTCATCTAGCTTCACTTCTTTTTTATCCCAATACTTATCGTTTTTCTTCATTGTAAAGCTAGCTTCATGCTTCCAATCAGATAATGTAAAAGGCCCATTATATACCGCTTTATTTGCTTCTAATCCGTATTTATCACCTTGTTCTTTCGCATATTTTTCGTTAATTGGATAGAAGGAAGGTAAAATAAGTAGTTTCGTAAAATACGGTACAGGATGTTCTAACTCTACAACGAACGTTTTATCATCCTTCGCTTTTACTCCCAATTCCTCTAACCCTAATTGTTTCTTATTTATTTTCTCCGCATTTTTCACATCGTACGCAATGTATGCATATTGGGAAGCAGTATCCGGATTAATAAGCTGCTTCCAAGCGTATACGTAATCTTGTGCTGTTACTTGATCTCCGTTAGACCATTTCGCATCACGCAAGTGGAATGTGTATGTTTTTCCATCTTTGCTCACTTCATATTTTTGTGCTCCAGCCTCAATCAATTCATCATTTTTCGATAAGCGGAATAATCCTTCCATTACGTTATTTAAAACGTTAAATGATACTGCATCTGTTACTTTCCCTGAATTTAACGACGGAATTTCACCCGTTTCTAGTAACTGTAATACTTTCTTCTCTTCTTTCGGCTTTGTCGTTGTTTTTTCTTTTGCGCAGCCAACTAAAATTGAAGAAACTAATAGGGTACTAACTAATGAGTAACGAACAACTTTTTTCATTTGAAAACCCCCTCTATTTTTAAGGTAAGTAACGACGAGCACCAGCGTATTCTTCTATATATCCTGGTGTATTTAGCGGTATAATCTCTACTGATCTTTCAGCTCTTGGTGAGTGAATCATATTTCCGTCACCAATATACATCCCCACATGATGAACACTGCCTTTCCCTTGATCATGTGCAAAGAAGATTAAATCTCCTTTTTGTAAATGTTCTTTATCAACTGCAACTCCATTTCTCGATTGCGGACCAGAATCTCGCGGAATTGTAATACCGTGCGATTTATAAATCGTATGTGTAAATCCAGAGCAATCAAATCCGAAGCCACTTGTACCAGCCCATATATACGGTAATCCTAAAAATATTTTCCCTGTGTTTATTAAATCATCAGCTGCCGGCTTCGGAATATCATTTTGCGAACGGTAAACCGTTCCATCATTTTTTCGTAGCCAAGCTTTCTGTCCATTTGGTAGCAACACGCGATATGAAATCGTATCTTCACTTAGTAACGGCAATCGCGTATTATAGCTCACTTCAAGCGATTTATGTTTTTCAGAAGGATTTATATATAAAATTGCTGTCGGTTTCATTACTAATACGAAAGGTTCATTTGTTTTATCTGCAAATTCTTGATTATAAGTTAACTGTTTTTCAGGCATCCATCCTGGGTAGCCTTCTTCGTTTCTTGGCGTTGGCTGACCATGGACTAATACTTTCACCCACTCACCTTTTTTATCAACAACCGTTACTTCTTGGCCTAATAACGCTTGCGTTTCTAACTTATTTGCATTTGTTAACCAAAGTTTCTCATCAAGCGTCATCGATTTCGTCCACTTCCACAAATCAACTGGATTTGTAGCGCTCGGTACATCAATTGGCCGTAATGAATCAGGCGCAGTCCAAAGTGTTGCGGCAGATACATCGATAAACGCTTTACTATCTTTCTTCTCTTCAGCATTCGCTGATGTAAACGATGAAAATATAAATAAAGTTGTTAAAAATGCAGTTCCTACTTTTTTCATAAATATCCCCCTTAAAAGATAGTTTACTAGTCTCTTCTCCTAAGATTTACTATTCACTGTCGATTGAAGATTTACCTTTGATCCAGAATAAGTCATTCCTTCCGGTTCTTCCATTAACCAAAGCGGTGCATCAAGATCGAAGTAATGAATATTAGGATGTGCAGCAGCTAAATGGGCTACAGCGCTAACAGAAAGTGAAGATTCCATCATACTTCCGACCATACATTTTACACCTGCTGTTTCTGCGATATCAGCAATACGCCACGCTTCACGTATGCCACCACATTTCATTAATTTAATATTGAGCAAGTCTGCATATCCTCCTTGAACAATTTTCAATGCATCACTCGCTGAGAATATGCTTTCATCTGCCATAATGGGCGTTTGTACATGATCTTTGACGTACTTTAACCCATCCCAATCTTTCGCATAAACAGGTTGTTCAATAAATTCGATGTTTAAATTACGATTTTCCATCTCTTTAATGATAGTAACCGCTTCTTTTGGATTCCACCCTTGATTTGCATCTAATCGTAACGTCGTATTTTTTGGTACGCTATTTCGAATCGCTTCAATACGTTCTAAGTCTAAAGGAGCAGATTTCCCCACTTTAATTTTTAAAGTTTGAAATCCGTTTTCTACATATTGCTTTGCCTCTTTCGCCATAATGAAAGGCTCATCTACACTCACCGTAATATCTGTATGAATTTCTTTCTTCCCGCCTAATAATGCGTAAAGTGGAACGTTTTGATATTGACAATACACATCATATAATGCGATATCTACCGCCGCTTTCGCACTTGGATTTCCAATACAACTCATTTGAATGTGCTGCAGTAACTGCTGAAACTGAATGATGTCTTGGCCAATTAAATAGGAACGCATCGGCCCTAAAATTGCTTCTTCAATCCCGTTAGCAAAATCACCCGTAATAACTGGTGTTGCGGTTGCAGCGCCCTTGCCAACAATTCCTTCATCTGTATGAATATATACATCTATACTTTCTATTTCAGTTACGGTACGAAGCGCCGTTTTAAACGGTGTATGCAGATTTATACGTCTACGATTTACTTTTACATCGGTAATTTTCATTTCGTTCATCCTTTCGTTGTCTGAAAAAGTGGAATCTTAATCCAAAAAACAAATTAGTTTTTTACGTGCAATTCATCTCCTCTTTCACTTACCTTTCATGTAGAAGGTTAATGTGAAATAAAAAAATCCAGCCATAAGAAGATTCTTACGGCTGGATTTTGTCTAGGAATGTGTAGACAAAGCAGCGATTTGATTATATTTTTTCTGTGCATCTTTTAATGCTACAAGTAGTGCCTTTTGAGACGAACCGAAATAACGATCTTTTATTTCCATTACTAACGCTGGGTCATTAATATTTTTATGTAGAAATAAATATTTAACGAATTGAGATGTTAATGCAATTGTCGCTGAGCAATCTGCATCTACAATTTCCCCAGTCTCCTTAACAAGTACAAACGCTACAAAATAGCTTTTAAACTTTTCGGTAATGGGATTATTTTGAGGTGCTTTCGCATCCCCTACGACATAAATTGTATTTGAAGCGTACACAGCTCTCTTCCTTTCTAATACGGGATAACGGTTTTCTTAATAGTCGTATGAGTGATAAACTCAACATTGATTAAAAAATGTATCCGCTTACCTTGTATTATAATACAATTAACAGAATTTTAACAACATTTATCGCGGTATATATTCCATAAGTATAAAAACAGCTCAAGCTCTTCATTTTTACAATATGTAATTGTTTCTTGTACCATACCATTCATACATGAAAAAACAGCTAGCTATCGCTAACTGTTCTATTACACTACTTCGGCAACACAAATATAGTTTCATTTGACTTAGAAAATTGATATTCTTTTCTCGCAAACTTCAAAATTTCTTCCTCATCGTCTGTTAAATTTTCTATGTTAGTCTTTAAAGAAGCCTGATCTTTCTTTAAAGAAACCAATTGTTTTTTTTGATTCGTTATTGTATCTTTTTTTTCTACAATTACTTCTTGTTGTTTCGTTAAAATAAATTGAACGTACAAAATAGCCGCCGCAATAAATATAAACATGAATATAAATCGCCTTAGTTTTTTCTTATTAATTGCACGATTCTCATTAGACTGTGATAGTTGTTCTTGTATATTAGGAACATTTATTCGCTTGAGTTTCCTCATTATGAAATCCCCCTAACACATATATTTTCACTACCATCGGTATGATCTCTTACTAACTTTAATTCTATTCTTATAAAATAAGCTCCTTCACAAAAATATCTCACAAATTAACCAATTAAAGATAGCATTCGACGACATTTCCATATTTATATTGCATTTTTTTATGTATGCTGCCATAAAATAGTAGTTTCTGTTATTCTTTTTCTACTATTGTAGAAGAGTTTTTTTACATACAAATTTCTCCTTGTTTTAACATGGTTACAAGGAGAAAAGAGAAGCATTATTGCACATTCATTCGATAAAACCAGAATAACTGTTTCAGAACTTAGGTTTAGAGCATAAATCATCTGTTAAGGAACTTACCTATATATACATTCAAAATAAAAAAAAGCCCAAATCGGGCTTTTTTAATTTTGTAAATCAATATCATATTCCATGCTTTTAGCTGTTTCCTCAGCAATCTCCACACCTAACAAATTTTTCACAATATGAAATGACATGTTAATACCAGCTGAAATACCTGCAGATGTAATAATGTGTCCTTCATCTACAAATTTCACATTCTCCATTACTTTTACATTTGGAAAATCTTTTTTGAAAGTTTGAATACTAGCCCAATGTGTTGTTGCTTTTAACCCTTCCAGTAAACCAGCTTTCGCGAGTAATAATGCTCCAGTACAAACTGAAGTCATTAGTTTTACTTCTTTCATTTGCTGACGAACCCAATTTATTATAATATCATTTTCCACTTCATTTTCCCGAACGCCTTTACCACCTGGAATAAGTAAAATATCAATTGGTGGTAAATCTTCAATGCTATAATCCGGCTTTACCTTTAATCCGTTTCTTGCTGTAATCATTTCTCCATTTTGACTAACTGTATAGACAGTAAATGGCTTTTCTTCATACGCTTCGGTTACAGAAAAAACTTCAAATGGCCCTGCAAAATCTAACACTTCTACCTCATTAAATAAAAATATACCTACACTCCATTTATTTATCATACGTTCACTTCCTGTCTTAAATGATGTAAAAGGTGAGTATATCCTTTTTCTAATGCAATATCATAGGCTGTTTTCCCATCATTTTTCTTAATCATTTTATTAGCTCCATTTTCAAGAAGTAGCATAACTATTTCTTCATGTCCTAATAATGCTGCTTCGTGGAGTCCTGTCCAACCACCACTTTGTATAACATTTACATCTGAACCTTTTTCAATTAAGAAAGCAACAAGTTCACTTTGCTTATTCGCTATTGCCGCTTGCAAAGGTGTATTTTTATTCTCGTTTTTTGCTCTAATATGTATATCTGCACCACTTTCTATAAGAAACCTTGCTATCTCTTTTTGTCCAAAATAAGCCGCTAAATGAAGAAGTGTCCAACCCTCTTCACTAAATTCATTAACTGCACTTGGATTCGTCTTTATAAACTCCACCACTTTTTCCTTATTACCGCTTATAACAGCTTGTGTTATTGATTGTAAAATCTCCATAATAATCTCCCATCATTCAGAATATTTAATTACACTCTTCTATATGTTCTATTGATTATTATATATTCCTGTCAATTATAGTTTACATAATAATATTATCTATTCAAACCTTATCTTTCATTTTAAATATTAAAATTTTCTATTAAAATAGCATTAATCATGTTTAATATGGAGGAGAAATCATGTTACAAGTAATTCCTTTAAATAATGAAGACTATGATTTAATTACAGCTGCTGAAAAAGTAATTGAAAAAAACTATAAATATGGTCGTCATCATATCGGTTCAGCTGTAAGAACTAAAACAGGTAATATTTATGCAGCAGTGCATGTTGAAGCGAATGTTGGAAGAATAACAGTGTGTGGTGAAGCTATGGCGATTGGAAAATCTATTTCAGAAGGCGATCATGAATTTGATACCATTGTAGCAGTTGCTCACCCACACCCTCATGAAGATATAGAAAAATGTTGGGTTGTTGCTCCATGTGGTATGTGTCGAGAATTAATAAGTGATTACGGAAAAAATACGAATGTTATACTTTCTTATAATGGTGAACTTGTAAAATGTAACGTAATGGAATTATTACCTGAAAAGTATACAAGTGAAGTAGAATAATCATTCCTGTTTTCCACCCATCAAATAATATTATTCCAATAAAAAAACAATCCGTTTTAAAAACGGATTGTTTTTTTATTTCTTTTTTATGCAGTTTATTTTATTTTTCTATTTTCAATACTGATAGAATTACATTAATAAAAATGAAATTCAAATATACAAGTGCGCCTTGCGATGTGTATTTTCAATTAAAAATAAAAACGCATTTTTTCCTTACATTTGAAAAGTATTGATATGAACCCTCTAAAATCAGCAGTCTTATCATACTAATCTATAACAATTCTGTCTTCTTCCCTTGCCTGTTTCCTTTAACACATATGATTTTAAAACAAGCGCCGTTAATGAATCCGTTAATGTTTTATATGATAAATTAGATAATGCTAATAGATCGTTCGTATATAACATTCTATGCTTCTCTAATAATAATAGTACTAATCGTTCAGACGGTTTTAATGTCTCATCACTTTCTAGTATAAAGTCTATATTTTTCATTTCTCTATTTATTACTCCTTATATAAAAAAATACTTGCACAACTAATTTAATATAAAAATAATACACAACAAAATTTGCAGTATATTAAAATAACATCGTTTTAAAACACTATTATACTATAACATAGAAAAAGCATTTCCCGAAATAGGAAATGCTTTTTTATATTGCTTATAGGATTCTTCAAAACCTACATTTTATTTCAAATTCTGATCTATACAATTCCCTACAGAATTCACTGGTCCTCCAAAAGTATTTGTAATAAATCAATTTTTTCTAAAATGGTTTAAACAAATAAAAACGGTTTGTCTATCATGCTCTAAACATGAATAACTAACCGTTTTCCAGTTTCTTCTCAATTAACATGTTCTACCTTAAATATTTCTTGCAATATGCGGCTTACTGTAATGACTTGTTCCACCTCCGCCTACTACTACTTTACCACCTTTTTCGAAAATTAATAACTTGCTTGAACCATCTGCAAGAAATACTATTACTTATTGCTACATAAATTACATAACCGCTTTTTGATATACATGTTTCCCAATTCGCATCAAATTCTGATCTTACTATCCGATTTGAATACACTTGATTTTCAATTCTTCCTTGTTCGTCGTTTTCCGAATTTATCCACCTGCTTCTCTAAAATATCATTTATAGAAAAATAACAGTTCTATTTAAAATAATGACTGTCTTTAATATAAATAGTATATGTAATTAGTAGAAGGATGCTTGGACAATGAAAAAGTAATAACATGTAAGTAATATACAAAGGAAACAAGGCGATCGATACAATATCGATCGCCTTGTTTCCTTAGATAGTTCTTTATTTTTCTTTTCGCACAGCTTCAAAAGTAAACATTTGATTTGCATTTGATGGTTCTTTTTCATAAACATAGTCAGCAGAACAAGTAATGCTAGAGAAACCAATACTTTCTAGCAGAAGTTTAAACTCTTCTATTCCATACCAGCGCATTGCAAAGCGTTGCAGTTCTGTTTGTACTAATTGGCCTTTACTCCATTTTTCATATTTTAAATATGATAGAGTAACTTGGTTCAGCCAATTTATTTCAATTGATTTATTTTCTAATGTAATCCCGTCTCCATTTGGCAAAGAAAAAGTCGATGTATGAATCTCCCCAGTCTTCCAGTCATTCGGAAGCATAATATCTACGATTAATCGTCCGCCTGGATTAAGGTGTTCATAAAAACATTTCAATGCGCTTATAGAATCCACACGATTTTCAATTAAACAAAAAGATCCAGTAGGAATGATAATTGCCTCATATTTATGAGGAAGTGAAAATTGTTGTAAGCTTCCTTCATATAAATTAGGATGTAATCCTCTCTCTTTGCAGCGTATACGACAAGAATCTAGCATTTCAGTTGAATAATCTATCCCCTCCACTTTAAAACCAGCCTCTAGAAGCGGAATGATGACACGCCCTGAACCTACCGCTGCTTCGAGAATTCTTCCTCTACAATTTTTT
Source organism: Bacillus fungorum (assembly GCF_002746455.1). GTDB lineage: Bacteria > Bacillota > Bacilli > Bacillales > Bacillaceae_G > Bacillus_A > Bacillus_A fungorum. Next base: position 18,075 of record NZ_NWUW01000008.1, on the reverse strand, counting down.
AAACGTTCTTGGTAATACTCAATATCACCATTTAAAGAATAACCGACAGGCTTTGTGTAATCATAAAGTTCCGTGCAAAGTGTGCTATAAAAACTAAACATTTATTTTCTCCTCCGTTTTTTACGTACGGAAGATTTTCATTCAATTAATCTTCCTGTACCTTTACTTTTAATGAAAGTTCGAAAGAGCTGACTGTCATAATATATCACTCGCTTTCCATAGAATATAATTATATTGTATAATATTTTCTTAGAAATGAAAATATAGAAAATGAAAATTCAGACTTTTTTTACGAAGGGCGGATTCGCTGGAGGTTTGCTGTGCTTACATTTAGTGGCCTATTGATCATAAATGCAATTTTTTATTTGTTGTAAGCATTTTTATATCTACCAATTGAAATTCATAATAAACTCCCCTTTCAAAATGTAAAGAGCTTACTATGCGGTAAGCTCTTTATTCATAACTATTTATTTTACGATTGGCAATGCCACTTCACTTAACTTAACTTTACTGTAAGCTTCGTGCCCGCCTTCGGTCTAATTGTATAATCATAGTCACTAGCAATTAAAACGACCCCAATTTGATGCCCCGCTTTAAATACATAATCATCTGGCTGCATGTCCCATGTAAATGTATATTCTTTGCCCGGTTGAATCGCTGTTGAATTTTCTATACTCTTTAAGTTTTGTGGATCCATCCAGCCTCGCGTTACAATTTCCGGCTTCGTTCCTCCGTAATCAACAAGTAAAGCATTGAATTAGTCATTCTTCATATTAATATAAAACCGTATTTCTCCCTCTATAGTAGATACGCCATAGTCAAAACCATGCCTTTCTAAAATACTTTTCACGATCGCTAAGCCTAGTCCTGTACCTGAATGGTCTTTACTACGAGAAGATTCTAAGACGTAAAAAGGTTCCCAAATTTTATCGATATCTTTCATTTGCTCAGCATTCATACCATTTTGAATTTGAAAATATACACTTTCATTTCGATCTTCTAAAGTAATTTTTATATTTTGATTTGCTGTATATTTTATCGCATTAGATATTAAATTTTGAAACACCATTCTCATTTTATTTACATCCGCATAAATAATTGCATTACCAACATTATAGTTCACTTGTAAATTGATTCCTTTCGAGTCAAGTTCAATCTTATGTTTATCTAATATACTTTGGATTAGTGATACAATAGGAAATTCCTCTTTTTGTAAAATATCTCTTTCTAGTTTAGAAAATCGTAATAACTCTTCAATTAAGTTTGATATGTGATCTGTCTGCTTAGTGATTGTATCTATGTATGAACCATCGTCTAGACCATCTTTTATTCCCATAGAATATGCTTTCACTAACGCGATTGGAGTTTTTAATTCATGCGTCACATCACCCATAAATCGTTTTAAATGTTCATTTCGATTTGTTAAATCTTGATGCGCTTCATGTAGTTTTTCACTCATGATATTAATACTATTAGCTAAGTCTCCAATTTCATCATTTGTTTTCACTTTCGCTCGTTCAAATTTCAAACGTGAAATATCTTCTGCAACATCACTTAATTCTTTCAATGGTCTCGTGATTGTTTGGGACAATATCCATACAAGTACGATAATGAGAAAAATCGTAATACCTAAAATGAATAAATAAAATGAGTTTAACGTTTTTATTATTTCATTAGAATGCGCGATAGAAACCCCAACTAAAATCAACATATCGTCTTTCGCAATGTATTTCACAAAAAAACTAGATTTGATTTTCTCTTGATCATATATTTTATTCGATTGTCCGAAGTTCTTTACTTTCATTATTTCTTCTTTTGTAATCCAAAGTTTATTAAGGGCCACTCTCTTTTTTGTAAGTTGCATACGTAACTCATCATTAATATGATCTTCTGAATTGTTAATTGATGTATACGCAATCGTAACATTCCCTTTATTTTCAATGCTCGTAATTGCTTCGTCCAATTGTTCGCTCGGTATGGACTGAATTTGCGCTGTAATACCTTCTAAGCTTTCTCGCGTTTTGTAAATATTATATTTCGGTAAAAGATAGTTAATTAATAATAAAGATATCGTAAAAATAAGAACAACAGTTAAAGAAATGCTGAGAAATAGCTTTTTTCCAAGTTTATTCACTCTGTTCCTCCAAACTATATCCTAGCCCGCGGTGCGTCTTTATAATATTTTCTCCTACTTTTTTACGTAATCTTCTAACATGTGTATCAACCGTTCGCTCTTCTCCAAAATAGTCAAACCCCCATACGATATCTAACAATTTTTTACGAGTTAAAATCATGCCTTTATGATTTAAAAAACACTTTATTAATTCTAGCTCTGTTTTTGTAATATCTAACTCTTTGTCATTTTTATAAACTTTATTTTTAGTAAAATCTATTTTCAAATCTTGAACTTGAATGACATCATCATGCTGTATAAGCTTTTTCGCTCTAGTTATTAATACCCCAGGATGAAATGGTTTTTTTACGTACTCATCTGCCCCGCTTTGAAGCGCTGCTAATTCATCTTCACTTTCGCTTTTCGCCGTAAGCATTAATACTTTTATGCTCGAATTCTTTTTCATTTCCTGACAGACAGTAATACCATTACATACTGGCATCATCCAATCTAAAATAGCTAAATCTATTTTCTCATTATAAAAAATTTGAAGTGCTTCTTCTCCGTCTTTCGCTAATAAAACTTCGAAGCTTTCTTTCTCAAAATAAGCTTTTAAAATCCTTAACATATCTTGTTCATCATCTGCGATTAATACTTTCATACATTATCCTCCATTGCTTTTAAACAAAAACCAATTGTATTATACAATTTCTTTGTTACATAAATGTGACAGAAAAATATTTAAACCTTTTAAGGGTATAGTAAAGGCGAGGTGTTGTATTATGATTAAAAAAATCGGGGTCATTACTCTTCTTTGTTTCTTATTATCAACAAATGCGTTCGCAAATACAAATCAACAAATTGAAGTATTTGATTGTCAAAAAGAAATGGTCGTTCAAAAACAATCTTTAGATCCAGCTATTCAAAAAGAAGCTGTTCAATACGCTAAATCCATTACTGGTCCATTCAAAAACTTAAACGTCGTCCCAAAAGATGGTCACATGATAAAAATCCCTTTATCTAAACCAGTTTCTATTACCAATAAATGGTTGCATACAACAATTGATGAAGTACTTATTCTTCTCCCGCTTAACGAAAAACCTTATATTATGCTTTATGATGATGAAAATAATCCGCATTTTTATTATGTAAAAGGTGATCCGAGGGTATTATTGAAACAAATGAAAGTTAAAACCTAATTGACTAGAAAACAGTGATCTCATAAGCTTATTTTTTGGAGCTGAGTTTTTTTTGTAATAATAATTCGGTAAATGAAATTGTATTTGTATTTTTCAAATATAGCAGCCCATGATGATCAAAATAGCTTCCAAAAATATTGTTTGGATAGCTATTTCTATACTACCTTATAGTGACTAGATCCTTTATATACTTCTTTCTTCACAAATCCATTTGCAGAGGTCACCATAATAAAGACATTCTTTTTATCCTAAAAGATATAGGGTGTTTTTGCCCCTCACCTTGAAAAGGGGAATAAGAAAAACATATCGTGAAAAATGCCTTCTTGTCACCTGGCCATACTACTGGCGTAGTCATCATTCTCTCGGTCAGTTTTTCACCCCTATTCTGATTACTATATTGTTTATCCATATTATTCCTCTTTTCTATTTAACAAGTTTAATGATTCCGTTTAGTATCGTCCATCACCGGAATTACATATTCATTTTATTATTTAGTCCTTCACCCACTATTTTCTCTTCATTTTTATTGTTGTTATTTATTTACCGAATAAACGACTCTAAATATATTAAAAATTATTGATACAAAATAACTGAACAAAAAGGTAGAAGGACAGTCCTTCTACCTTAAAACTTAATGTAGCTTTTAAATAAAGTTTGATAAAAAATACTTCGCAAACCTATATTTTATGATAACTAAAATAATATTAATACATCTTGAATCGAAAGAATCATAAAAAACGTCATGCTTTCCTATGATTCTACAGAAAGAATACTGTTTTTTTCGTTTTATAGATACAATTTCTCTTTAACTTGATGGGCATGGTGTGAAGTGATAATAAAGTTGTTTCCATAGAAATGAAAGTGTTTTTAATGAAATACACGCTACTGATTTCATGTTATTATCTTGCTGTATTTATTTTCTTATTCGTACAACTAGTCCCTTATTCACTTTTAATAAATCTTCAACTGTTATTTTCACTAAAGAATTAGGTGACCCTCCTCCAGTAAATACATAAGTCAATTCTGTTACTCTAGGATCAATTAAAAATTCAGCTCGATACCCAAAGGAAGGGACACCTCCTGCTGGATAACCTGTTCCTTCTAATACCTCATTTTCCGTTGCTAACCGTGGTCGCGCAATATTTAATGCTTTACTTACTCTAGATGTACTAGCACGATCTTCCCCTTTTACAATTGCTACAATTAAATTCCCATTCTGATCCATCATACAAATATTTTTTACAAATTCTTCTTTATACGCATTAACAGCTTTAGCTGCTTCCTCCACAGAATGACAAGATTCGTTCAAAATTAAATGTTGCGCATTAATCTTAGTTTCATTTAAATATTCTTTTATTTTTAAATCATATGGATTCATTTCAATTTCTCCTCCTTTACGTAACCTTACTAACTACATATTCGAAAATAATGCTTGTTTCCCTGCATAAAAGGAAAAATAGCTCTATCAGGGTAACCTCCCAATGCCCATTAAGCTAAAATTCTATAGTACCCCAGAACGATATTTTGTACTAAATTGTGACAAAAATTCTTATTGAACTAAAGCACCTGTTTGTTTAAGTGAATACTTTTATAATGTCTCTTAAATATAATATCAGTTTATATATTCACCATTCTTCTCTAATAGGTTCAAGATAAATTATAATTTCTTAATCGATATGCTTGTGTAACCACTGTTCAAATATTTTTAACTGTTCCTCAGTATGAAAGTAATGTTTCGCTGTCTCCACGACTTCTAATTCACAACGATGTTTTTTTGTAAAATCGTTAATAATTTCAAATTCACACAGTTCATCCTTGGCTCCATACATAATATATGTATCTATATTCCATGTATTAATAGGATGTTCTTTTACATAGCATAAATAATCCCAATATAACTTTTGGCCAATTGGTGTCTCTATAGTCCTTTCTTTTTGCAAAAGCTCCGGTGTTACATTAAACCATTTCATCATATTTTCAATAATTCGTTCCATATTAACTACTGGTGATAAAAATAATGCCTTTTCTATCACATCATTTTGATAGGCTAAAAGGCTAAAATAAGCTCCAATACTACATGCAAACACACTTACTTGTTTCCAATGTTCTTTTGCGTAATTCATAATTATAGATAATTCACTAACACAAACCTGTACTTTGCAAGGTGTATTATCATTTGTTCTTTCTCCATGCTCAGGTAAATCAAAGCTTAATACTTGATAACCTTTTTGATTAGCTTCTTCAGCTAGTATTTGAATAACTGCATCTTCCTTATTTGACATATTTCCATGTACTGCAATAAAAACTTTTTCACTCTTATCTCCCCATAAAACTGTAGGAATATTACTAATTTTAACATTATCTTTAAGCATATTTTACTCCGTGAAATAAGACATATAGGAATTGGCAAAACTGCACACTTTATAATCCTCTACTCAGTTTTTAAACAAATCAAACTATTACTAATTCATCACAAATGAATTATAATCTCTATACCTCTATATAACAGAGGCTATTTTGAATTTATAATCTTTCTTTTATCCCACTTCTTCAGAAGCTACAAGTTCTTTTTTGGTACTTTATTGAACTAATCTGCTTCATTAATAGGAGAAGGATTTTTAAAAAATTATATTATTTTTTTAAATGATTTTATTATAAATTAAATACCTTTATTATTTCTGCAAAACAGGTAATATCCCCTTCAGCTCCAGTAAATCATCTATTACTATATCCGCCTGAGCAAGCTCATCTTCTTGTGCAAAATCAAAATTGCAACCAACTGCAATCAAACCATTATCTTTAGCTGCGTTTATATCAGATAAACGATCCCCGACTACCGCTGCTTCTTTTATATCATATTTGTTCAAAATACTTTTTACTAAGTCGCTTTTATTAAGCGAGTTTATTTGTTCAATACTAAATGTTTGAGTAACCCATTGGTCTAAAGCGTAATAAGATACGATTGCTCTTAAGTATTCAGTTAAACCATTACTTGCAATATAAATTGAACAATTATTTTCTTTTATATATGCAAAAATTTCTTTTACGTTCGGATATAAAGCACCTTTTCCACTCTTAATGTTTTCAATTAATCTTTCTAAAAAATATGCATCAGTTTGTTCTCTTACTTCAATAGAATGATTCGGTAATAAAGTTTCCCAAACTTTCGGTAAAGGCACACCCATGATTTCACGGTATTTTTCAATAGGTGTTACCGTATCCCATAATTGTAATGATCTTAAATGTTCAAAAGTATCATCTAACGATAATTCTAAAATTTTATCTGTTTGAAATAACGTTCCGTCCATATCAAAAATTAATGCTTGTAACATTTCATCTTCTCCTTTTGAACTATAAGTTTTACTCGATATATTTTTCAGCATCTCAACGATAATTTCTGAACAATAATTCGCTGCCGTTTTTGCGAAGTCATCATAGGAAACTTGAGCTTCATCGTCTGCACTGTCAGAAATACATCGTATAACGAGAAAAGGGACTTCATTTATGTGGGCAACATGTCCAATTGCTGCACCTTCCATTTCTGTACAATGCGGTGCATATTCTTCTATTAACTTCGCTTTTAGTTTTGAATCTTCAACAAAACATTCACCGCTGACAATTCTTCCTTCATGAACCTCCATATGTAAACTACTACTACTATTGCTTGCTTTACGTGCTAACTCTATTAATTCCTTACTTGCATTAAATTCTTCTTGGAACGGGAATAAGTTTTTCATTTGAGTTTTACTTACATCATGATGGGTAACATTCGTTGAAATAACTACATCGCCAACTTTTACATCCGGGTGTAACCCGCCAGCAATACCCGTATTGATGATAGCATCTACATCAAATTTATGAATTAACGTTTGCGTACATGCAGCTGCATTTACTTTCCCTACACCAGAACGTGTAATAATTACTTCTGTTCCCATGAATTCTCCAACGTAAAAAGGTATTCCCGCAATTATTTGTTCTTCTTTTATAACTAGTTTTTCTAAAAGTAAGTCTATTTCAATTTGCATTGCTCCGATAATGCCGATTTTGTTCATGTATATAGTCCCCTTTATTAATTACTCCCTTTAATTCTTTCAGACATAACCGAAAATAAAAATTTCGGAAGTACAAATTGTCTCTTTAACCGTTTCGGCTGTGAGAGTAACCTATACAGCCATTCGGTTCCAGTATCCCTCATAATTTTCGGTGCTCTTTTTACAGTACCAGATATTATATCAATCATTCCTCCAATACCAATAGATAGCGGAACGTTTAATGTTTGTATGTTTTCATAGATGAATTCTTCTTGTTTTGGTGATCCTAGTCCTACTAGCAATAAGTGCGGCTTGAATTGCTTGATTTTTATTTTTACTTCTTCTATTTCTTCAACATTTACAAATCCATGCTGTCCTTTAAACTGTGCTCCTGGGAACTGCTCATTTAATTTTAATAATGCCTTTTTATTACTTTCTGGTGCGGCTCCAAAAAGAAAGACACGGTATCCATTGTCATTACAATATTTTATTAAATCGTGAGTAATATCTGCCCCAGTAACACGTTCTTTCAAAGTTCCCTTCAATATTTTCGAGCCAATTATGACGCCAATCCCATCCGCTGTTATTAAATCCGCAGATAGTAACATCTTTTTAAACTGCTTTGATTTTTCTGTGTTTTCCTTTGCAGACATAACAATTTCAGGATTTGCAGTTACTACAAACCTTGGTTTCTCTTGTTGTTCATGTAGCCAACCTTTTAATAAACTTATAGCTTTTGCAGACTCTAAAGTTGAAAAAGGTATTCCTTTTATAAGCTGGTAATCCACTATACTCTCCCCTTACGTAAGTTGCAAATATTCATCGATATCTTTAGAAATTTGTTTAAAAGCTTTATCCCAAAATTCATAGCTTGTTATATCTATTTCAAAATATTTTTTCATAAGCTCTTTCACTGGAGCTTTTCCTGTTTCTCGTAAAAACTCTTTATATTTCGAATGAAATGTACTTTTAGTTTCTTGAGCCATCTCTAATAAACTAAAACTAGCTAAATAACCAAATGTGTATGGATAATTATAAAAAGGAATATCTGCTATATAAAACTGAACATATTTCATCCAAACAAACGGCTGATATTCTAATAATGCATTCCCATATGCTTTTTCTTGCGCTGCTATAGATAACTTCTCAATTTCATCAGCACTTAAAGAACCTTCTTTACACTTTTCATAAAAATTCTTCTCAAATTCAAACGATGCTCGAATTGCCATTACATAATTAAAACTGTTTCTTATTTTCCAACTAAGCAATGACTTTTTCATATCTATACTATCTGTTGTTTGAATTAGATAATTTATTAGCACGGTTTCAAAGAAAATAGACGCTGATTCAGCCGTACTCATTGGCAAATAATCATCTAAAAAAGAAGTAGCTTGTTCAAAACTCATATTATAAAAATGCCAAGCATGTCCTAGTTCGTGGGCAAGTACTCTTACACTATCGATACTCCCGTCATAACACATAGAGATTCGCGATTCTTTCTCACTGAAAAAAGGAGCGCAAAACCCACCTGGTGGTTTACTGTCCCTTGGCTCCGCATCTACCCATCCATTTACTATTGCATCCCGTGCAAATTCTGCTAATTCTTCATCTATATTCTTAAATGCATCAAAAACGTTTTGTACTGCTATTGAAAAGGGAATAATAACTTCATTATTTTCGTTTACTGTCATAAGTTCATGCCATGTAATCGATGCTTTCCCTTTCTTATACACGTTTAAAACACTTACTAATTTATCAAGATTTTCTTCTGTCGCATTCCACATTTGTAATAATACAGTTTCTGAAATACCATTCGCATGAAGTGACCCTACTAAAATCTCTCTATCTTCTTTTGCATTACTCTTTGTATTACGCAATCTTCCTATTTGGTTTAATACAGTAGCAAAGATTTCTTTTTCCTTATGTAAAGCACTTGTTAATAACTCGAATACTTCTAGTCTTTCCTTTTCATTATCACTATTCATTGCAATATTATTTGCTTGTCCAAATGATAATTGCTTATTATTGTACTCTATTTCTATCTTATTTCTTAATTGTATGTACATATTTTCCCATGCACTTAGTTCATCTTTTATTAACCTAGTATTAATATTATCGGAAGTTTCCACTTCACTTTGTTTTGTTATTTGCTGTACTTCACTTTTTAGTTCCTTTACTTTCACAGTCAATATAGTATTGTCAGATGAAACACTTTCTTCAGCCGATCGACAGTACAAATAGTATTCTGCTTTTTCAATAGCTTGTATAAGTTTTGAAAGAATATCTATATCTTTTGTTACAAAATATTGTTCTTTTAACTCCAATATTGGAATTAGAATATCCTCATTCGAATACAATCGATCTAAATCCCACTTAGCAATTTCATGCATTTTTATAGCTGCCTCCTGTTTTTACAAATAGTTACAGATATTTCTCCCTACACAATTATATATGAAACGACAAAATTTTAATATATTTTAATTTTTAGATTTCTATAAATGCATTCTCATTTATACTTCTTGCTTCTGCTACTGAAACGCAAATAGCATAAACATAGAAATGATATGGCTACTGGAATAAGTATTACTCCCCCAATAAAAGGATAAACCGCTATGCAATATGTAAAAGCTACTATAGAAAAATTTTTACCTAACTTATTCTTTATTAATTTCATTCCGGCCGCAGTACCGACTAGGTATGTAATAATTCCTAATGAGTTTGGTATTAATACGATGTTATCTATACTGATTTGAAAAACGAAACTTATTAGCAAACCTATAATTGCAATACACCCTACAACTTTTATTGCATTTGTTGGCGTTTCTCTTTTTTTATTAATATGTGCTAAATAACGTGGTGCAACTTCTTCCTGCCCTAATGAATAACCTAAACGGCCCATACTTGCGATAAATGCATTTGTTGTCCCTAAACAAATAATAAAAGCTACAAATCCAATTATCCATGCAAATTGTTCGCCTAAAGTTTGCTTGATTACAAGCACTAAAGCTGTAGTATTATCAGCGTTTATATGATAGGATTTCGTTCCAATTACTGATAATGCAATACCAATATATAAAAATCCAATAATAACAATTGCAAATCCTGTAGACAAAATAATATTTCTTTTCCTAGGTGTATTAAATTCTGGAGCTAAACTTGCAATAGCTTCCCACCCAAAAAACGACCAAAAAATTAATAATGATGCATCTAAAATTGGATTTATTTCTAGCATAGAAATATGTATATTTATATGTTTCACTTCAATATAAGGTAGTGAACTTATAATTGTTACGATTAAAATAAAGGAAGTTAATACACCTATACATACTTGAAACAATCCACTCATTTTTGACCCGTATAAATTGAAGCCAATTGAAATACTTAAAATAATTAGCGCTATAACGTATGAAAAATATGATGGTAAAGCAAATACTTTCACTATATACATGCCACCGGTCAATGATACAACGATTTGTCCAACGCTACCCGCTATAAAAAAAGACCAACCTATAATGGCACCTATATTTTTGCCAAAAGCTTTTTCTGAAAAAGTAGCAATTCCACCTGCACTTGGATGCTCAATTGATAAAAAAGCAAATGTGAATGCAAGTGGAATACTAAGTGAAATCATAACAAGCCAAGAAACAATGGCATTCCCTTCTGCTACACTTGCTGTCATACCAGGTAATATAAGTATTCCTGATCCTAAAACCGCTCCGACGTATAAAGCTGTTCCCTTTTTAACTGAAATTGTTTTATTAAAATGATTAGACATTACATGCACCTCCATTTATATTTTAATTATAGAAAGTTATCAGTCTATTCAACATTCAAAAGTGCATGTAATCTAGCATTAGATTTTATATTATGTATTTATTTCAGAATTTTACTTTCACATTTGTAAAGGAGCATAATTCATGGATGAAATCGATAAGAAAATAACCCTATTATTACAAGAGGATGCCAGAATGACAATTACAGAAATGACTGAGCATCTACACCTCAGCCGTCCTAGTGTCACAGAAAGACTAAAAAGGTTACAAGATGCAGGGATAATTGAAAAGTATACAGCTCGGATATCACTAGATGTCATTGGAAAATCACTTCAAGCATTTTTAAGAATCGAAAATTTAAAAATTCCATGCAAAAAATTTGAGGAGAAAATATACGAAGAACATAGAATACTCGAATGTCACCGAGTAACAGGTGAAAGTAGCTATTACTTAAAAGTAGCAGTTCACTCTATGAAGGAATTAGAGGAATTAATTGATATCGTTATACAATTTGGTACAGTCAAAACTTCTATGATTTTATCTTCACCAATACCATATCGATCAGTAATTATAGAATAATATTAAAAAAGGATTGATCAAATGATCAATCCTTTACTCTACTTCATTTAAGAAAAATAACGTTATAACGCCAGGTCCTGTATGTGCTCCGATTGCTGCACCAATTGTATTTACAATAAATACTTCGCAGCCAAATCTTTCCGTAATTAATGCTTTTAATGCTTCAGCTGTTTCTAAGTCGTCACCGTGAGTCATACCGATTGTTTGACCTTTAAGCTCTTTTCCGCGTTCTTCCATAATATCTACAATTCGGCCAAGTACTTTCTTTTTCCCTCGTACTTTTTCAAGTGGTACAAGTTTTCCTTCTTCCACGTTCAAAATCGGCTTAATGTTTAATAAACCACCGATAAAACCTGCTACTTTACTTAAGCGCCCGCCTCTAACTAGATACTGTAAGTCAGCTACAGTAAAGATATGTTCCATATGGTTCATTAGAAAATCAACACGTTTTAAAATATCTTCTTTTGATGCGCCGTCTTTCGCCATTTTAGCAGCTTCTAATACGACAAGCCCTTGGCCAAGCGAAGCACATTTTGTATCGATAATTTCTAAATCTAAATCAGCATATGTTTCTTTTACTTCCTCTTTAATAACAACTGACGATTGATATGTACCAGACAGTTCAGATGAAAAAGCTAAATATATACAAGGATTACCTTCTTTTGCATAAGAAACAAATTTTTCTTGAAAAGTTTCAAGTGAAGGTAATGACGTTCTATAAACTGCGCCTTCTCTCATTTTTTGCAATAATGTAACTGACTCTAATGTTACTCCATCTAAATATTCTGTTTCTGCTTCATCATATACACGGAGTGGAATTAAATCAATATCATATGCTTGCAGCAATTCTACCGGTAAATCCGCCGCACTATCCGTTATGATTTTAACACCCATTTTTAAACCTCTATTCTGTTATAAATATAAAAAATATAAAATAAAAATAGTACTTTTAAATTATATACGCAAAACTTAAATGAAGAAAGGAAAACACTTTATATTGTATGCACTATTCTTCAAAACTTGAACTGTTAATAAAAATCATTCTATTTTAACCACTTTTTTATTGTTATTTTATTATAATCTTTTTCGAATTTATACTGTTTAAAATTTAAAAGCCAAATCCAATAAAGGAAACGGCTTTTAAATTTTTTAAAAATAACCAAACTTTATTTTCCAGCACATTGCTTGTCGACATTATTATTTTGGCGATGTTAAATATTAGTCCAGTTATGATTAATATTTATAGCCTGTACTATAATTAAAACAGTGAATATTCACCTGTAAGAATCACTATATTAAAAAACAGGTTAAACATTTTATAAAATATTTAATTTTACTAGTAAAGCTAATAAAATTTGGAGAAGAATTTGAACATTTACTGCTATGTCTGTATCCGTAGTCGTAACTGTAACATTTCTAGAATTTCTAATAACAGTTTCTTGTTTATTAACTTGTTTAACAGATGATTTTTGAAACAATTCTTGAGCTACACGGTCAGCTTTTTCACTATCTGCTATAGAAATACTTATTATAACCACGATAGCTGCTTGTAATGCTGCTTGAATAGATAACGCAGCTTTTGTATCTGTAGTAGTAACTTCTACATCTGCTGAATCAACAATTGTAATAGATTCTTCAGAAATTTGGTAAGTTTTACTTTCTTGTGCAGCTACTTCTGAAACATTAGCATTTTTAAAAGAAGGATGAGGATTTGAAGAATCTAATGCACTCCACTTTTTATTTTCATCTGAACGGCATGCTTTTCCCATGAGTTCACCCCCTTTCAATCTAAATAATTATTAACCTGTGATTGTATTTCAGAAACAATACTTTTAATTTTTTGCTTTTTTTCTGGCGATAAATTTTTTAATTTTTCTTCATTTATGCCGTGCCTATTAAAAATATCTGAGAGTAAAAGGTCTATGATTATATTCTTTTGATCTTTATCAAACTTAAAGGAAGAAAATTTGTTTAAATCATCCATTTACAATATTCACTCCAATCAATTTTCTATAAAATTTTCAAATAACTACCAGCATTATATGTACTTTAATAAAAATTGCTTGGACAAGTAACTTAATCTTCTATTTTCATTTCTTTTTACTAATAAAATCAAAAAGCTGGCTTCTAATATGAAGACAGCTTTCCTTGTTAAATGGTATATTTCACCTTTTTTATTTTGTAGTTTTCCACCCTTACTTTCCCATCAATCTTGAATATTAATTTAGTCATAATATAAAGTCCAAGCTTATACCACTTATTACTACAAACAATATTTACTTAGAGTGAACTCTTATAGCTAAATATAAACAAGTTAGACACTTTATAAAATATTTAGTTTAACTAGTAAAGCTAATAAAATTTGAAGGAGAATTTGAATATTCACTGCAATATCTGTATCAGTAGTTGTTACCGTTACGTTTCTGGAATTTTTAATAAATGTTTTTTGTCTATTAATTTGTTTAATAGATGATTTTTGAAATAATTCTTGTGTTATTTTATCTACCTTTTCACTATCTGCTATAGAAATACTTACTACAACCACAATAGCTGCTTGTAATGCTGCTTGGATAGATAGCGCAGCTTTTGTATCTGTAGTAGTAACTTGTACATCTGCTGAATCAACTATTTCAATATATTCCACAGAAACTTGATCAATTTCATCTGTTTGTATAGCTTCTTCTAAAAAATTTGCATTTTTACTAAATGAATAAGAATTTAATGATTCTGAATCCCGATTTAATGGATCCCGGTTTTTCTTTCTTCTACAAACTTCACATTCACACATAAAATCACCCCTTTTAGTCTAAAAAATTAGCAATATGAAAATATTGACTAACTACTAGCATTTTATGTATTTTTTAAAAATTTGTTTGGACAAGTAACTTAATCTTCTACTTCTTTTTCTAATAAAAGAAAGCTGCCTTCTAATAAGAAGACAACTTTCTTTGTGACTACTCTAGAATATATTTCATACAATATAAATGAAGATAATGCTAGTATTCCGAAGGAGAATGTATATGAGGATTCAAATGGCTACATCTAATGATTTAGAATGGAATTAATAATCAATATGACTCAATAGGATTTGTACGAAGTGATTTAAAAAGAGCTAAAATTGCAATCATTACATATAACAATGAGTATGCAGATTTTGGAATATTAATCCAAATAGATAAAGATACTTTAGAAATGGGTGGAATTTATATTCTCCCTCAATATAGAGGAATACAATTAGCCGGGGAACTCGTTTCATTTTTAGTAGCAACTGCGAAGAAATTACAAGTACCAAATGTATATCGTCTTCCTTTTGAGGAATTAGAAAACTTTTATAAGAAATATGGCTTTACTGAAGTTGATGCTACCAAAGAAGTTATTCATCCAATTATTCTAAAAAAATATAACTGGTGTTTGGATACTTATGATAAACATGTTTTACTATTTAAGTTGTGAGTTTTCTAAATTAGGATTTAACACCTTGTATTTCCCCACATGTAAAAAAGATTTATCACGTTTTACCTAGTTAATTAACGTATAGTTAATCACTTCATCGGCAATATTTCACTTCCAATACATGTTAGCTAGCTTGTTTGCAGACTTGCTAGCACTTTTTGTGTTTCTCTATCACGAATTTCCAAAAAATCCTAACTGATTGATAGAGATATCATCATTTATGTAATTCGCACACGAACTTCCTGTTCTTGTAATAATTGGACGTTCAGTTCCAATATAATATTTTGCATTAACTGGTAGATCTTATCATGATGTTCACTTTGGTCTGATGTAAATTCAATACACTGAAATATATAGCCTTCTACACGTAAGCTTCCTTTTTCGATTATAGATGGATTTTTTTCTTTCTTTATTATTTTTGGCAATAAGAATTCTTTGTTTGTTACAATAATTTCCTGTGATACTTCTTTTATTTCTATAACTGTTTCTTTAAAAACAATCTTTTCTATTAAACTAATTTCACCTTTATACCTCCCTATTTCTATTGGTAATTTCGCAGTTATATAATTATTTACATCTGCTTCAACTTCCGTCTCTAATATGATACCGTGGATAGGAACCCATGAAGATGAGCCTACCGAACTCTCTTGGATATTCCCTTTTACTTTTTGATTAGAAAGTTCTAAAAGTACTCTCTTTTCATGAAGGTTTGAAGAAACTAAATTACAATCAATTTCTCCATGATAATGTTCCATTGTAGTTAATAACTTAGAATCCAGCTCACGCCCTCTTGCATCTTTTTCATTACGAAATACAAATGCTTCTTGATTTTTCACGTTCATGTTAGGGAATTTTATAAAACTAGTTACATCCGAAATAATAGAAAATGGAGTTTTCACTTCTATTAAACGTACTGAAGTCTCTATTTTTGATTTTGAATCTACACGTTTTTTCTTTAACTCTGTTTCTTTACGTTCTTTTCCTGATTTAATTGCCGTATCTTCTTTTTTCGACTCTGTTCCTTTACTCTTTTTCTCTAATTTAATTGCTTTATCTTCTTTGTTTGACTCTGTTTCTTTACTCTTTTTCTCTAATTTAATTGCTTTATCTTCTTTGTTTGACTCTGTTTCTTTACTCTTTTTCTCTAATTTAATTGCTTTATCTTCTTTTTTCGACTCTGTTTCTTCACTTTTCTCCTTTTCTCTTATTTCGCGTGAATCATTTTGAACATTCAGCTTTTTCCCTTTATAAACTTTGTTCCATATTTCCTTACCAACCCATGGATTTTTCATCACCATCTCCCCATCTGATGAAATTCAACAAACATGCTTTTTGTACGTGACCATTTCATCATTATATATGTTTTATAATAATAAAAAAGACATTGTCTTTTTATCAAAGACAATGCTTTTTTAGTTTTATACTTGTACTTGTTGTACTTGTAAAACTTTCAAAGTAAGATCTAGTACAATTTTTTCACGAAGAGTCTCAAATGGTTCGTTTAGGTCTGTTGGACAAGGTGAAAAGTCTAATTCAAAAAATTGAGCGCTGACTAATTCGCAATACGGTTGTTCATTATAAAAAACTGTATTTTCGAAGAAGTATTTGTCTAAACGTGGTAGATCACCATTTTTAGGATTAATAAAGTGAGAAGTAGTATCTGAGGAAGCAGCTACTATAGCTTGTGATAGAAAATCAGCAGCTGTCAAATCAGCAAAACCAGAAAATGGAACATTAGCAACTCGGTCATATAGCACTCCATTACACTCGTCATTTGCATATTCAATATTTTTACGAATATATCCTTGTACAAATAATTTTGCTCTTGTAACTCGGCGGTAATTTGTACCTGGTACTGGAGTAAATGCTACAGGAACTAACTTACATTGTGTTAAAAATGCATTTTTTAAGATACGTTTAATTTCAACTGCTGGAGGATCTAATGAAATATCAGATTCTACAACAATTTGAATCGTTCTTTCTGCTAATACAACTGGTACTTTTACAATCGGTGTTCCCGGAGTAGTAATTGGCGTTGCAGCTGCATCACTTAATGGTGTTTGAGTTTGTCCTACTACTTGACATGGTACATTAATGGGGCATTGTTCACTCATATTTTATAGTCTCCTTTATAAAAAAAATTGAGTTTTTTAACTCTCTTTACTGTATATGTACTTTTTCTATTAATGCGTGGGTTTGTATCATAGTCACTTTTATCATTTGGAAAAAAAAATAGTATTCTCTGTTTAATAGTCAAATACACATAGTTTAATATAATTAGTTTTTATGAATTTTTACCTATTAAAAATTAAATTCTTAACTATCATCTCAGAAAAAAACCATAATATATTGATGAAGTTCAATAGTAAAATAGATAACTATACTTTTAAAAAAACTTCCAAAAATCTATTAAGACAAATAAAATTAATTTTGTTAATTTCTTCATTTCATAATATCTATGCAACAGAAATTAATATTGGAAGCACCTTATTGTAGAAAATAAAAATCGACTTTTTCAAGTCGGTTTTTATACCCATTTTATAATGTGAAAATGAAAGAAAATAAGATACCATAATTTCGTTTCCTGCTATTACGATACTTTCAACTTTAGTATATTTGTAAAAATTCACATATACTATTTTGGCAACACCCACAATCACGTTTTGGCTCACAACCCATCCCTTCCCTATATGTTATTATCTAATACATATAAGATGAGCGGGATA
Organism: Bacillus fungorum; assembly: GCF_002746455.1. Classification (GTDB taxonomy): domain Bacteria; phylum Bacillota; class Bacilli; order Bacillales; family Bacillaceae_G; genus Bacillus_A; species Bacillus_A fungorum. The sequence goes on along the minus strand of NZ_NWUW01000008.1, from coordinate 201 downwards.
TGAAAAAATCTTGGACAATATAACTTTAATGTAGGAATATAGTTACTTACTCATCACATGAATACTGAAATTACGCTGTAAATGTCAACCTAAACATGTACACTTTCGCTTGTTTAAGGATGTACAAAATCACTCATTCTCTTTGGTAAAATGATCCTTAATTCGATATGACTGTCCAACAATGCTAACGACTGTGGCGTG